>NZ_LJSP01000001.1:0-114667 GCF_001399995.1 Pseudoalteromonas sp. P1-11
CTAGAATGTAGGTCGGGCGAGCGTAGCGACTCCCGACGCAATGATAATGTGCATTTGCTATGTGACTCTCTACCGCTGTGGGCACTACGACATCGCCAGGTTCAAAATACAGGAAAGCCCGACTAGCAATAGTCGGGCTTTTTTACGTCCGCAGAAAAGTGAAAATACATTCCAGGTATTATTTGCACAGTCTCCACCACCTCCGTAGCGTGGGTTGAGTATCACGAAACCCACGGCAAAAGCCCACCACAGAACTCAAACTCTTTGTAATAAATCCTTCAATTTCTGTTTTAATAGCTGTTTAGCATGCTAAATCCGCTATTGAAAAGTGCTCTTTTATCCCAAGCTATAGTTAAAGAGCATCTACACACTAATTTATGGCGAGTTTCTATGTTAAATAAACAAAGGCATATTTACACAAAAGAGCAGGTTCGCTCTTATGAGGGTGAGGCGGCTAAGCAACGTGGAATAGATTTATTTACTTTAATGCAGCGAGCGGGAGAGGCAGTATACAAGCAGTGGCAGTCTTTTAACGCTAAGCTTACTTTAATTATTGCAGGTAATGGCAATAATGCGGGTGATGCTTACATAGCCGCGTGTTTAATTAAGGACTCTGGTGCAGAGGTTAAAGTTTGCGCTATAGATCCTGTTAAAACACTCAGTGGTGACGCTGCTAAAGCGAAGCAGCTATGGCTTGATAATGGTGGCATAGTTAACGAGTTTGCAAACAGTGATTTAGATTGCTGCGACTGTGTGATTGATGGGTTACTAGGTACTGGGCTTAATTCACCTGTTCGCGAAAATTATTGTGAGATTATTACAGCCATTAACCAAAGCGAAAAGCCTGTTTTAAGTATCGATGTTCCCTCAGGGATTAATGCAAATACAGGTGAAGTATTAGGCGCAGCTATTCAGGCAACAAAAACACTTACTTTTATTGCGATTAAACAGGGCCTTTCTACAGGGACAGGTAAACAGCATGCCGGTGAGTTGATTCTCGATGAATTAGCACTTGAAGATGCTTTTAGTCAACTCGCTTCACCTTGTGCTCACTTGATAAATATAGACAGCTTTAATCGCTTGGGCTCTCGGGCTTTAAATAGCCATAAGGGCAATCATGGCAAGTTATTATGCGTAGGGGGCAACCAAGGTACTGCGGGTGCAATCAGGCTCAGTAGTGAAGCTGCGCTACGAGCAGGTGCAGGGATGGTGAAGGTTTATACGCACCAAAGTTCTATTATGCCAATAAGCATAGGTAGGGCAGAGTTAATGGTCATGAGTGAAAACCTTGAACAGGCTTTAGAGTGGGCAAGTTGTGTTGTACTTGGCCCTGGACTTGGGCAGGATGAATGGGCTAAAAAAACGTTTTGCACTGTAATGCACTATTGCCAAGAGCACAATACGCCGCTTGTACTTGATGCTGATGCACTTAATTTATTAGCTGAAAATGCAAGTGCTTATACGTTGGCTCAATGTGTTCTTACTCCGCACCCTGGTGAGGCGGCTCGGCTCATTAGCAAAAACACCTCTGAAATAGAGTCAAATAGGTTTGAAAGCGTGCGACTATGCGCAAAACGGTATAATGCTACTTGCATATTAAAAGGCGCTGGGTCTTTAATTGATAACGGCAAAAGTACTTGGGTGTGTGAAAATGGTAACGCAGCACTTGCCGTGGGAGGGAGTGGCGACGTACTTACAGGTATTATTGGTGCATTGCTTGCTCAAGGGCTTAGTATCGATGAAGCAGCGCGATACGGGGTAACTCTTCATGCTCGAGCAGGTGAGGTTGCGGCTGAAGAGCAAGGGCAGCGCGGCATGCTACCCTCGGATTTATTTCAAATAGTCAGGTCGTTAATCAACTAAGTATTTAGCTCTGTTGAATAAGATCCCATTTGTTACCATAGAGATCTTCAAATACGGCCACCGTACCGTAAGGCTCATTACGAGGCTGCTCATGAAATACTACGCCATTTCCTAGCATGCTTTCGTAGTCGCGCCAAAAGTTGTCAGTGTTTAAAAATAGCCACACACGGCCACCTGCTTGATTGCCGACAGCATTAAACTGCTCAGGCTCTGTGGCTTGTGCAAGTAATATATGTGTGCCGTTTGAGTTGGGTGGAGTTATTAACACCCAGCGTTTTCCATCACCTAAATCCGTATCTTCCACTAATTCAAAGCTTAATTTTTTTGTATAAAATGCGATTGCTTCGTCATAGTCTTTTACAACAAGAGCAATACTACCTATATGCTGCTTTGGCATAACTTAAAAACCTAAAGTTGTTTTATGTCGGTGTATTTTCACATATCAATACAGGGTTGAATAGTATAGGTAAATGTTTATTAAAGCTTATTTTAAGGGGAGTTGTACGTTATACATTGGCTTCGCATCTATCGCTAGCAGTAAAAGGATTCACTCTATTTTAAACCCTATAGCATGCTTAAAGCGTCCTTAAAAAGTGTTTTAATTTACGTAGCTAAACTGGCTTACTCATCTTCATTCGTAGGGTCGTCACCTGAGTCTTCTTTGCGTTTACGCTGCTCTTGCTTGGCCTTTTGAACATTTTCATAAGTAGGGGGTGGAATAGGCATAAGTGAAATTAGTGGAAAAAATGCTAAAAATAAATACGCTCCTTTAGACATGCTCTTACCCCATATAACGAGCTTAAGCATAATCCAAGCAATAAATACCACTAACCCTGTTATAAGTGATACCAAAATAAAGAAGGTGATTAATTCATTATTATTAAGCAAATCCTTTTACCTTTAATCCAATAACTCATGGTATAGATGTGGAGATAAATTAAGCAATAACAATAGGCTTGTATTAAAAAGCAAAAACCCAGCCGAAGCTGGGTTTTTATATAAGCAAGGTGCTTAAAGGAGGATGATCACATCATGCCGCCCATACCACCCATTCCGCCCATGCCACCCATATCAGGGGCACCAGCAGCTTCTTCTTTAGGGATTTCAGCAACCATTGCTTCGGTAGTGATCATTAGACCCGCAATCGAACCTGCAAATTGTAGTGCAGAGCGCGTTACTTTAGTTGGATCTAGGATACCCATTTCAAGCATGTCGTTGTATTCGCCAGAGGCTGCGTTGTAACCGTAGTTACCTTCGCCACCTTTAACAGCGTTTATTACTACTGACGCTTCGTCGCCTGCATTTGTTACGATTTGACGAAGTGGTGCTTCCATCGCACGAAGTGCAACTTTAATACCGTGGTTTTGGTCTTCGTTGTCGCCAAGTAGCTCAACTAGCTTGCTAGCAGCACGTACTAGAGCAACACCACCACCAGGTACTACGCCTTCTTCAACCGCTGCACGAGTTGCATGTAATGCATCTTCAACACGGTCTTTTTTCTCTTTCATTTCAATTTCAGTCGCTGCGCCTACTTTAATTACTGCAACACCGCCGGCAAGTTTAGCCATACGCTCTTGTAGTTTTTCTTTATCGTAGTCAGACGTTGCTTCTTCAATCTGTGCTTTAATTTGAGCAACACGGCCGTTAATGCCATCTTCTTCACCCGCACCATCAATGATAGTTGTATCATCTTTAGTGATTACTACACGCTTAGCAGTACCTAGGTCTTCGATAGTTGCTTTTTCAAGCTCTAAACCAATTTCTTCAGAGATAACAGTACCGCCAGTTAATACGGCGATATCTTGTAGCATTGCTTTACGACGGTCGCCAAAACCAGGGGCTTTAACTGCTGATACTTTAACAATACCGCGCATGTTGTTAACTACAAGCGTTGCAAGTGCTTCGCCTTCTAGGTCTTCAGCAATGATTAATAGTGGCTTGCTTGCTTTAGCAACGGCTTCTAATGTAGGTAGTAACTCACGAATGTTAGATACTTTTTTATCTACAAGTAGAATGAACGGGTTGTCTAGCTCAACAGCGCCTTTTTCAGCGTTATTGATAAAGTACGGAGATAGGTAACCACGGTCAAACTGCATGCCTTCTACAACATCTAGTTCGTTCTCTAGTGATTGACCTTCTTCTACAGTAATAACACCTGTGTTACGGCCTACTTTTTCCATTGCTTGTGCAATGATGTCGCCAATTTCTTTATCAGAGTTAGCTGAAATAGTACCTACTTGTGCAATAGCTTTAGTATCAGCACATGGTACAGATAGCGCTTTAAGTTCTTCTACAGCAGCGATAATTGCTTTATCAATACCGCGCTTAAGATCCATTGGGTTCATACCCGCAGCAACCGCTTTAAGACCTTCGTTTACAATAGATTGCGCAAGTACAGTTGCGGTAGTAGTACCGTCACCCGCTGCATCATTTGCTTTAGATGCAACTTCTTTCACCATTTGTGCACCCATGTTTTCAAACTTGTCTTCAAGTTCGATTTCTTTTGCTACAGATACACCATCTTTAGTGATTACTGGAGAGCCAAATGATTTATCTAGTACTACGTTACGGCCTTTAGGACCTAAGGTCACTTTTACTGCGTTTGCTAGGATATTTACGCCTGTTAGCATTTTAGCGCGTGCGTCACCTGCAAAAAGTACTTCTTTTGCTGCCATCTTTAATTTCCTCTAAATTCTTAAATGTTTGTTAAACGAAAAGTAGGGTTAGCCTACAATGCCTAAAATGTTGTCTTCACGCATGATCAGGTACTCTTGACCTTCGATCTTTTCAGTTTTTTCAACATATGAGCCAAATAACACAGTGTCACCGGCTTTTACTTCTAAAGCTCTAACGTCACCGTTATCCAGAACGCGACCATTGCCAACAGCAATAACTTCTCCGCGAGTTGATTTCTCAGCTGCAGAGCCAGTTAATACAATACCGCCAGCAGACTTGGTTTCTTCTTCTAGACGCTTAACGATTACGCGATCTTGTAAAGGACGAATGTTCATTTTTTTAGTTCTCCTAACAGTTTCTGAACAGTACAGAAAAAAGCTTTTCTAATTTGCATTCATTAATGGGGGTAGAGTGTAAAATTCCAAGAGAAAAATCGATAAATTTTTAATCTTTTCTCTCATACTCGCCATCAATGGTAGTTGGTTTATTTACATGCTGTTGTTCTTGCTGCGAGTGTGGGTGTTGTGTAAAGGCTGAAGAGCCTTGCTGTGCACCTGTGCTCATGCGTACCGTTGCTTGACTTGCAAGGCCTGCAGCAAGTTTGTTGCGTATTGAGGGGGTTAATAATAGTAGGCCGAATACATCGGTCATAATGCCTGGGGTTAGCAATAAAACACCCGCAATGATCACGCAAATACCGGTAAATAATTCTTTAGCTGGCATTTGTCCTTGGGCCATTTGGCTTTGTGCATTTTGTAATGCACCCATACCTTGTTGTTTAACCATTCTGGCGCCCAAAATAGCCGTAACAATCACTAGGGCTATAGTCGCAAACCCACCAATTACATCGCTAACCTGTATTAGTAGCGCAATTTCGATGATAGGAATGATAATAAACAACACAAATAAAAATCTAAACATAGGGCTCTCTAAATAATGGCACTCAAAAGAGTGGATGAAATATAAGTGAGGGTGAAAGGGTCTATTTTCAAGGTTGAGCTTAAAGTGATTAATAATTGCTTAATATCTACAATTATTCATCGCCTACACATTACACTAGCTATCAGATACTATTGCATTAGTTCCCTATAAATTAGTAAAGGTTAATTATGACTACGCAATTTAAATTGATATTTACCACGTGCAAAGATGAGGCTGAAGCACGCACTTTAGCAAAAGCACTTGTAGCGCAAAAATTAGCGGCGTGTGTAAATATTTTACCAAATATGACCTCAGTTTATATGTGGGAAGGCGATGTTGCTCAAGAGATAGAAGCAAAGCTACTGATTAAAACAAAATCAGAAAAAATGAATGATGTGTTTGAAACCATTAAAAGTTTACACAGTTACGAAGTACCCGAAATTCAAGTGGTTGATGTGGCCACTGGTAATTTGGCTTATTTTCATTGGATGGATGAGGTATTAAATTAATGCGGTTTTTCTTTTTATTATTGGTTAGCTTGCTGGCGCTTCCGGCAAAGGCAAACACCAATAATGTGCTAGGTGATTTACTTGCCCCGCCACAGCAAACCTTTTTACCCGTAGACCAAGCGTTTGTATTTGATTTTGATCAACAAGGTAGCACTTTATTTGTGGGGTGGGATATAGCCCCTGACTATTACCTTTATAAAAAGAAAATAGAAATTATCGCCAAAGGCGCCAACATAAAGGTAGGCGATGCCGGTTCTGGCGAAATAATTGAAGACGAGTTTTTTGGCAAAACCGAAGTTTTTTTCAATAGTGTGAGTGTTATAAGTAAGCTCAGTAATGTTACAGAGGGGGCTGTTGTAAAGGTGCGCTATCAGGGCTGTGCCAAAGCTGGGCTGTGTTATCCGCCTGAGGTTATTAGTATTCCTTTAAGCGTTATTGCCTCAGAGCAAGCGCAAGGTAATAACTCATCTGCTGATGCCGCTGATACATTAAACGCATTAACTCCTTCTGTAGACTCAACACGTAGCCATAGTAATACAACCACTCAAGATTTAAGTTTTACAGAGCGATTAGCAAGTCAAAGTTTAGTAACCAATTTACTCATATTTTTTGCTGTTGGGGTGGGGCTTGCGTTTACACCGTGTGTGTTCCCTATGTTTCCTATTTTATCGAGTTTAATTGCAGGGCAGCAAAATTTATCTACTAAAAAAGCGTTTGCGTTGTCGTTTGTATATATACAAGGTATGGCGCTTACTTATGCTGCATTAGGTTTAGTAGTGGCGGCCTTAGGCGGGCAAGTGCAAGGGTATTTACAACACCCTTATGTACTTATTAGTTTTAGTTTACTGTTTGTACTGCTCGCAATGTCGATGTTTGGCTGGTACGAAATTAAGTTACCCAGCGCCATGATGAGCAAGCTAACGCAAGTCAGTAATAACCAAAAAGGCGGCAATTACCTAGGTGTGTTTTTAATGGGGGTGTTGTCGGGGTTAATTGCATCGCCTTGTACCACAGCTCCGTTGTCTGCTGCGCTATTATTTGTAGCACAAAGTGGTGACTACCTTGTCGGTGGTTTAACCCTGTATGTATTAAGTTTAGGAATGGGCCTACCGCTTTTATTACTCGGTACGTCTGGTGGCAAATTGCTTCCTAAAGCTGGCGGTTGGATGGAGCAAGTTAAAACGTTATTTGGTTTTATTATGCTTGTTGTGCCACTTATTTTATTGGAACGCATAATTAGCGCCGACATTATTTTACTTATGGCAGGTATTTTAGCACTGGCAACGGCTGTTTATTTACACTATTGGCAGAGTGCGCAGCCACAAAGCAAGCTTAAAACAGCGCTTTGGTTTAGTGCTACATTTTTAGTACTTACTGGTTTTACATTAGCTAAAAACGTTATTTGGCCGCAGCAACAGGTTGAGCAGGTTAGTCAGCAAAGTAATGAGTTTAAACAAGTGGCTAATTTAACTGAGCTAAAAAACGCTGTTGCTGAAGCTAATCAGCAAGGCAAACTGGTGATGGTTGATTTATACGCCGATTGGTGTGTGGCATGTAAAGAGTTTGAACATTACACATTTCCAGATGCCAAAGTACAGAGCGAGTTTAGCCACTATCAGTTAATTCAAATCGATTTAACGCAAAGTGATGACACCACCATTGAGCTAATGGAAGAGTTCACTGTGTTTGGTTTACCCAGTATTTTGTTTTTTAACACACAAGGGCAAGAGCTAAGTTCAGAGCGCGTTACAGGATTTTTAAACGCTGATGATTTTGCCACCCACCTAGCTGCAGTGCGCGCCAGCGCACAATAATAGTGCAATTTAGCCGCTTGGGCTTACCAAGTGGCTTGCCTCCAATTACGTCATATTTATTACACCTCCAGAGATTAGACCAGTATTTTGCTGCTATTTACATCGAACTGACTATAATAGTTGGCTAACGTGAGAATTTGTTGCAATTTTTGTTTTTTATACTTACTTTAGTGTACAAAATTAGCTCGCAACGGCTTAACTCATTACTTAGAGGATATATCGCGTATTATGGCTGCAAAATTTAAACTTTTAGTTATAAATGGTCCAAATTTAAACATGCTAGGAAAGCGTGAGCCAGAAAAGTACGGTTTGCACACTCTTGGTGAAATTATGAGCGAACTAACGACTGCCGCAGAGGGTCTAAATGTTCAGCTTACGCATTTTCAAAGTAATAGTGAGCAAGCCCTTATTGAAAGAATACACGATGCTTGGCAGGCAGTTGATTACATAATTATTAATCCTGCTGCATTTACGCATACTAGCGTCGCTTTACGTGATGCATTGTTAAGCGTTGATATTCCTTTTTTTGAGGTGCACTTAAGTAATGTGCATGCACGTGAAGCATTTCGTCACCATTCTTATTTTTCTGATGTGGCGCAAGGTGTGGTATGTGGATTAGGTGCAATGGGTTACCACGCAGCATTGAACGCTGCCGTGAGCCGGTTGCAAAACTCGAATTAATTTAAACTAACAAACTTATAGGCGGGTCGTTCATGGATATTCGCAAGATCAAAAAGCTAATCGAATTAGTAGAAGAATCAGGTATTGCTGAGCTAGAAATCACTGAAGGTGAAGAATCAGTACGTATTAACCGTAACAACATGAGCGCAGGTCCTGCTTACGCTCAGTACGCACCACAGCAATTTGCTGCTCCAGCGCCTGCGGCACCAGCACAAGCTGCGCCAGCCGTTGAAGCCGATGCTACACCAGCAGCACCTGCAGGCCATCAAGTTAAATCACCTATGGTTGGTTCATTTTACTCAGCAGCTTCTCCAGAAGCGCCAGCATACGTAGAAGTAGGTTCTCAAGTTAAAGTAGGTGATACTTTATGTATCGTTGAAGCAATGAAAATGATGAACCAAATTGAGTCAGATAAAGCGGGTACAGTTACAGCTATTTTAGTTGAAAATGGCGAACCAGTAGAATTTGATCAACCTCTATTCATCATTGAATAATTTAGTAACCTAAAGGCCAACTCTTATGTTAGATAAAGTAGTCATTGCAAACCGAGGTGAAATAGCACTTCGCGTATTGCGCGCCTGCAAAGAGCTTGGGATCAAAACGGTTGCTGTGCATTCAACGGCGGATCGCGATCTTAAGCACGTATTACTTGCAGATGAAACCATTTGTATCGGTAGACCTCCAGCCACTGAAAGTTACTTAGATATTCCGCGCATTATTGCGGCTGCTGAAGTAACAGACGCTGTAGCGATTCACCCAGGATATGGTTTTCTTTCAGAAAATGCAGATTTTGCTGACCAAGTTGAGCAAAGCGGCTTTGTATTTATTGGTCCAAAAGGCGACACTATTCGTCTTATGGGCGATAAAGTATCGGCAATCAATGCAATGCGCAAAGCCGGTGTACCATGTGTACCGGGTTCTGACGGTCCGGTATCGGATGACAAAGAACGCAACATGCAAATTGCAAAGCGCATTGGTTACCCGGTAATTATTAAAGCCGCTGGTGGCGGTGGTGGCCGTGGTATGCGTGTAGTACGTAGCGAAGCTGAATTAATTGATTCAATCGCACTTACTCAACAAGAAGCGAAACAGTTTTTTGGTAATAGCATGGTTTACATGGAAAAATTCCTTGAAAACCCTCGCCATATTGAAATTCAGGTACTTGCTGATGGACAAGGTAATGCTGTTCATTTAGGTGAGCGTGACTGTTCTATGCAACGTCGTCACCAAAAAGTAGTTGAAGAAGCACCTGCTCCAGGTATAACGGCAGAAGTGCGTAAATTTATTGGTGAACGCTGTACACGTGCATGTATCGAAATTGGTTACCGTGGTGCGGGTACGTTTGAGTTTTTATACGAAAACGGCGAATTTTACTTCATCGAAATGAACACCCGTATTCAAGTTGAGCACCCAGTGACTGAAATGGTAAGCGGTGTTGATTTAATTAAAGAGCAGCTAAAAATTGCTGCTGGGCAACCGCTATCTTTCACGCAAGATGACGTGGTTATCCGCGGCCATGCAATTGAATGTCGTATTAACGCAGAAGACCCAGAAACGTTTATCCCGTCGCCGGGTAAAATTACACGTTTCCACCCTGCAGGTGGTTTAGGTATTCGTTGGGATAGCCATATTTATGCTGACTATACAGTACCCCCACATTACGATTCGATGATTGGTAAGCTTATTACTTACGGTGAAAACCGTGATGTGGCTATTGCCCGTGCTCGTAATGCGTTGAACGAATTAGTTATTGATGGCATCAAAACAAACACGCCATTACATAAGAAAATTCTTGCAGACGAAAACTTCCAAAGTGGTGGTACAAATATCCACTACCTTGAGAAAAAACTAGGGCTATAAAGCCCCAGTTAATTAAAACCGGCTTAGGCCGGTTTTTTTATGCCTAAAACGCCAATTTATCGCCTTCAAGAAATATTCTGGTATGATTAGCAAAGATGCGCTTTTAGTAAATTTTTGAGGTAACAATGACGCGTAGTTTTGAAGCTCACCTAAATGATGAAATAGCCACAGTAGCAATGGGTAACAAAGTGGCTGCTATTATAGAGCAAGGTGCAGTAATTTATTTACACGGTGATTTAGGTGCAGGTAAAACAACATTTACGCGTGGTGTAGTGCAAGGCTTTGGCCACACTGGTAAGGTAAAAAGCCCAACCTATACGCTTGTAGAGCCATACGAACTGACACGTGCTAATGTATATCATTTTGACCTATACCGGTTAGGCGATCCTGAAGAGCTTGAGTACATGGGTATAAGAGATTACTTTTCTGAGCAGGCTATTTGTATTGTTGAGTGGCCAGAAAAAGGGGGAGAATTTATACCAGTTCCCGATTTAGACATTACCTTAAGTTACGTTGGCGATGAGCGCAAAATTGTTATGAATAGTGCCAGCGAGCGCGGAATAGCAATTGTCGAAAAACTAACTAACCTAAACCCGAGTTAATATACTTACTAACACATTGAAATATAAAAGCATCAAAGTTACCTTTTTAGTTGGCGTACAAAATAGCGGCTTAAGGTAGATTTACTATCCAACGTTTAGGTTAATAAGCTAATAGCGGGTTAAGGCGCCCGCTCTCATAATAATAAATAGTTAAGGCAATGGTAGTTATAATGAATCGAGGTGTAGTTAAACTTTTTATTTGTTTCATAGTTTTCGCTGTGAGCTTACCGTTGTGGGCAAAAAATACCATAAATAGTGTACGCGTATGGCCCTCGCCAGATAGCACGCGGGTGGTATTTGATTTAGATGATAAGCCCGATTTCAGCTATTTTATGCTTAAAAACCCGAGTCGCTTAGTGGTCGACCTTGAAAACACCAAGGGGTTAAAAGTATTACCGAGTATTCCTTCTAAGCACAAAATTGTAAGCAAGCTGCGCTATTCAAAACCTAAAAATAAACAAAGTGTACGTTTTGTATTTGAGCTAACCGCGCCTATTAAGCCGGTTATTTTTGCGCTGGCACCTACTGGCCCGTACAAAAACAGGTTAGTTGTGGATTTATATAATAAAAGTGAACCTGCAGTAAGCTCTACACCTGCCCAAAAAGCAGCTAAAAAGCGCCAGTTAAGCCAAGAGCGAGACATTGTTATTGCAATTGATGCGGGCCATGGCGGAGAAGACCCTGGTTCTATTGGCCCCTCTGGTACGTATGAAAAAACCATTACCCTGCAAATAGCTAAACGTTTAGAGCGTATGATTGACGGCGAACGTGGCATGATTTCGCGCATGGTAAGAAGTGGCGACTACTTTGTTAAGCTTAATACCCGTACCAACCGAGCACGCCAGAAAAAAGCCGACTTTTTAGTGTCAATTCATGCTGATGCATTTACCAGCCCTGGGCCAAATGGTGCTTCGGTGTGGGTGTTATCGCTTGGTCGCGCTAATTCTGAGATTGGTAAATGGATAGAAGATAAAGAAAAACACTCAGAGCTTTTAGGTGGTGCAGCCGATGTAATTAAAGATGCTGCTAACGAAAAATACCTCGCGCAAGCGCTGCTCGATATGTCTATGGACCACTCAATGAAAACAGGGCTTAGTGTGGCCGAAGAAGTAGTAAAAGAGCTAAAAAAGGTCGCTAAATTACATAAAAAAGATCCACAACATGCAAGTCTTGCCGTATTAAAGTCGCCAGATATTCCTTCAATTTTGGTTGAGACAGGTTTTATTTCAAACCCCCGTGAAGAGCGCATGTTAAAAAGCGCTAATCATCAGGAACGCTTAGCTAAAGCGATGTTTACGTCTATAAAAAATTATTACTTAAAAAACCCACCTGATGATTCGTTATTTGCAAAGCTTAAATCGCAGTACCCAACTAAACATAAAGTTCGCCCGGGTGAATCGCTAAGCCTATTAGCGAGTCGGTATGGTGTATCGGTAGCCAAATTAAAGCAAGTTAATCAACTACGCTCAAACACCTTGTTTATAGGTCAAGAGCTGGACATACCGCAGAGTTGATGTTTATTAAACCTGTACACGTATTAGGGGCCTCATGAGTATTGAAATATTACCTGCACGATTAGCTAACCAAATAGCGGCAGGTGAAGTGGTTGAACGCCCGGCTTCAGTGGTTAAAGAATTAGTAGAAAATAGCTTAGATGCGGGCGCAACGCGTGTGCAAATAGACATAGAGCGTGGTGGTCACAAGCTTATTCGTATTCGTGATAATGGCTCAGGTATTGGCAAAAATGAGCTCACTTTAGCGCTTTCTCGCCATGCGACAAGTAAACTTAAATCACTCGATGATTTAGAAAATATTTGCTCCTTAGGCTTTAGAGGGGAAGCGCTTGCATCTATTAGTTCGGTATCGCGTTTAACGCTTAGCTCAAAGCCCAAAGCACAAGATGCCGCGTGGCAAGCGTTTGCACAGGGCCGCGATATGGACGTGCAAGTAAAGCCGGTAGCCCACCCAGATGGCACAACGATAGAAGTTAAAGATTTATTTTTTAACACCCCAGCAAGGCGCAAGTTTTTACGCACCGAAAAAACCGAATTTAGCCACATTGATGAGCTTATAAAGCGTATTGCACTGAGTCGTTTTGATGTGTCGATTACACTGACGCATAACCAAAAGGTGGTTAGGCAGTACCGTGCTAAAACCGATCCAAATCAAGCGATTACTCGGGTTGCGCAAGTTGCAGGTAAAGCCTTTGCTGAGCAAGGATTGCATATTCAATCTGGCGAAAGTGGTTTACAGCTACATGGTTGGGTATTGCCAGTGGGATCAGCTAATACCACGCAATATACATATGTAAATAATCGCATGATGCGCGATAAGCTAATTTTACATGCTATTCGTCAGGCGTTTGAAGAGGTAAGTGGAGCGCAAGAACTCCCAGGTTTTGTTATTTATATTGATATTGACCCAAGGCAAGTGGATGTAAATGTTCACCCTGCAAAGCACGAGGTGCGTTTTCATCAAGGCCGGTTAGTGCACGACTTTATATTACAGGCGATTAAGCAAGTAGTTGTGCCTCTACAAGGCGAATTTGCAACTAATCAAGCGCCCACAGACGATTACCAATCCTCAGCGTTTATTGAGCAGCCAAGTCATGCGGCTAATAACCAGCCAGTTCAGCAAGGGTATGATTACCCTAAGTCACAGTTGCAACCAATAGATTCACAAAACGCTAGTTTTACTAGTCGTGCCCCCTCTAATCGCGCAGGGTCAGGGGGGGGCGCTGCGGGGTATGCTTCACCGTCTCAAAAACATGGTGCAAATCATCACGATGTAAATGCATTTTATCAAGGGGTGAGTGAGCAACAAGCCGCTCATTTTGAGCATAGTGTATCAACGCAGCCCGTTACTGATGAAAGCGCTGCACACACATTAAAAAGTGTGCAGGTATTACATGTAAATAAAGGCGTGTGTGTATTTACTCAGCAGCAGCAGTTATTTTGCTCACACTATAAGCATGCACTTGTTGATTACTGGCATGCACAAATAAAAGAGCTGGGTAATTTAGAGGGTAAAGCCTTGCTACTACCCGTAAGGGTTAACCTTGAAAAAGCTGACTGCGAACTAATAGCTCAGCAGCAATCGTGGTTTACTTTATTAGGCTTTGAGCTAGTTATTGAAAAACAGTTTGTGATGGTTAAAAAGCTACCCACGTGTTTATATTTACTTGAAGTATCAGCCGCGGTTGAAAGCTTGCTTGGCGCATGTAAAACACAGCTCAACGAGTTACAAGCGTGGCTCACATGGCAGCTTAGTTGTGTACCAGAACGCTTTTATGAAAGTAATGCATTTATTGAATTACAAATTAGCTTACAAAATAATCCGCAAACAATTGAACGTTTAAAAGAAAAAGCAGTTAAAATAGACCTAGAACATTATTTAACGCAATTAAATTAAGGTACCCGTGTTGAGCAATTTACCGGTCATATTTTTAATGGGCCCAACCGCAGCTGGTAAAACGGCGTTGGCAATTTCACTGTGTGAGCACTTAAATACAGAAATAATCAGCGTTGATTCAGCGTTAGTGTATAAAGGTATGGACATAGGTACGGCAAAGCCCGATGCAGAAGAGCTTGCTCGTGCTCCGCATCATTTAATTGATTTACTCGATCCGAGCGAAACCTATTCGGTCGCCGATTTTAGACGTGATGCGATAAAAAAAATTGATGAATTCCATCAACAAGGTAAAGTACCAATATTAGTGGGTGGCACCATGATGTACTTTAAATCTTTAATTGATGGATTATCACCACTACCTGAAGCCTGCCCAGTCGTTAGAGCAGAGCTTGAAGCGCAAGCAAAAAAATTTGGCTGGCCACATTTACATCAAGAGCTGGCTAAAGTAGATCCGCAAGCGGCCGACAAAATAAGTGAAAATGATTCACAAAGAATAAATCGAGCTTTGGAAGTTTACCGTATTAGTGGTAAAACAATGACTGAATTGCAAAAGCAAAAGCAGCCAACGTTACCTTATACTTTTCATCAATTTGCGATTGCGCCTGATGATCGCAGTGAATTACATCAGCGAATTGAAAAAAGGTTTAAAATAATGATAGAACAGGGGTTTGAAAAAGAAGTTTCGACCCTATATCTACGTAAGGATTTACACCCCAATATGCCTTCTATTCGTTGTGTAGGTTATAGACAAATGTGGGATTATCTTGCGGGTGAAGTAGACCATGATGAGATGGTTTTTCGCGGCATTGCTGCAACGCGTCAACTGGCAAAACGTCAGCTAACGTGGTTACGGAGTTGGCCTGATGTTACTTGGTTAACAACAGACGATGAAGAAAACTTGCAACGCGTAGTAAGTTCGCTAAGCTAGTAGTAGTTGCGAATTATTTAATTAAATAAGTTCAGCTACTTAAATTATAATAACACCTAGAACGAAGGAACAATAACATGGCAAAAGGCCAATCGTTACAAGACCCATTTTTGAATGCACTACGTCGTGAGCGCATTCCAGTATCAATCTTTTTGGTAAATGGCATAAAATTACAAGGTAAAATTCAGTCATTTGACCAATTTGTTATTTTACTTGAAAACACTGTAAACCAAATGGTGTATAAACACGCAATTTCAACAGTTGTACCTGCTCGTGCAGTCAACTTCCAAGGTGTTCAAGGGAGCGATGACACTGAAGAGCAAGAACCAGGAAATATTTAATTAGGAGCGTAATGCTTGTTTGACCGCTATGAATCCGGCGAACAGGCAGTCTTAGTTCATATCGACTTACCTAAAGATGGCGATCGTGAAGATCTTCATGAATTAGAGTTGTTGGTATCTTCTGCTGGTGTTAGTAGTTTGGCGGTTGTGCAAGGCAGCCGCCAAGCACCACATCCGAAACTATTCGTCGGTACCGGTAAAGCAGAAGAAATAGCTGAGATTGTCAAAATCCACAATGCAGATGTTGTCATCTTTAATCATCAATTAAGTCCGTCTCAAGAACGTAATCTAGAGCGCGTTTGCCAATGTCGTGTACTTGATAGAACAACACTTATTCTTGATATTTTTGCCCAAAGAGCCCGTACCCACGAAGGTAAGCTACAAGTAGAGCTTGCTCAGCTTAGGCATATGTCTACTCGATTAATCCGAGGGTGGACTCACCTTGAGCGCCAAAAAGGGGGAATAGGTTTACGAGGCCCAGGCGAAACACAGCTTGAAACCGATAGACGTTTATTGCGCGCGCGCATTAAAAATATTCGTGCCCGATTAGCCAAAGTGGCTGTACAACGTGAGCAAGGTAGACGTGCGCGTACGCGTAACGAAATTCCTACCGTGTCGCTTGTAGGGTATACCAATGCGGGTAAATCAACCCTGTTTAACCGTATAACAGACTCAGATGTATACGCAGCGGATCAGCTTTTTGCCACGCTTGACCCAACACTACGTAAACTTGATATAGGTGATGTTGGTTCGGTTATTTTGGCCGATACAGTGGGATTTATTCGCCACTTACCGCATGACTTAGTGGCAGCCTTTAAAGCAACATTAACAGAAACGCGTGAAGCCGACCTACAATTACATGTAATTGATGTGGCAGACCCGCGCAGACGCGAAAACATAGAGGAAGTACAGTCGGTTTTAAAAGAGATTGAAGCTGATGAAGTACCGCAATTATTAGTTTATAACAAAATTGATGCGCTTGATGATGTAAGCCCACGAATTGATCGGGATGACCAAGGGCAGCCTATAAGAGTATGGTTATCTGCACAAACCGGCGAAGGGTGTGAGCTACTTAGTGAGGCAATAAGTGACCTGCTGGCTAAGAAAATGCTTAGTGGTACGTTATTACTTGCCCCTCAATATGGCCGCTTAAGAGCGTCTTTATTTAGCTTAAGTGCAGTCCATGAAGAGCGCTTTGATGAACATGGTAACTGGTTGTTGGATGTACGTTTACCTATGGTTGAATGGAACCGATTAATTAAAGAGTTTGGTCCTGAAATTGAAGGTTTTATCAATCGCGATTAAAAATTGGCACATAAATGTCGGTTTTTGTATGAGAAACGCGGTAGATTTGATAGATTTAACACAATTTCCTAATTTATTTAGATAACAATGGAGTATAGCTATGGCCTGGAATGAACCGGGTAATAATGGCAATGACAAAGATCCGTGGAACAATAAAGGCGGACGTGATCAAGGCCCACCTGATTTAGACGAGGTGTTCCGTAAGTTTAGCAACAAGTTAGGCGGCATATTTGGCGGTAAAAAATCCGGCAATAATAGTGGCGGTGGACTTGGCGGAGCCGGTATTTCATTTATCCTCATTATCGCCGCAATTGTGTGGGCGTTAAGTGGTATTTATACGGTTAAAGAAGCCGAACGTGGTGTGGTACTGCAATTTGGTAAGTATGACCGTATTGCAGAGCCAGGCTTACGCTGGAAAATGACCTTTATTGAAACGGTTATCCCGGTAGATATTGAAGCTGTGCGTTCATTATCTGCATCAGGGTTTATGCTAACGGAAGATGAAAACGTAGTAAGCGTTGAGTTTGAAGTGCAATACCGTGTTATTGACCCGTACCTTTACAAGTTTAGCGTAACTAATGCTGATAACAGCTTAGAAGAAGCGCTTGATAGCGCGTTACGTTACGTTGTTGGCCATGCAAAAATGGACCAAGTACTGACTAATGGCCGTGAAGTTGTTCGTCAAAATACGTGGGATGAGCTTAATAAAATCATCGAACCGTATAACTTAGGTTTAATTGTGACCGATGTGAACTTTAAAGATTCACGTCCACCAACTGAAGTAAAAGATGCATTTGATGACGCTATTGCCGCACAAGAAGATGAAGAGCGTTTCATCCGTGAAGCAGAAGCGTATGCACGTGAAATTGAACCGCGCGCGCGTGGTCAAGTAACACGTATGACGCAAGAAGCAGAAGGTTATCAAGAACGCATTACACTTGAAGCACAAGGTGAAGTGGCTCGTTTTGAAAAGCTATTACCTGAGTATCAAGCAGCTAAAGAAGTAACGCGCGAACGTTTATACATTGATGCTATGGAAGAGGTGCTTAGCAGCAGTTCTAAAGTCATTGTTGATGTTAAAGGCGGTAACAACATGATGTACTTACCACTTGATAAAATTATGGAAAAGCAAGGCACTGCAACACGTGTAGCTTTACCAAGCTCAAGTGATATTCAAGATTTACGCAATAAAGTAAATACATCACGAAATAGCACTGTGAATAGCGGTAATGACCGTTTTAACAGTGATCGCTTTAACAATAACGGGAGATAAGCGTAATGAAAAACTTTAGTTTAGTCATACTATTAGCTGCCATTGTTATGTCTTTCTCTGCGGTATTTGTAGTACCTGAAGGGCAAAAAGCGATTGTGCTGCTATTTAGCAAAGTTGAAAAAGACAGTGAAGACAAAGCCGTTGTATACAGCCCAGGCCTTCACTTAAAAGTACCATTTTTTAGCCAAGTACGTCGTATTGATGCACGTATTCAAACGCTAGATGGCACGCCAGACCGCTTTGTAACAAGCGAGAAAAAAGACTTAATTGTTGATTCGTTTGTTAAATGGCGCGTAAACGACTTTAGCGCATTTTACCTTCGTGCTCGTGGTGATAAGCAATACGCTGAAACACTACTAAAGCAAAAAGTTAATAATGGTCTGCGTACTAACTTTGGTACGCGTACTATTCGCGAGATTGTATCGGGTGAGCGTAGTGAGCTGATGGAAGAGGCGTTAGTACAAGCTTCTGAAAGTGCGCGCGAGTTAGGTATTGAAGTACTTGACGTGCGTGTTAAGCAAATTAACTTACCACAAGAAGTGAGTAGCTCTATTTACCAACGTATGCGCGCTGAGCGTACTGCTGTTGCAAAAGAGCACCGCTCGGAAGGTCAAGAAAAAGCAGAAACTATTCGTGCAAATGTTGACCGCCGTGTAACGGTAATGCTTGCTGATGCAGAGCGTAATGCGCGCTCAGTTCGTGGTCAAGGTGATGCAGAAGCTGCCGCTATTTATGCTAAAGCATACAACAAAGATCCAGAGTTCTTTGGTTTTGTTCGTTCTTTAGAGGCGTATAAAAAGACCTTTAAAGATAAACAAGATGTTATGGTACTTTCACCAGATAGTGACTTCTTTAAATATATGAAAGGCGCTGCAGCGCAATAAGCGATGCCTTAATCATTTAAAAAGTTATAAAGCCCCGCCTATGCGGGGCTTTTTGTTAAGCATAATTTAAAACTTTAAATTACTGTTATATATGTGGTTATTTAAAAAGTGTGATGGCCTAAAAAATACGCGCAGAAAAAATAAGCTGAACAGGGGTGATCTTTACTTCCGTTTTCTGGTAAAATCTCGTCCTAATTTTCTCGAAGTGAATTTACAATGGGTAAAAACGTTGTTGTATTAGGCACCCAATGGGGTGACGAAGGTAAGGGTAAGGTTGTTGATCTCCTTACAGACAAAGCATCTTTAGTAGTTCGATACCAAGGTGGCCACAATGCGGGCCATACTTTAGTTATTGACGGTGAAAAGACAGTTCTACACCTTATTCCATCGGGTGTATTACGTGACAATGTTAAATGTGTGATTGGTAATGGTGTGGTTTTATCACCAGAAGCGCTAATGAAAGAAATTGGCATGTTAGAAGAGCGTGGCGTACCTGTACGTGAGCGTCTTTTAATTAGTGAAGCATGTCCGTTAATTCTGCCTTTCCATGTTGCATTAGATGTAGCTCGCGAAACTGCTCGCGGCGACAAGCCAATTGGTACAACTGGCCGTGGTATCGGTCCTGCGTACGAAGATAAAGTAGCCCGTCGCGGTTTACGCGTAGGTGACTTATTCAATCCAGAATTATTCGCAGCTAAACTAAAAGAAGTACTTGAATACCATAACTTCACTTTAGTTAACTACTACAAAGTAGATGCTGTTGATTTCCAAAAAACGTTTGATGATGCAATGGCTGTTGCAGACATCTTAAAAGCAATGGTTGTTGATGTAACTGAGCTTTTAGATCAAACACGTTTAGCGGGCGAACACATTTTATTTGAAGGTGCGCAAGGTACATTACTTGATATCGATCACGGTACTTACCCTTATGTAACCTCTTCAAACACCACTGCTGGTGGCGTTGCGACTGGTGCTGGTTTTGGTCCATTAAACCTTGACTACGTGTTAGGTATTATTAAAGCGTACACTACACGTGTTGGTTCTGGTCCTTTCCCTACAGAGCTTTACGATGGCCTTGAAAAACAAGACCCAGTGGGTAAGCACTTAGGTGATAAAGGTCATGAGTTTGGCGCGACAACAGGTCGTTTACGCCGTACTGGTTGGTTAGATGCTGTGGCAATGCGCCGCGCAGTTCAAATCAACAGCATCTCTGGTTTTTGTTTAACTAAGTTAGATGTTTTAGATGGTTTAGAAACGCTTAAAATCTGTACTGGTTACCAGCTTGAAGATGGCACAGTGACTAATGTAACGCCATTAGCTGCTGAGGGTTACGAGAAAGTAACACCAGTATATGAAGAGATGCCAGGTTGGTCTGAAAACACAGTTGGTGTAACTAGCCTTGAAGGCTTACCAAAAGCTGCGATTGACTACATCAAGCGTATCGAAGAAATCACAGGTGTACCTGTTGATATTATTTCTACCGGCCCAGATCGTGTAGAAACAATGGTACTTCGCAACCCGTTTGCTTAATCACCATTCGTTTAAAAAAAAGCTGCTTTTTGCAGCTTTTTTTATGCCTAAAATTCACCTTGGAACGATCTTTGTATATTATTTGATAAGTTTTATTTTATACGTGGTAAACATGCGCCTATCTACCTGTAACACTTTTCTAGCGTCTTTGCTCACTCCGTTACTTTTATCTATAAGTAGCAATGTGTTAGCTGAAGAAACGCCCGCTGCGGTGCCGCTTTATACCGAACCGGAGCTGATTGCACTAATAAATAAAAATACACATTTACAGCGTGTAAAGGCAGACGATTGCCAATTAGTACAAGATATAGAGGCAAGGGCCAATAAAATGGCGCTGCCATCTTACCAATTTTTATATGGCGATATGCTGGCATATAACGTGTGTGTTGAGCGCAATGTGGAATTAGGTGTGTACTACATGCGTAAAGCGGCTGAACAAGGCTTAGCGGCTGCATTAGAGCAGCTTGGACGTTATTACGACACGGGTCGCTTAGTGCAGCAAGATAAAGCTATGGCCATTACCTACTTACGAGAGGCCTCAGCGCAAGGGAACTTAAAAGCACAGCTAAGGCTGGTTAAGCTTTTTAATGCAGGCTACGGAAGCCCACGTGACTTTGAAGATGCGTATCGCTGGTTATTCAATGCCATGGTGGCAGATAAAGCAACCCATAAAAAAATTGAGCGTGCGCTTAGCTTACTCGCTAAAAAAATGCCCGATAGTGTTGTTGCCCGCGCGAGATTACCCATGTAAGTGTCGATAATGCACGCTATTTTTATAAAATAAAAAAGCCCTAATATTTAATTAGGGCTTTTTTGCAATAACTGGAAGAGGTTAGCTCTCTTCTTTATTTTTTGTTTTAGCGGGGTCTTTTAACACCGACATTTTTGGCGGCTGAAGTGCAAAGATACGCTCGCCCTCCTGCGGTGGCTTTTCCATATTACTGGTAAATGGGCGAAGCTTTACTGGCGTATCGTCGTCGTTGTCTTTATCACCTTTTAAAATAAACAACGGGATCGCTTCAGGGTTCATCTCTTGGTATTTTTCCCAATCAAATTCTTCTGAAATACGCGTCGCACTCACTTTACCGCCTTTAGCAATAATACTGCTTAGGCGAGCGTAAGAGCCATCTTCACCAAACAAAATTTGTCTAGATAGGAATGTTGCACTGTCTTTATTCGCTTTAGCATGCGAGGTAGATGAGCGCAGTGAAAATACATTTTTTTCATTCAACAAGTGAGAAAAATATTGTACACCAAGCGCATTATGGTGGCGGTTTGGTGAAAGTGCTAATACCGTTCTTATTGTTGTGAGCGGCAAGTAACGCTCAGCATGCTCTGATTGTGGGTTACCATAATAACAGGCAAGGCCGTCCATACGAGCCATTTTACAGTTCTCCCATGCGGGGTCTGATAGATGAACAGGAATGCTTTGCTCTTGTAAGCCTTTACCTATAGCGCGAGATACATGGTTTGCACCAATAATCAGTATGGTATTTGGAGAAGGTTGGCGCACGCCCAATAACTTAGCAACAGGAATAGCAGTTAAGCTTTGCAATACCACAGTGATGATAATAACGGTAAATATTAACGGCACCATTTTTTCTGCATCAGCTACGCCAGCTTCCATCATACTTAGCGCAAATACCGAGCCAACAGCAGCTGCAACAATACCTCTAGGGGCTATCCACGATAGCACCAAGCGCGATTTCATTGGCAAGTCAGTACCAAAAGTAGATATGGCAATACACAATGGACGCGCTATAAATAACACCACTGCAAGGAATATAAATACGTCGCTGTCTAACATCATCAAGTCAGAAAGCTGTAGCCGCGCAGCAAGTAAAATAAACAGTGATGATATTAAAATCATCGATAAGTCTTCTTTAAACTCAAGTACAGAATCGATTTCTAAATCATTTTGATTGGCAAGCCAAATACCAAATACGGTAACAGCCAATAATCCCGATTCATGACTTAAGTGATTAGATACCGAAAAGCTAATAAGCACCAAGGCAAGTATGCCAAATTTATGTAGTTCAAACGGTAGCCATTCACGGCGCATAAGCTGTGTGGTGATCCACCCCGCAACAACACCGATAGAAAGCCCTACGCCGACTGTTTTAACAAGTGCAACAATAGTGTGGCTAAGCACTTCTCCTTGGCCTACCAGCATGACTGCTTCAAATACAAGCACAGCAAAAAGAGCGCCGATTGGGTCAATTACAATGCCTTCCCATCGTAATATACGGTCAATATCTTGTGTTGGGCGCATCGAATTAAGTAAAGGGGCGATTACCGTAGGCCCTGTTACTACTAGCACAGCGCCTAATACTGCAGCCACCCGCCAGTTAAGCTCAAGTAACCAATAGGCACTTAAGCTTATTACCACACAGGTGGTGATCATGCCGATAGAGCACAGGTTACGTACGACCTTACTTATGCCTTTTAATTCTCTAAAGTGCAAAGTAAGGGAGCCTTCAAATAAAATGACAGCAACACTCAGTGACACAACAGGAAATAATAAATCACCCAGTAAAGCATCAGGGTCTAATACACCACTAAACGGCCCTAGCAATAAACCGGTAAGCAATAAGAACAAAATAGCGGGTACTTTAAACGCCCACGCTACCCATTGGGCAAGCACCGAACAAAGTGCGATACCGGCTATATAAATTGCTGACATAAATTAAGAATTCCTTATTTATCACAATGTGAAAAGTATAACTTTTGTTAAATATTAATACAGGGGTATACACGTGAAATGTTTAATTTGCTAATAAAATTTTAGCGCTTAATACAAAAATTGTAGGTTAAACTTATTGATTTATTTATAAAAATTGAATTAAAACACAAAAATAAATATAACTCTTTGATTTTAAATGATTAACCACTTAGAGGTGAGGCGTAGCTATACATTAGAGTGATTTTTAGCCTTGATCTTACCCCTTGAAATGTCGTATTATATTTAGAGTTCAAACAATTAGTCATCTAAATATAATTTTGCAAAATAACGGTATGTATTAATACTAGCGTCATATTTGCCCTGTAATAATAGATTTGTACGCTATTTTTACCATTAATTAGTAGCTATTGTATTATTGAATATCTTGGTATGGTTTTTTCAAACAAGTTTATTTAAGCAATTAAGTAAATAAATGTTTGAGTTGAACTATTACTTTCAATGTTTAGCTCCCATCGTGGCGGCTAAATCTCGGTCCTTAAGTCATCACCCTATCTGTTGGTGTATCTGACTTTAGAGGCTCTATGTATGTTGTTAACAAAAAGGCCGCACACAGCTTTTTACAGCGATACATAAACAACACTTTTTATTTTTATATTTAATAGACCTCCATTTATTTTGGTTGGTGCTGTTTCATGTCTTTACAAATCTAAAAGCAATTTTAGGTCGTGTATTTGCGTGCGTTTAAAAAGTGTATAAACAAACAACCTATTCGAAATTGCGTGTTTTTTACGCAATTACCTAGTTTTAGTTCACACTATGTGAATGCAGATAAAATGGAAAGTTGAGATTTTATGCAAAAGTTAAATTGGCGTCGTATTGTTTTAAAAGTAGGTAGTGCATTAATTGCTCCAGATCAAGATGGGTGCCGTTCACGCTACTTATTAACCATTGCGCAATTTATTGTTCGCTGTCGTGCTCGTGGTATTGAAGTTATTTTAGTATCTTCAGGCTCAGTAGCTGCAGGCTCACACTTATTCCCATCTGACATTCCACGTTCAGTTGTGATGAAAAAAGCGATGGCAGCAGCAGGTCAAACTGAAATGATGGCTATGTGGGATCGCTTTTTCGATTTTCCATCAGCGCAATTATTATTAACCCATGGTGATTTACGTGACCGTGAGCGCTATGAAAGTATTCGCGAAACTATTTTTACTTTGTTAGAGCATGGTGTACTGCCTATCATTAACGAAAATGATGCTGTAACAACGGATGACTTAAAAGTAGGTGACAACGATAACTTATCAGCCATGGTAGCGGCGGCCGCTGATGCCGATGCATTAATGATTTTTTCTGATGTAGATGGGCTGTATGATAAAAACCCAAATTTGCACGACGATGCAGTTTTACTGCCTGAAATAAAATCAATTGATGAGTCTATTTATGCTATGGCAGGATGTGCTACAAGCTCTGTAGGAACCGGTGGCATGAAAACCAAAATTGAAGCTGCCGAAAAAGCAACGTCTCACGGTATTGCTACTTATATTATTAATGGCTTTAAAGAAGAAACCTTTAATAGATTATTGGCAGGTGACAACCCTGGTAGTGTTTTCCTTCCTTACGAAAAACCAATGCAAGAAGCTGTGCACTGGATGACGCATACAGCCAATGAGCAAGGTGAAGTAGTTGTAGATGGCTCGTTTGATGAGTCTCTTGAAGGTGAAAACGGTTGCATACGTGGCGATGAAATAATGGAAGTTCATGGTGAGTTTGCCATTGGCGATACCATTTTAGTTAGAAGCGAGGATGGCACACGTTTAGCAAAAGCCACCGCAAATTATAGTAGTTGCTTGTTAAGCTTTATTGCAGATAACGAGCAAAGTGAATTTAGCGAAAAAATGCAGGATTCTATTGGTCCTGTTATTTCAGAAAAAGATATCGCATTATTGGAGAAGTCATGAGTTTGATTACGGATATTTCACGCCAGGCAGCAAAAGCTGCAAACACACTTGCTTTACTCGACACCGAGACCAAAAACCAAGTGTTAACCGAAATGGCGGCAGCATTACGCGCAGAAAAAGCATTTATAATTAAAGAAAACGAAAGTGATTTAAGCGCAGCACGCGATAATAACTTAGCCGCTTCGATGATCGACCGCCTAACGCTTAACGAAGAGCGCATTGAAGCAATGGCAGAAGGTATTGAAGTTATTGTAAGTTTAGATGATCCTGTCGGTCAGCTACGCGACATTACAGAGCGCCCAAATGGCATTAAAATACGTAAAATGCGTGTGCCATTAGGTGTTGTATGTATGATTTACGAAGCGCGTCCTAATGTAACTGCGGATGCAGGCGCATTGTGTTTTAAATCGGGTAATGGTGTTATTTTACGCGGCGGTAAAGAAGCCCTTAAAAGCTCGCAAGCCATTGCGAGTGTAATGCACGGTGTACTTGAAAAACATAACTTACCTAAAGCACTGATCTCAGTTATTCCTGATCCAGACCGTGCATTGCTTATGGAGCTAATGCAGCAACGCGAAAGTATTGATTTAATCATCCCACGTGGTGGCGAAGGCTTAATTAACTTTGTTACAGAAAACAGTACTATTCCTGTTATTCAGCACTTTAAAGGGGTGTGTCATTTATACGTAGATAAAGATGCCGACTTAGAGGTTGCACTTAATTTACTATTAAATGGTAAAACACAGCGCACAGGCGTATGTAATGCGCTTGAAGGGCTAGTGGTTCACCAAGACGTTGCTGATGAATTTTTAAATTTATGTGCCGTTGTATTGCGCCAAGAAGGTGTGAAAATTAATGCAGATGAGCAAGCTGCAAAATACTTCGATAATGCTACAGTACTTGCTGATAATGAATTTGGTGAAGAATACTTAGATTTAGAAATTGCTATTCGTGTAGTACCAAGCTTTAGTGCTGCTGTGGAGCATATTGCTCAATTTGGTTCAAACCACACTGAGGTTATTTGTACTAAAAACGATACTGCGGCTGAGCTTTTCCAACGCAGTGTTGATGCATCGGTAGTGATGGTAAATGCATCATCGCGTTTCTCAGATGGCTCGCAATTAGGGTTAGGTGCTGAAATTGGTATAGCTACAACTAAGCTACATGCTTATGGTCCTATGGGGCTTGAATCACTTACAACTGAAAAGTATTTAGTTAATGGCGAAGGCCAAGTACGTAAGTAATATACTTCACATATAAAAAACGCCGATTGTTTAATCGGCGTTTTTTTATGCATTTTGCAAAGTATGGTTTAGTTTTTCTAACCAGCTTTCTAATGGCTCAGGCCGGTGCAGATGGTACCCTTGTAGGATAACCTCAGGGTACTCTTGTAATAAGTCAAAGTGCGATTGATTCTCGACCCCCTCCGCTACCACTTCTAATTGAAACAACCTGCCAAGGCTGACAATCATATCAATAATTAATTTATCGTTGTTATCAGTGGGGGCTTCAAGCACAAATGAGCGATCTATTTTTAGCTCATGAATAGGTAACTGTTTTAAGTAGGTTAAACTTGAGTAGCCCGTGCCAAAGTCATCTATTGATACACGTACGCCCAGCTTTTTAAGGTAGTGCACGGCTTCAATGGCCGCTTCCATGTGATTAAGTAGCGTCCCCTCTATTATCTCTATTGTGAGTTGCTGAGGATTAATATCAACACTTTTAATTTGTTGGCTTATAAAGTTTAAAAATCGCGGTTCATGAAAATGTCGACCGCTTATATTTACCGAAATATTCAAACTTGGGTGGCTGTATTTAAGCTTGGTAAGTAAATTAAGTGCATTAGTTGTAACCCAGCAGTCTAACTCAAAAATAACATCAGATTCTTCAGCTATTGATATAAATTCACATGGGCTTATAAAGCCTTTTTGAGGGTGATTCCAGCGCAGCAGTATTTCTGCGCCTTTTAACGTTTGCTTACTATCAAATTGCGACTGTAAAAATATGGATAGCTCATTTTGAGGAATGGCTTTTCTTAAGTCTTGTTCAATTTCAAAGCGTCGTTTAGCCTGCTCGCCAAATGTGGTATCAAAAAATGTAACTCTGTTTCCGCCTTTTTCTTTGGCTTTATAGCAGGCTGCTTCACAATTTCTGATTGTCTCAATAGCACTTTCCCATACATCGTCTCGCGGGAAAATATAAGTGCCTATACTAATTGTTAAGCTAACCTCTTGCCCATCAACGTCAAAAGGGTGGTTGACTGCGTTTAAAAGCTCTTGCGCTTTGTTTTCGGCGATTGATTGCGCACGTGTACGCCCAATTCCTTTATCTACGCTACATAAGGCGGCAAATTCATCACTGCCTAAGCGTGCAATAATATCTTTTTTATCTACATTGGCATGAATACGCTGAGCAAGCTCCTTTAAAATATTATCCCCTGCTAAAAGCCCTAAGCCATCATTAATAGAGTGGAAGCTATCAATGTCAATAATATAAATATAGGCACATGTTTTATCGCTACTGCAATCTTGTAGTTGCTGTTCTAATTGCTTTAAAAAACCGTTACGGTTTGGCAGCTTAGTAAGCTCATCATGCCAAGTTAGGTAATCTATGCGCTCTTGCGTTACCTTTACGCTTGAAATATCACTAAAAACGCCAATGTAGTGAATGTTGGTATCTTGCTCGCTTTTTACCATGCTAAGTGTTAATAGCTCAGGGTATAGCTCGCCATTTTTTCTTCGGGTTACAAGTTCACCGCTCCAGTAGCCCGCTTCGTTAGCGTGCTTCCATACCTCATCAAAGCTAATACTTGGGTGATTATTTTGTTTTATCTCTTTTAAATCCATTTCCAGTGATTCAGCTTCGCAATAGCCGGTAATTCTACAAAATGATGGATTAACAGCGATAATCTTGCCATCGCTATTAGTAATTACAACACCATCGGCGGTACTAGTAAGTGCCTGGTAAAATAACTTTTGCTTAGATGACAGCTGCTTTAGCTCTTCCTCGCGTTGGCTTAACTCTTTTGCAAGGGCTTCTATTTCGAGTAATTTGTCGTGTAAGTCAAAGTTTTTTTCGATAAGTCTGTCTAGCATGCCTTGTGCAGTAATGTGTGTACGTATGCGGGCTCTAACCAAAGCTAACTTGTAAGGTTTATGGATATAATCAATGGCGCCCATTGCAAAGCCTTTCTCTTCAGACTCTACTTCAGTAAGTGCGGTGACAAAAATGATGGGAATGCCTTTGGTATTTTGCTTTGCTTTTAATCTTTTACATACTTCATAGCCATCCATGCCTGGCATCATAATATCGAGTAAAATTAAATCTGGGCGTGTGGATTCAACAAATACAAGCGCTTGTTCACCACTTGTTGAAATGCGTACATCGTAGTCTGCAAGTAGGCCCTCAACTAATACATGTAGGTTGCTAGGTTCATCATCAACAATGAGTATCAAAGGCTTTCGCGGTTGAGTTACTGCAGGTTGATTGTTGCCAGCTAGAAAGGTTGAATGCACACTAAATCCTTATTCTTTAATTACCCCTTAAAGTTAGTTTATAGTTGCCATAATTGTCTAGTTTTTATAGTTATTTCTGTATTTATCAATAAGTTTAATCACTAAAGCGTAGTTAAAGTTATCTATTGCCTCTTTTAGCTTGAATAATGGATGGGAATGATCGAATTTTTGAAGCGCAATTTCTCTAACTAATTTACTAGGAATAGGACGGGCAGATAACGCTAAAGAATAGATTTCATCAATTAATGTATCTGGATTTTGCCCAGAGCTTATAGCTTCTGGCTGATGATTATAAGAGTTTGTTACCAGTAGCTGTCTTACTGCATAAAGTGCTAAGGTCAATTGTTCTTTAAAAACACTAAGATCGGTGCATGCGTTACTGCTCAGTTCTAACTCTGCTTTTTTAGCGCTTTGCTCTAGTAGCTCTAACCCTAGGGTGCCGGCTAAGCCTTTTAAGTTATGCATCGCTCTAGCTAATGTTTTATGCTCATTATTTTTCAAGTGCTTTACAGCTACCTCCATAAAGTGGCTGTAATCGGTATTAAACTTAGTGAATATTGAATTAATGAGTTCATTATTATCTTCAAGATTAGACCGTGCTACATCGAGGTTTAATGTACTTAACGTATGGGTTTTTGTTAGATGCTTTTCTATGCTGTCACAAAGCAGACCAAATAATAACGGCTTGACTAAATAGTCATCCATGCCTGCTCGAATGGCGGCTTTTTTATCATTAGAAAATACAGCTGCAGTTACAGCAACAATAGGCGTTGTATAACCCCTTTGACGCAGTATACGTGTCGCTTCTAGGCCATCCATCACTGGCATTTGAATATCCATAAAAATAATATCAATTGTGTTTTCTTCTACTTTAATGAGTGCTTCCTCGCCATTACTTGCAGAGATAACAGTCATATTCATTTTAGTTAATAGTGCTTCAAGAATCTCTTGGTTTACAGGGTTATCATCTACTGCAAGTGCGGTGTAACCGGTAAACTGTGGGTAAGACTCTCCTTCTTTAAGCTGTGTTGAGTCGGGTAATAATAAACGCATTAACTGAGAATCAGTGTGAGTATTACCTATTGTTATAATATCAATATGATCGCTATCGGGGACTGCCTGCGGGTGCTCTTGATCGTTAATGAGTAAAATAAGCAGCAGTTTGTGTTTATTTTTTTGTTTTTGTAAGTACAGTTGCTGCAAAATAAAATTATCTTTTAGTTCTTTGTGTGACAACGTCATGATCACAATATTAAAAGGGTTACTCGGTTGAGACATTTTTGCAATTGCACGTAGCGGCTCTTGGGTAATTTCTGCAGTAATATCAGCGTTACTTAATAACTTAGTGAGTGATTTTATTTGCTCAGCATCGGGACTAATTAGTAAGGCATGCTTTTTAAGCGCTTCTTTGCTCGTCATTTTAAACGGTAGTGTAAAATAAAACTCACTCCCGACGTGGGGTGTGCTGCGTACTTGTATTTCGCCGCCTAGTAACTTGGTTAGTTGCTTACAAATAGTTAAACCTAATCCGGTGCCGCCATATTTACGTGTTGTACTGGAATCGCCTTGGTAGAACGAGTCAAAAATTGAGGCGGTTTGCTCTGGCGTCATGCCTATGCCTGTGTCTTTAATACCAAAGCGTAACTGTATTTGCTGCTCATCTTGTGTTGTGGCCTCAATTGTTACAGTTACTTCACCGCGCTCTGTAAATTTAATGGCATTACCTACACAGTTATTAATAATTTGACTCAAGTGCAGTGGATCGCCCATCAGCTCAAGCCCTGCATCAACATGCAATACAAAATTAAGGCGCAACCCTTTTTGTTTCGCATTTACCGAAAATAAATTTTTTACATTAGAAACAACGGTATGCAAAGTAAAAGGGATTGATTCAAGCTTTACTTTGTCAGACTCAAGCTTTGAAAAGTCGAGTACGTTATTAAGTATTTGCAGTAAGTTTTGAGCACTAGAAAACGCTTTATCTGCATAGTGTTTTTGTTTTGCTGGAAGAGCGCTGCTTTGTAATAGCTGCAGCATGCCTAAAATACCGTTCATTGGAGTGCGAAGCTCATGGCTCATATTAGCTACAAAGTCACCTTTCGCTTGGTTGGCATTTTTTGCTTGGGTGATGGCAACTGTAAGCTCTTTATTCATTAATTCCATTTTAGAATTAAGCGCTTGGGTTTCTGCTAGTAGCTCTTTTGTTTGTTTGTTTTTTAAATACAGCGCATTAGCCGCGGTAATAACCGAGTTAATTTCATTTTGATGATGCTCATCACTATTTAGTGTTACTTGCTTTTCATTGCTCATATCATTTAACAGCTTAGTTAATTTCGCAATGGGCTTAATGACAGAGTTAAATATAAAAAAGGTAATTACTATTATGATAACAGTGATCAGCGCGGCAAAAAGGTTGGCCATTTCGGTACTTTTTAATACGTGGTCTCTTAGCTGCTGCTCGGTCTGGGTGAGCTTTTGCTTCTCTACATCCCTAATTTTTTCGGCTAGGTAAAGCAGCTCGTTTTCTATTCCTGTTAAAACTACATTTATCGAAAACGTATAGCTACGGGTTAAAATAACTAATTGGCTATACGCTTGCTCAAGCTCGTCAGTATTATTAAGTAGGTTAACATTAGCGGTTTCAATACTCGCCAGTAGGGTATTTAAGTGTGCTAGGTTATCTTGCACATTTTGTGCTTCATCATAATTTGGCTTGTGTAAATAATTGGTTGTTGCTTGTTCTATATTGCTAATAGTTAAAAGGGTATTCACTATTTTATTTTGCTTGTTGGTTAGCGTGTTTTTTTTAAGCTCATTAAGTTGTGCTTTTAGCGCTTCAATAGGTTGTTTGAACTGTGTAATGTACAGCTGCTCTCGTTTGGTTCTGTTAACGACTACGCGATTAAATGTATCTTGATAATTATTTAAGTACTCGTTAAGGCGCTTTATATTGTTTTGATAGTTTTCATCATACTCATTTAAATATGTACTTAGCGTATCTAAATCCCTTTTTGCAGCATTTAAGTGCATATTAAACTTTTCAATGGTATTGCTATTAGCATGATCTAGATAAGCAATGGCTTGGCTTTGTAAAGAAATCACATCGCTTTCTAAACGGGTAACGGACTCGCTTTGTAATAAAGCTTTGTGCTGCGCATTTTGCAGCTCAAAAAGTGATTTTTGCGAATAATTGAATAGGTAACTTTGCAAAATTAATAAAGTAATTAACACGCATAGGGCAATTATTATTTTTGATTTTATTGAACGGGTTATCATTATCTGCTTATTAACTCATACCATTTTTGCAAGCTGTAATCGTAAGTCGGCATAACGCTATTCCAAACAGCTACATTGCTTAAGCGTTTTAAATAGCTACCACCATTTCGCTGCTCGCCGGCTTTTACTGCGACTTGTTTTTGGGTGTTTAGTAAGTCAACCGTAGTGGGCTTGCCTAAGTACCAGTAATCCCATTCACTTGGTGAAAGCATTGCTTTTGAGCGCTGTGGATTACTAATGTAATACCCTTGGCGAGCAATAAATGCGCCGGCCCATCCCGAAAGCCACCAGTTCATGTAATCGTATGCGGCATCTTTTTGGTTATTATTAACCTGTGACGATAAGCACATTACCCCATGCCAGCCACGGTAGCCCTCTTTTGGAGCGGCAAATCGCACGTTAACATTTTGACTATTGAGCGCGGCCACAGCGGGGGAAAACATACTTTCTATGTGCACGCGTTGGCTTTTCATAAATTCAACAGACTCTGGCACCGAGTTCCAATAACCTGCAAAATGCCCTTGGCGTTTATAGTCAATTAAAATACTAAATAAACGGTCAAGCTCAGAGCGAGTAATCGCACCAATATCTTTAAATGTTATTAACCCTTTGCTTTGTGCTGCCAAGGCAAGGTCAAATAAGCCAATTGTGGGTGCATTTACAATACCTACTTTACCTCGGTGGGCATCATCAAGTAACCAGCCCCAGCTTTCAGTTTCGTAGGCAATACCAGGTTTTATTTTGGCGGTGTTATAGCCAAAAGAGTCAACATTATGTACATAGGGCAAGAAGCTAATGTAATCGCTTTCGTTTGCGCTTAGTGTGCCGTCCTCTTGTACATTGAGTAATTTATAAGGGGCGTCGCCTGCACCTAATTTTGCATCGGGAGTGAGCTTCCCTGTTTTGGTAAGAGAATTTATTTCATTAAAGTAGGTTAGCCGTTTTTTTTCTATGGGCTGAATAGACCCCGCCCGCCAAAGCACATTTATACTGTTTGACCATTGCTCATATAAATCAAATGAGCCAGGGTCCATAGAGGCTTTTTGTAATACGGCAGCACTACCTGCAGGGGAAAATTCTATATTTATGCCTAAATCAAGCATTGCTTGTTTACGAATGCCTTCTTGTAGCGTTACATGTGTTCCTAAGACTCTTAGGGTTACTTTTTTTCGGGCAAACACATATGGTACATGAGTAACTACACCCGCGGTTAAACCGATGACAGCGAGCTTTTTTAATGTGGTGCGTTTAGGGGTATCCATTGTTTAAGCCAAAAGTATCACTGCTACAGATGAGATAATTTATAGCCAACAAAGACTAAACAAACAAGGAATGCGCAAATATAAAAGTTATTTTGTAGAAGATAAAAGAATAATAAGGCGATGAAAAATAGGAAGTAATAGAAGAGTAGGAAAGTGGTGGAGCTAAGCAGGATCGAACTGCTGACCTCCTGCGTGCAAGGCAGGCGCTCTCCCAGCTGAGCTATAGCCCCACATTCCTAAATTACATAGTTGTAATTACTTGGCTGCTGAGTTCCAAGCGGGGTGAACTTTAAATATTTTTATAAATTTGGTCAAGTATTTTTTAGCAATATTTAACTGTTATCGTTTATTTTTGATAGACTCGAGAAAAATACCTCGCGAAACGACAAAAACAATGAAAAAAAGTATCTGTATACTTGCTTTGCTACTTGCAGGGTGTGCCAGTAATGAAGCGCCTCCTTATGAAATAAATAACAAGCAGTTTTATGAGAACGTGGATGAGCAAGGTAACAAAATATTTGCTTATGTTGTATCGGTAAAGGCTGAGCATCGCAGTAACATAAACTTAAATAACGGCGGGCGAGGCGAAAAAAGACCGAGCCGCTCTGATGTAAAACGTTACATAGAACAAGAACACTTCGAAGACTCTAGTGTGTTAAAACTTAAGCTTGAGGATGAAGCCGTCAGGTTTTTAAACGAAACCCTCAGTGAAAATAACTATTGTGAAAATAAACACGAAATTACACAAGTACTATGGCGTGACTTAAGTGTGCAGCTAAGAGGGCGTTGTTTGTAGTATGTTGGCCGATAAAGCAAAGCTTGCGCAGTTGTTAGCGCAATTAGGTATAAATTACGATGTAATAGAACACCCTGCGTTACATACCAGTTTAGATGCTGATGCATTTATGGTGGAGCGCCCAGGTACGCGACTTAAAAACTTGTTTTTGCGTGATAACGAGGGCAAAAAGCACTTTTTAGTAATTACCGCACACGACAAACAGCTCGATTTAAAAACCCTATCTAAGCAACAGGGGCTTTCTCGGTTGGGGTTTGCCTCTAGCGAGCGGTTAGCACGTTATTTAAAAGTGGCGCCCGGATGTGTGTCTATGCTTGCTTTAGCAAACGATAAACAAAGCAATGTTACTTTGTGGCTTGATCAAGATATTTGGTTTAACGAGCTGTTTCATTGTCACCCGTTTGAAAACACCCAAACTTGGCTGCTTTCAAAAAATGATTTAAATACCTTTTTTGAGCATACAGGGCATCAGCCTCGGGTAATGTTTTTACCTTCTCGATAGCCTAAAGTGACTAAGACTAAACCAATAAAACACACACTCAGTAAGCAAAGCATAAATGCAGTTTGCCCTGAGTGTTGATAAACAATACCAGGCAATAACGAGCCCAGTGCCCCGCCACTATAATAAAACGATACATACCCGCCATTCGTTACACTTGCAGGCGCTTTGCTAATCTTGTTAACAAGTGGAGCAGCACTTGAGTGTATAACAAACATAGCAGCACAAAATAACGTAAACGCGATTAAAAACACACTCAGTTGCTGGCTTATAAGTAATACAATGCTTAAGTTATACACGATAAAAACCGCAGCAAGTAAATGCCAAGCTGAAGGCACTTTTTTAGCAAGCCAAGGTGTTGCAATAGATGCTAAAGCACCGATTAAGTAGCCGCTGTACACTAAGCCAATATCGCGTGTGTTTGTAATTAAAAAGGTGTTTTGCAAAATAAACGGTAGGTAATTTAATAAGGCTGCAAAGCAAAAAAACATACAAAAAACGGCGCCATACAATTTTAGTACTGCCGCATCTTTTAGCTGCTTAATATACGTTAACGGCGTAAGTGCTGACTGATTAGATACCACAAAGCCCGTGGGCTTTATACTTATAGCCAGGCCAATAAGCACAATCGAAATAACATAATAAAAACTTTGCCAATGCCATACATCACTAAATAAAGCGGCCAATACTCGGCCAAAGTAGCCCCCAGCTATGGTACTGCCTATGTATAAGGTCATATTTTTTTGTAAGGCATCTGCGCTGTAACGTATACCAATAAAGCTTGTCATCGCGGTGAGCGCGGCAGGTAAGGTTAAGCCTTGTATAAAACGCACCAAAAGTAATAGCTCAAAACTTGGCGCTACTGTAAACAGTATGCAGCTCACTCCTAAAATAAACATAGCAATACGTAAAATAATAAGCGGGTTTTGCTTGGCTAAAAATAGCCCATAAACCAAAGGTGCAATTGCTAGAGGCAGCATGGTTACGCTCATTAAGCTGCCGGCAAGCGCTGGGGAGACGTTAAATTCGCTAGCAAATAAGCTCAATAAAGGCTGAGGTGCGTACAGCACAAAAAATATAAACACCGAGCAAATAAGTAAATGAGCAAAACGCATTGTAAGGCTTAAAACATAAGCTGATAAGTTAGCCAAAGTATATGAAAAATGGCTTATATTTCATAGGTTAAATCATTAACAATTGCGCTAAATCAAAGTGTATATTCAGCCCTTTGCTAGATTAATGCTAATAGCACTGTTATTTGTACTCGTTGGTGATTAAAATAAACCTAATATAAGTTTTTAGTGGAACAAAGCCATGGGTTCATTACAAGACCAATTGCTGCAAGCAGGGTTAACAACATCGCACAAAGCTAAAGTTGCTAAGTCAGAAAAACGTAAGCAACAAAAAAAGCAAAAAAAAGGGGCTACCAGTAACCCAAGCGATCTGCAAAAGCACATACAGCAAACTAAATTAGAGCAGCAAAAAAAGGCTGAAGAACTTAACCAGTCGCGCCAAGAAGAGCTTAAGCAACGTGAGCAAGTTGCTCGTGTTAAGCAAATACTTGAGCACCATAACCAAGACTCTATCCGCGGTGAGCGTACCTTTAATTTTACTTACGATAACAAAGTAAAAGGGATAGATGTAAACGAGAAAACCCAAAAAGCGTTATCGGGTGGTCGTTTAGCTATTTGTGTACTGGAAGGGCAGTTTTACGTACTCGATGATGAGCCGGCGCGTAAAGTCGCAGAAGTTGATGAAAAGTACATTGTTTTTCATGTTGAACCTGAAAACAAACCAAAAGATGAAGACGACCCATATGCAGACTTTGAAGTACCAGATGATTTAGTATGGTAAGTGTCTGTTCAGTATTGTTTGCTAAAGTAACAACAATGGCTGAAAACGTAGTCATGTTTGTTTGATCGCCTAACGTAAATTGATACGTATGCTTTTTACTAGATTGTTTACTACAATCAATAGACTATTTTCTAACCGTCAAAAAGAAGAGTAATATAATGAGCAAGATGAAAGCACTAATAGTAGGCGCGGGTATTAGTTTAGCCGCAAGTTTTTCGTTTAACGCCGCCGCTGCTGATGGCGAAGCCCTTTACACCCAAAAAATGTGTCAAACATGTCACGGTGCAGAAGGTAAAGCACCTATTATGGGCGCATACCCTAAAATTAATGGTCAAAACAAAGACTATTTAGTGGCCCAAATGAAAGATATTAAATCGGGCGCGCGTAGCAATGGTATGACTGCCGCAATGAAAGCAATGGTTGCAACGGTAACGGACGAAGAGTTTGAAGCAATTGCTGACTACCTTTCAAAGGTAAAATAAAGCACCGCGTTTAAAAACGTATTATCGTTTTAAATTAAAGCGCAGCGTAAACAGCCACACAATTGTGTGGCTGTTTTGTTTGTGTTTGCTATAAAATTAATACTGCTTTAGACTTCTAAACATCTATTCGTACTTGTGTTGTTGTACGTATTTTAAAAGGTTGATTATGATTGATTTACCCCAACTAGATTTAAAAAATAAAGTGTCGGAGCAAGAGTGGCAATTGCGCGTAGATTTAGCAGCTTGCTACCGATTAGTAGAGCATTTTCGTTGGGGGGATTTAATATACACGCATTTATCGGCACGTTTACCTGGCACGGATCACTACCTTGTAAATGCGTTTGGCTTAACGTTTGACGAAGTAACTGCATCAAACCTAGTAAAGGTTGATTTGCACGGCAATATTATTGACGACACCCCCTTTAGCATTAACCCAGCAGGTTTTACTATCCATAGCGCAATTCACGAAGTGCGTGAAGATGCTCATTGTGTTATTCACTTACATACAAAAGAAACCATTGCCGTTGCTACACAAAAAAATGGCCTATTGCCACTAAGCCAATACTCTATGTTTTCGCTCCCTTCGCTGTCGTACCATGGCTATGAAGGGCTGGCTGTAAATGATGACGAGCGCAAAGTATTACAAGATGATTTAGGCAATACCAATCATATGCTATTGGTAAATCATGGTGGCTTAACCGTAGGTCCAACCGTAGGCGATGCCTTTATGCGTTTTTATGACTTGCAACGTGCCTGCGAAATTCAGCTTGCATTACAAGCCAGCTCACAAGAGGTTATTCCGGTGCCGCAGCCAATTATCGACAATATTTATAACCAAGCTAATGTGGTACATAGCGGCAGCACAGGTGGGCAATTAGCGTGGCCTGCCATGTTACGAAAAGCGTACCGACTTGATCCCAGTTTTGCACAATAGCCAGCGTGGCTAATAAGGAATTTTAATGAAAGTAAATCGCGTAGAAGTATTTGATATTCATTGCCCAGAGCGTCCAGCCTGGACGCCGGTTTTTGTACGTATTCATACCGATGAAGGTATTAGTGGTGTAGGTGAGGCTGGTTTAGCTTACGATTTAGGCCACAGCGCAGCAGCAGCAATGATAAAAGAAATGGCTGATGCTTTTTTAATTGGGCACGACCCGTTTCAAACCGAAAAGTTATGGTCGCGTATGTTACGCGAAAGCTTTTGGGGTTTAGGTGGCGGCCCTGTTGTTTATGCAGCAATGAGCGCCATAGATACAGCACTTTGGGATATAAAAGGTAAAGCACTTGGTTTACCGGTATACCAATTACTGGGCGGCAAAGTAAACGATAAGCTGCGTACTTACGCATCGCAGTTACAGTTTGATTGGGACAGCGAATTTAAAGCGTTAGTACAACCGCAAGAATACGCAGAAGCTGCGTTAAAAGCGATTGGCGAAGGTTATGATGCAGTAAAAGTTGACCCTATCCAATACGATAAAGACGGCAATACGTATTACGACCGTACTAAAATAATTTCTCGCGCTGAAATGAAGCTATACCGTGCTCGTATGCAAGCTATACGTGAAGCAGTTGGTGACGAAGTGGATATTATTTTTGAATGCCACAGCTTACCTGGCGCGACCTCTGCTATACAAATTGGTGAAATAGCCGAAGAGTTTGATTGCATGTACTACGAGGAGCCAGTTAACTACTTAAACCATTCTTTACATGCAAAAGTAGCAGATAAAGTGGCAGTGCCAATTGCAGGCGGTGAGCGTTTATACAACCGCTGGGGTGTGCGCCCTTATTTAGAAGATCAAAGCATTGATGTACTTCAACCTGATATCGGTTTATGTGGTGGCTTTACTGAAACTAAAAAAGTATGTGACTACGCCGATATTTTTGATGTGCGTATTCAGGCGCATGTATGTGGCGGGCCTGTTGCTACAGCTGCATCGCTTCATTTAGAAACCGCTATTCCTAACTTTTTGATTCATGAGCATCATACATATGCCATTAAAAAGTGGAACCGAGAGCTGTGCTTACAAGATCCACAACCAAAAAATGGCTTTTTTGAAGTATCAGAAGAGCCAGGCTTAGGCATTGAATTAAATGATGAGATTGTTATGCGCTCGCAGCGTGTAGAAATTAAATAATTTAAGCTTTATTTAAAGAGCGTTATTTAAATACTATTTTTTAAAGTAAAAGCCGGTAAGTGATAGCTCACTTACCGGCTTTTTTATAGCTGTGTTTCTCTAATACCTATGAGCAATACCATTTGAATAGTTAGTGAGTTTAATTGGCAAGATTAATTGTACACGTAACGCCTTTTATCTCAGCGGTGGCTTTACTATCAAGGTGGCGTATATAGCAGCGATTATTATTTATCATTAACTCAAATTGATCGGGAAAGTTAAGCTGTTGATTGGCTGTTATATCGCTACGGTTTGTGTTTTTAAGAGTAAAGGTACTGGTGTGAATAAAGATATCGTCAGCAAGCGTTACGTTTTTTATATGCATTAAGCGCTCTATAACACTCGCTACCGCTTGGCTATTTGGCTTGGTAAGTAAGGCATGATGCAGCTTAGGAGTAGGCTGCGTGTTAGATGCGCAACCACTTAAAATAGTTAATATGCCAAGGGCTGATAATCGCGAATGTATTGTCATAGTCATTGCCGCATTTACGTAAGTGGTTAAATTTAATATAGCTTATCTAGGATATGTTATAAAAATGCTTAGCATTTGCGTAGCTAAGGTTGTGCCATATTTTATTTGTTTTACACAAAGCTTGATGGCTATGCCAAACATCATTATAGCTTGCGTTAATTTGGCAAACCGGAAAGTTACTCGCAAACATAATGCGCTGCTCGCCAAAGTACGAGAGCATAGTTTCAAAACAATCTTGTTGCTGTTGTAAATTCAACGCTAAAAGCTCAAAACCCGAAAACTTAATCGCTATATTATTGTGCGCACTTAGCATGCGAATGCTTTGCTGCCAGTTATTAATATTATTAGGTAGGCCGCCATGGTTTATTATTATTTTTAGCTGAGGCAGCGCCTTAGCGTAACGAGCAAGCTGAGCGGCTATTGCGGTATTTTCAAGCTCAAACTGGGCTTCATAATGCAGTCCTTGCTGGCAAAGGGTTTGCAAATTACTAAAGCACTCTGGGTTTAATAATCGCTGTGCATCTGCGCCTTCGGTTATATCCCGTATGCCTATTAAATGCGGGTGGGCAAGGGCGTTTATTGCTTTTGCAAATTGCACAGGTGCGCAATCTAACTGAGCGTAACTAATGGCTTTAAAGGGAAGCTTTTTTAAATGCGCCGTTAGCCAATTAAGTTCGTTAATGGGGGCGTTGTTATCAAAACCTGCCTCTATATGTACTATACCGGCGAGGGTAAAGTCACTGCTCTCTAGTAGCTCTTTTTCGCTAATAGGTTGTTTTATTAACTCTAAATTTGGCCATGCTGGTGGGTTTTCGCCTTGCAGCCAGGTATATTGCCCCTCGGCAAGGTTAAAAAAATGCACGTGGGGGTCAATAATTTTAAGGCTCATCGGCATGTGCTCATTGTGTGGTATAGCCGCCATCAATATGTTGTAGGCTACCGGTTATAAAGCTTGCATCATCACTTGCTAAAAAGCTAACTAACGCGGCAACTTCATCAGCTTGTCCTAGGCGGTTTAGCGGTTGAAGGCTTGCCTCTTCTGCCACTATATCGGCCTTGTTAGCCCCACTTTTTTTACAATAAGCATCTATCGCGTTGTGAAATAGAGGGGTTTCTATTGTCCCTGGGCATACCGCATTCGCGCGAATATTAAATTGGGCGTAATCAAGCGCTGTGGTTTTTGCCATAGAAGCAAGAGCATGCTTTGTCAGGTTGTAGGCAAACGAGTTAGGTTTACCAATTATTGCCTGATCTGAGGCTATTAAAATAATGGCGCCATTGTTTTGCGCTTTCATGCTGGGTAGTACACTTTGTACAGCCGCATAGGCCCCTTTAACGTTCAATGCAAATAATGCATCGAAAGTGTCCTCATCGGTACCCTCAATGCTAGCACTGAGGTGTTTACCTGCGTTAGAAACAAGTACATCTATGCGTGAGCTTTGTTTACATATGGCCGTAATACAGGCTTTTACAGCACTAACATTACTCACATCGCATTGGTGAAAAACCCCCAGCTCGCTGTACTCAATATCCAGATTGTGCACCGTGTAGCCATTTTCAATAAAGCGTTTTACAACCGCTAATCCAATGCCTTTTGTACCGCCTGTAACAATAGCAACCTTAGACATACATGCTCCTAATTTAAGGTGTGTGATTAGTGAGAGTGACCACAGCCGCCTTCAGCGTGAACATGGCCATGCGAAATCTCTTCACTGGTTGCTTCACGAACCGATACCACTTCTAAATCAAACGTTAGCGTTTTGCCTGCAAACGGGTGGTTTAAATCGCAATCTGCATTAAAGCGGCCTACTTTAACTAATGTTACCTGGTGTTGGCCTTGGTTTGAGTGCACCATCGCAGTCATACCTGGTTTCCACACTTTTACGTCACCTTGTAGGTGCTTAAGCGGAATACGCTGAATTAAATCGTCAACGCGCTCACCGTATGACTCGCTTGGCTCAAGTGTTACGCTAAACTTATCGCCTGCGGCTTTGCCTTCAAGGGCTTTTTCTAAGCCAGGAAGCATGCCTTCGCTGCCATGAATATAGCTAAGAGGCGCGTGGTTTACACTGCTTTCTAGTTGCTCGCCCGCTTCGCTTAATGTGTAATGAAATTCAACTGCTGAATTTTTGCTAATTTGCATGCTTGTCTCTTTAAGTTTTTGACTAAGTTAAAAGCCGATTTTACGCGAAATACCGAGCTTTATAAACTCAGCGTGGTTGAATAAGTGATTTTTGTAGATCTTGCAGTAAATCTTGTTTTTGCTGCGGCTGTTTGGGTTTTTCTGCCTGGGGAATAAATAGCGTTAATTGCGTGCCAGGCTTTAAAATGCTTGAGGCACTTAAGTTGTTCCATTTAGCTAAATCACTGTGCGGCACTTCGTAAAGCTGACTAATGCTCCACAAGCTATCGCCTTGTTTTACTTCATAGTCTATTTCAAGAGTGGGGATCACGACTTCTTGTGGCTCTAAATAAGGACTAATTTGATAATCTATAGTGAGCGATTTTGGGAGCGTTTTAGGCTGTCCAACCAGCAGTTTTTCACCTATGCCTATCATATTATTTTGTTTGCCATTGAGCTGCTTTAACGCGTTTACCGACATGCTGAAGCGCCTTGCAATGCTGTATAGCGTATCATTTTTTTTAACGATGTATTCGCCTGCAAAATTAGACTTAAAAAACTGACTTTTCAACAGTGCTTCTTGGCCGATAGGTAAAAGCAATGAGTGGGGGCCATTAGGTGAGCTTTGATTTTTTAAATAGCCTTGGTTAAGCGCGTGCAACTGTTTTGAGCCAACCCCAGAGAGCTTAGCGATGACCGAAAAATCAAACTGTTGGCCAACATTCATTTGCGTTGTTATTGGTTTATTAGCCAGTTTAGGGCGCTTAAAGCCTTTTTGCGGGTGTTTAACTAAGTAGCTTAGCGCTAACAGTTTAGGTACGTAGTCGGCCGTTTCTTTTGGCAGCTTTAGAGAAAAGTAATCGGTACTTTTACCGCGCTTTTTATTTCGCTCAATGGCTCGTTTAACACGCCCCTCACCACTATTATAAGCCGCTAGGGCGTGTAGCCAGTCGCCATCAAAGCGTTTGTGTAAATAGCTGAGGTATTCAAGTGCGGCATCGGTGGAGGCAAGTACATCTTGTCGGCCGTCATACCACTGATCGGATTTAATCCCAAAATGATGCGCTGTGGCGGCCACTAACTGCCAAACACCTACTGCTTGCTGCGATGAGGCAATGGTGGGTCTAAAATCACTTTCTACAAAGGGCAGTAAAGCCAGCTCCATAGGCAGGCGCTTTTGCTCAATTTTTTTTACGATATGATACAAATAAGGCGCGGCGCGTTTATTTAACGTGGGTAAATAGTTAGGTTGTTTTAAATACCAGTTAATACGCTTTTTTAAGGCGCGATTTTGATACACCGTAAAATGTAGGTTGTTGGCAATATGCACCCATAGGTTTTTAGCTTTGGCGGGGCGCTTTTTTACAATTGTTTTTTTTGCCTTTACCGGCGGCGCAGTATTGGCTTGCTGTAATTGTTTTGGCTGTACAGGCTCAAGCTCTATTTGGTTTTCGTAGCTTGGCTCAAAGTGAGTAAAAATTTGTGGTGCGTCTGTTTCGGGTTGTGTTTGTGTGCTGTTACAGCCATACAAAAAAATAATTACACAACTTACAAGCAATCCACGCATCTTCATCTCTTATCTACAATCCTTTATTTTATAACACTACTGCGCGTGCTCAATTAACTGGGCGCGCTTAAGCCCAGCCTGTAAAAATAACTGGCTCGACTTTGTATTTAACGCTTCTTGTTTATATGGTGCTAAAACATCCGCAGGGAAACTCTCAGTAAGTTGCTCAAGCGTTTGTTTTTTATTGTTTTTAACATGGGTTATTAAATTTGTTAAAAACAATAAAGGCTGCTTAAGTTGCGCTTTTTCAAGCGCCCCGCCGTGGCCGGGAAGTATTGTACGCAAATTAGGCTGATTAATATAGCGTTTGAGCAAGGCTTGCCAATTTTGTAACTGGCCGTGGCCTGGGTAGGGTAACCAGTCAACAATATCGCCGCCTATTAGCAGCGTGCCATTATTGGTGCTAAGTGTTAAATCGCCGTTTGTGTGGGCTTTTTCGGGTGTTATTTGTACCGCAAAGCTACCTAAATCAATACTTTGTTGCTCGCTGATTACGGTGCTAGGTGATTTTAAGTGATAGTTTTTCCAACGTAAAAAACGTTGTTTAGCTAAAGAGAGCTTTTCGCGCCACTGTGCTTGCTGTTGCTCGGGCAATGTGGCTAAGCGCTGATAGCTCAGCTCTATACTTTTTTCATAGCCTGCTAACTTATCATCATAAGCCTGTTGGTATTTGGCAAAGTTATCGGCTACCTGTTTATGCACTATTAGCTGCGCTTTTGGGAAGGCATTTTGTAATACGGCCATGCCGAGTAAATGGTCGTCATGAAAGTGAGTCGCAACTAAATAACAGAGCGGGGTTTTAAGGTGTTTTTTTAACTGTTTTGCCAGTGCTTCAACGGCTGCAAAGTTTCCGCTTGCATCTACCATGAGTGCGCATTGCTCGCCCTCCATGAGCACTTGGTTTGAATCGTAAAAACGTAACTTATCTTGTTGTTTTAAAAATTGTACATTTTCGTTTATTTGCTGCCAAGTAACCGCTGCCTTACTAGAGTGAGAAAATAGGCTAAGGGTAATAAAAAGGGCGGGGATTACAGTTACTAAAAGGGGTTTTAATGTCATTGTGTGTCTCTGCGCAGCATTTATTTACCCTCATAATAAACAAAAAGCGCACGGGGCGCTTTTTATTTTTTTATTGGGTCACTCGCCAAGCATTGGCTGAGTTTATCAATGAGTTGATCTTGTTGCTGTTGCTCTACACTGGCATGCGTTTTAGCTTCTAGCAACTCATGGCTAAGTGTAAGTGCTGCTAAAAGTATCGCCTGTTGTTCGTTGCGAACTGATGAGCGTTGCTTTGTTTGCTCAACCAAGTCATTTAAATTTTGTGCTGCTGCTATTAATGCATCTTCTTGCCCAACCGGGCATGCAAACTGCTGCTCTTTACCTAGCAACTCAACTGTGACCCGCTGGTTTTGCAGCTCAGACATTAGCTTGCCTGTTGTGCGCTTTGTAGTTTATCAAGTAAGCCTGTTAACGTAGAGCTGGCATCTTTTTGCTTTTCTTCGTTTTCAAGGGCTTCTAGTTGTAAAATTTCGTTTTCGTCGCTTAGTTTTGCGTTTTGCTCTTTTAAGCTAGCAACATCTGTTTGTAATTGGTTGTTGCGCTCGATAAGCGAGTCAATCAGTTGTTCGAGTTGTTGAAGAGTTGTGTTGTTCATAAAGGCGCTCATATAACTGTAATTAATGTCATGCAAATGTAAAGCAAAGTGTGTTGTTTTGCCAGCATTTACGGTGGTTTTAGCACAATTTTATTGTTTATTAAGTGATAATTCAGGGTAGCGGCTTTTTTGTTCATAAATGGTTCACTTAACTGCTCGCAAAGCGGTGTATAGGTTGCCAAAATACAGAGCTTATGGTTCACTGCCGATATTAAATTGCGTATAGCGAAAATTAACAATGCTTAGTTACAGACACTCTTTTCATGCAGGTAACCCTGCCGATGTGCTTAAACATTTAGTACTTGCACAGGTACTTCAATATCAAACCATTAAAGATAAACCCCTCGATTATATTGATACCCACTCAGGTGCGGGATTTTTTGAGTTAAGTTCATCTGATGCCCAAAAAACACAAGAATACAAAGAGGGCATTGCTAAGCTTTGGCAACATAGCAGTAAACACGAAGCGCTAAACGATTATATTGCATTAATTAAATCGTTTAATGATGGGGATGAACTGGCGTTTTACCCCGGTTCGCCAAAAATTGCTGAGCATTACTTACGTCGTCAAGACAAAGGCTGGTTTTTTGAATTACACCCGCGCGATTTGCAGTTACTTGAGCAAAACATGCAAGGTAAGCGCTCTATTCGCGTACGTGGCGAAAACGGTTTTGCCGGATTAATAGGGCTACTTCCGCCAGCTTCACGCCGTGCATGTGTGCTTATTGACCCACCTTATGAGATTAAAGACGATTACGATACTGTAGTAAGCACACTAGTTAAGGCGCACCAGCGCTTTGCTACCGGCACATATATGATTTGGTATCCCGTTGTTGATAGAGAGCGAATCAATACAATGGAGCAAGGGCTGATTGAGTCGGGAATGCGTAATATTCAATTATTTGAGTTAGGCACGCAAGCGGATACTGACGTACACGGTATGACGGCATCAGGCATGATTGTTATTAACCCACCGTGGAAATTAAAACAAACTATGGACAGCATATTACCTGAGTTAGTTGAGCTTTTAAGTGAGCCTAGCGGGTTTTATAGAAGCGAGCAGTTAGTCGACGAATAACTGCCTGCCATTATGTAAAGTAAAAGCCCAGCTGGGCTTTTATTTAATTAAAATAAACCGCATTAAAGGTGGCAAGCGTGTTGCCACTGTTATCTTTTAATTCTAAAGACTCGCCTTCTATAGCCCACTTTTGCGTGTTATTGAGCATGTTTAACATAGCCGCTTCTTGCTCCATGCTTTGTGAGCACATTTTTTTTGTACTTGCCAATTGGCTAAACGAAATTGAATGTTGCTCTGTGCTATAGCTACCACTGACATTATTACACCCTAAAAAGCCGTTAACGCGGTTATCTTTATCAAATTGTATAAATGGCTCTTTTGTTCTTACACTGACTGTTTGCGCGTTAATTGTAACGGCTTTCCAGTATGTATTTGCAAGGGTAACATCGCTTTTAGGTGAGGCGACTTTTTCAAGCTCAATTTCGTGAAGAATCCCCGAGTTTGCATTTTTAAAAGGGTCGTACTGCATTGTGCTGGTATAAAGAACCTTGTCTTTATTAATGATTCTAGCGGTGAGGTTATAGCGGTGTTTATCAACAATGTTGTTGTCATCATAAGCTAGCTCCACGGTATACGGCGGCGCTTTATTTATATCAATTACTTGTTGCGTAATTATTTCGGCTTTTACATCTGCTTTTGACACATCAGATAGCGTTACAATTAGTTGTGAGCCAGGGCGTGGCATACTGCGATCTTTATAGCTCACTTGCGTGGTTAAACCCATAACGCTTTTTTCTTGTACTGTGGATTGTGATTCGTTAGCTGGTTTTTCACAGCCCGCTAATGTGAGTGCACTTAGGGCTAATAAACCTAAGCCAGTAAATGTACGTTTTTGAAACCTAAATTGCTGCTTTGCCATGCTTGCGCTCCTTATTCCTATATTGCTGGTAAGTGTAGGGGGGAGGAGCTTAATCATGGCTTAATTTTTTTAGGCACAAAAAGGCGCTAATGCGCCTTAACATAATGCTTTAACGCTATTTTTTTACAAACTTTGTTAAAATAACAATACGTTGGCCATCTACTCGCCCTTCAATATGTTCAGGGTTATTTGTTAAGCCTATATTGCGTACTGCTGTGCCGCGTTTGGCGGTCAAGCTACTACCTTTAACGTCTAAGTCTTTAATTAAAGTAACCGTATCGCCAGCTTGTAGCACTACGCCGTTACTGTCTACGTGTTTTATATCGTCATCTTCAGCAAGGGCTTTTTTGGCCCAAGTAAGGGTGTCTTCTTCTAGGTAAATCATGTCGAGCGCATCTTGTGCCCAGCCATTATCAACAGCTAAGCGCGTTAGCATTCTGTAAGCCACTACTTGTACGGCAGGTGTTTGGCTCCACATGCTGTCGTTTAAACAGTGCCAATGTGTTGGGGTAAGCTCGCTGTTGTTTTCTATTTGATCTTTACAGGTTTGGCAGGTGTAAATGCATTTGTCTGAATGGGTTTCGGTAACAGGAGGCACTTCGTAAACAGATAAATGCTCGGTTGCGCTGCATAATTCACACTGGTTATTACTGCGCTCGATTAAGGCTTTTTCAATACTCATAAGGCGTTCTTATATAGGAAAAGGTTTACATTTGGCCGTATTATACCCTAGCAAAGGTAGGCGGCGATACTAATCCCTTAAATTTTGTGCGGGTATTGGGTTAATGTATTTATCTTCAATGCGTTTTATGTAACCACTGCTATGTAAGTGTGCAAGGGCTTGGTTAATTTTAGGCAGTAACGCTTTGTGCTTAGCAAGTAAACGCACTCTTAAATAACCATGGGAATGCTGGGCGCCAAACTCAGTATTAATATTTAGTTGTTTAGACCAATACGCTGCGGTATGAGTACCTATAATGGCAACATTAATGCGCGCTTTAGATAATGCAATCATTAGCTCTTTTTCAGAGGGAAAATCGACGCGGTTAAATTTTGCATCATCATGGTAGTAGTAGCCAAGTACTGTACCGACCTCTTTAGAGTATAAACTTTGCTTAGTTTGATACTGTGCGACGTTATCAGGCAGTGCGACAATCATTTCGGTTGCGGGGATCAGCGGCTCTGAAAAAATATAGTAAGGGTTATCTCGCTCGCTTTGCGCTAACCATTTTAAAGAAATTACATCAAAATCAATAATGCCGTTTTCTAAGTATTTGGTAATTCGCTTAGTGGGGAGCTCAACGTGATTGGCGGTAATATTTGCTTGCGCCATTAAAGCGGTGATTATTTCTGGCAAAATGCCGGGTTTTTCTGGGTTGCCGGTGTAAAAAGGGTAGTGACTACCTGACGCACTGACATTGTAATTTAGTTCTGGCTGGTTTTGCTGGGCATGAGCAAACGTAGCAAGATGCAAAATAAATATGGATAAAAACAACTTTAAAAAATACAAATACGTAACCTTTGCTAAACTTTTAACCTTGTGCGTTATGTAATTTAACTCAGCTTGCAATGATTCTAGAATCTTCATAGCAGTTGAATTACAGTGTATAACCTAATTGTAATAAACAACGTCAAATTAGATAGGCTTTTATTAAGTGAATCCCACAAATATTCTACAGAACGGGCAAAAGATAACACAGTTTGTTGCAAGGCAACCTATTTTTGATGCGCAGCAGAATGTGTTTGCTTATGAGCTGCTTTATCGTGATTCAGCCCATAATGCATTTCCTGTGGGAACATCTGATGAGCAAGCAACCAGCCGTTTGTTTTTTAATACACTGATGATGCTAGGGCCAGACAAACTTACAGCGCATCATTTAGCGTTTATTAACCTTTCTTCAGCCACTATTTTAGAAAATTTTCCTAAATTGTTAGTACCACAAAATTGTGTGTTAGAAATCGTTGAGCGTACGAACAAAATAGCTGAGGTAACTCAGCGCGTGAAAGCGCTCAAGCAAGAGGGATACAAGTTTGCCCTAGATGATTACGATGGCGACGATAAATGGGCGCCATTACTTGCGCATGTAGATTACATTAAAATTGAAATGGACGATGTAATAATTAAAACCAATATGCGCATAAAAAAAATTAAACGCGCTAATCCGCATGCAAAAATTATTGTTGAGCGCATAGAAACCCATGCGCAATTTCACTCGTTAAAACAAGCCGGTTGCGATTTATTTCAGGGTTACTTTTTTGCCCGCCCAGAGATGATCACTTACAAAGATGTGGAGCCGGGTAAGTTGATTGTGTTTGATTTACTGCGCTTTACGGCAAAAGAATCTTTATGCTTTGATGAAATACAAAAACAAGTAGCCAGAGATGTGGCAATTACAGCGCGAGTATTGAAATTAGCGAATGCCCGCTCGGGCAGTACTAAATTAACCATTACTTCTATTTCGCAAGCGGTTGTGTATTTAGGAGAAGACAGCATAAGGCAACTGGTACGCGTGCTGGCGCTGAGCGAATTAGGCGCCGATAAGCCCTCAGAACTCACAAAACTTGCCTTGACCAGAGCGCAGTTTATTGCGCTATTGCTAGGGCAAAACCACGCAGAAATGGTTGGTCAGGGCTACTTGGTTGGGTTGTTTTCTGTGATGGATGCAATTTTAGATACAGACCTTGAAGCGATTGTTAAAGAGTTTTCGCTAGATGAAAGTATTGCTCAGGCATTATTAAACAATGAGGGCATTTTAGGGCAAAGCCTTGCGCTTATTAGGGCGTTTGAACTAGATGAAATGGATAAAATAGCGGTGTTAATGCCGGCAATAAACAGTGATTTGCATATAGGTCATATTTTTAATTATGTTCTTGATGCACTGTTGTATAGTGACGAAATTATTGAGGCTATTGCAGAATAAATATGCGTAATTGGTTATCTATTTTAAGTATTGTGGTTGCATTAGGGCTGTTATTTCCTGGTGTTACCAAACCTGTATTATCGATTGAGGGCAACATTGATAAATCGCAACTCGCCAAAGCAGGCATAGAAATGCTGGCTGAGGAAGGCGATGGCCGTACTCGCAGTATGTTAATGATGTTCTCTAGTATGTTGGGACTTGATAAATTAGAGGGTGAAATAAACGCGTATAGCAAAACACAAAGCATTTGGGGAACCGTAAACGAGCTAGCTAATAATAATAATTTATTTGTAGCGGCGTTAGTTGGGTTGTTCTCTATTGTGATCCCAAGCTTAAAATTATTGCTGCAATTACTGTATTGCTGCTTGTCGGCCAGCGCATTTAAAAATAAGTTAGGTGTGTTTATTTGCGCACTGAGCAAGTGGAGCATGGTGGATGTGTTTGTTATTGCGTTAATAGTGACTTATTTGGCAGGCAATGCTCATGGTCAAAGTAGCGACTTACTAATTATGCATAGCACTTTTGGTGAGGGATTTTGGTATTTTAGTGCTTATTGTATTTTTGCTATTTTAGCGAGTAGCTTAATTACACTACCTAAAAAAGAAAATTAATTATTTGAGTTAGCTCAATAACTCAAATATTATTACTGGGTAATTTACTTAATAGGCTTTGTTTTGCAGCGTTTTTACTCAAATTTACTCGTTGTTGTGATGCTACTCACGTTTGTGGGGCAAGCCGTTGCGTCTGTAAATCAGCAGTGCGAAATGCCACATATGAGCCTATCAGCAAAGCATGCCACACATGTAATGAGCGAGAGTAAATTGCATACAGGTATGATGGAAATGGATTGCTGCAGTGATGAAGCAGATGTTCAAAATGATTGTCATTGCCCAATAAATGGCTGTGGAAGCAGCTCTATTTTAACGTCCCCGGCCTTATTTACTGCTTTTTCGTTATCGAGTGAAAAAGTTACCCAGCTTAATAGCGGTATTTCCTCCCCACCTAGTAATACCTTATATCGCCCTCCTATGTTTGCTTAAACGCAGGATAGGTGTGATACCAATCGACTTGATTATTTAGTCATTTAGCGTGCCAAATAAAGCGTTAACAGCGTTATAAACCTCTCGTGTAGAGCAACTACATGTCGATATTTATGCCTTGTTATCACTCTATTTAACTGTCGCTATAAATAACTAATAACTCAACACCATTGGTATGAGTGAAATTTAGCTATATTCGCTTAAAGCGCCTGTTCTGCTTGTTAATTTAAGATTTTATTTTTAATTTTAGATGGAGCAGGCAATGACCCGCACTGTAATTTTTAAAGCTGTATTACTGAGCGCCACCTTATTTGGTGCTGTATTTAATAGTGATGCCATAGCAAAAGCATCAACCCTTAATTTAACGGATGCCATAAACCTAGCGCTCAATAACGAGCCATGGCTGAGCGCCAGTGAGCAAAAGCAAGCCGCCGCCACTGCGCAAAGTATTGCTGCAGGTACTCTACCAGACCCCGTATTAAGCATAGGTTTGCAAAGCGTACCCGTAGATGGCTTTGCGTTTGATCAAGAAAACATGACGCAGTTAAAACTGGGTATAAGCCAAAGCTTTAGCCGTGGTAATAGCCTAGCACTTAGCCAACAAGCAATAAAAGAAGAAGCACTTGAGCAGCCGTGGCTTAGGGCGCAGCGAAAGGCGCAAGTAAAAGCGAGGGTAATGGAGCTGTGGTTAAATGCCTACAGAGCACAGCAAAGTATTGCGTTAATTGAACAAGATAAAGCATTGTTTAGCCAGTTAATTGAAGTTACCGAAGCCAGTTACTCCAGTAGTTTAGGTAAAACCCGTCAGCAAGATATTATTCGCTCACAATTGGAGCTCACACGCCTTGAAGATAAACTGATTGTATTAGCGCAGCAGCTAGATGCCGCTAAACAAGGGTTAGCCCAGTGGTTACCACAGAGCATATTACGCCAACCATTAAGCCTAACTTTTACAGCGCCAGCCCCGCTTACCCAATTTAATAGCTTAGACTTTGATGAGCTCATTAAGTTACTTATGGCGCATCCCTCTATAGTGGCTATAGATCAACGTATAGCCGCTAAACGCACACAAGTGAGCCTTGCTAAACAAAGTTATAAGCCACAACTTGGCGTAAATATGGGTTATGGCTACCGCGCTGATAACCAAGCTGGTGAGTCGCGTGCTGATTTGCTTTCGGTGGGGGTGAGTATTGACTTACCTTTATTTACCGATAACAGGCAAGATCAGCAAGTTAATGCGGCTATTGCTAATGCAGAGGCCATTAAAACCGACAAACGCGTGGCGCTACAAAGCTTAAAAGGACAGTACTTTAAAGAGGTTAGTCAGCTTGAGCGAATTGAGCAGCGCAATACGCTTTATCAAAACACGTTATTACCGCAAATGTCGCAGCAAGCTCAGGCTACTTTAAACGCGTATACCCGTGACGATGGCGACTTTTCTGATGTTATGCGCGCGCGTATTAGTGAGCTAAACGCCAAAATAGATGCCCTTAATATTCAAATAGACAAACACATAATTATTGCTCGCTTAAATTATTACGCAGCCAGTTTAGACTCGCTAGTAATGGCTGAGTTACAAGGATAAAACAATGAAAACTAACTTAAAATACCTTGTAGCGCTGCTTATTGGTGCCACGTTAATGTTTATTGCTAATCGCTGGTTGATTGATGACACTGAGCACTTAGCCACAACCGCTGATAATAAAAAAACGAAGCCGCTGTATTGGGTTGCTCCCATGGACAGTAATTATAGGCGCGATGAACCAGGGCTATCACCAATGGGGATGGAGCTGGTGCCTGTATATGCAAACGCTGAAAACGACAGCCCAGGTACTATAAAAATATCCCCTGAAGTGGTTAATAACTTAGGCGTTAAAACCAGTAAAGTGCAACTGAAAACACTGCAAAGTGATATTCAAACAATCGGTTATGTGCAATACAATCAAGATCAGTTAACCCATATTCACCCCCGCGTAGAAGGGTGGATAGAAACTTTATTTGTAAAAGCGCAAGGAGAGCCCGTTAGTGCCGGTGAGCCTCTTTACACACTTTACTCTCCTCAACTTGTGAACGCACAAGAAGAATTTTTACTCGCAGTAAATAGAAAAAACAGCGTATTGATCCGGGCTGCTAAGGCGCGTTTAGAGTCGCTAAATGTGTCTGATGGCTTTATTAAGCGCTTAGAAAAAAATAAAAAAGTGATGCAAAACATTACATTTTACGCGCGCCAAAGTGGAGTGCTTGATGAGCTTAATATACGTGAAGGTTTTTATGTTAAGCCCGGCACCTCAATGATGAGCATCGCTAAATTAGATCAAGTATGGGTAGAGGCAGAAATATTTGAGCGCCAAGCAGCTTTAGTGAGCAAAGGGCTTCCCGTTACAATGACCCTTGATTACATTCAAGGTAAGCAGTGGCAGGGCGTAGTAGATTACATTTACCCAGCGCTGAATGCTAAAAATCGCACTTTACGTGTAAGGCTGCGTTTTGAAAATACCGCAGGGCTACTTAAACCTAATATGTTTGCCCAAGTAAGTATTCACACACACAGTGATTCACCGCAACTAGTTATACCTAAGCAAGCGCTTATTCGTACAGGCGCACAAAACCGAGTAGTACTTGCTCTAGGCGATGGGCGTTTTAAATCGGTGGCGGTAAAAGTAGGGCAAATTAGCCACCATGAGGTGGCTATTTTATCGGGCATTACCAAAGAAGACCGTGTTGTGACTGCTGCGCAGTTTTTAATAGACTCTGAGTCGAGTAAAGACTCGGACTTTAAGCGTATGAGCGCACCAAGCACTCACGCCATGAGCGACATGCCTAACATGGAGATGGACAAGGCTGAAGTGGTTCAAACAGCCACAGTAATGGGAACCATAAATAATATAAACGCAGCGCAGCGGGTTATTAATATTAGTAGAGAGGCTATTGCTAAATGGAACAGAGGCCCTGCTACTATGGACTTTATACTTGCTAAAGAGCTTGATATTAGTGCGCTTTCCCCTGAACAGCAGGTTCATTTTACATTTAGCATTATTGAGGGCGAATTTGTAATAAGCAAAATTGCCGAGCATCCTACTGACAAAGGCGCAGCTCATCATTCAATGCATGGGGAGTCATTATGATAGCTGCTGTTATTCGCTGGTCGGTTGTTAATCGTTTTCTCGTTTTGTTACTGAGTATTATTGTATTTGGCGCGGGTATTTACAGTGTTAAACAGACACCCGTTGATGCGCTTCCGGATTTATCGGACGTACAGGTAATTGTTAAAACCAGCTACCCAGGCCAAGCGCCCCAAGTAGTGCAAGACCAAGTTACCTTTCCGCTCACCACGGCAATGCTGTCTGTGCCTGGTGCTAAAACAGTGCGTGGTTTTTCGTTTTTTGGCGACTCGTATGTGTATATTATTTTTGATGAAAATACCGATATTTACTGGGCCCGAAGCCGCGTTCAAGAGTATTTAAGTCAGGTAGAAAGCCGCTTGCCGGCAAGTGCAAAGGCACAACTTGGGCCCGATGCCACAGGAGTGGGTTGGGTTTATTTATATGCATTAGTCGATAAAACAAATCAGCTCAATATTAGCCAACTTCGTAGCTTGCAAGATTGGTTTTTAAAATTTGAACTGCAAAGCGTTGAAGGTGTATCTGAGGTGGCTGCTGTAGGTGGCATGATAAAGCAGTACCAAGTGGTTGTAGACCCCGTTAAGTTGCGTGCCTATGGCCTTCCTCTTAGTTTGATACAAACTGCAATTAGCCAAGGTAATCAAGAAACTGGCGCCTCAGTAATCGAAATGGCTGAAGCAGAATACATGGTAACCAGCACAGGTTATATTAAAAGCGTCGCCGACTTAGAAGCCATTCCATTAGGAGTTAACGCCCAAGGGAGTGCATTACAATTACGAGATGTAGCAAATGTACGCTTAGGCCCACAAATGCGACGAGGCATTACAGAGCTAAATGGCGAGGGCGAGGTTGCGGGTGGCATTGTGGTGATGCGTTATGGCGAAAACGCCCAAGAAACGATTTCTCGGGTAAAAGCAAAACTTGAGTCTTTAAAACAAGGGTTACCCGAAGGGGTTGAAATAATTCCGGTTTACGACCGCTCCACGTTAATAAAAAGCGCGGTCGATAACCTAAGTAGTAAATTGTTTGAAGAGCTCATTATTGTAGCCTTAGTGTGCGTGGTATTTTTATTTCATGTGCGCTCATCGCTGGTGGCTATTATTACCTTGCCTATGGGTATATTAATGGCTTTTATTGTGATGTATTGGCAAGGTGTAAACGCTAATATTATGTCGTTAGGCGGGATTGCTATTGCTATTGGCGCTATGACAGATGGTGCTATCGTAATGATCGAAAACATGCATAAACACATGGAAAAAACGCCACTGACCAAGCAAAACCGCTGGCAAATAGTGACTAAATCGGCCACCGAGGTAGGCCCTGCGTTATTTTTTAGTTTGCTCATTATCACTGTAAGTTTTATGCCTGTATTTATTTTAGAGGCGCAAGAAGGGCGCATGTTTGCCCCGCTTGCTTATACAAAAACGTATGCGATGGCAGCCTCTGCCGGCTTAGCTATAACCTTAGTGCCGGTGCTAATGGGCTACTTTATTCGGGGTAAGGTCATTGCTGAGCATAAAAACCCAGTTAATAGAGCCTTGGTTGCAGGGTATAAACCGCTGTTAGCTACCGTACTTAAATTTCCAAAAAGTACGTTATTTATTGCATTTATAGTGACGGTTATAGGCTTTTATCCGGTAAACAAAATAGGCAGTGAGTTTATTCCTTTGCTAGATGAAGGCGACTTAATGTATATGCCAACAACTTACCCAGGGCTCTCTATTGGTGAAGCGCGAAAAATTTTACAGCAAACAGACAAGCTCATAGCCTCTGTGCCTGAAGTAAAAACTGTATTTGGTAAAATAGGGCGCGCCGATACCGCTACCGACCCAGCACCACTGACAATGATTGAAACCTTTATTCAATTTAAGCCCAAATCACAGTGGCGAGAGGGCATGACGAAGCAAAAAATTAAAGCAGAGCTGGAAAGCTTAGTTGCATTACCGGGCCTTACAAATGCGTGGGTTATGCCAATAAAAACGCGAATTGATATGCTTGCCACCGGTATTAAAACGCCCGTAGGTATTAAAATTGCGGGCCCAAGCTTGTTAGAAATTCAAAACATTGGGCAGCAAATTGAGCAATTGTTAAAAGATGTGCCCGGCACAGCCTCAGTGTACTCAGAGCGTGTAGCCACAGGGCGTTATATTAAAGTGGATATAAACCGCGAAAAAGCAGCACGGTATAATCTAAATATAGCCGACATACAACAGGTTGTAGCTACTGCAATTGGCGGCTCAAACGTGACTGAAACAATTGAAGGGCAACAGCGTTACCCGGTAAATTTACGCTACCCGCAGAGCTTTCGTGCTTCGCCTGAAGATTTAAAATTATTACCTATTATTACACCTTCAGGCCAACATATTGCACTTGGCGATGTTGCTAATGTATTTATTGAAGATGGCCCTACCGGTATTAAAAGCGAAAACGCGCGTTTAAATGGCTGGAGCTTAATTGATATTAAAGGCAGTGATATTGGCAGCTATGTAGCACAAGCTCAGCAAGTACTTGGCGATAACCTACAATTACCCGCTGGTTATTCAATTACTTGGGCAGGGCAGTACGAATACATGCAACGCGCAAAAGCAAAGCTTACTTATGTGATCCCGCTTACACTCGCGATTATTGTAATACTGCTATACCTTAATTTTAAATGCCTAAGCGAAGTACTTATTATTATTGCCACCCTTCCTTTGGCTATGGTGGGCGGCATTTGGCTAATGTACTTTGAAGCGTTTAACTTTTCGGTGGCAGTGGGTGTAGGGTTTATTGCATTGGCCGGTGTTGCCGTAGAAATAGGCGTCATAATGCTTGTATATTTAAACCAAGCTTATACAGAGCAGCGCCAGCAGTGCGAGCAAACTGGAACTGCATTTAACTTACAAGCGCTACAACACGCTATTATGCAAGGTGCAGGGCTAAGAGTGCGCCCCGTAATGATGACGGTGGCTACCATTATTGCTGGCTTATTACCCGTTTTATACGGCACCGGCACCGGTAGCGAAGTGATGAGCAGAATAGCTGCGCCGATGGTAGGCGGGATGCTAAGCGCAATTATACTTACGTTATTGGTTATACCTGCGGTGTATTTACTGTGGAAAAAGCAGCATATTAGTCAATAGGTGTTGTTCTTTGTGAGTTAAAACATTGCTGAATGTAGGGGCGGTTAAATCGCGGTGTACGGTTTGTACCCTCGTGAGCTTGATAGCTGCCCCTATTTCAGCACGCTCTAATAGCACACTGTGGGCAATACCCGTTTTATTGCCCTATAAAAATTACCCGTATTTTGTAACTTGTACCAAATAACCCGCCTAGCTGTTGTTTTTTTATTTTTAATGCATTGTTTTTAATTGAGTTTATGTTGGCACGGTTTACGCTACCTATACCTTATACAGTCAACTTAGTAAGGAATGCACATGCAAGTTAAAACAATTAAAGAAGTGTACGATTGGACCGTTTTATTTCACACACAAATGGCGGCAAATTTTTACAGCGTTAAGGAGTTACTTGATGAACGTAACGCGATGCTAGTGGACTATTATTTAGATTATGAAAAAAAGTTAGCTGAAGACTTAGTTGGCTTTAAAGCAATTACAGAGATCAACACCTTAGATACTTACAGCTACGAATACTTTGCAGACAACCCCGAGTTAATTACGTTTAACGATATTAGCAAAGACCAAGAATTTGATGAAAAGGTGATTCAAAACTACCTCTCTGAGCAGCACAAAAAAGTAATCGAACTTTACGAGTACTTATTAGAGCGCGCTGAGACAGAAAACGGTAAAGAAAAGCTCGAGCAAATTTTAGAGCTTGAAAAGCAAGGCGTTAAGCAAATGATGCAAAGCTCAAACCGCCATATGGATATGTAAACCTGATAAAATAACTCGGCTTTTATGTTTATAGGTAAAGCTTCAAACGCCCTTGGGTTTACCCGAGGGCGCTTTATTATGTGTGCTTTACATGGGGCGTAAGTAAAGCAGCAAGCTCACTTTAAAAAGCGCGCGCCGCAGTTACTTTACGTTAGAACAAACAATGTCACAGGCTTTTAATAGCCTTATAAAATTAAACGCACTCAAACTGAATCCCTGCTTTTTTAAGATAGAGCTGCTCTTGCTCTAGGTCTGCTTGTAGCAATGTATGCTCTTGCAAATAGCTGTTACTAAACTTAATAAATAACCCTAAGTTGCTTGCGCTTATTTCCATATCCGGCTTTAAGCTCACTTGGCGCTTTTGATTAAATAAAATGGCCAAGCGTAAAATAACAATCAGTTTAAGCACGTGCTTTTGAGAAATAGTTAAAAACTCAGGCAGCTCAGTCAGTTTAATTTTTTTACGATAAAAGCGTATAAGTGAGCTTAAAATAAGTTGCTCTTGCTGCGTAAAACCGGGTAATTGACTATTCGCCACTATATAAGCGCTGTGTTTGTTAATCCCCGATGAGTTAATTGATAAACCAATTTCGTGTAATTTTGCTGCCCACGTTAACAAAGCAATATCGTCGTTATTATCTAAATGCCATACATTTTTTAACTGTTTATAGAGCCAAATAGCCGTATCAGCAACACGCGCTGCATGCGCTTTATCAGCGGTGTAGCGCTCACTTAAATTATTAATGGTGTTTGAGCGAATATCTTTATCGGCCAGCTTTTGCTGCATTTCGTGCAGCAACCCTTCGCGCAACGAAAAATCGCTATAGGTCAGCTCTTTAATGGCAAACTCTGTAAATATCGCAATTAAAATTGCTAAACCACCACATATGCTTTGTTGGCGCTCGGGTGTAAGCCCTGCAATAGCTAAGTTATCAATATGTTTAGCACTAATAAACTGTTGTTTTAACGAGAGTAAATCGTCGTAAGTGATGTTAGGTTGTTGCGGATTTGTGGCGCTTATCATCGCTAAAATTGACTTTATAGTGCCCGAGGTGCCAATTACCGATTGCCAATTTTCGCTTACATAATTAGAAAAAATGGCTTCAAGCTCTTGCTCGGCTCTTATTTGCGCTTTGTTAAAGCGTTTGGCCGTTATTTTTCCATCGTTAAAAAACTGCTTTGTAAAGCTAACACAGCCCATATTACGGCTAGATAAAAGCTTATGCTTAAAATGTTTACCTATTATAAGCTCGGTACTGCCACCGCCAATATCGATCACTAAACGGTTTTCTTCATTATGAACATAATGCGCAACGCCCTGATAAATAAGGCGTGCTTCTTCTTGACCTGCGATTACATCAATATGAAAAGGAAACACAGCGCTAGCTTGGGCTAAAAAGGCGTTAATATTTTTAGCACGCCTAAAAGTGTAAGTGGCAGCTACCTTTACATTACTTGCGGGGAAATCATGTAAGGTTTTTGCAAATTGTTTTAGTACCACGAGGGCGCGGTCTATTGCAGCTTGGCTTAAGCGAAATTTATCATCTAGCCCATCGGCTAAATAAACGCGTTGTTTTTCTTTGTGCAAAATTTGCAAAGTGCCGTTTACTTCTCGGGCAACCACTAAATGAAAGCTGTTGGAGCCTAAATCAACTGCGGCTATTGAAGGGTGATCATTCATTATAATAAGTGTGTTCCCATTTTTTTAGATAATCGTAAATTGCTATCTGCGAGCGAATTTTTTTACGGTTACCCCTTCTTACATAAGCGTTTTTTTGCTCGCTATCAATAATGCGTGCTTTGGTGCGGTCTTTAAATTGTAGCTCTAATATATCAACTATAAGGCGTTTTAACTTAACATCCAAAATAGGAACGCCTACTTCAACACGATGATCTAGGTTACGTGTCATCCAATCAGCTGAAGATATAAATACTTTTTCATCGCCATTGTTACCAAATACCATTACGCGAGGATGCTCTAAAAAGCGATCAACAATACTAATTACCTTAATATTATCGCTAAGTTTAGGCACGCCAGGGATGAGCGAGCACATGCCACGTACAATAATTCTAATTTTAACGCCGATTTGACCAGCTAGGTAAAGCCTGTCTACCAGCTCTTTATCGACGAGGTTATTTATTTTTACCGTTATTTTGCCTGGTTTGTTGTTTTTAACATGGTCAATTTCGTTATTGATTAAATTAAGCAGCGTTTCACGGGCATTAATTGGCGAAAGCATTAAGTAGTCAAATTTGAACGGTTTATAACTGCTTTCTATAAATCTAAATACGCTGTCGCTTTCTTCACAAATACCAGTGTGGCGAGTAAATAGGCTAAAGTCAGTGTAAATTTTGGCTGTTTTTTCATGGAAATTACCTGTGCCAATATGAGCATATTTTACTATTTGGCCTTTTTCTTTACGGTGCACCACACATAATTTGCTGTGCACTTTTAGTGCGGGTATACCAAAAATTACTTTAATACCTGCACTGCTTAGCACCTTTGCCCATTCAATATTATTCTGCTCGTCAAAACGTGCTTTTAGCTCAACCATAACGGTCACTAATTTACCGTTTTGTGCGGCATTAATTAACGATGAAATCAGCCTAGATTTGCTCGCTACACGATAAATATTAACCTTTATTTGCGTAACCTTAGGGTCGAAGGCCGCTTGGCGCACATATTCAAGCACATGATTAAAAGTATGATAGGGGTAATACAGTAAAATATCTTGCTCGCTAATAGCGTCAAATACACTGGCATGTTTATTAAACGCACTACTTTGCAATGCTGGGAGGGGTTTGTTTTCTAAATATTGGCGCCCTACATTAGGAAACGATATAAAGTCTCTAAAATTACGATAACGCCCTCCGGGGATTAACGCATCATGATGCGTGACACCGAGGCGCTTTTTCATCACTTTTAGCATGTTTTCAGGCATGGCTTGATCGTAAACCAACCTTACTGGCTCAGCATAAATACGTTGTTTTAACCCTTTGGACATTTTATCAAGTAAGCCAGCCTCTAGCTCGTCGTCTAGGTTGTACTCTGCATCGCGAGTTAATTTTATTGCATAACCGGCAATGCTTTTATAAGAAAAAAAGCTACTAAATACATCGTTTAAAAAGTAAGTGATGACATCATCAAGCATTACAATAGTTTTATGACGGCGGGTTTTTTCTGGAGGCAGGTTTATAAAGCGATCAACCCTGTCGGTGGGTACCTCAAGCATTGCGTAATAACTTTTTTCATCACTCATTTCTACAAACAAGTAGGTCATGGTGTCGTTTATATAGGTAGAGAAGTCTTTGTTCTCGTTTAGCAAAATAGGAGAGGTATGTTGCAGAACGTGATCATGAAAGTAATTTTTTAACCAGTTTAAATGAAACTCACTGAGCTCATCAGGGCGACTAACATGAATGTTATGATGGTTTAAGTCTGTTAATACCTGCTGATGTATGTGGTTAAATTTTTTACCTAACTGGAGTACTTTTTTTTGTATCTCACTAAGCAGTATTTCGTCTTCTTCAAAATTAGCATCGGGGAGTTTATTTAATAAAATTCGGCGCTTTACATCAGCAACACGTACTCTAAAAAATTCATCTAAATTATTAGAGAAAATGCCCAAAAAACGCATGCGCTCAATAATCGGATTATTTTTATCTTTAGCCTCTTGTAGTACACGCTCGTTGAATGACAGCCAGCTTAATTCTTTTGCAAAATATTCAGTTGTTTGAGGGGACTCTATATGGACATTCATACCTATTCCGTTATCAGGATATGTTTCAAATTTAATTTGGGGCTGTGCGTGCGCTTATGAGGTTTAAATGTAAAAAGCGAAAAAAGTAGTAATAATCAGCCCTTTTTACTCAAACATACGCCAGTTAGATGACATAAAAATGACTACCATGTCATTTTTATGTCAACGGCGTTTGGGCTATGCCTCTTCAATATCTACAATTAAATCACTGGTAATCGATTCAAGTGCATCAATAACTTCTTCTTTATTCATACCACTGGGTAAGGTAACAGTCGCTACGGCACTAAAAATAGGCACTCCCCAATTTGGCGCACTTTGTTGCCTTGAGTTTAAGTGAGTAATGCTAGCGCCTTTGTGGCGTATTACACTTGCCAGCTCCTGCACAATGCCCGGGCGGTCATTGCCAGTAATGACAAAATTTATTTGTTCTTTGCTACTTGGCTCTACTTCTGTGTTGCCAGTTTCAATCCGCACGTCGAGTTTAGGTAAGGCATTTAATGCGTTTTGCAATGCTTCAAAGTGCTCTTGCGCTACTTCTACCTGAATAATACCGGCAAAGTGGCCTAGTAAGTGGCTTAAATTACTGCTCAGCCAGTTACCCTTGTTTTGCAAGATAACCGATGAAATACTTTCTACTAATCCGGGCCGGTCTTGCCCTAAAATGGTGATTACCAACTGCTTCATAAATAGCTCTCTCTAAGCCTGAAAATGTAAATGCGTAGGCATTAAGTGTTTACAACGTTTCTATCATTGTAGTGGGTAATATAAACGCATAAAAACTAATTGTTTATTATTACTTATTTGTGTCTTTATCGTTGAGTTTTTTTAACTTTAGCGCTGCGGTCTGGTTTCGTTATACATAGATTTAGTATTGTCTGCGTTAAATTGTTTGTCCAATAAAAGCACAAATTAGTTCCTTCAAGAACATAAATACACTCTGAATTTATTAACAATTTTATAGCATTTTTGATAATAAGTGTCATTTATGAACCATAACATTTATTTTTTTAATGCTTTGAGCGCTATGTACTTTATTTAAGCATAAAAGTGTTAACAACTAATGCGCCATAAAAGCATAAATTTAGTCATCTCCAGCAGGGCAGTAAAACGCGTTATTAAATAGCTAAATAGGCACTAATTTAGTGCGTTTATATTAAATATTTCCCCTTTTTTGTATCGATTTATGTTGTGGCATATCAGTGAGTAACAATTTAGCAAGCGCTGTTATTAGAAAAAAGGACTGATTTTAAAGCATTTAGGCGGGTATTTATTACATCTGTAACATTACTGTCATCTTGATGAAATATAATTTGCGCAACGACAGAATTAAAGGGTGTTTTGATGACTTCCAATCCGAATAAGCCGACTTTAAATACGGATCGAAGCCGTCTATTTAAAGACCGGTTTGCAAAGTGGGGTATTTCCGCAGGCGGAGTAATGGTATTAATAGCATTGTTATTAATATTCTTTTACCTTCTTTATGTAGTACAACCAATTTTTGAATCAGCAAAAGTAGAAAAGCGTAACAGTTTTAACGTTGCTAATGCTGAACAAATTGTGGGCTTAGGTGTTGAGGAGCAAACTGAGGTTGCTTTTTTACTCTCTCAGCAAGGAAAGGTAGATTTTTATAGTGTGCAAGATGGCAGCTTTGGTAAAAAGCTTAAAACATTAAGCGCCGAGCTACCTAGTGATGCATCAAGCTTTGCAAACAGTGCGCCGTTTCAGGGGCATTATGCGTTTGGTTTAGAAAATGGCTCAGTGGTGCTGGTAGCACCTAAGTTTTTAGTTACTTTTCCTAACAACGAAAGAAAGCTAACGCCACGTTTAGATTACCCACTTGGCAAAATGGCATTAGAAGTTGACGAGCAAGGTGCTGCCATTAAGCGTTTTGCATTTAGTCATTACGAAGATAAAACAGCCGTGGTTGCTTTAACCGAAGACAAACGCGTTTTATTTAGCAGCTTTGTTGCTGAAGAAAACATGTTTACCGGTGAAGTAGAATGGGTAGTTGAGCGCACTGAGCTTAATATTGAAGGCCGTGTTGATGAGCTTTTAATTTCGCCAGACACCACTCGCACATTTGTACGTTCTGCAAATCAAATTTATGTGTACGATACACGCTACCCAAGCGAAGTAGAGCAAATTCAGCTGCTTTCGGCTAACGAAGAAAGTGCTAACTTAGTGTCTGCGCAGCTACTTGCTGGTGCTAACTCACTGATGCTTGCAAACGATAACGGTGAAGTATCGCAGTGGTTTGAAGTAAATACAGACAGCGGCCGTGAGTATCAAAAAATTCGCTCGTTTGAAACAACTAAACAAAGCAAGCTGAACATTTTTACCGAGTTTTATCGTCGAACTTTCTTTACTACGAGCAGTAACGGTGAGTTAGGTGTGTATTACACCACAAGTGAGGCAAAACTTTGGCAAGGTAAAGTAAGTGATGGCGAGATTAAAAACTTTGCTATAGCTCCGCGCTCAAACGCCGCCCTTATTTTAGCCGATAACCAACTAACCGTATTAGAAATTCATAATGAGCACCCAGAGGTTACCTGGTCTGCACTTTGGCAAGAAGTGTGGTACGAAGGTTACCCTGAGCCTGGTTATATTTGGCAATCTACATCAGCAAGTGATGACTTTGAGTCTAAATTTTCTTTGGTTCCTATTTCGTTTGGTACGTTGAAAGCAGCGCTTTACGCCATGCTATTTGCAGTACCCATTGCGCTTTCTGCCGCTATTTACACCGCTTACTTTATGTCGAGCGAGCTGCGTAAAGTGGTAAAGCCAACGGTAGAAATTATGGAAGCCCTCCCAACTGTAATATTAGGCTTTTTAGCAGGCCTGTGGTTAGCGCCACTTATAGAAGAGCACCTACCAGCTATTGTCGGCTTATTGATTTTATTACCGTTAGGTGTGCTAGCAACAGCACTAGGTTGGACTAAGTTACCAGCGAGTATTCGCCATAAAATCCCTGAAGGGTCGCACTCTATTTTACTTATTCCGGTTGTATTATTTATAGGCTGGGTATCGTTTGCAATGAGCGAAACAGTAGAGCTTTGGATGTTTGACGGAAATGTACGTCAGTACCTAACTAACGAGCTGGGTATGACGTTTGACCAACGTAATTCATTAGTTGTTGGTATTGCGATGGGCTTTGCCGTTATTCCTACTATATTCTCGATTGCAGAAGATGCCGTATTTAGTGTTCCTAAACACTTATCAAATGGCTCACTAGCACTTGGTGCTACGCAGTGGCAAACGCTAGTACGTGTTGTACTACTTACAGCAAGCCCAGGTATTTTCTCTGCCGTGATGATGGGACTTGGTCGTGCAGTAGGCGAAACCATGATTGTATTAATGGCAACAGGTAATACGCCAATTATGGATTGGAGTATTTTCCAAGGTATGCGTACGCTTGCAGCAAACATTGCGGTAGAAATGCCTGAATCAGAAGTAGGCAGCTCGCACTATAGAATATTATTCTTAGCAGCATTTGTACTATTCATATTCACCTTTATTTTCAACACAGTGGCTGAGTTTGTTCGTCAGCAACTGCGTGAAAAATACAGCTCAATGTAAGTGGAGAGACACGACATGGTAAAGCAGTGGTTTAAGTCTGGTTCTCCTTGGATTTGGATGACAGGTGGTGCGGTAAGCATCAGCTTAATTTCAGTTCTCGGTTTATTAGCAATGATAGCTTGGAAGGGATTAAGCTTTTTCTGGCCATCAGAGGTAGTTCAATTTGAGCTAGAAGGGTCTATTTCAAAACAAACCATAATTGGTGAAGTTTACGACCGAGAACTTGTGCCTACAGCGCGTTTAGCTGCAACAGGTATTGATGTATCAGATTTTAATAAAGACGAAGTTGAGCGTTTACTTATAAAAACAGGTAACCGCGAATATGTAGATTTAGATTTTCGTTGGATATTAGAAACCGATATTACTGAGCAAAGTACACCGGCTACGCTTGCTGTATTTGAGCGCAGTAAAAACGGTAACTTTTATGGCTACATAGAAGGTGTAATTAAAGATGGAAAGCCGGTTACTGGCGATAAAATCGAAACCTTACATGAGCTAGTAGAGCGTGCGGTTGATTTAAACGACGAAGCGCTTGATTTACAAAATGGTGACATTGGTCATATCAACTACGAATTAGAGCGTCTTCGCTTACAAGAAAAAGCGTACCTACTTGATGATGAACTAACCGATGAGCGTGTTGCTGAGCTTGCTCAAGCCCGTGCCGAGTTACGTAACGAATACGCAGTACTTGAAAAAGAGTTATTTGCACTGCGTAAAAAAGCCAAACGTGACCAAGTTTTAGTTAAGGACATGCGTGGTGAAGTAGTCACCATTCCACTGTATCAAGTGCTTGATGTTTGGTTGCCTAACGACATGGGCTTTTTCTCAAAATTAGGTCATTACTTTGTGCAACTGAGTAAGTTTGTATCAGACGACCCACGTGAAGCAAACACCGAAGGCGGCGTATTCCCTGCTATATTTGGTACAGTATTTATGGTTATGCTGATGGCCGTTATTGTGACCCCATTTGGTGTTGTTGCTGCAATTTACTTACATGAATACGCAGCTAAAAATGCAGTAACTAAGATGATTCGTATTGCGGTAATTAACCTTGCCGGTGTACCGTCTATTGTTTACGGTGTATTTGGCTTAGGCTTTTTTGTTTACATGTTAGGTGGTAGCCTTGACCAACTGTTTTACCCAGAAGCTGCGCCTACGCCAGTATTTGGCACGCCGGGTGTTATGTGGTCTGCGCTTACATTAGCTATTCTTACATTACCGGTTGTTATTGTATCAACCGAGGAAGGTTTATCGCGTATTCCTAGTACAGTGCGTGATGGTTCATTAGCGCTTGGTGCAACCAAAGTTGAAACCTTATGGCGTATTATTATTCCTATGGCAAGCCCAGCAATTATGACAGGTTTAATACTTGCTGTTGCTCGAGCGGCCGGTGAAGTTGCGCCGTTAATGCTCGTAGGTGTGGTAAAAATGGCCCCTACGTTACCACTTGATGGCAACTTCCCTTATTTTCACTTAGATAGAAAGTTCATGCACTTAGGCTTTCATATTTATGATGTGGGCTTTCAAAGTCCGAATGTTGAAGCGGCACGCCCGCTGGTATACGCAACGGCCTTCTTATTAGTGTCGGTGATTATTACCCTCAACATAACAGCGATAGGCATACGTAACCATTTACGTGAAAAATTCAGATCGCTTGAACACTAATTAGTAAAGAATTATAGGTAACAAACATGATTACAGTCGCTCCACAAGTAAACCAAGCTAACAAAAGCTTGAAGTTAGACTTAGAAAACTTAACTGATGACCAAAAAGCGTTAGAGATTAAGGACCTTGATCTTTACTATGGTGAAAAGCAAGCGCTTAGCAAAGTAAATATGAATATCCCGAAAGGCCAAGTTACGGCGTTTATCGGTCCATCTGGTTGTGGTAAATCAACGCTATTGCGTTGTATTAACCGCATGAACGATTTAGTTGATGTGTGTCGTATTGAAGGTGAAATATTGCTTCACGGCCAAAATATTTACGATAAAAGTGTAGATGTAGCCGCGCTTCGTCGTAACGTGGGTATGGTGTTTCAGCGTCCTAACCCATTTCCTAAATCAATTTATGAAAATGTGGTTTATGGCCTACGCTTACAAGGTATTAAAGAAAAGCGTAAGCTAGATGAAGTGGTAGAACAATCACTTCGCGGTGCGGCTTTATGGGATGAAGTAAAAGACAGATTACACGATAGTGCATTTGGCCTATCAGGTGGTCAGCAACAGCGTTTAGTTATTGCCCGTTCAATTGCGATTGAACCTGAAGTACTATTACTTGATGAACCAACATCGGCACTTGACCCAATTTCTACTTTGGTTATTGAAGAGCTAATTAACGATTTAAAGAACAAGTTTACCGTTGTTATTGTGACACATAACATGCAACAAGCAGCGCGTGTATCTGATCAAACGGCCTTTATGTACATGGGCGAGTTGATTGAATACTCAGACACAAATACCTTATTTACAACGCCAAGCAAAAAGAAAACGGAAGACTACATTACAGGCCGTTACGGCTAGTCGTATACGTTTTAGTGTTGTAAACGAATTTAAGAGAAGGTAATTATGGAACATAATATAAATAAGCATATTTCTGGGCGCTTTAACCAAGAGCTAGAAAATGTTCGTAACCATGTACTTAACATGGGTGGCCTAGTTGAGCAGCAGCTAAGCAGTGCATTAGATGCAGTAAGTCGTAATGATGCTGAACTGGCACAAAAAGTACGCCAGAACGATTACAAAGTAAATGCGATGGAAGTTAGCATTGATGATGAATGTACGCGCATCATTGCGCGTCGTCAGCCTGCAGCGAGCGATTTACGCTTAGTAATAGCCATTGCAAAAACGATTGCCGATTTAGAACGCATTGGCGATGAAGCAGAGCGCATTGCTAAAGTGGCACTTGATTCATTTACTAAAGATCAGCAAGATTTATTAGTGAATATTGAAAACATGGGTCGCCAAGTTTTAAAAATGCTACACGATGTACTTGATGCATTTGCGCGCATGGATGTACAACGCGCCTTTGAAGTACATAAAGAAGATGCAAAAGTTGACCGTGAATATGAAGCAATCACGCGTCAAATTATGACTTACATGATGGAAGATCCACGCTCAATTCCTAAAATTATGGATTTAGTATGGTCTGTACGTTCATTAGAGCGTATTGGCGACCGTTGCCAAAATATTGCGGAATACATTATTTATTTTGTTAACGGCAAAGATATTCGTCATACATCTCAAGAAGATATAGAAAAATCGTTGTAGGTTTTTATCTATCATTCTTTTTTATTAAAGCGGCTTAGTGCCGCTTTATGCATTGTTAGCCATGATGAAATAATAAAAAGCGTTCACAATCGCGGCTAATACTGTAAAATTCATGCTGCAAAGCATATCAATTTGATTAAAGGGTCAGTTATGCCTACAAACGCGTTTTTAGGAGTATTTGCAAAATCTCCTATCAAACCAATGGAAGAACACATCAAGAAGGTTCATCAAGCAAGTAAAGCCTTGATACCTTTTTTTAATCACGTATTTAAAGAAGAGTGGCAGCAAGCAGAAGAGCTTCGCTTAACTATTCGTAATTTAGAGCGTGAAGCTGATGATATGAAAAGAGATATACGCTTACAATTACCGCGTGGTTTATTCATGCCGGTAGAGCGTACAGATCTGCTCGAACTCGTAACTCAACAAGATAAAATAGCAAATAAGGCTAAAGACATTGCAGGGCGCGTAATTGGCCGTGAAATGACAATTCCTAGTGCTATGCAAGCAGACTTTTTAGCTTATCTAACACGCTGTGTTGATGCGACTAAACAAGCATCAAAAGCAATTAATGAGTTAGAAGAATTGTTAGAAACGGGCTTTAAAGGTCGCGAGGTGACTTTAGTAGAAAAAATGCTCGTAGAATTGGATGCCATAGAACAAGACACGGATGAAATGCAAATTAAAGTACGCCGCCAACTACGCGATGTAGAAAGCGAGCTAAACCCAATTGATGTTATGTTTTTATACAAAATAATTGAATGGGTTGGCGAACTTGCAGATATTGCAGAGCGCGTAGGATCACGTCTTGAGCTGATGCTAGCTCGTTAATTTATAAAAATCAGTTCAAACGAAAGATTAAGGTTACACAATGGATATCATTGCATCTTACGGCACGGTATTAGTTTTAATTGCCGCAGCAGTCGGCTTTTTTATGGCTTATGGTATTGGCGCGAACGACGTTGCTAATGCGATGGGTACTTCGGTAGGTTCAAAAGCGTTAACAATTAAACAAGCAATTATTATTGCTATGATTTTTGAATTTGCTGGTGCTTACTTAGCAGGTGGTGAGGTTACATCAACAATCCGTAAAGGTATTATTGATGCTGCGCCTTTTGCTGCTCTCCCTGATTTAATGGTTTTAGGTATGATCTCTGCACTTTTTGCAGCAGGTACTTGGCTATTAATTGCCTCATTTTTAGGTTGGCCTGTTTCAACAACTCACTCAATTATTGGTGCAATCATTGGTTTTGCATTAGTTGCAGTGGGTACAGAGGCTATTCAATGGAATAAAGTAGGTGGTATTGTAGGTAGCTGGATTATTACACCTGCTATTTCGGGCTTTATTGCTTACTTAATCTTTATGAGTGCGCAAAAGCTGATTTTTGATACTGATGCACCACTTAAAAACGCAAAACGCTTTGTACCTTTGTACATGGGTTTAGCGGGCTTTATTATGGCGCTAGTAACAATCAAAAAAGGCTTAAAGCATATAGGTATTAACCTAGGCGCTACTGAAGGCTATTTAATTGCAATAGCGATTGCAGTGATTGTGGCTATTATTGGTAAAATTGCGATTTCACGTTTAAATATCGACCCTAAAGCCGATAAACAAATGCAATTTAATAACGTAGAAAAAGTATTTGCGGTATTAATGGTATTAACAGCGTGTTGTATGGCGTTTGCGCATGGCTCAAACGATGTAGCGAATGCAATTGGTCCACTTGCTGCGGTTGTGAACATTGTTGAAAGCAACGGTGAAATCGCTAAAAAAGCGGCTATTGCTTGGTGGATTTTACCACTAGGTGGTTTTGGTATTGTTGCCGGTCTTGCTATTTTAGGTAAAAAGGTAATTAAAACGATAGGTGAAGGTATTACTCACTTAACGCCTAGCCGTGGTTTTGCTGCCGAATTAGCTGCTGCGTCTACCGTTGTTATTGCATCAGGTACAGGTATGCCAATTTCTACTACACAAACCTTAGTTGGTGCGGTATTAGGTGTAGGTATGGCACGTGGTATTGCTGCACTTAACATGGGTGTTATCAGAAACATTGTAGTTTCTTGGGTAATTACATTGCCAGTTGGCGCTGCCCTTGCTATTGTTATTTTCTACGTACTAAGAACCGCGTTTGGGGTTTAACAAAAAAGTACTCAAAGACTTTTAGCTTGAAAAGATCTCAACGCCCTAGGTGTTGGGGTCTTTTTATTTGTGGAAAGAAAAAATGACCAACCTACCAAGTATTAAACAGCTACAGTATTTATTAGCTGTACATCAGCACCAGCATTTTGGCCGTGCAGCAAGTGCGTGCTTTATTGGGCAATCTACTTTAAGCAGTGCAATTCAAAACCTTGAAGAAACACTCGGTTGTCAGCTAATTGAGCGAGAAAATCGCAGCCTTATGTTTACCAGTATTGGTGAAGAGGTCGTGGAGCGCTCTCGTAAAATTATTAATGATACAATTAGTTTAAAAGAGCTAACCAAAAGCTTTTTAACGCCACTCAGTGGTAAGTTAGTGGTAGGGGTTATACCCACTATCGCCAGCTTCATAGCGGCGCCTTTGTATCACTTTTGTAAGCAAACCTTTTGTGATTTAGAGTTGGTACTTGTTGAAGATACCAGCGACAAGTTATTAGATAAGCTTGAACACGGCCATATTGATTTAGCCTTATTAGCCTTACCGTACCAAACGGAGAAGTTTCATACTCAAGTATTGGCTAAAGATCACTTTAGTTTAGTGCACCATAAAGATTACAGCCCTGCTAAAGGCGTTGAAGACTTTAACTTGCTACCCGATGCTAGTGTGTTTTTATTAGAGCGAGAGCATTGTATGACGGGGCATGCATTGAGTGCGTGTCATCTAAACCGCTCAAGCTGTATTAACCCTTTTGAAGCTGCAAGCTTACATACCTTATTAAGCATGGTAGAGCATCAGTTAGGGGTTACATTTTTACCGCAAATGGCGATTAATGCGGGCATTCTTAAAGATAAAAACATGATAGCAACCCCATCGCAAGGCGATGCCTACAGAGATATAGGCATACTGTGGCGTAAAACCACAGGAAGAATTCGCGACTTTAAGTTATTCAGCCAGCAGCTAGAAGTGTTTTTGGCTCGCCAATGTAGTTTAGACTTTGAGAGTTAAGCCTATTTACCTTAAGGTTAAAGTGCAGCAGTAATATGTTGCTTTTGGTAAACAAGGTTTGTGCAGTGTGGTTATTGGCCACTATTAAGCACCAGCGTAGCATAAACAAAACAGCAGCCTACAAGGGCTGCTGTTTGCTATGTGTTTGGCTTTCAAAGGGTTCGAGTTCGGGTAGGAAAAGCAAGTAAATCCAAACCACTACATTAAAATAAGGGAGTAGGCCTAAAGTAGCAAATACGCCTACTGGGTAGCCCTTTAGCTGCGCGTACCGATAGCACTGATACGCAATTACACAATGTATTACGAGAAGTAAAATAATCAACTGCGCCATACCTTCCTCCTTAAACCTGACAAGCTTTAACCTCTATGTAATTGCTAGTCATGTATGCTTATAGGTAATGTCATGTTTTTATTGTTAAATTATCAAAATAACAAGACATTTGCTAAGTGGTACGTAAAGTATAGGCAATAAGTGCAATAATGATAGTAATAAAATGCTTAAAACTGTTTAAAAATGTTTAGCTGGGCGCTAGTGTGTTGTTGGATAAAAGGTTTCTTCTGGTAAATAATTTTAAGCGTCGATTGTACTTTTTCTACAGGCACAGGACGGGCAATAAAATAGCCTTGTCCGTAGTCAACACCAATCTCTTTTAGTGCAAAAAATATCTCTTCGCTTTCTACGTATTCTGCCACAGAGCGCTTATCAAGGGAGCGGCTTATATCGTTAATGGCCTTAACCAGTGCTAAGTCAATGGGGTCGTTAATCATGTCGCGTACAAACGAGCCATCTATTTTTACATGCTGTGCAGGTAACTGTTTTAAATAGTTAAATGTACTAAAGCCTGTACCAAAATCATCAATAGAAAAATGACAGCCTAAACTGTTTAGCTTTTCTATCATTTTGCGGGTGGCTTTTAAATTGTTAACTGAGGCTGACTCGGTAATTTCAAAAATAATACGCGAAGGCGGTACGTGGTATTTTTCTAGGCTCGATTCTATATGTGGCACTAAGCGCTCATCTAAAAACGACTGAGCAGAAAGGTTAATAGCCACTTGGTTTAAATCTGGGTGTTCAGCCACGCTCGCAATGGCATTGCGAATAACACATTGGTCCATTAAAAAGGTGTCGTTTAGCAGCTCAAGAGAGGGAATAAATTGATTAGGGAAAATAAGTTTATCGTCTACTTTTAAACGCAGTAACGCTTCAAAATAAGCCACTTTATTGGCTTTAAAGTCCCATATTGGCTGATAGTGCAGCTCTACGTTATCTTGCTGAAGTGCTTGTCGAATCTCATGCCCCCACTCAAGCCCGGTTTGCAAGGTGTTATTTTGCGCATCTTCTTTTGAGTAGCAGTGCACTAGGTTACGGCCTAAACTTTTAGCAATATATAAGGCTATATCGGCTTGCTTGAGGCACTCACTCGGGTCGCAATTTTTAGCCGTTATTTGCGTTAAGCCAATAGAGCAGCTAATTGAATACACTTGGTCTTCAGATTTAAACTCGTGCTGTTCAATCGCGCTACAAATACTTTCTGCAATTAGGTGAGCGTCAAGCAGCTGCGTATTTTTTAAAATAACAGCAAATTCGTCACCGCCTATTCTACACACTAAATGCTTAGCGCTAATGTTTGCTTCAAATAATTGAGCTACATCTTTTAGTACAATGTCGCCTTGTTGGTGGCCTTTGCTGTCGTTAATTATTTTAAAATGATCTAAATCGATGTAAATAAGCGCGTGCTCTACATCACCATAGGTGTGCTTGGTTTGGCATATTTTATTGAGTTGTTGATCAAAATAATAACGATTATGTAAACCTGTTAGCGTATCGTGCAGGGCTAAGTGGCGCAGCTTTAATTCAGCTTGTTTACGCTCGTGTATGTTGTCGATTGTGGCAGTAATGGTGGCATTATTACGGCTGTTTTTTATTAGCTGTAAGCGGCATTCCACCCAAATCTGATTGCCATTTTTATGATTAAGTTGAATCTCGACTTGCTGCTGGTGCATGCCGCCATTAAGAATATCGTTAATGGTCGTATTTAGTTTTACTTGGCACTCATCAGAGCAATAATCGATTAATGATTTTTGCAAAGACGATTTAACCCCAAAGCCACTTAGTGTTTCCCAAGCAGGATTGATAAAGCGAATTTTACCTTGTTGGTCGAGCTCTAAAACCACCGTATTTAAATGCAGCAAAATGCGTTGGTGCGCTGAAAAAAGCTCTTTGTAGCGTACTTCGCTAATACTTAACTGTTCAACCTTTTGGGCAAACTCAGCATAACTAACCATAAAGTCTTCACGGCGCGCAGCATGGTCACATACTTTATTTAAAAACGACGGGTCATATGGTGCTCTTATAAAGTCGGTAACGCCGGATAGCAGCAGCTGCTCTGCATAGTCGGCATCGTTATTATCAATAATAGTTACAATGGCTTGTTTAGGGTTATGTTGCAGTATTTCTTCAACTAAAACACTTGAAGTATCTGCGCGCGACGCGGTTGCATCAAGCAGTACAATGGCAAATTGTTGTTGGTTGTAAGCGTTTAAAGCACTTTGGCTTGAGGTGACATGGGTAATGGCAAAATTGAGCTTAAGTTGCTCCGCTATTTCATCGGCTTTTTGCGCTATTGGTTCAAGCAAGAGTAAATTAAGGCGGCTGCTTTTTTCTAAATGCGTAGACAGAACATTAGCCAGCACCTGCGGCAGCATATCTTGGTGCTCAAAGGGCAGTACGGCATCTATGCCATAACTACGAGCGGTGGTTTCTGCTATACGCTCACAGTAAATAGGGGGAATAAGTAAAATTGGGGTGTTTTTTGGGGTTTTAAGTAAGCCTGAGCGGATCATGCGAGAAAAACGCCAGCCATCTATTTTCCCCACGCTTAAGCCCGTAATAATCATGTTTACTGGCTGCTTTTTTAACAGGGTGAGTGCATCTAGGCTATCTGCGGCTTCAATAAATTCAAATACGTTTAAGTACTCTAAAGTGGCGCGTATAGTGCGGCGTTCTTCGCTACTTGCGTTTAGAATGAGCAACTTCAGCTTATCTGCCACTTTTTTATAACCCCAAAACTAAACCATCATTATTAAGGACAGTAAGAATAATGATATTTACCAATAAGAACAAGATTATTTAAAGTAGTTACTCAAATGTATCTAAAATAGGGCGAATCCTCTCAACTGTGGTAGATATCTTGAGCTTAGCCGAGGATAGATATACACTTGGCGCGATTTTAATGATGTGGAATACCGACTATGCGCGTGGCTGACTTTAGCTTTGACTTACCTGATGAATTAATTGCTCGTTTTCCTAAACAAGACAGAACCAGCAGCCGTTTACTAACCCTAGATGGCCCAACTGGCAATGTTGAACACAAAGTGTTTAGCGACCTACTTGATTTAGTAAACGAAGGTGACTTATTAGTATTTAATAATACCCGCGTTATTCCTGCTCGTATGTTTGGCCAAAAAGCCTCTGGAGGTAAGGTCGAAGTACTTGTAGAGCGTGTAGTTGATGAACACCGCGTACTTGCCCATGTAAGAGCAAGTAAGTCATTAAAGCCTGGTAACGAAGTTATTTTAGAAGGCAAAGCCAAAGCGACAATGATTGCGCGTCACGATACGTTATTTGAGCTTGAATTTGATCGTAGCCAAAATGTACTCGATATTCTAAACGACATTGGCCACATGCCTTTACCTCCTTACATTGACCGCCCAGACACCGAAGCTGACCGCGAGCGTTATCAAACCGTTTATGGCGAAAAGCCCGGTGCAGTAGCAGCGCCTACAGCAGGGCTGCATTTTGACGATAAGTTAATGGCGGCACTAAAACAAAAAGGCGTAAACATGGCGTTTGTTACGCTACATGTTGGCGCAGGTACATTTCAGCCGGTGCGTGTAGAAAGCGTAGATGAGCATGTAATGCACTCTGAATACATTGAAGTACCTGATGAGGTGGTTCACGCTGTTGCTAATACAAAAGCTAACGGTGGGCGTGTTATAGCTGTGGGAACTACTTCTGTACGCTCGTTGGAGTCGGCAGCAAAAGTACACGGCGGTAAATTAGAGAGCTATTTTGGCGATACCGATATTTTTATTTTTCCAGGTTATCAGTTTAATGTAGTTGATGCCATGGTGACTAATTTTCACTTGCCAGAATCAACCCTCATAATGCTAGTAAGTGCCTTTAGCGGCCAAGATAACATTATGGGCGCGTACAACACGGCTATAGAACAAAAGTACCGCTTTTTTAGCTACGGCGATGCGATGTTTTTAACACGTAAATAAGCACGTTTTTATCCGGTACCGTTTTAAAAAGCCCAGCTCGCACGCTGGGTTTTTATTTGCCTGCGCTAATACGCAGTGAATTTAGCGCAGCTAATAGTAATAACGGGGCAAAAAGGGTAGAATCGAGCGGTTAAATTATAGCTTGTTGGACTGTTTTTCCGACATTGAGGATGATATGAAATTTGAACTAGACCGCACCGACGGAAAAGCGCGCCGCGGCCGCTTGATTTTTGACCGTGGTGTAATAGAAACGCCTGCATTTATGCCAGTAGGTACTTACGGTACTGTTAAGGGCATGACCCCAGATGAAGTTAAAGCCACAGGGGCACAAATTTGTTTGGGTAACACCTTTCATTTAATGCTACGCCCAGGTACTGAAATCATTAAACAACACGGTGATTTACACGACTTTATGAATTGGGACTTTCCAATTTTAACCGACTCAGGTGGTTTCCAAGTATTTAGCCTTGGTGCTATGCGTAAGATTACCGAAGAAGGCGTGTTGTTCCAATCGCCGGTAAATGGTGACCAAATTATGATGTCGCCTGAAAAATCAATGGAAGTACAGCGTGATTTAGGCTCAGACATCGTAATGATTTTTGACGAATGTACGCCATACCCTGCCACCGAAAAAGAAGCAAAAGACTCAATGGAGTTATCGCTTCGTTGGGCTAAGCGCTCTAAAGAAGGCCACGGCGATAACCCATCAGCCTTATTTGGTATTATTCAAGGTGGTATGTACCCAGAGTTACGTGCACAATCACAAAAAGGTCTAGAAGAAATTGGCTTTGATGGTTACGCATTAGGCGGCCTATCGGTTGGTGAGCCTAAAAACGAAATGATGAATATTCTTGATCATTGTGCGTACAAAATGCCAGAAGACAAACCGCGCTACTTGATGGGTGTAGGTAAACCTGAAGACTTAGTTGAGTCTGTACGCCGTGGTATTGATATGTTTGACTGTGTAATGCCTACCCGTAATGCACGTAATGGTCATTTATTTATTACCACAGGTACAATTAAAATTCGTAACGCAGTACATAAAACAGACACTGGCCCACTTGATCCTGAGTGTGATTGTCATACCTGTAAAAATTATTCGCGTGCTTATTTGCATCACCTTGATAAATGTAACGAAATTTTAGGCGCACGACTAAACACAATCCATAACTTACGTTACTATCAGCGTGTTATGGAAGGCCTACGCAATGCAATTAGCGAAGGTAAACTAGAAGAATTTGTTAGTGATTTTTATGCTCGCCGTGGCCAAGACGTGCCAGAGCTTGCAGATATAAATTAAAATTTAAAAATATAGAGGAAGTATTATGAGTTTATTTATTTCAAACGCACACGCCGCTGCTGGTCAACCTGCTGCAAGTGGTGGCTGGGAAATGCTAATTATGTTAGCTATTTTCGGTTTAGTTTTTTACTTTTTAATTTACCGCCCACAAGCTAAGCGTGTTAAAGAGCATAAAAGCCTTATGAGCGCGATGGCTAAAGGTGATGAAGTACTTACCCAAGGCGGTTTAGTAGGTAAAATTGTTAAAATTACTGAAGATAAAGATTTCATCGTGATTTCTTTAAATGAGCAAGCTGAAGTAACAGTACAAAAATCGGCAGTATCTGCTGTATTGCCTAAAGGCACAATGAAGTCACTATAAAAATAAAAAGGACATGCCTGTGTTAAACAAGTTTCCAATCTGGAAGTATTTACTTGTTTTAGCTGTGGTAGCCATTGGCCTTTTATATGCTTCTCCAAACCTGTATGGCCGCGATCCGGCCATACAGGTTTCGGGGGCAAAAGGCGCAGATGTCGATCTCAGTGTAGTAGACAAAGTAAACGCAACCCTCAAACAACATAATGTAACAGCTAAGTCTACCGTGCTTGAAGGCGGCCAAGTATTAGTACGTTTTAAAAATGTTGAAGAACAGCTAAAAGCGCAAGACTTACTGCGTAATTCTCTTAGCGACGATTATATCTCTGCCATTAATATGGCACCTGCGCAACCTGCATGGTTAAAATCATTGGGTGGCAACCCTATGAAGCTAGGTCTTGATTTAAGTGGTGGTGTTCACTTCACCATGGAAATCGACATGGCAACCGCGGTAGATAATCAGCTAGAGCAAATGGAACAAGATTTTCGTCGCGACCTACGCGAAGAAAAACTTCGTTACCGTAGTGTTCGCCGCGTAGCGGGCTCTGAACGTATGCGTGTAGAAATGCGTACCGAAGAAGATAAAGAGGCGGCTGAACGCTTCTTAGCATCACGCTACCCACTAAACGTATACATTGATGATAGCAGTAACGATCGCGCATTTTTTGCTACTATGAGTGAGCAAAAGCTTAAAGAAATACGTGACTACGCTATTAAGCAAAACGAAACCATTATTCGTAATCGTATTAACCAAATTGGTGTTGCAGAGCCTAACGTACAGCGCCAAGGTGCTGAGCGCATTATTGTGCAACTACCAGGTGTACAAGATACAGCACGCGCTAAAGAAATTTTAGGTGCAACGGCCACGCTTGAATTTCGTGAAGTAGACGAAAACGCAGACCCAAGTGCAGCTGCTCAAGGGCGTATTCCTGCGGGCACAGAAATGATCATGAGCCGTGATGGCTACCCTGTGGTACTTAAAAAACGTGTCATTCTTGAAGGTAGCCATATCACTGGTGCGCAATCAGGAAACGACGAATACCAGCGCCCACAAGTAAGCATTACCTTAGATAGCAAAGGCGGGGCAAAAATGAATGCCTTTACCAAGCGTGCTATTGGTAAGCGCATGGCAACGGTATTTATAGAATACAAGCCATCGGGTAAAAAAGATGCTGACGGTAAAGCACTTCCACCTATTAAGGTAGAAGAGGTTATTAACGTTGCGACTATTCAGGCTCGTCTTGACCGCTCATTCCGTATTACAGGTATTGATAACCCAGCCGAAGCCCACAACTTAAGCTTACTATTACGCGCCGGTGCATTAGTAGCGCCAATTCAAATTGTTGAAGAGCGCACAGTAGGCCCAAGCCTAGGTCAAGAAAACATTGAAGCCGGTATGACAGCGGTAGCCCTTGGCTTTGCGTTTGTACTTGCCTTTATGCTTATTTACTACAAAGGGTTTGGTTTAGTTGCCAACATTGCACTAGCAGCTAACTTAGTGCTTATTGTAGGTGTAATGTCGTTAATTCCAGGAGCCACATTAACGCTGCCAGGTATTGCCGGTATTGTATTAACAGTGGGTATGGCGGTTGATGCTAACGTACTTATTTTTGAGCGTATTCGTGAAGAGCTGGCCGATGGCCGCAGCCCTCAACAAGCCGTTCATTTTGGTTACGATAGCGCCTTTAGTACTATTTTTGATGCCAATATTACCACTTTAATTGCTGCGGTTATTTTATTTGCAGTGGGCACTGGCCCTATTGCAGGTTTTGCCGTAACACTGGCAATTGGTATTTTAACTTCAATGTTTACAGCCATAGTTGGTACCCGTGCGGTAATTAACTTATTTATTGGTGGTAAGCGCATTGATAAACTTTCAATTTAAGGAGCGGACATGCAAATTTTAAGTTTGGGTGGTAAAACCCTACGTTTCATGTCACTTCGTAAAGTGGCAATGGGTTTTTCTACGCTATTAATTTTAGCGTCGTTTGCCTCAATTTTTATCAAAGGTTTAAACTTTGGTTTAGATTTTACTGGCGGTACCGCTGTAGAGGTTGGTTTTTCGCAACCTGCAGATTTGAAAAAAGTACGCTCAGTATTAGCTGAAAACGGGTTTGCCGATGCTTCAGTGCAGCTGTTTGGTTCTAGCCAAGATATTTTGGTTCGTTTAGCGCCGCGTGGCAGTGAAGTAAAAGCCGAAGTTATTGGTAACCAAGTTATTACTGCCTTAAAGCAAGCTGATGAGAGCGTAGTAATGCGCCGCATTGAGTTTGTAGGCCCAAGCGTAGGGGAAGACTTAAAAGAGCAGGGTGGCCTTGCCATGTTAACTGCGCTTATTTGTATTTTGATTTACGTGGCATTTCGCTTTGAGTGGCGTTTTGCTGTGGGCGCGGTAGGTGCACTATTACACGATGTAATTATTACAGTGGGTTTGTTTTCTGTATTAGGGTTAGAGTTTGACTTAACTATTTTAGCGGCAATATTGGCGGTAATTGGTTACTCACTTAACGATACTATTGTTGTATCTGACCGTATTCGTGAAAACTTCCGTAAAGTACGCATCGACGACACTATCGAAATTATCGACATGTCGTTAACGCAAACACTTAACCGTACACTTGTAACGTCAATCACCACTATTTTGGTATTGATTGCGCTATTTGTGTGGGGCGGACAAACCATTCATGGCTTTGCTACAGCCCTGTTATTTGGTGTGTTCATTGGTACTTATTCTTCAGTTTACGTTGCAAGCTCGGTAGCTATTACCATGGGCGTAAGTAAAGAAGATTTAATACCAGAGGTAATTGAAAAAGAAGGCGCAGACCTAGACGCATTGCCGTGATAGAGTTAACGCTAAATAAAACCGCTCAATTGAGCGGTTTTTTATTGCGCGCTTTTTTATAGAGCTTGGTTGCCTTTAAAACTAAACGTACACGCTTTTTAGGCTGAACTTAAAGCCTGGAGCCGGTTATATAATTAAGCCATTACAATAACGTATGAATAGTTAACAGTATATTAGGCTGTAAACTTAGTGCTTAGATTGTACCTCCCCTAAATTGAGCAAATTTAATCCTGAAAGGTCAATAGCAGCTAATGCCATAAAATTGTCATACAGGCTTGCTACTTTAATGCCCCTATTAAACGACAATCAGGTTTTGCAGTGACGATGCAGCGCAAAGTACTAGAGTACATTTTAAGTAACGGTGAAATAACCACGTTATTTCAGCCTATTTTTGATATAGCTAATCAAACAATTATAGGTTACGAAGCGCTAAGTCGAGGGCCTAAAAACAGCCCTTTGGAAATGCCTAACCGTCTGTTTGAAGCGGCCAGTGAGCACGCTTTAATTTCAGAGCTTGAGCTATTATGCCGCTCAAAAGCAATTGAAAACTTTGTAAAGCTTAATCTAAACGGTAAGTTATTTTTAAATGTAAGCCCTAAAACCTTACTCGACCCTTGCCACCCAAAAGGTGAAACCCTGCATTTAATAGAGCAGTTTGGTTTAGCAGCAAACCGCGTGGTGATTGAGGTAACAGAGCAAGAAAAGGTCGACGATGGTTTTTTATTATTAAAAACAATTGCACACTACCGCGAGCTGGGTTTTACCATTGCCATTGACGATTTAGGTGCTGGTTACTCGGGCTTAAAACAGTGGTCTGAACTATGCCCCGATTTTGTAAAAATCGACCGTTACTTTATTGATCATTGCGATGAAAGCGAAGTTAAAAAAGAGTTTTTGAAATCGATTACTGTACTAGCAAAAGCAACAAACACCGCCGTAATAGCCGAAGGCATAGAAAGAGTGGAAGAGCTTGCCTATGTTGAAAGCTTAGGAATAGCAAACGTACAAGGTTTTTTACTGGAAAAACCAAACTCAAATCCAAGCCTTGATTACAGCTCAGAGCAATTACAAGCATTAAACTTTAAACAGCCAAGCAATACGTTTGATCAATCAATGGCGATTGGCTGGCTTGCTGTTACACAAGAAGCAATAGACAGCGAAACCCGTTGTAAAGACGCCCACAAGCTATTCGAAAAAGACAAAGCCGTGATGAGCCTAGCGGTTTTAAATAAAGCCGGCCAACCGGTTGGGTTACTACATAAAGATCAGCTCACAGAGGTGTTTGCAGCGCCCTATGGCCATGCACTTTACGACAAGTGCCCCGTAACCGACTTTATGGATAAACAACCTTTAGTGGTGGATGAAAACCAACTTCTTGATACCGTGAGTCAGCAAATTACAGAGCAAGACTTTGATATTCGCCGCCATATTGTGATCACCCGTAATAAACGTTACTTAGGGCTTGCCCCTTTGCGTGATATTTTAAAGCACATAACAGAAGAAAAAATTCGTCACGCCCAGCATGCTAACCCACTCACCATGCTCCCTGGTAATGTAGCGATTAATGAGGCAATAGAGCAAAGGTTACGCTCACAAAGTGCGTTTTCGCTTGCCTATATAGATCTTAATCACTTTAAGCAGTTCAATGATTTATACGGTTATGCCAGTGGCGATAGTGTGATTAAATTATTGGCAGATGTAACCGTGCAAGCATGCGAAAACAGTGCTAACTTTGTAGGACATATAGGTGGTGATGACTTTATGGTTGTGTTTGACCAATCAGATGCTGTGTATATTTGTAATGCCATAATTGAGCAGTTTGAACTGCAATCACGCACTTTTTTTACGCCTGAGCACATTAAGAGCAAAGGCTACTGGGCTACAAATCGTGAGGGAGAAAAGCAATTTGTACCTTTACTTACGTTATCAATTGGCCTTGTGGAGCCCGACTTACAAGAATGTAAAAACAGCCATCAAGTTGCAGCACTTGCAACAGATGCTAAAAAAGAGGCTAAGCGGTATCGCCATAGTTATTTGTTTATTTGTAAGCGCAGAAAGCCTGCGCCTGCCGTAGTGCGCTTAGCACCAGAGAATAAACAGGTGGTATAAAAAATAGGTAATTATTATGTTGCCATTAAAAGTAGTTGTTGGTGGGTTTGCTTTATTTGCGGTTAGTTTTTTTGTACAAGGGGTAGAGATTGTTAATGTTGCTCAAAAGCAAAGTGTGCAAAATGCCCGTGAAGAATACCTAAGTGAGCTATTAACACGAGCCCTAGAGCGGGCTAATTACCCTGTAGACATAAAAATGCAGCCACTGAGCTTACAGCAACAGCGTGACCTGATTGAGCTAGATAAAACAGAGCTAGATGTTTATTGGAGCATGAGCAGCCCAGAACGAGAGGCATGGGCAATAGCCGTTAAAGTCCCGCTATTTAAAGGCTTTATAGGTAAGCGCGTTTTATTAACCAGTAAAAAAAATGTCGAAAAATTTAAAGGCATTAACACTTTGGCGCAATTAAGTGAGCTCTCGGCAGTGCAAGGGCATGATTGGCCAGATACAAAAATAATGGCCTATAACGGCTTACATGTAAGGCCGCTGAGTAACTATCAAGCTATGTTTACGCTTACTAGCCGGGGCAGAATCGATTACTTTCCTCGCTCATTTATCGAAGTTAATTCTGAGCTTGTTGCCAATGCGCAGAGTAACTTAGTTATTGTGCCTAATTTATTTATTAGTTATCCCACCGGTATTTATTATTTTGTTGTAAGTAGTAAGCCAGCTTTAGCGCAAGCCATAAAGCTTGGGTTGCAAAACATGCAAAACAGCGGAGAGTTTGATGCGTTATTTGATGAGTATTTTGCAAAAGACATAAACTCACTCCCTTTTACAAAAGGTTATACCACGGAGCTAAAGCTCGATAACCCTTACTTTTAAAACAAAAAAGGAGCCATAGGCTCCTTTTTTATAATAGGGCTACATGCACTTTATTAGCGAAGTAACGCTTCAGGTAATACTGGACGAATTTCACGGATAATTGCTTGAGTAAGCTTAGGTGCACCACAAATAATGTTACCGCTATTGTTGTAGTTAACGCCACCTGCAAAATCAACAACCATGCCGCCAGCTTCTTTTACAAGTAACTCGCCTGCTGCTGTGTCCCACGGTTTTAAACCAATTTCAAAAAAGCCATCAACACGGCCCGCCGCTACATATGCCATATCTAGCGCTGCAGAACCTGCACGACGAATATCAGCAGTTTGTGTAAACAATGCTTTAAACGCGTCTGTGTATGAATCTAAGTGGTGTTTTTGTTTGAAAGGGAAGCCTGTTGCTAGAATTGAACCAGCTAATTCTACGGTTTTAGTAACGCGTAAACGCTTGCTGTTTAGCTGTGCGCCTTGACCACGAGATGCAGTGAAAAGCTCGCCACGAACTGGATCGTAAATTACAGCTTGGTCTAAACGACCTTTTACTTTAAGTGCGATAGAAACCGCGAAATGAGGGATACCCTTGATGAAGTTAGTTGTGCCATCAAGCGGGTCAACAATCCATTGGTAATCTGCATCTTTGCCTTTGTGCTCACCTAGTTCTTCACCAACAACGCAGTGATCAGGGTAAGATTTTAAAATTGTATCACGAATTACGGCTTCGGCTTCTTTATCAATGTTAGTCACTAAGTCGTTAGTGCCTTTTTGTTGAATTTCAACTTTTGATAAATCTTCACTTGCGCGAAGTAAAATTTTGCCTGCGTTGCGCGCAGCGCGAACCGCAATGTTTAACATTGGATGCATGGTATTACCTTTGGGTTGTAAAAGAACGTTTATATATTTAAGCCGGCGTATTTTAGCGACTTTTGCCATAAAGTAAACAATAAACCCTAAATACTTTTGTGCGTTTTTTGTACGGCCTTGAAATGCATGTAAATTTATTCGTATCTAAGACATGTTGGCGTGTATGGATTGAAATTTGTTCAACCGAAGGGCAACTTAATCACAGCGCGAAGTGCGAAGCCTTGGGGGCTCAATAACTTCCATGAAGCAAAGCTTCCGCGTCCTGCTAGCAAACATACTGTTGTAAAAATTAATCTTACAAGGGCAATACACGCCAATAATACTAAAAAGTAAAAAAAGTGCTTTACCTAAAGTTAGCTTGAGGTTTTATCTTGTGTTTAAGCATTCAACTAGGGTAAATAATAATGAAATTAGAACACGTACATTTAGTAGTAAACGATATAAATGCCATGCTTAAATTTTACCAAGCAGCCTTTCCTTATTGGTCAATTAGACGTGAAGGGCATAACACCTGGTATGGCAAACCTAAGCGCTGGGTACATTTTGGCGACGATAACCATTACATTGCTATAAGCGATAATGGCGAGCATAAAAACAGAGATTTGGCAGGGCACCAAATCGGACTGGCTCACTTTGCTTACGTTACAAACAACCTAGACGCTGTTATACAGCGCTTAAAACACGCCGGATTTAACATTGATAAAGAGGGTGCAGAAAACCCATTTAGAAAAAACGTATATTACTTAGACCCAGCAGGATTCGAGGTTGAGTTTGTGCAGTATATGAGTGACATTCCAAGCGAGCGTAATAACGACTTATAAAATAGGCAGTAAACAACGGTGTAGAAAAGCGCATAATATGGCTTTTCTACCCATTGTGTTTTTACCCGTATTATTTATTACTCACCCCAAGCTGGGCCTTTAAATCATTAGCAAAACTCACAAACTTTTCTTTAATGGTGCGTTTAACTTTTACCTCCACCGAGCCTAAAACTGTTTTACCTTCTAGGTTAATTGTGGGGCCTTGGCGCTTATTAAGCGACACCGTTTTGTTTTCAAAACTACCTAATATACAAAACATTTTAGAAACTACATTAACGTGCTCTGGTACGTAAATTTCTTCGCTGCCAAAAATACAATTTACATGCACGGTAACATGTTGGTGGGCAAAAATAGCATCAGTAAAATCTAAAACAATCGACCCCATATAGTTTTGAATATAAATATCTTTAGGCACCACCCATTGGCCGCTACGCTCGCTTGAGCCTAAAATGCTTCGCAGTGTTAAGTTTTCTTCATCCGCTTGTTGGGCACTGTAGTTAGGGGCAAATTGCGTTTGCTTTTGAGCACTGTACTGGGTATCTGTAGTAAGGGTTAAATCCTCTACTAAATTAAGTAACGCAGTATTTTCGGTTGCTTCCATTGCACTGTCTAAGCGCCTTTCAAAGGCTTCAGCGGAAATAACGCCATGGCTGTAGTTATAAATAAGTTGATCTATCACTTGTTCGCGAACTTGCTCTATTGGGCGGTCTTCAATTTTTACAGACATGGGAATAATCCTTTTTATATGAGTTACCACTGTACATAGCAAGTGGTGTACCAAAATTTAACTATTTATATATCAATGATTTATTGTTTTAGTAGCGTCGCTTAATTTATTATATTAACGATAGATTAACCAAAACAGCAATATAATCGTTATTTTCACCACTTAAGAAAGTTTTACCTAATAGCCTGTAAATGTTTACTCGGAGGTGTTTTTATTTATACCTAATAAAATAGCTAACTCCATGAATTTAAAGTGTTAATAAAGTTGGCCTAAAGCTCGCATATATAAGAGTGTCTTTAATCAAAAGGAGAAAGATTATGAAAACATTCAACAAATCTATGATTGCGGCTTTAGTTCTAGGTACTACAGCTATGGGTGCTCAAGCGGGCACTTGGGAAAATGAAAGTAAAGATGCTTGGATTGATGGTAAGGCAGAAACAGTGCTTCTTATGAACACTAATCTAAACAACTTTGACATTAACACTGATGTAAAAAATGGCAAGGTAGTACTTACAGGTAAAGTAAACAGCGACCTTGATAAAGAGCTAGCTGAAGAACTTGTAATTAGCCTAGATGGCGTATCTGATGTAGAAAACAACCTAACTGTTGTGAAAAACATGGATATGGACGACAAAGATCGTGACACTATGGATGATGACGATAACGACTTAACTGACGCTAAAATCACCACAGTAATTACTACACGTTTCTTATTTGACTCAGAAGTTGACGGTACAGATATCGACGTTGATACCGACAACGGTATAGTAAAACTTAAAGGTTCTGTTGAAACAGAAGCTGAAAAGCAGTTAGCAGTAAAAATTGCTAAAAATGCTGAAGATGTTCGTGACGTAGTAGATGAACTAACTATTGTTGCTGAATAATACACTATACTAAAAAGCCCAGCTTAGCTGGGCTTTTTGCTTGTCATTTTTAAAGGAGCTATATCATGGATATCATTCGTATAATACTGTCGATTTTATTACCGCCACTGGGTGTATTTTTACAAGTTGGTTTAGGTATGCACTTTTGGCTAAATATTTTACTAACTTTACTGGGTTACTTCCCTGGTTTAATTCACGCTATCTACATTATTGCTAAAAAATAATGTGTGGTGTGTTCAATGTGAGCCGGCCACTTTTTTATAGTTATTAAAATTGTAAAAAAGCGGCTTACATACTTCTGTGTTTATTTTTCTGTTATTTCCTGCCTATTCGCATGCAAAAAGATTACTATTTAAGCAGTCAGCTTACTGATTGTTAAAATAAAGGTTTTTGCTAGTGACAAGCCTTAAAAAACTTTTTATACTGCAACCCGCTTTAGTCGCTCAGTGGCTAAACGCTTCAAAAATTAACTACCTCGTAGTTATACAAAGTTGGCCCCTTAGCTCAGTTGGTTAGAGCACACGACTCATAATCGTTAGGTCCCCAGTTCGAGTCTGGGAGGGGCCACCACTTTTCAAAGCTTTCCAATTTTTAAATAGTTATAGCCAATACAAAATATTTTCTACGGTACTTTTTATACAGTATTTAGGTTAGTTGTTTGTGTGCCTATACCGCCTCTATTATTTAAAAACCAGCTTCAATCATTTTTCTTTTTTACTAATAACAGCGACATATGTTGGTTCGGTTGCTAGATTTATATTTGCAATCAAGAACCTAGTTATGTACTTTTTAGGGGCAATTTAAGGTTGTTAAAATAAATTTAAAAGGAAGTATTATGAAAAAGAATAAAATTGCAATCTTGCTAGTGACTGCTGTTATTACAAGTCCAGCTGCTTTTGCAGAGTCACCTAACTTTAACTATGTTGCTGCAGGTTATCTTGACGGTGATATTGATGGCGATGATGCAGATGGATGGACATTTGATGGTAGTACGCTATTAGGCGAAAACTTTTTCCTATCTGGTCAATACCAAACTCTGGGTAATTCAGATGATGGTGTAGATGTGGACTTAAACTGGCTTAGTGCTGGAATAGGTTATCGCACAGCTATTGGCGCGAACACTGACTTTTATGGTTTAGCAACTTACGAGAACGTAGAGCTAGAGGCATCGTATCGTGGAAGTAGTGCTTCGAATGACGAAAATGGCTATAGTCTATCTGTAGGTGTTCGCTCTATGATAAGTGATAATATTGAGCTAGATGGCCGAGTAGGCAATGTCGATATTGCAGATGAGAGTGAAACATCTTTCAGTGTGGGCGCACGTTACTACATTAATAACAACGTTTCACTTGGGGCTAATTACACCTCATTGGACGAGCTAGATTTAGTAAGCTTAACTGCTCGTTATAGCTTTTAAGTATTAATAAATAAAAAATAAGCGCACTAAACAGTGCGCTTTTTTTATGCCATTTACTTTTTATAAGTAGTTTCTAATCTACTTGGTACTTACTGTTAGTACGAATGTAAATAGTGGCTGTTTTGTCGCTAGTGTTCTTAATCGTGTGGGTAAAGTTACCGGTTGATTCTACATAGCTGCCTGCGCTTAGGTTTTGCGCTTTATCTTGCTCGCTTGAGTTGTACTCTACGGCGCCGGCTATAACAACAGCACGAAATTCGCTTGCATCTGTTTTTATTTCACCTTTAAAGCCGGCAGGAAGTTTAATCATTGAGCCGTTCATATCGGCTGTACTTCCCCAAAGGTAGGTGGTTTGCACGCCTTGGGCGTTAATGTCGTTTAAATCGCTGCTGTTTAGCCATACTATGTTGTCTGCATGTAGGTTTAACGGGCGCTCACCATTATCAAACTGGGCATTAGTTGGTTTAACTAAGTACGGCCCAGAGTCGATTTCTAAGTAAATTAAATTTGTTTCAGCATTGGCTGCAGTGGTGTGGTTTTCACCTGCAGGTTGTGTCCAAAACGAACCCGCTGGCATCCACATTTTTTCAGCTGTTGGGTCGTCATTATGCATTTGCCCTTCAATAACGATACCGCGGTAAGTAATGTTGTGAATGTGCGGCGGAGATTCAAAGCCTTTTTTAAAGCGTACTAACATGCCTGTTGCGGTGTCGGTTGTGCGGTTTCCCCATAAATCTGCAGCGCCAGGGCTTTTATCACCACGTAGCGGGTTTAAGTAACCCCAGTCAATATTGCTTGCAGCAACAACTTTTGATGTGCTTTGCTCTGCAGAGGCTGGCGTTGATATAAGTGTTGCAACCAGTGCAAGAGTTGATGCGTTTAGTAAAAATTTCATTTAAAAGCTCCGTTAAGTTGGTATAGCGCTATAGTACGGCTTAAAATTCAGTCAATAAATGGGCATAAGTTAAATACACTTTCGCAAAAACGTGGATAATAACGCTATAGTTACGCATGCTGGTTTATGCAATAAGAGGGTTTGATGAAAATAGCTGATTTACAAGTATTACTCAAAGTGGCTGAGCTGCAATCAATTACAGCTGCTGCAAATCAATTAGATATGAGCTCATCGGCTGCAAGTGTCTCGTTAAAGCGAATAGAGCAGGCGCTTGGGGCACAAATATTTGTACGCACAACAAGGCAAATTCGCCTCACGCCTGAAGGGGAACGGTATTTACCCCTGTGTCAGCAGGCTCTCGATTTATTGCAACAAGGGCAAGTGCTTATTCATGAGGAGCAGCAATCTATTAGTGGTGAAGTGCGAATAGCAGTGTCATCGGAAATGGGGCGCAACCTTATGCGGGTATTGCTAAATAATATTATGGATAAACACAGTGAAGTGACGCTGCGCTTACAAGCAAGCGACAGCCGCGCTGATTTTTACCGTGATGGAATTGATGTTGCGCTGCGCGCCTTAACTAAAGAGGCCGCACAGGAGCTAAATTTATACGGCTTTAAAATTTGTAACATTGCACACGTGCTATGTGCCTCGCCTGAGTACATTAAAAAGCACGGTGAGCCGTTAACGCCAGATGACCTACTGAATCATAATGCCCTTTTATATAAGCTCTACGAGGTAGTGCATGATGGGTGGGAGCTGTATAACGATAATCAAAAATACAAGGTTAAAATGAGCAGCGACCGCGCCGTTAACGATGGCGATATAGTAAGGCGTTGGTGTGTTGATGGCACCGGGATAGCCAAAAAATCGGCCATTGATGTAGCTGAAGATTTATTAGCGGGCAGACTAAAAAGGTTAATGCCCGATTACAAAATCCCCCTCACTGAAATGTGGTTAGTACTACCTAGCCGCCAGCTTATAACGCCCGCAATTAGGCTTATTCGTGATGAGTTAAAACACACTGTTAGCCAATTAAGAAAAAACCTGATTGCGCAAGGGATAATTAACGAGCAAGAGTGGCCCGATTCACCCTAGTGCACCTTACGCGAGGTTAGTTTTAGCTAGCCTTGCGCCTTTAAAATTTAATTCGCTTTCCTGTGGTTGATTAAATTAAAATACACGCTCTTCTTTTATGTTCTATTTTTTCTAATTATTGGGCTTATTGCTCAGCTGATCCTATATTTATTCTAAGCAAGTGTTAGTTAAGTCCTTTATCCATTTACAGGTATCGTATGTTACTTAAACAAAAAGTTTATATTAGTCTTATTTTGGCTATTGTTGTGCCGTTAGCGGTTTCTACATTTTTATTTTCAAATAGTATTCAAAATCATACCGATGAAAAGCTCGCAAAGGTTGATTTACCCACCGCATTGAGTGAAGTAAAAAGCAAAATTGAACTCGAACTTGCCACTCCTATAATTGTTGCCAAAGAAATTGCGCAAAATAGCTTTGTTAAACAGTGGCTAAGTAACGGTGAGAGTGAGCAAGCAAGAGCCGATTATATTAATTATTTAGCCAGTATTAAAAAAGATAACAACGCAGTTATTGCTTATATAATTTCCAAAAATACCAACAACTATTACACCGATATTGGCATATCTAGACAGATAGATAGAAGCGAAGATGTATGGTTTGATCAGTTTTTATCCTCTAACAGACCCTTTGAAATAGCACTAGATATAGATAAAACCACAAATAGCATGGTGGTTTTTATTAACTATGCACTGCAAATTAATGGTGAGCGTACCGCCATTACAGGCGTAGGGCGCTCGCTCGATTCTATGATCAACTTAATTAACGAATACCGTATTGGCGAAGCCGGTGTGGTGTATTTGGTCTCTGATGAAGGTGAGGTAATGCTTCACAGTGACAGAAGTAAAATGGGTCAAAAAATTAATATTAACGATATAAAAAATGGCGCCATTATTAGTAAAACAATGGCAGGCGAAGATTATGTTGTGTCGAGTACGCCTATTGAGTCATTAGGTTGGCATTTAGTGGCAGAAGTGCCCGAGCAGCAGTTATACGGGCCAATAAATAGTGCCATTAATAGCAATTTATTATTTGGTGTGATCATCGCCATTATAGGCTTTGCCTTGGCCAGAGTTTTAGTGTCGCAAATATTTAAACCCATTGAAAACATAACTGCTGCAGTGAGCGCGTTAACTAAAAAAGATGGCGATTTAACCGTAAGGCTGCCTACTAACGATAACAACGAAATATCAGAGCTTGCCGCTAACTTTAATTTATTTTTAGAGCAGCTACATGGCATGTTTAAGCAAGTGTCGGACTCAGCAAACCACGTTAAAAGCATTTCAGAAAATGTGTTAGTACAAGTACAGGGCGCGGCCAACTTGGCCGAGGTACAATCATCTAGCACGCAAACGGTGGCGGCAGCCGTTAACGAAATGGAAGTAACCGTACAAGATATTTCAAACAGTGCCAGTAACGCCTCTGACATTGCGACTTCAACAGAAGAAGCGACTCATAAAGGGGTGGAGTTTGTAAATAGCACGATAAAGCAAATGGAGCAGCTAGAAAACGCCATGGCTACCTCGGTTGCCTCGGTAACTGAGCTTTCAGGTGAGATAAAGTCAATTACGCAGGTGCTTGATGTTATTAAAGCAATATCAGAGCAAACTAACTTACTGGCGCTCAATGCTGCCATAGAAGCCGCGCGGGCAGGCGAACACGGCCGTGGTTTTGCCGTTGTAGCCGATGAAGTAAGAACCCTTGCTATGCGTACTGCAGAGTCGACCGAGCAAATTAACGAAATGATAGACACGTTAAATTCTAAGGCTTCAAGTACGGTGTCGGCTATAGAGCTTGGCAGTAAAAATACCCTAGAAAACGCCGAACGTTTAAAAGTAACGGGGAGTACCTTAACGGGTATATCTCAAGAAATTGTTACGCTAAGTGAGCTAAATAGCTCAGTGGCTACAGCCACCCGCGAGCAAACGTTGGCTACCTCAGAAATTAGTCAAAATGTGGTGATGATTTCTGATTCTGCTGAGCAAACAAAACAAAATATGAAAACCTCAGAGCAGCTATGCAATGGGCTAAATGAAGAGTCGAATATATTAAAAGACTTACTGGGTAAGTTTACGCTTTAAAAAAAGTGACAACATTAAGCTAAAAAACGCGTTGTACCTTAGTTAAGCTAAGCTTTGGTTAAGAGGTTTATTATCCAAAGCTTAGGTTAATAACAATGCGTTTTTAAACGGGTTAATTTTTACGGTAAATTTCGTGTTGAATGTCGTAAATATTAACGCTTAAGCTGTCAGAATCTCGGCAATAAGTTTTTAAACACTCAAGCAAGCTCTCGCTTAACATTTGTTTTTGTTCAATAGAGCGCCCGGCCATGATATGCGCCGCAATATGAATAAACCCTTCTTTTCCTTCACCGAGCTGGTATTGCTGATAAGCAATAGCGCGGGTTTTAATGGTTTCTAAGTCAAACAAACCACTTTGAAAAGTCGCGTTGTGCACTTTTTCAACAAGTACTTGCGGTAATACAGGAAGATCTTCTGAGTGTTCAATAATAATGTGCGGCATTTACGCGTTTCCTATTATGAGTTACTACGTGGGCGTACGTATAATTGTACCAAAGCCTGAACTGTGCGCTAACCCCTCAATGGCCTAAATTTAGTTGTATTAATTTTTGATGGTAGTATAAAAACAGTCACGTGAACCTTCGCTTATAAAGCAAAATTAAGGATTAATATGAAATTACCACACCGCTTTAAACGTTTAGCTGTGCTATTAAGTGCAGTGGTTACCTTAAGTGCCTGCTCAGATGATGTTGCATCGGTGAGCTTAGGGCTGTTTACTACTAAAGATGTAGTGGTAAATTCCCAGCAAGACCCACTAGTAAAAGGGGTTACGTGCCATATTAGCCATATTGAGGCCGACTTAGATTTTTCAGATCCCTCTGATATGTCTATTGCGTGTCGTCAAACTGGGCCAATTACAGCCGATATGTTACAAGCAATAGATCGCAGTAAGTCGGGCGAAGTGGTGTTTAAGTCATCAAAAAGTATTTTATTTAAATCGCTAAAAGTGCGCCGTATTTACGATGCACAAAACCGCACATTACTGTACTTATCGTACTCGACTAAAGAGTCGAGCGGCAGCCACCACCACGCACTTTCAACTGTGCCTTTATACAATACACAAGCTTGGAACTGGGCACTTGAACAAAAATAAGAGCACACTATGTTAGCGTTATTTAAATCAAAGCCGCTGCTAGAACAAGCCGAGCAGCAGTGGCTAATTGATACCTTTATTTGGGCGGTAGAGCACTTTGATGCCGCATTTTTTACCAAGCACACGCAAATAATATTGCCAACGGTGGCGCATTTTCCTGATTCGGTATCGAGTATTGAGGAAATGGCCACTAAGGTATTTGTACGAGTACGTGATTACGCAGGTATGAGTGCGTGGCCAATACAATTAGTTGCGCCACAACAGTTACAGCCGCAAGTATTTCCGCATTTTGAATTTGCTGAACACTTACGCGGAGAGCAAAGCCAACTTATTGTACCGCCAAGCCACACGATTAATATCTCGTTTAATCCTAATCAAATTAATCAGCCGCAAGATTTAGTGGCCAGCTTTGCCGGCACGCTGGCTACTGTATTAATTCATCATGTTGGGGTGTTACCGCCAGGCGGTAAAGACTACTTGCCACAAGCGGCAGATGCGCTGGCCTGTTTTTTAGGGTTTGGGGTAATGATGAGCAACACTGTGTATCAATTTAAAGGCGGGTGTGGCTCGTGCTATAACCCTTATGCTAATCGTGAAGCGAAACTAAGCGAAACCCATACCGTATTTATGCACGCGCTGATCAGTTATTTTAAAAACGATCGTGACTCTAAAAAACATTTAAAGCCACATTTGCGCAGCCAATTTAAAAAAGCCCAAAAAGAGATCAAAGCATTAGTTGATAACTCTGCTAATCCGCTATTGCTTGCCTATGCACCAACTTAAACCGGATACTTGTGAACTACTTAGACGAATTTTTACTGATTGCCATCGCCCACTTTTTTGCAGTAGCCAGCCCAGGCCCCGACTTTGCCGTGGTGCTCAAACAAAGTATACAGCAGGGCAGGCGTAACGCCCTATGGACAAGCGCTGGTGTGGGCGCTGCTATTTTATTACACGTAGGATACTGCGTATTAGGGGTTGCGCTAATTTTAACGCAATCGCCTAATTTATTTATGGCATTAAAGTATGTTGCGGGGGCGTATTTAGCCTATTTAGGCGTACAAGCATTAAGAGCTGCCAAACCACCGGTAAATAAAACAGACAACATAGAAAACAAAACTACCCCACAGGAAAGCGTATGGCATGCATTTAGGCGCGGCTTTTTAACCAACGCGCTTAATCCTAAAGCCACTCTCTTTTTTATGTCGTTATTTACCTTAGTTATTAGTGTAACTACACCAACTAGCGTGCAGGTTGTGTATGGGGTTTATATGGCTCTGGCAACGTGGGTGTGGTTTTCTATGCTTTCTTTAGTGCTGTCAAAACCCAGTGTACGGGCATTTTTTCAAAAAAGCGGCTATTGGTTTGACCGGGGTATAGGTGTTATTTTAATTGCTTTAGCCATTCGTGTAGTAATTTAACCCTAGGGAGAAGTCATGCCTATTTATAATTTTTCGTTTGGATCGAATATGTCCTCTAACCGCTTGCTTGCGCGTTTACCAAAAGCAAAGCGAGTTGGCACAGCTGTACTAAAAGGCTACGAGCTTACGTTTAATATGTTATTTAAAGATGGCTCGGGTAAGTGCAGTATTCAAAAAAGTGATGACAAAAACGCCTTGGTCTATGGCGTGGTGTATGAACTTGATGAAGCCGAAAAAGCAATTTTAGATACCATAGAAGGCCCAGGCTACGATTGCGTGGCTATTAAGCCCACTTTGTTAGATGGGGAGCAAATAGAGGCCCATTGCTATATTGCTAACACTCACGATAACGATGTACTGCCATACGACTGGTATATTCAGCACGTTCATCGCGGCGCGCTTGAGGCGGGCGTACCAAAAGAATACAGTGATGCAATACTTAATCGGCCGCATAAGCCCGATACAAATAAAGAGCGTGCTGATATTGAATTTGCAGTGCACCAAAAATAATAAGGATAACCATGAAACTCACCAAATTAGCCAGTTTAGCGTTGCTTGCCAGTGCCACTTTTAATAGTTGGGCACAAATTAATACCACGGACTTAGAAGAGGTTATTAACACCTCAATGGCACGCTTTGACGTACCGGGTATGGCGGTAGCGGTTGTGCAAGACGATAAAGTTGTATTTGCTAAAGGGTTTGGGACAAGCAACCTCAATACAAATGCAAAAGTGAACAAAGACACACTTTTTGGTATTGCCTCAAACACAAAAGCGTTTACCAGTGCAGCGCTGGCTAAGTTGGTTGATGAAGGTAAGTTAAGCTGGGATGACAGGGTAATTGACCACTTACCTGAGTTTAGGTTGTACGACTCCTACGTCACCCGCGAAATGCGTGTTCGTGATTTATTAAGCCATCGCAGTGGCTTAGGGCTTGGGCAGGGCGATTTAATGATTTGGCCAAGTACTGATAAATCTATAAAGGATATTTTAGCCGGCCTACAGTATTTAAAACCAGCCAGCAGCTTTCGCAGCCAGTATGCCTATAACAACTTAATGTTTGTAACCGCAGGCGAAGTGGTGGCACGTGTATCAGGAATGAGCTGGAATGATTACATCGAAAAAAATATATTACAGCCTTTGCACATGGAAAACTCGCGCGCGGGCTTTTCGCGTATTCCAAAAAGCAATAAAAACTGGGCAATTGGCCACATACCAATGGATGGCAAGCTCAATCCTTTTTTTGTTAACTACCTAGAAGACTTTAGAGGCGCAGGGGCTATTGCATCAAGCGTAAACGATATGAGTCAATGGTTACTAACGCAGTTAGCTGGCGGAAAAATGCCAAGCGGCGAGCAACTATTTAGTGAAAAACAGCAAGCGCAAATGTGGCACCCGCATATTACCTCTATGGCTTCTAAAAGTGCGTATGAGGCCTATCGTCAGCAATTTAGAGGCTATGGGCTAGGTTGGAGCATTGAAGATTACCACGGCTTTAAAAAGCTAGGCCATGGCGGGGGCATTTTAGGTATGGTGTCGCAAGTTACATTATTGCCTGAGAAAAAGCTCGGCATTGTTATTTTATCTAATCAGCAAGCATTTAGTGCACTTTCGGCAGTAACCCACGAAGTGCTAGAAGACGCCCTTGAGCTTGAAGATAAAGACTGGGTTGAAGAGTTGGCTAAAAAACATTTTGCGAGTAAACAAAAAGCCTACGCCAATGCAAAACCCGACACCCCAGCAGATTACCAGCCACAGTTACCTAATATAAATTACACCGGCACGTTACATGACGATTGGTACGGTGATGTAATTATTGAGCAACTAGATGGCAAACTACGTATTGATTTTACCCATACCAAACGCTTAAAAGGCACGCTTGAGCATTACACAGGTAATACGTTTATTGTTAAGTGGGATGAAAAGCTACTCGAGGCCGATGCGTTTATTCGTTTTGATATGGGCGCAAACAACCGTGTAAATAGCGCCAAAATGCGCGCGGTATCAACAGCGGTAACAGACTTTAGTTTTGATTTTAGAAACCTAAATTTAAAAGCTAAGTAGTGATGCTATACACCAAAGTCGCAAAGCCACCGTAAGGTGGCTTTGTTATATTAAGCACTCACATTAAAGGAGCGTTTATGCGTACTGCAGTTATTTCACACCCTCATTGCCGTAAACATAAAATGATTGACGATCATCCTGAGTGCCCAGAGCGCCTAGACGCTATTGCCGATAGACTTTTGGCAAGTGGTGTAGATATTGGCTTAACGCATCTACAAGCGCCTAAAGCGCAGCGTGAGCATTACTTATTAGCCCATGATGAGACATTAGTTAACCTTGTGGAGCGCTTAGTTCCTGAGCAGGGGCTACATAACCTTGATGGCGACACCTGGCTTTGCCCTGATTCATTTAAAGCGGTAGAGCGCGCCGTTGGAGCAGGGTTGTTGGCTGTAGATGGAATACTCGCAGATAAACTCGATGCGGCGTTTTGCGCTGTACGCCCGCCAGGGCATCATGCCAATGCACACGCTTCTTCTGGGTTTTGTGTATTTAATAATTTAGCTATAGCGGTTAAGTATGCCCAAAGTAAAGGCATTAAACGTATAGCAATTGCTGATTTTGACGTACACCATGGTAATGGCACCCAAGACATATTTATAAACGATGAAAACGTATTACTTTGTTCGCTATTTCAATACCCATTTTACCCAAACACAGCCGTAAAAAATAACAGCCACATAGTTAATTCCCCTTTGCCAATTGCCAGTAGTGGCGATGATTTAAAAGAAGTGTTTAATACCCAATGGTTGCCAAAATTAAAAGCTTTTAAGCCAGAGCTGCTATTTATTAGTGCAGGGTTTGATGCCCACCTAGAAGATGACATGGCAAGTTTAAAGTTTGTAGAAGATGACTACAGCTGGCTTACAGAGCAATTATGCGACGTTGCAAAAGAGAGTGGCTGCAAAGGTGTTATATCTTACCTTGAAGGGGGCTATGCGCTATCAGCATTAGGAAGAAGTGCTGTAGCGCATATAAAAGTGCTTAGTGAGTACTAATACCAATCCGCAATAATACTTAATTAAGCGAATTGGTATAACTAAAGGGTTATAAACCTAGTAAATCAAACGCCTGCTTGGTATTAAGGGTTTTAATTTTGCCAAGGCAGCATTGCCCTTCATTTAATAAATAAGTGGTTACCAGTTGCGCTAGCTGCTCCTGTGAAAGAGGGGCGCATGCAGCGCCTTGCAGGTCAACGTACTCACCTTGCTTGTTCAACACGCGCACATTACTAAGCTCACTTTGCGTAACGCTGTGCAAACACGCTTCTTGTTCTTGTTTATCGTGCGCTATTTCAAGCTCATTATAAACAATTAATAACTGTGGAAAGCTGTTTAGCATAGTTACCCTACTGTTACCTCGTATGAGGTAAATTTACGCACATTTATAACGCCAGTATCAAAAATTAAGTACTGACCTTTTATACCTTGCAGCACGCCGCTCACTACTGGGTTTTTATCAAAATTAAACGAGCTAATTTTAGTGGGGTACTCTGTCACCGGGAAGTTTAAATCAACCACGTCTTCATCAAGTTGCTCTATGGCTGTGGCACCAAATAACTCGCTTAGCTCGTTTAATTTATCGCTAATTTGCGGGATCAGCTCTGCCGCGGCGGCTTTAAGGTCAATGGCTTCGTTTTGGCCCTTTAGCATGTTACGCCAATTGGTTTTATCGGCAATAAACTCGGCCAATGCCACCTCAACTAAGCCTGATTGCAAACGTGTTTGCACTTTAAAAATAGGCAGTGCTTGAGTGGCGCCTTGATCAACCCAACGTGTCGGTATTTGCGTATGGCGAGTAATGCCTACTTTTAGCCCTGAGGTATTGGCTAAATACACATAATGCGGGATCATGCAGTTTTCTTCGCCCCATTGCGGCTCGCGGCAAGTGCCTTTATCGTAATGGCAGGTTTCTGGTTTCATAATGCACATATCGCAGCTAGCAAGCTTGCGCATACACACAAAACAGTGGCCTTGCGAGTAACTCTTTTTGGTTTTTTTGCCACAGTTTGAGCATAAAATGGTACCGCTAAACGTCAGCGTTAACTCTTTACCAATGAGTGCGTTTAGGTCGACTAGGTTGTCGCCCACAGGAAGATGATATTGAACCGGCTCTGTTAAGCTCGATTTTAATTTACGCAAAGTGCCTTGCATCTTTACTTGGCCCCTAAAGATGTTGATATTAAAACGTGGAGTTTAACATCTTTAAACTGTATTGGCTTTTTAAGAAATACAAATAGTCATCTAGAGGAATTGGCTTAGCGTATAGGTAACCTTGCGCTCTGTCGGCGCCCATTTCTTTTAATAAGTGGTGCACATCTTGGGTTTCTATGCCTTCCATAGTTATAGATAGCCCTAGGTTATGTGCCATATCTATAGCGGTTTGCACAATCACTTTATTGGCGGTGTTATTTGTTAAGTCAAATACAAACGATTTATCTACTTTAAGCTCCGTAAAGCGATAATTAACCAAATAACTTAGCGATGAATAGCCAGTGCCAAAGTCATCAAGGACCACGCGCACCCCTAAATCAGAAAGCTCATTAACCAACGAAATAAGCGCTTCGTGGCTTTCGACTAATGCTGACTCCGTTAATTCAAACTTAAGAAGCTGCGCCGGAACTTGGTATTTTATAAGGACGTTTTCGACTTTTTCGGCTAGGTTTTTAATCGACAGATTTTTAGCACTTAAATTTACGCTAATTGGGTGATCGTTATAGCCTTGCTCGGTTAGTTTGACGATATCTTTACAGGCTTGCTCAATAACCCATAAGGTAAGCTCGTTAATAATACCTGTGTGCTCAGCAAGGGTGATCAGCTCTTCTATCGATACGCCTTTAAAAGCCGGGTCGGGCCAACGTAGCAGCGCTTCAGCGCCACATACTTGATTAAAGTTCAGCCCTATTTGAGGTTGGTAATACAACGCTAGTTGGTTGTCTTTAATTGCTTTTTGTAATTTAGCGGCCAATGCCACATCCATTAATATATTACTGCCGTTAGAAGCGCTTACTACTAAATCGTTATTACTTTTAGCTTTTTTAAGTGCCAAGTAACCCCGTTTTGTCCAGTATTCAAAGTCGTCACTGTGGGCTGCGCTACTAATCCCTATGTTATAGGTAAGTTGTAAGTTTAAGCCTTGAATTTCGTATTGTTTGGGTAGGCTATTTATAACTTTAATTAAGGCCCCTTCAAGTGACTCCTGGTTTTGGTTTTTAGTAGATATGCAGGCAAATACCCCACTGCCTAAGTCGGCTAAGCGGGGGCTGTTATTAAAATCTGTATCTAGGTTGGTAAATTCGCGCTCATGGCTAAGCTCTAACTCTATTTGTTTAGCCACGTGCTTTATTAAAGTGTAGCCCTGCGATGGGGTAATAATGGTATTGAGCGAGTTAAAATGGCGAATTTTAATTAAACACAAGGTGGTATTACGCCCCTGTGCTTGTAAGCTCATAAACGCTTGTTTTAATTTGGCACTGTTAAGTAATTTAGTTTGCTGAGTATGTGTAGCATGATAAAGCGCACGCTCGCGCTGGTAGCGCACTCTATCGGCAAGTGCCATAGCCATTAAAATAACTTCACACAATATAGCCACTAAAAACGCGTGACGAATCGCAAAGCTATAATCCAAATAGCCCGTTAATTCTAACGGCTGTATTGCCGCGCCAACAATGAGGGGAACCCACGAAAAAACGTAAAACTTCGCCCACCTAAAGCCCGTGCGTAGTTTGTTATAAATTAAAATAACACACGTAATATATAACAAGCTTAATACACAAAAAAAGATGGGTGCTGCAATGTACTCGGGTATAAATAAAGTGGTGATTGATAATAAAGATATTAAAATAAGTAGCGCTTTACTCATTTTATAGCGCCAGCATTTGTCCTTGTGGTAGCGCAAAAACATGGTGCAAAAGGCGAGCGTAAAAAAGGCCATTGCGTAGTTTGAAAAAATCACTTTTTCGTGTAAGTACAATTGCCACTCTAGGGGCCACAAGTAAAAGCCAAAGCCCATTACAATGCCCATTAAACACAGCGCACTAATTATATAGCCTATATAAACTAAATAAACGCGGTCTTTAATCCCAAAATAAAGCACTAAATTATACAGAGCAGCCATTAATAACACGCCGGCAAATATGCCCCAAATGCCGGTTTGCGAGCGAACTAAATCAACAAATTCTTTATGGCGATACAAATTAACTGGGGTTTTGCTGATCCCCGTTGTATCTATTTTTATGGCTAAGCGCTCTGTTGTTTTACTCTCAAGTGCAAAACGTATATGCGGTACGCTATATTGAAAAAGCGTGAGGGACTTTACTTTATCACCTAATTTATAGCTTTCTATAAGCTCATTTCTTTTGTTTAACCGATACACGCTAAGGTGATCAACCATCGGGTTATCGAAATGGGCAACAATGTCTTGAGCATCCAAACTTTTATTTTCAAGGTCTATAAATAGCCAATAGTTTTGCTGCTTAAAGCTCCACTGAATATCGGTTAACGGCTGGTGGGTGATTAGCTCGGGATTTAAAATAATATCGTTGAGTGTGTGAGATTTACTTTCATCTATGTAGTAGGCAAAGTCTAAATATACAGGCGTGGTTTTATCGATGGTATAGCGAGTCGGCACAACCAGGTTAGAAGCGAGTGTGCTAATAATATAAAATATGAAAATCAGTATGGCTATGGCCGCGGCATGATAACGTAAAGTTTTCGTTTCCAACGTTGTATACTTGTAATAACTCTTTTAATTAGTGTAGCACTAAAAAAGCGCATATAAACTGCGCTTTTTTAGTTAAATTTTTAGGGCCTGCTTATCCTTCAGGATTAAAATTTGTTCTAACTAGGGACGATTTAATCGTGGCGCGAGGTTTGCAACCTAGTGGGCTAAGTAAAAACCGAGCAACAAAGAGTTAATCGTCCCTAGGACGAACCTTCGTGCAGCGCGTGTTTGGTATTTATACTGCGTTATCGCCTATTTATGGGGAATAACCACACTACATAGGCTCTGCTAAGTTAAACCAATAATTTAGTTACAGGCTACTGCTCTCGGGCAATCGCTCTGTAAGCAATATCGGTGCGGTACTCCATACCTTCCCAGCTAATTTGTTTTACAAGCTCGTATGCACGTTGCTGTGCCTCGGTAACGGTATTGCCGAGTGCCGTTGCACATAATACACGTCCACCTGCGGTGACAACGTTTTCGCCATCTTGCTTAGTACCCGCATGAAATACTTTTTCATCAGCAGGGTAGTTAACTTTAAGGCCTGATATTGCATCACCTTTAGGGTAATCACCTGGGTAGCCTTTAGCGGCAAGTACAACACCTACGGCTGCGCGCGGGTCAAACTCAATGGTTGTTTTATCAAGCTCTTCGCGGTTTGCCGCTTCAACTAGTTCAACCAAGTCTGATTTAAGACGAAGCATCATAGGTTGCGTTTCAGGGTCACCAAAACGACAGTTGTACTCAATTACTTTTGGCGTGCCCTGGGCATCAATCATTAAGCCTGCGTATAAAAAGCCTGTGTAAGGATAGCCTTCGCTTGCCATACCCTCAACGGTAGGAACGATGACTTCGTTCATAATGCGCTGGTGGATTTCGTCGGTTACTACAGGTGCCGGTGAGTATGCGCCCATGCCGCCAGTATTTGGACCTTCATCGCCATTGTATGCACGCTTATGATCTTGGCTTGTTGCAAATGGCAAAATGTTTTTACCATCAACCATAACAATAAAAGAAGCTTCTTCGCCTTCTAAAAACTCTTCGATCACGACGCGGCTGCCAGCCTCGCCAAAAGCATTACCAGCAAGCATATCGCGAATAGCATCTTCAGCTTCGCGTTCATCCATTGCCACAATAACGCCTTTACCAGCTGCTAGGCCATCTGCTTTTATTACAATTGGCGCGCCTTTTTCTTTTAAATAAGCAAGGGCAGGGTCAATTTGTTCAAACGTTTGGTAATCAGCAGTTGGTATGGCATGGCGAGCTAAAAAGTCTTTAGTAAACGACTTAGAGCCTTCTAGCTGTGCTGCACCGGCTGTTGGACCAAAAATAGCGAGACCATGTTCACGGAACTTATCTACTACGCCTAATACAAGCGGTACTTCTGGGCCAACAATAGTAAGTTCTACATTGTTTTGTTGTGCAAAGCTTAATAGGCCATCTAGGTCTTCAACGTTAATTGCAACGTTTTCTAGTTTTGGCTCAAGTGCAGTACCGGCATTACCCGGTGCTACAAATACAGTGTTTACTTTCGTGTTTTGAGCGGCCTTAAACGCAAGTGCGTGTTCACGGCCGCCGCTGCCAATGACTAATACATTCATGGCGAAATATTCCTATTTAAAGCGGTTTTTTAAATTTCAGCGTCATACGGTCGCTTTCACCAATAGCTTTGTATTTATCAGCGTCTTGTTCGCCAAGGCGTAAGCTAGGTGGTAGCGTCCACACCCCTTTAGGGTGATCGGCTGTATCTTTTGGATTGGCGTTAATCTCACTGCTTGCAACTAATTCAAATCCAGCTTTTTTAGCTAAATCGACTACGTAACTTTGCTTCATGTAGCCGGTTGATTTTTGATCCTCATCAGGTCGGCTTTCATCTAAGCGATGTTCAACTACACCTAATACGCCACCTGGTTTTAACGCTTTATAAAAAGACTTAAATGCACTGAGTGCGCCTTTAGTGTCTTTACCCATGTACCAGTTATGTACATTGCGAAAGGTTAATACCATGTCGGCAGTGCCGGCAGGGGCAATATCAGTGTGCGTTAATGGGGCAAACTCAGAAATTTTTACTTTGCTAAAACGCTCATCCTCGGCCACTTTTTTCTTAAAGCCGGCTAAAGAGCGCTGGTAGTAACCTACCGATGAATCACTCGGAAAATGCGCTGCGTAATATAAGCCTTGCTCTTTAAGTGCAGGGGCTAAAATTTCGCTGTACCAACCACCACCAGGGGCAATTTCAACCACTGTCATTGTTGGTTTAAAACCAAAAAATGCCAGTGTTTGCTCAGGGTGACGGTATTCATCGCGGGCGCTATTTTTAGCGCTACGCTCGCTTGATTGAATAGCATGGCTAAGGCTTGACTCATGGTTATGGCTAAGTGCCATTGTTGAGGTCAGCGTAAGCGAGGCAACAAGTAGTGACTTTAGTGCAAATTTCATCGTTTGTTCCTTAACATTTTAAATAGGTGTTGAACCAGAATACGTGAATTGATTGCAAACAAAAAGGGCTAAACGTTGTGTTTAACCCTTTGTGTGATTAGTGGCGGAAGTGGCGCATGCCGGTAAATACCATCGCCATGCCAGCTTCGTCAGCGGCGGCGATAACTTCTTCATCGCGCATTGAACCACCCGGTTGAATAACCGCAGTAATACCAGCGGCTGCGGCTGAGTCTATACCATCACGGAATGGGAAAAACGCATCTGATGCCATTACAGAGCCAGGTACTTCTAGGTTTTCATCAGCGGCTTTAATACCCGCTATTTTAGCTGAGTAAACACGGCTCATTTGGCCTGCGCCTACGCCAATGGTCATACCGTCGCGGGCATATACAATCGCGTTTGATTTAACAAACTTAGCCACTTTCCAGCAAAATAGTAAATCTTTAAGTTCTTGCTCAGAAGGCTGGCGCTTAGACACGACTTTTAAATCGCCTTGGGTAACCATGCCTAGGTCGCGGTCTTGTACTAAAACACCGCCGTTAACGCGTTTAATATCGTGGCCAGTTGCTTTGCCACTCCATTGACCACACGCTAATAAGCGTACGTTCTTTTTAGCTTCAACAATTTTTGCTGCTTCGCTTGAAACGCTAGGGGCAATAATTACTTCAACAAATTGACGCTCAACAATGGCTTGCGCTGTTGCGGCGTCAAGCTCGCGGTTAAAGGCAATAATGCCACCAAACGCTGAGGTTGGATCTGTTTTAAAGGCGCGGTCGTAAGCACTAAGAATATCTTCGCCAATTGAAACGCCACACGGGTTTGCGTGTTTAACAATAACACATGCAGGTACATCAAATTCTTTAACACACTCAAGTGCGGCGTCGGTATCTGCAATGTTATTAAACGACAGGGCTTTACCTTGTAGCTGAGTAGCTGTTGCAACAGACGCTTCGCTTACGTTGTTTTCAACATAAAAAGCAGCATCTTGATGCGAGTTTTCACCGTAACGCATATCTTGCTTTTTAGTGAACTGCATATTGATAGTGCGTGGGAATTTAGTCTCTTCAGCGGCTTCTTCAGTGTAATCAGGTACCATTTTACCAAAGTAGTTAGCAATCATGCCATCGTACTGAGCTGTGTGTTCATACGCGGCAATGGCTAAATCAAAACGTGTTTTGTACGTTGTCGAGCCATTGTTGCTTTGCATTTCGCTAATAACGCGCTCGTAATCGTTTGCGTTTACCACGATGGTGACGTCTTTGTGGTTTTTAGCAGCTGCACGAACCATGGTAGGTCCGCCAATATCAATGTTTTCAATAGCATCTTCAAGGCTGCAGTTTTCTTGAGCGACAGTATTCGCAAAGGGGTATAAGTTAACTACAACAATATCGATAGCAGAGATGTTGTTATCTGCCATTACGCTTTCATCTTGTCCGCGGCGCGCTAAAATACCGCCGTGAATTTTAGGATGAAGGGTTTTTACGCGACCATCCATGATTTCAGGATGACCTGTGTGATCTGATACTTCAGTCACTTTTATGCCGTTATCAGCAAGGAGTTTGCAGGTACCGCCAGTTGATAAAATATCTACACCTTGCGCTTCTAGTGCGCGGGCAAATTCAACAATACCGGTTTTATCAGACACACTTAATAGTGCGCGACGAATAGGACGATGAGTATCCATTGTAGTTTAATTTCCTCAGTTAATGAGCTAGCTTAGAAGCGGGCATTTTAACTGATTACTACTCAAAAAACGACTTATAAAGCGCCAATAAGCGTGAGCATTTTGCAACATCTCAACTAAATTGTACGCATAAAAAAAGCACCCGAAGGTGCTTTTTTTGCATGATACCAATTGTATTGGATTAGTAAGCAGTTCTAACGATAGAAAAACAAGTCTATAACAAGGCAAAAATTTTACAGTGTAGTTATTCTACATAAGAAATTTTTAACGCCGTTATGGGCTTGTTTAGTTCGTTAGCATGCTTACGATTTCAATATAATTGGTATTAGTTCATGCCGTATTTTTTAAGCTTTTTACGTAAAGTACCACGGTTGATACCTAGTAAAATTGCCGCACGAGTTTGGTTACCACGTGTGTATGTCATTACTTCTTCAAGTAATGGCGCTTCTAGCTCTGAAAGAACAAGGTCGTAAACGTCTTGCACATCTTGACCGTTAAGCTGCTTTAAATAGTGGTGAACAGCTTTTTTTACTGCATCACGCAATGGCTGCGGTTTCTCGTGTGACTGAACATGAGGGTTTGTGATAAATGGAGAAGTCACGTTTTGTTCGAACATTATTTAATCTCTTTCTTTCTTAGTTAGCTGCTAGTGTTTTAAAGTATTGCGTTAATGCGTCAACCTGTGCTTGTGGGTTGTCGAGCGCATTAAATACTCGCCTAAACTGACCGTCACTGTCATGGGTTTGCAAATACCAAGATACATGTTTGCGAGCGATTCGCGCTCCCATTGGCTCGCCGTAAAACGCATGGAGGTTATCTAAATGCTCCATTAAAATACTTCGCACCTCTGAAATAGCAGGTGGTGGTAAGTGTTCTCCAGTTCGCAAATAGTGGTCTATCTCCCTAAATATCCAAGGGCGACCTTGGGCGGCTCGGCCAATCATGATGGCATCTGCACCCGTATAGTCCAAAACCTGCTTTGCTTTTTCTGGAGATGTAATATCACCATTAGCAACCACAGGTATCGACACTGAGCGTTTTATATCCCTAATCGTGGCATATTCTGCTTCACCTTTGTACATACATGCGCGTGTACGCCCATGTACGGCAAGTGACGCAATGCCATAACGCTCAGCTATTCTCGCAATCTCTACACCATTACGGTTGTCTTGATCCCATCCTGTACGGATTTTAAGTGTGACCGGGATATCAACAGCGTTAACCACTGCATCAACTATCTCTTCCACAAGTTCAGGAAACTGTAATAATGCAGAGCCTGCGAGTTTCTTGTTCACTTTTTTTGCTGGGCACCCCATATTGATATCTATGATCTGTGCACCGTTAGCAACATTGAATTGTGCGGCCTGCGCCATAAGCTCAGGATCAGCTCCTGCAATTTGCACCGCGCGTATACCCGACTCACCGCTGTGATCCATACGGTTCATCGATTTTTCAGTTTTCCAAACCTTCGGGTTTGACGATAACATTTCAGACACGGCCAAGCCTGCGCCTAAGCGGCGGCAAAGCTGTCTAAATGGTCTGTCTGTAATACCTGCCATTGGCGCGACTATTACATTATTCTCAAGTTGGTATGAACCGATACGCACTGTATTCAATAGGCCTCTTTTCAAGGGGCGCTAAGTTTACGGTTTTTTTAGGAAAAATCAAAGGCTATAAATTGAACAAAAGTGACTTTTTTTTGCCCTTTTCGTATTGACTTTTGATAACCGCATGACAAGTGGGTCGATTTGTTTGAAATTTAAACAAAAAATAATTTTGTCAAATTATGCATGCTAATTTTCTAACTGTAAAAAAATAGTAAAGCCTGTTAAATACAGGCTTTACATGCAAGTTTTGAGTTAAAACTCTAAAATTATAAATGTATGCGGTTAGCTATTTTTTGTACCGCTTACACGGGTCCAATCACCCTCTAGTGCAATATCGTCAAGCTCAATAAACGGTGCGTAAATATCGGCAACCGATTGGGCTTGTTCTTCTAATATGCCCGACATAGCAATTTTGCCACCCGGTTTAAGTAATCCCAAAATTACACTGTGAAGCTCACGCAGCGGCTGCGCTAAAATATTAGCGACTACAATATCAGCACTAAACTCAGGTTGGTTTTCTGGTAGGTATACTTCAAGCTTATCGGCTACGCCATTACGTTGTGCGTTATCTAAGCTTGCTTCTAGAGCTTGCGGGTCAATATCAATACCTATCATGCGCTCTGCGCCAAGTTTAATGGCTGCAATACCTAAAATGCCCGAGCCACAACCAAAATCAACTACCGTTTTGCCGGTTAAATCTTGGCTTTCTAACCATTTAAGGCACAGTGCCGTTGTTGCATGCGTACCCGTACCAAACGCAAGGCCTGGGTCGAGCAGTACATTAACTGCATCTGGGTCTGGAATGTCGCGCCAGCTTGGGCATATCCACAGTTTTTCGCCGAACTGGATTGGGTGAAAGTTATCCATCCACTCACGTTCCCAGTCTTTATCTTCTAGCTGCTCAATTTTGTATACCAGCGTGTCTTTAATTTCATCATGACGCTTAAGTAATGCAATTACCGCGTTCATATCATGATTGGCTTCAAATAGACCAATTACAGTGGTATCGGCCCAAAACTCTACGGTGCCAATTTTAGGCTCATAAATAGGCGTGTCTTTAGCGTCAATAAAAGTAACAGAGGCGCTGCCTGCTTCCATTAATAAGTCACTCACTGCATCTGCGGTAGCAGCATTGGCATTGATACGGATTTGGATCCAAGCCATGGTTGATTCCTTTAAATAGAAAAAAGGCCGCTACAGCGGCCTTTTTAGTTTATATGAAGCGCTAAATTATTTAGCGTCTAAAAAGCTTTTTAGTAAATCAGAGCGAGAAGGGTGGCGTAATTTACGCAGTGCTTTCGCTTCTATTTGACGAATACGCTCACGTGTTACGTCAAACTGTTTACCTACTTCTTCTAAGGTGTGGTCGGTATTCATATCAATACCAAAGCGCATACGAAGTACTTTAGCTTCACGGGCTGTAAGGCCTGCTAACACATCGTTTGTTGCGCCACGAAGAGATTCCATTGTTGCCGAGTCGATTGGCGAATCAATAGTGGTATCTTCGATAAAGTCACCTAAGTGCGAATCTTCATCATCACCGATTGGTGTTTCCATCGAAATTGGCTCTTTAGCAATTTTAAGTACCTTACGGATTTTATCCTCAGGCATCATCATGCGTTCTGCTAATTCTTCAGGATTTGGCTCACGACCCATTTCTTGTAACATTTGACGAGAGATACGGTTAAGTTTATTAATCGTTTCTATCATATGTACTGGAATACGGATTGTTCTTGCTTGGTCAGCAATTGAGCGGGTAATCGCTTGGCGAATCCACCACGTAGCATAAGTTGAGAACTTATAACCACGGCGGTATTCAAACTTATCTACCGCTTTCATCAAGCCAATGTTACCTTCTTGGATTAAATCTAAGAACTGTAAACCACGGTTTGTGTATTTTTTAGCAATTGAGATTACAAGACGTAAGTTAGCTTCAACCATTTCTTTTTTCGCACGGCGCGCTTTTGCTTCACCAATGCTCATACGACGGTTAATGTCTTTAATACGCTCAATGCTTAAGCCTGTGCTTTCTTCAATTACACATAGCTTTTGGATGCAACGAATAATTTCAGGCTTCACTTCTTCAAGTTTAGCTGAATGTTTTTCGTTAGCATTTATTTCTAGGTCTAGCCACGCTGAGTCAGTTTCGTTATTAGCAAAGTGCTTAATAAACGTTTTCTTAGGTAGCTTAGCAATTTGTACCGCTTGTTTCATGATAAGGCGTTCTTGAATACGCACTCTATCCATCATTTCACGCATGTTGTTAACCATGCGATCAAACTGTTTTGGTACTAATTTAAAGGTTCTGAAAAGCTCGCCAATTTCAAAAATAGCGGCTTGAGAATCTGGGTGCGAACGCCCTTTTTCATCAAAGGTAGCGCGAGCTTTAACGTATAAATCACGTAAGTTTTCAAAGTGAATACGGGCTTCTTCTGGATCTGGGCCTGTATCTACTTCTTCTTCGTCTTCATCGTCATCGCTGTCTTTGTCATCTTCATCATCGTCTTCATCAAGTTGTTCTTCACTTAATTCAGAGCCGATGTGAGTTGCTGAGATTTGCGCTTCGTCTTCGTTAGGGTCGAAAAAGCCTGAAATAATGTCGCTTAAGCGCATTTCTTCTGCTTCAAACTTATCCCACTGTTCAAGGAGGTAAGTAATCGCTTCAGGGTATTCGGCAACAGAAATTTGTACCTGGTTGATACCTTCTTCAATGCGCTTAGCGATTACAATTTCGCCTTCACGTGTAAGAAGTTCAACAGTACCCATTTCACGCATATACATGCGCACTGGGTCAGTTGTACGGCCAATTTCTTTTTCTACAGTTGCAAGGGCTGCAGCAGCAGCTTCTGCTGCGTCTTCGTCTGTCGTGGTTTCTTGCATCATTAATTCATCAGCATCAGGCGCGTTTTCGCTAACCTTGATACCCATGTCATTAATCATGCTAATGATATCTTCTACTTGATCTGAGTCGATTATGTCTTGTGGAAGGTGATCATTTACTTCAGCAAAAGTTAAGTAGCCTTGCTCTTTACCTTTTTGAATCAGAAGTTTTAATTGTGACTGAGGAGTTGGATCCATAGAGATTGTTTCTTCCACTCTGATAAGTTGATACAACAGGCGTCATCATAGAGTTAGCCTTTTAACTAACTTTAATAATGTGACGCAGTGAATAGCACAGTATAACAGTTTAAATCAAGTCTGACTAGCTGTTACTCGCTTTTAGCGCTGTCATAAGTAAATGACATTCTAGTTTTTCATCACTTGATAAGCCCTGTGTCTTGTCCTTTATTAATAGGGTCTCTAGTCGATAATTTAAACACTGATCTTCAATAAATTTAAAAGTATTTTGAAAAACAGTCTCTAAACGCTCATCACTAATTTGGTGCTGCCATGTGGCAAGCTTTACTAGCGGTTCGTAATCCTCGGAATCTCTAAATGATTCGAGTAAAACTGCTGTGTTCGCATTGTCTTTTTGCAGTGCGCGCTCTTGTAAGCGCAGTAGCAAACCAATACCCGCTATGTTCATTTGCGCCAATTCTGGCAAATGGGGCACACTTTTAGCTAACTGTGGGTGCTGAATTAAAATACCAATAGCTTGGCGCATTGGGGTAATTTTAAATTTTCGCTCAACAGCGTGTTGTTGCTTTGGTGTTTTTAAGCGGCTATTTAGCTGCTCACGCGTACGGCCAATTAATCGCCCTAACTGCTCTAAAATATTTTCTTGGTAAAATTCACTCGGAATTTTTTCAATTAACGGCAAAGCGGCACTTAATAGCTTAGCTTTGCCTGAGTCGAGTGTTAGGTCTACTTCTTGGCTAAGCTTATTAAATAAAACTTTGGTAAAATCATCTGCTTGGCTTAAACGTTGCTCAAACTGTGTTTTACCTTCTTGCTGAACCAGTGAATCGGGGTCTTCGCCGTCAGGTAAAAATACAAAGTGTAATGCTTTGCCATCGTTTAAGTAGGGCAGGGCATTTTCTAGTGCTCGCCATGCAGCGTCGCGGCCCGCTCTGTCGCCATCGTAACAACAAATAACTTTGTCGGTGGTTCTAAATAGCGTATGCATATGCTCGCTTGTTGTTGCGGTGCCAAGCGCAGCTACGGCATATTCAATACCTTGCTCTGCAAGTGCAACTACATCCATGTAACCTTCTACAATGAGTACATGTTCAAGCTTTTTATGTGCTTGTTTTGCCTCATAAAGACCATATAGCTCAAAGCCTTTATGAAAAATGCGGGTCTCTGGTGAGTTGAGGTATTTAGGCCCTTGGTCGGCTTGCATTACACGCCCGCCAAAGGCAATAACACGGCCACGTTTATCACGAATAGGGAACATTAACCGATCGCGGAAAAAATCAAACTGCCTACCTGGTGTTTTTTCGGAGGCGAGCTTAAGCTCGACCAGCTGTTCTTTTTGCTCTTTTGTTCGGCCAAGTTGTTGGCACAGCGCTTCCCATTCGCTCGGCGCATAACCAATCATAAACTTTTTAACGGTTTCGCCACTTAAACCACGCCCTTTTACATAGTCAATCACCGCAGCAGAGTTACTGTGGTGCTTTAATTGATGCTGATAAAAGCGTGCTGTGTGTAACATTAAATCGTAATCTGAGCGCTTTTGCGCTGCCGTGCGCTCAGGTGCTGAGCTACTGCCTTTCTCGCGAGGTACGTCTAAATTTAAAAGGCTTGCGAGCTCTTCTATGGCATCAACAAATTCAAGCTTGTCGTATTCCATAACAAACGAAATAGCGTTGCCATTAGCACCACAGCCAAAGCAGTGGTAAAACTGTTTATCTTGAGAAACAGTAAACGAGGGAGATTTTTCGTTATGGAAAGGGCAGCAAGCTTGGTAGTCTTTGCCTGCTTTTTTAAGACCAACTTTAGAGTCTATTAGCTCTACAATATCTGTTCTGGCGAGTAAATCGTCAATAAAATTTCGTGGGATCTTTCCAGCCATGTTTTGTAAGTAGTCCTAACAATTGGTGAGGTGTAATTTCAACACAATGCGCGCATTTATAAAAGGGGTATCGGTAAGCTAAAAAGCTACATTATATCCATGGGCAATAATACTTAATCATTTTTAGGTGCTAAACCTGACGCTAACAGCGTGCAAAGCTAGGATATTGAAGGTAGAGCAGTGCAGGCGCAGTAAGTGATAGCCCTAAATAACCCATTTTACCTAGCCTTCGATGTGCTTTTGTAGCTACACAATAAATCACTTAATTACATGCACGAGCATTACTTAAAAGCGTTTTGTTTGTCTACTTAAACGAAGAAACCGAGCACTAGGCTCGGTTTGCTTTAATCATACTTTGTGTATGTGGGAGTATTAGGCTGTTAATCGTTGCTTAATTAAACCAGAAAGCTTGCCCATATCGGCACGTCCTTCGGCTTTGCTTTTGATTATGCCCATTACTTTACCCATGTCTTGCATACCTGCTGCATTAGTATCAGCAATAGCCGCATCAATAAGGGCAACTATTTCTTCTTCACTCAATTGTTGAGGTAAAAAAGTTTCTAGTGCTGCGATCTCATTGGCTTCAATTTCGGCTAAATCTTCACGCCCAGCATCTTTGTACTGAGTGTAAGAATCACGACGTTGTTTAACAAGCTTCACTATAACGGAGGTAATACCTGCGTCGTCTAGTGTTATTTGCTCGTCAATCTCACGTTGCTTGATTGCGGCAAGCACCATGCGAATAGGGTTAAGACGTTGTTTGTCTTTCGCTCTCATCGCATCTTTTTGCGCATCTTTTAGCGTTATTAAAAGGCTCATTTATACAAGACCTAATACTATTAGTATAATTTAACGCGACGTGCGTTATCGCGAGAAAGCTTCTTCATGTGACGCTTAACCGCTGCAGCTTTTTTACGCTTACGCTCAGCTGTTGGCTTTTCATAGTGCTCGCGACGACGAACTTCTGAAAGGATACCTGCTTTTTCACATGAACGCTTGAAGCGACGAAGTGCTACGTCAAACGGTTCGTTCTCTCTTACTTTAATTACTGGCATTAAAAATTCACCTACCTAAATTATGAGCGTTGCTCAAGTTGATCAAACATTGATCAAGTGGTTCAAAAATGGTGCGGTATTGTAATCCGAAGCAACACCACATGTAAAGGATAATATTAACAGAAATGCAGCGGCTTAAATAGTGTTAATTTGGCTGGCGTTGGTATAGCCTACAGAATACTTGCCCTGCTTTTTTTTCTTTAATTAACAGCCAGTTATCTGGTTGTGAAAAGCTGCTTAGCTCGGTTTCTACCTCAACATAAATGAGCGCGTCTTCGCTAAGCCATTGGTTATTTTCTAATAAATCACAGCTACTTTGCGCTAAGTTTTTACGAAATGGTGGGTCAACAAAAACTAAATTAAATGGTGAATTTGTATTCTTTTGCTCTAAATATGAGAGTGAATTAGTGTGTTTTACCTGTCCATTTTCAAGCTTTAAGGTACTAATATTTTGCTCAATTTGCTTAGCAGCCGAGGCATCTAGTTCGATAAACGTGGTGCTTTTAGCAAACCGAGAAAGCGCTTCAAAGCCAAGCCCGCCAGAGCCTGCAAAGCAATCGAGTACTGTTGCATCGCGCGTATCTTGCATTAACCAATTAAACACGGTTTCTTTAATGCGGTCTGTTGTTGGGCGTAGCCCTTCTACATTTTTTACCGGCAGTTTACGGCCACGAAATTGCCCGCTAATTATTCTAATAAAGCCGTCAGTAGATTTGCTAATTGCTTTATTTTTCGTTGTTTTTTTTCTCATTTAGGTCACTAAAAAATGGTATAAGGGATCTAGCTCAGATAATATTGTGCGTAGTTTACGTTTAGCTTCATTTTTCAACCGCATTAAAAGTGTTACTATTTAGCACTTACGTTTTGAACGGTTGTTTGGCCGGCACACTTTGCTGAGCCACACCAAGCTATTTCAAATTTTAGTTTATCAGATTTTTATAAGTGGTTATTAGCAAGTATGGCAAAAAAAAGTAAATTCATGTCTTGGCTCGGTTTTGGTAAGTCAGATAAAAAACAAGCAGAAGCTGATAAACAACAGGCATTAGCTCAGCAACAAGAAGCTGAGCGCTTAGCGGCAGAAAAGGCCGAAGCAGAGCGTGAAGAACAAGCGCGTATTGCTGATGAAAAAGCACAAGCAGAGCGTTTAGCAATTGAAAAGGCTAATGCAGAGTTGCTTGCAAAAGAGCAAGCAGAAGCACAGGCGCAACAACAAGCACAAGCTGCTCGTCTAGCTGAGCAAGAAGCGCAAATGCGTTTAGAGCAAGAGCGCATGGCTGCACAGCGAGCTGAGCAACAACGTTTAGACACAGAGCGCGAGCAAGCTGAAGCACAGGCGCAACAACAAGCACAAGCCGCTCGTTTAGCAGAGCAAGAAGCGCAAATGCGTTTAGAGCAAGAGCGTGTTGCAGCAGAAAAAGCAGAAGCTGAACGTGTAGAGCAACAGCGAATTGCCACAGAACAAGCAGAAGCTGAACGTGCAGAGCAACAGCGAATTGCACAAGAACAGGCAGAAGCTGAACGTGTAGAGCAAGAGCGTATTGCAGCAGAACAGGCAGAGGCTGAACGCTTAGAACAAGAGCGTATTGCACAAG
>NZ_LJSP01000001.1:114715-149698 GCF_001399995.1 Pseudoalteromonas sp. P1-11
ACAAGAGCGTATTGCACAAGAACAGGCAGAAGCTGAACGTGCAGAGCAAGAACGTATTGCAGCAGAGGCCGAAGCTGATCGTTTAGAGCAAGAGCGCATTACGGCAGAGCTTGCAAAAGAAGAAGCTAAACTTGCCGAAAAGCCTAAAAAAGAAGGCTTTTTTTCACGTCTTAAAAAAGGGTTATTAAAAACCCGTGTAAATATAGGCTCTGGCTTTGCATCTATTTTTAGTGGTAAAAAAATAGACGATGATTTATTTGAAGATTTAGAAACACAGCTTCTTACCGCCGATTTAGGTGTTGATACCACCATGAAGCTGATTGATAGCCTTACTGATGCAGCCGATCGCAAGCAGCTTAAAGATGGCGATGCGCTTTATGAATTAATGAAGCAAGAAATGGCCGCAATGCTTAAAACAGCTGAGCAACCGCTTGAGGTACGTGCTGATAAAAAACCATTTGTTATATTAATGGTCGGTGTAAACGGCGTAGGTAAAACGACAACCATTGGTAAGTTAGCTAAGCAATTTCAAAATGAAGGTAAGTCGGTTATGTTGGCCGCAGGTGATACCTTTCGTGCAGCAGCCGTAGAGCAGCTGCAAGTGTGGGGCGAGCGTAACAGCATTCCTGTTATTGCCCAGCACACTGGTGCAGATAGTGCCTCGGTGGTGTTTGATGCATTTCAAGCCGCTAAAGCGCGTAATGTAGATTTATTAATTGCCGATACAGCAGGGCGCTTGCAAAATAAAGATAACTTAATGCAAGAGCTTGAAAAAATAGCCCGCGTAATGAAGAAAATTGACCCTGATGCACCGCATGAAGTTATGCTAACCATTGATGCGGGTACAGGTCAAAATGCAATTAGCCAAGTAAACTTATTTAATCAATGTGTTGGGTTAACCGGTATTACTCTCTCAAAACTTGATGGTACTGCTAAAGGTGGGGTTATATTTGCAGTTGCAGATAAGTTTAATATTCCTATTCGTTACATTGGTGTTGGCGAAGGTATTGATGATTTACGCGCATTTAAAAGCGATGACTTTATTGACGCTTTATTTAACCAAGATGAGGATGACGCTTAATACATAAAAGGGAGCTTGCTCCCTTTTTTGGTCTGTTTATCTTTTGAGATTAAACATGCGCTGCCCTTTGGACTATTTACTTTTTATTGCTCGGTTTTACTTAGCCCTCTGGGCTATAAACTTTGCGCCGCGATTAAATAGCCTCTAGGTAGAGCAAATTTCAATCCTCAAAGGTCAACAGGCCCTAGCTAAGGAATTCCATTTTACTAATTTGGGACTGGCATAATAAAAAATGATAAATTTTCAGCAAGTAAGTAAAACCTATCCGGGTGGGCATCGCGCTCTCGAAAAAGTTACATTTCATATTAAGCCTGGCGAACTGGCTTTTTTAACAGGCCACAGTGGTGCGGGTAAAAGTACCTTATTAAAGCTCATTAGCTTAATGGAGCGCCCCTCTGCAGGCAACGTGCTAATTAATGGTGTTGATTTAAATAAAGTTAATTCTCGGCAAATTCCTTATGCACGCCGCGATATTGGTATTATTTTTCAAAATCATCGTTTGTTAGAGCGTTACACTGTGTTTGATAACGTTGCACTGCCGTTGATTATTGAAGGCACTCATCATAAACAAATAGCTAAACGAGTCCATGGTGCGCTAGATAAAGTAGGGCTGTTAGATAAAGTTAAATGCCACCCTTCTACACTCTCTGGTGGTGAGCAGCAACGCGTAGGTATTGCCAGAGCGATTGTAAATTCTCCGCCTATTTTATTAGCTGATGAACCAACGGGTAACCTTGACCCCGAGCTCTCTATGGAAATATTAAGGCTATTTGAAGATTTTAATAAACACGGTACGACAGTACTTATAGCAACACACGATCTAGGCCTGGTGTCGCGTTTAAAATACCGTAGCCTGACTTTAAAAGATGGCCGTATGCTTGAAGACCCACTTGCGGAGGGCACGCTGTGAGCTTGTTATTTAAAGGACGCCAAAACTCAAACGACAAACAAAGAAAATCAGCCATAGCTGGCGGTTATTTTTTTATTATTAATATTTTTCGCCAAGGGGTGCACAGTTTAGGTGAAATGTGGCGTACGCCACTTGCATCATTAATGACAATTGCTGTACTTGGGCTAAGTTTAACATTGCCTGCAACGCTGTATTTAGTCGTAAAAAATGTACAGCAAGTCAGTAGCGGGTTTGAAGAAGCCAGTGAAATATCGCTTTTTGTAAAAGAAAGTATGAGCGAGCAAGAAACACAAACCTTAGTAAAGCGTTTAGCACTTTACGCCGAGGTAGAAAGTGTTGAATTTATTTCTAAGCAACAAGCATTAACTGAATTTAAAGATGTGTCGGGATTTGGGCAAGCTTTAGAATACCTAGATAGCAACCCACTACCCGATGTTGTATTAGTGACACCTACTAAGCGGCATCGCCAGCCTAATGCGGCTAAAGCGCTGCTTACAAAGCTTGAGAACGAGCGCGAAGTAGATTTTGGTAAGCTTGATATTGCTTGGCTTGAGCGCCTAAATGCATTATTAGACTTATTAAAAGAAAGCGTTATCACAATTGCTTTATTACTTCTTACCTCTGTCACGCTTATTATTGGTAATACGATTCGCTTATCGATTATGGATAAAAAAGAAGAAATACAAGTAATGAAGTTAGTAGGTGCTACCAATACGTTTATACACGCTCCGTTTTTGTGGACCGGCATTTGGTATGGCGTTATAGGGGGCTTGTTTGCATTTATTTGTATTGCCTTAATGATGTGGTGGTTAACTAGCGCAGTAAGCAGCGTTGCAGGCGTGTATCAAACAAGCTTTTCGTTAATTGGTTTAACGCTTAATGAGTTTGGCGCATTAGTATTACTCGCAACCAGCTTAGGCTTTATTGGTTCTTACTTATCGGTTAACCGATATATTAAAGAAATTGAGCCTGATAAAGTATAAGTACAGCTGCTAATGGCTGACTCAAAAATGTCATGTTTGTATATTATTATCCTCAAATGAGATTAGTTGTAAATGCGCTGTTACGCTTGCGCTAATCTCTTGCAATCCCTTAGTTCATCACTTATTCAGTCGCATGTAGTAGACTTAACATACACTAAAAAACCGCTTGATTTACGCTTAAAAAAAGTTTTAAATTGGGGTTAGCACTCTTAGAGAAAGAGTGCTAAGATGGTTTCAAATGTTTATCACCGAGGTGAAAAATGAGTAAAGATTTATACGCAATGGCACTTACAGTTGGGCAACAAAGCGCAAGCATGGACGGCTACCTTCAAGCGGTTAGCACAATTCCTATGCTTAAAGCTGAGCAAGAGAAAGAGCTAGCAACACGACTTCAAGAAGAAGGCGATCTTAGTGCTGCAAAGCAACTCATTATGTCGCATTTACGCTTTGTAGCACATATTGCTAAAAGCTACTCGGGTTATGGTTTACCGCAAGCCGACTTAATCCAAGAGGGCAATATAGGCCTGATGAAAGCGGTTAAGCGTTTCGACCCGAGTGTGGGTGTACGTTTAGTGTCTTTCGCTGTTCATTGGATTAAAGCAGAAATTCATGAGTTTGTGCTTAAAAACTGGCGCATCGTAAAAGTTGCGACCACTAAAGCGCAACGTAAATTGTTTTTTAATCTTCGTAAAAACAAAAAACGTTTAGGTTGGTTTAACCAAGCTGAAGTAAGCACTGTAGCGAATGAGCTAGGTGTGAGTGAAAAAGAAGTTCGTGAAATGGAATCGCGCATGAGCGGTCAAGACATGGGCTTTGACTTAACGGGCGACGATAACGACGACGCACCAACAAGTACATATTCACCAGTACAATATTTAACAGACGGCTCAGCTGATTTAGCTGACGATATTGAGCAGCAACAATGGCAAGAGCAGTCACATACTCGTTTATTTAGCGCGCTTAAAACGCTAGATGAACGCTCACAAGACATTGTAAGTGCACGCTGGTTGTCTGATGACAAAGCAACACTACAAGAGCTAGCTGAAAAATACAGTGTATCTGCTGAGCGTGTTCGCCAGCTAGAAAAAACAGCGATGAAAAAGCTGCAAAGTGCTATGAGCTAATAGCGCAAAAAATGTAAAACTTAAAAAGCCCTGCATTAATATGCGGGGCTTTTGCTTTGTGGCTATGAGTATTTTAATCAACGTTTTAGCTATTTAATATTGCTTTTGTCAGCTTAGTTGTATGGCTTAAATATACTTAAAATATCGCTTAAAGCTACCTAGCGTTGATCCCTTTACCTTGCGCCTGTGCTAATTGTATGTATTTTTTATGCACTAGTTGCGATACCGGAACTAACTCAAAGCCTTGCTCGGTGAGCTCAGGTAGCGCTTGGCGTAAAAAGTCGATGGTTTCTGGGTAGGGGTGGGCAATCGCTATGGCAAAGTGATGTTTAGTCGCTTTATATTTTAGCTCATCCAGCCTTTGCTGCAGTTGCTCATGCGTGGTTATATTGTCTAAAAACACATGGCGGCCAATATTTTCAACCCCGATAAAATTTGCCGCATTTTGCGCTTGGCTTAAGTCGGTAGTACGGCTATCTAAAAAGAATAAATTACGTTTTTTAAGTACTTCCATAGTCCACTTCATGGCTTGGCTTTGTTGAGTGAGTGCCGACCCCATATGGTTATTAACCCCTTTTACTTGCGGTAAGCTTGCCAATGCAGTGCCTAAAGTTTTTTGTAGCTGTTCTTTATCCATATTTATGGTGAGCCCGCCAGGGCCGAGTGCTTTACCGTTTAAGGCTTGCATAGGTACATGCAATAAAAGCTCTTTATTTGCTTGGCTGGCAAGCGTGGCAAAAATTTGAGAGTAGGGTGTGTGGGGCAAAATTGAATACGACAATTGCCCTGGTAAGGTAAGAAATTCTAAATCTCGCTGATGATAGCCAATATCATCAATTACGATGGCTATTTGCTTTGCCCAAGCAGTGCTAGATACAAAGCAGATAGCCAACAACAGCCATTTTATTATTTTCACGTTTATAGTTTTTATTATCTTTTTAATTTATTAAGGGTATTTTTTAATCTCAGCGCCCGGTAATAAAGCTATCTCAGCAGCCATTTTTAGCGCTAACTGCGTTGAATTTACTTAAAACTTATAGCTAAAGAACAGCACAATCTAATAGTGTTAATATTTATTCTGTTATTAAATCGCTTACCTAGAGTTTAGATTATTTACTATTGCATGCTAAGTAATTGCTTAGCTTTTACTAACTGCAAGTCGCCCAGTATTTCATGTTCAAATTGTGGTGTATTTTTGTTCTGCTCATTATTTATTATAACGGCTTTATTTGATTGTGGAAGGGTTGCTTGCGCAATTGCTACATCGGGGGTAACTCCTACGCCTTCAATCGATACGCCCGCAGGTGTAAAGTACTTAGCAGTTGTTAATTTTAGCGCTGTATTACCATCACCAAGTGGGATCAAAGATTGCACCGAGCCTTTGCCATAAGACTGATTACCAACCACTGTAGCACGCTTATTATCTTTTAAAGCGGCTGCGAGTATTTCAGCCGCAGAGGCCGAATTTTCATTAATAAGCACCACAATAGGCAAGCCTTTTAGTATGTCGCCTCGTTTGGCGTAGTAGGCTTGGTTAGCGTCGTAATAGCGCCCTTTAGTAGTGACTATAGTGCCGCTTTGTAAAAATAGATCCGCTACTGCCACTGCGCTTTGTAAAGTACCACCTGGGTTGTCACGTAAATCAATGACTAACCCTTTAAGGGGCGTGCGATAATCATTTTTAAGTGCAGCTACCTGCAGCGCCACTTCATGTAAGGTGTGATTAGAAAAATTATTTATGGCTAAATACCCAGTGCCTGAGTCGAGTAATTGGCTAGTGGCGCTTTCTAAGTTTATTTCTTTGCGATTTACCGCAAAGCTAATTGGTTGCTGCTGCCCTGCGCGTTGTATTGTTAGTTTAACCGCGTTAAAGCGGGTATCTTTTATCAACGCGGCTACTTGCTCTAAGCTACGTGTTTGCGTGTTTGTATCATTAACACTAACTATAATATCGCCCGCTAAAATACCGGCCTTTTTGGCTGGGGAGTTTTTAACAACATCAACAATAGTAATGTCACCGTCAATGTCTTTCACTTCAATGCCCACGCCAGTGTAATGCCCATTTGTATTGTTAAACAAAGCGTCTAAGTCATTTTCATTGAGGTATTTAGAATAAGGGTCTAGCTGGTCGAGTAAAATTTCTACTTGCTGATTATTAAAGGCACCCTGCGCACCTTTTGTCAGTGATAAGTCATCAACATAATAGGCTTTAATGTTGAAGAGTATTTCAGAAATTTGCTGACTTTTAAGATCTTTAACTGAGCTGGCAAGTAATGAATTGCTAAAACAAAAAATAGCAATACAGGTTAATGCGCACAATAAAAATGAATAGCGCGTACGGGAAGAGGGAAATGAGCGTGTTTGTGGTATTTTTTGAATCATCAGCTGCTCCTAATGCGGTGCAGCTGTTTTATTCACTTAAATACGTCTGCACCATTTAACAGGATTTACTGCGCGTCCTTTGTGGCGTATTTCAAAGTATAGACCAGAACTCGACTGTCCGCCGCTTTGACCTACTAATGCCAGCGTTTCGCCTTCTCGAACCATGTCGCCCACATCTTTTAATAATGTTTGTGCATGGCCGTATAGGCTCATAAAGCCCTCACCATGATCAACCACAATAACCCAGCCAAAGCCTTTAAGCCAATCAGCAAATACAACTTGACCATTATTAATACTGTTTACATTAGTGCCTTCTTTTGCACCAATTAACACGCCTTTCCAGTCTATGCCGCCATGTTTGCGCTGACCAAATTTGTGTTTTAGCTTTCCTTTGCTGGGCCAATTAAGCTTGCCTTTATTTTTATTAAGGCCGAGCAATTCAATTTTTTGAGTCTTCTCTTGCTCAAGTTCTTCAATGGTGGTGATTAATGTTTGCTCGTTGTCTTTTAAGTAATTAATCGAGCTTTTAGTGCTATTGAGCTGTGCTTGTAAGTTTTTAAGATTAGTTTGGCGCTCGCTTTGGGCATTTACTAGCGCGCTTTGGCGTCTTTTTTGTTCTTCAAATAAGGCGGCTAATTTTTGTTTGGTTTTGGCAAGTGCAGCTTGGTTTTCTGCGATTTGTTGTTGTAGTACTTTAAGCTCTTCAATTTGCTCTATGCGCGCTTTATTTAAATAGTTGTAATAGCTTAAGGTACGCTCAAATTTAGCTGTGTCTTGCTGGTTTAAAAGCATTTTGGGGTAGTCGTCGCCCCCAGCCATGTAAGCACTTTTTAGCTGGGCCGCTAAAATGGCTTGAAATTGCGCGTGTTGCGCTTTTAATTGCTGTGCTTTTTGTTGCTGGGCTTGTTGTTTTTGTTCTGTTTCTTTTACTGATTGCTCAGCCATATTGAGAGCTTTAGCGTTTTTAGCTATTTCTAGCTCGTATTTTTTTAAGTTTTTTTGCAGTGCGGCAATTTTTTTTCGCTGTGCGTTGTACTCTGCTTGGCTTTGCTCTAATGCAGATTGCACTTCAGATAGGTCTTTTTTAGTGCGGTTTTCGTTAGCGGTTGCAGGCGTAACCACTAACGAAACCAATACAAATGTATAAACACTAAACCAATTTACTGGTTTGCTCATGTGTTATTTCAACGTCATGATTGGCGTACCGGTCATTTCGCTTGGTTGCTCCATGCCCATGAGGTGTAGCATAGTAGGTGCTACATCACTTAATGCTTTGCCTTCACTTGGCGTTGCATCGCGTCCTACATAAATAAACGGCACTGGCTCGCTAGTGTGAGCGGTATGAGCTTGGCCCGTGGCAGTATTTGCCATTTGCTCTGCATTACCGTGATCGGCTGTGATAAGCGCTTCACCACCAAACTCATCTAGCGCTTCTACCACGCGGCCTATACATGCATCAACTGCTTCACAGGCTTTAACCGCGGCTTCAAACACACCAGAGTGACCCACCATATCGCCATTCGGGTAATTACAAATAATGGCATCAAACTTACCGCTTTTAATGGCTTCAATAAGTTTGTCGGTTAGCATTTCAGAATTCATTTCTGGCTGAAGGTCGTAAGTGGCAACCTGTGGAGAAGGAATTAATTCGCGTGATTCGCCTTCAAATTCATCTTCGCGTCCGCCACTAAAGAAAAACGTAACATGAGCGTATTTTTCTGTTTCAGAAATACGTAGCTGCGTTTTGCCATTTTTTTCAAGCCATTCACCTAATACGTTTACCAATGGCGTAGGGCCAAATGCGACAGGGGCATCAATATCGGCTGAGTATTCTGTCATCATTACAAATGCGCTTAACTGTGGTGATTTTTTCTTTTCGAACCCATCGAAGCCTGGCTCTACAAAGGCACGGGTGATTTCACGGGCACGGTCGGCTCTAAAATTAGCAAAGATGATAGTGTCGCCATCATTAATTTGTGCTGCTTCAGTGCCTTGTGGCGTGATGGTGGTTGGAGCTACAAATTCATCGTTTTCGTCGCGCTCATAGGCGGCTTCTAATGCCGATACACCATCAGCATAATTAAACTCGCCTTCACCTAATGTCATTACATTGTAGGCTTTTTCTACACGGTTCCAACGGTTGTCTCTGTCCATGGCGTAATAACGGCCCACAAGAGACGCTAAGCGGCCACAATTTAGCTCGGCAAATAAGGCTTCTATACGCTCTATTGATGCTTTAGCACTGCGTGGTGGTGTATCACGGCCATCTAAAAAGCCATGAAAATATACTTCTTTTGCACCGCGTTTAGCGGCTAATTGAATACTTGCGACAATATGATCTTCGTGGCTGTGAACACCACCTGGGCTTAATAAACCCATAATATGCACGGCTTTGCCTGCAGCGACTGCTTTATCGATGTTTTCAACAAGTGCAGGGGTTGAGTCAAATTCGCCATCGTTGATTGCTTTGGTAATGCGAGTAAAGTCTTGATAAACAACACGACCAGCACCTAAATTTACATGGCCTACTTCTGAGTTACCCATTTGCCCTTCAGGTAAGCCTACATCTAAACCTGAGCCTGAAATTAATGTGCGTGGACGGGTTGCCCATAGGTTGTCTAAAACGGGGGTGTTGGCTGCAAGAATCGCATTGCTTTGCTCATCTTCGCGGTATCCCCAACCGTCTAAAATCATTAATACCAGTGGTTTTTTATGCTCTGTCATAATAGCTCCTGAAAATTAGCACCTGTTGATGGGCACTGTGCGCCGAAATGTTATCTGGTTAGTTTTAGCATACCGTGTTTTAGCGCCAGAATCAGCACTGAGAACAAGATATTAAATTTTTTACTTACTTTCATATATGGGGTGCTTTATGTGTTTTTAAAGCGCAGCAAACTCGCATTTTAACTTGGTTTGGGTATACTTGCGTGGCTAAAGTACAAAATACCTAGAATATTAGGGCGTGTTGCACTTTGGTGGCTGAATTTGCAGCAGTATGTTTGGTTTTTAAGTAAGGCAGAGCCTATGAAGTGTGGTTATTCCCCATAAATAGGCGATAACGNATGTAGGTAAGGGGCGTGAGCAGGACGCGGAAGCTTTGCTCGGTTTTTACTTAGCCCACTAGGTTACAAATCTCGCGCCGCGATTTAATCGCCCCTAGATTGAACAAATTTCAATCCACAAAGGCCAACACGCCCTAGGTTTAGAACATAATTTCATAGTGGAAGTAGAATGGATCAATATATTGAATTTATTACAAATCATCCTATTTTAAGCCTAGCTTGGGTTGGTCTTGTATTCCTTATTGTAAGCGGCTGGATAAAGAGCAAGTTTTCAGCAGTGAGAGAAATAAACCCACAGCAATTAACACTTCTTATTAATCGTGAAGATGGCAAAGTAGTTGATATTCGTGCTCAAAAAGAATTTAACGCAGGTCGTATTGCGGGTGCTGAACACTTAAGCCCTGAAAAAGCAAAACAATCTGATTTTTCAAGCCTTGAAAAGCACAAGAGCAAACCCATTATACTAGTATGTGCCACAGGCATGACTGCTCAAGGTATTGCTAATGCAATGCATAAAGCAGGCTTTGAATCGGTTTATGTATTATCAGGTGGTATGGGGTCGTGGCAATCTGCCAGCCTTCCAACTACAACAGGTCGCTAATCAGTTTAGTAGTACCGATAGAGGATTTATTATGAGTAATGTTGTTTTATACACCAAAGCGTACTGTCCATTTTGCCAACGTGCTCTTGCACTTTTAAACAGTAAAGGCGTTGAGTACACAAATATTGATATTGGTGTTCAACCAGAGCTTCGCGATGAAATGATTGCTAAAGCAGGTGGTGCAAGCACAGTACCGCAAATTTTTATTAATGATGAACATATCGGTGGCTGCGACGACATGATGGCTATTGAAGCGCAAGGTAAACTTGACGCTAAGCTAAATGCTTAATTTTAATTATAAAAACTAACACGTAGGAAGCACAATGAACGAAGAAAATCAAAACGCAGCAGCACAAGAAGGTGGCGCACAATTTACTATTCAACGTATTTACACTAAAGATGTATCGTTTGAAACGCCTAACTCGCCTGCGATTTTTCAAAAAGAATGGATGCCAGAAGTTAAGCTAGACCTAGACACGCGCTCTAATAAGCTAGACGAAGGTGTGTTTGAAGTGGTTTTAGCACTAACGGTTACTGCTTCTATTGGTGAAGAAACTGCGTTTTTATGTGAAATTCAGCAAGCCGGTATTTTTACAGTTGGTGAGCTTGAAGAAGTACAACTAGCACATATGCTAGGTGCATACTGCCCTAACGTGTTATTCCCATACGCGCGTGAAGCCGTATCTAATCTTGTTAACCGTGGTACTTTCCCACAGCTTAACCTTGCGCCAGTGAACTTTGATGCGTTATTTGCACAATACATGCAACAACGTACTGCGCAAGCTGAGCAGGTTTCAGCAGACGCATAATTTATGAGTACAGCAACTTCAGCTGTTACTGTATTAGGAGCGGGGTCTTACGGCACCGCTCTTGCTATTTGCTTAGCCCGAAATGGTCACCAAGTGACACTTTGGGGTCGCAATAGCGACGACGTTGCCACGCTTGCAGCTGAGCGGAAAAATCAACGTTACCTTCCTGATGTACCATTCCCCGACACTCTTTTATTACAAGCCGATTTACAACAAGCCGTAGCCAGCAGTGCCATTGTACTTGTGGTTGTGCCAAGCCATGCCTTTGCAGATACATTGCAGCAAATTAAACCTGCGCTGGTTGAAGGTGCGCAAGTTGCGTGGGCAACAAAAGGGCTTGAGCCAAATACTGGTCGCTTGTTACAAGAGGTTGCCCTGCAGGAACTAGGTGATGAAAGGCCGCTTGCGGTTTTATCAGGCCCAACCTTTGCAAAAGAAATGGCAATGGGGCTACCTACTGCTATATCGGTGTCGTCTACCTCAACGGAGTTTGCGCAACAACTTGCAGATTTACTCCATTGTGGGCGCTCGTTCCGCGTGTACAACAACGATGACTTTATTGGCATTCAGTTAGGTGGCGCGGTTAAAAACGTAATAGCCATTGGTGCTGGTATGTCTGATGGGGTGGGCTTTGGTGCTAATGCACGTACTGCACTGATCACTCGCGGCTTAGCTGAGCTAACGCGCTTAGGATGTGCCTTAGGTGCAAAGCAAGAAACCTTTATGGGTATGGCTGGACTTGGCGATTTAATCTTAACATGTACCGACAATCAATCGCGCAACCGTCGCTTTGGTTTGGCATTGGGTAAAGGTGAAGGGGTTGATGCTGCTATTGAGTCTATCGGGCAAGTTGTTGAAGGCTTTAGAAACACAAAAGAAGTGTATTTATTAGCACAACGCGCCGGTGTAGAAATGCCCATTACTGAGCAAATTTATAAAGTACTTTATGAAAATAAAGATATGAAAGAAGCCGCCATGGCACTATTAGGCCGAGAGCAGCGCGCTGAATAAAGTGAGCATATAATGCCCACTGTATTAAAAGCATGAACATGCTTTGTTATTAAAAAACCGACGCTATGTCGGTTTTTTATTGTTTGGTACAAGGTGCTTATTGCGCGTTAGGAAAACCTAGTTGGCGCCATGATTCATAAACAAATACCGCCACAGCGTTAGATAGGTTCATACTACGGCTATTGGGCTGCATAGGAATGCGCACACGCTGATCGTTAGGCAGCGCTTGAATCATCTCATCGGGGAGACCGCGAGTTTCTGGCCCAAATACCAAGCAATCACCGGCTTCATAACTGGCTTCGTGATGAAACTGGCTGCCTTTAGTGGTGCATGCATACACTTTTTTAGGTTGGCACTTTTCAAGGTAGGCTTCAAACGAGGCATGGCGCTGTACGTTACTAAACTCGTGGTAATCTAGCCCGGCACGTTTTACTCGCTTATCGTCCCACTCAAAACCTAATGGCTCAATTAAATGCAATGAGTAACCTGTGTTTGCACACAAGCGTATGATATTTCCTGTATTTGGTGGAATTTCAGGTTGATATAAAACGATATCCAGCATAATGCGCCTTTCTATTAATCTATAATTTGACGAGTGGCAGTATACACGAAACCGGAAAAAAAAATGATATACTCGCGCCATTGAATACCGCAAGTAGTGAATATTAACGTGCATCACCGTAGTTACGAATTTTGGGTTAAAACATCAAGCATAGTTACCATGGTTATGGTTAGCTTAATGATAGCCGCTAAAACCTGGGCATGGTTGGCATCGGGTTCAGCCTCTATGCTTGGCTCATTAACCGATTCATTAATGGATATTACCGCCACGGCCATGAGCTTTTTAGTGCTAGGGTATGCACTGCGCCCTGCAGATGACGATCACCGTTTTGGCCATGGCAAAGCAGAAGCCCTAGCCGGACTTGGCCAGGCTGCGTTTATAGCAGGGTCGGGGTGCTTATTGGCGTTTCACGGTATTGAGCGATTATTTAACCCAATTGTGCTTAGTCATTCACTGTTAGGTGTGTGGGTGAGTATATTTGCTATTGCTTGTACGTTAGTGATTGTGTTTTTTCAGATCAAAGTGGTTAAGCATACCGAATCCATCGCTATTAAAGCAGACTCGGTGCATTACAAAGGGGATTTAATTTTAAATGCGGCGGTATTACTTGCTATTTTGCTCTCGTACTATGGGGTGTTATACGCAGATCCGCTGTTTGCTATAGGCGTTGCCGGTTACTTACTTTATAACAGTTGGGATATTGCGTGTGAGAGTGCCGATCATCTAATGGATAAAGAACTCCCAGATGATGAAAAACAAAGTATTTTAGATATTGCTAATGCACATAAAGATGTACACGGTGTACATGATATTCGCACTCGCCAAGGCGGTAAAATTAAGTTTATGCAAATGCACTTAGAGCTTGATGATCATTTAAGTTTAATACGTGCCCACAATGTGGCTGACGATGTAGAAAAGGCGCTTGCCGAGCGCTTTGACTCTGAGGTTGATATTTTAATTCATCTAGATCCGCTCTCCGTGGTACCTAAGTATCAAACGAAGAACAAAACTGATACAAGCGCATAAGCACAGGTTTTCTAATTTCGTCGCGCTCAAACAATAACTCGTGCTTAGCCCCTGCAAAGCTTTTCAGCTCGGCATTAGGGAGCCTATTTACGAGCTTTTGTTGCGCGTTGTTATCAACCACTTCATCGTTTTGTGCGCTGGCAATAAAAATAGGGAGGTTGATTGTGTGGGTATCCACGGCAGACATAAAAGCAAAGCTTGCATTTAACCAACCATATGTAACGCCGCCTAACTGTAAAAGAGGCTGTTGTTGATAAGTGAGTCTAAATAGGTTGTACCGCACTTGGCTGCTGGTTAAGGTATTAAGCGCAAATTCTTCTGGGTTGTAATCGTTTTGCCCTAGCGCATAACTGTAGCCAAAACCGAGCTTTGTGGCGGCGCGGGCTATAAATTTAGCTACCGGTTTAGGAATGCCTTTAGTGTAAATATCAAACATGGGCGCAGATAAAAACGCGCCGCTGAAAGTATGCGGGTAATTTGCAAAATAATCGTACGCTATAGCGCCACCCATAGAGTGGGCTAATAATATTTTTTTGCCTTGCCAGTGTTTATTTACAATATGTTGGTTAAATAAATCTAAGTCGGCACTGTAGTCACTAAAACGTTTTACATAACCCTTGTGCTTATTTTTTAACGGTCGATACGAGCGGCCTTGCCCTTGGTGGTCGGCTATAAATACCGCATAGTTATTAGTGTAAAGCTCCCACAGTAGCTCTTTGTATTTTTCAAGCCCTTCTATGCGCCCAGAGCTAATTACTATGGCAGTGTTAGCTGTCTCTGGCACTGCGTAAGCAAAAAACAGTTTACCTTCAGATGCATTAAAATAGTTTTTATTAAGTACATTTTCGTAAAAGTGATTAATGCGTGCTTGGTTACTTTCAAGCGCTGATTCGGTACTGTAAAACATGCTTACTCTTTAATTAGTGGCAGGGTGATATTGGCACAAAGCCCGCCTTTTTCTTTATTAGATAGCGCTAAACTACCGCCGTGGGCAATAATAGCATTTTTAGCGATAGCTAAGCCAAGCCCTGTGCCGCCACTTACTCTGTCGCGAGCGTCAGATTGCCTAAAAAAGGGCTCACAAAGCTTGCTAAGTTGCTCATTTGGAACGCCAGGGCCATCGTCGCAAATCTCTATATAGATTTGGTTTTTATAGTGTACGTTAAAGCTAATGTTGCTGTGCGCGTATTTTATTGCGTTACGTAATAGGTTTTCGAGTGCGCTGGCAATTAATGATTCATCGCAGCTTAGCATTACATCGGCATTGCCACTAAAAGTAAGTGTTTTAGTATTTTGCTTGGCTTCAAACTGCGCATCGTTTAATACGTGCTCTACTATATCTTTTAGTGATTGCTTTTGTAGTGACAGTGTTTGGCTTTGCGCTTCTAAACGCGACACTTGCAGCACGTCGGCAATCATTTTATCAAGCTGGTTTGCTTCTTTTTCTATACGTAATAAATACGATTGGCTTGCCTCGTTGGCTTGCATTTGTGCAAGGCCTGTTGCCATTTTTAAACGCGTAAGCGGGGAGCGTAACTCATGAGATATATCAGCCAGTAAGCGCTTTTGGGCACTAATAAGTTGCTCAAGCTGATTAGCCATACTGTTAAAGTCGCGCCCAAGCACCCCTAACTCGTCTTTTCTGCTTGCAGGTATGGCTACTCGCGCTGATAAATCGCCTGATGAAAGTTTTATAGCTGCTTTTTTAAGGCTGTTAATCGGTGCAATTAAATTGCGGCTAAAAATAAAACTCAGGATTAAAGAGGCAAAAATAGCCACGAGTACTTTCATCCAATTCGGCATTAACTTAAAGCGCATGAGCAAAGGAGGTTGGTGGTTAATGTCTATTTCGTAGAGGTAAAACTGCCCCTCTGGCACGCTAATATTAACAGGGCCGAAAGCTTGGTATTTTTCGGTAAAAATGACCTGTGGCGCCAAGTTTTGACTAAAGCTAAGTAAGTTTAAATCTATTTCAGCGGGGATGTCTTTATTGCTTAATGCGTCTTCGGGTTGTGCTGCGCCTAAAAATAAAATTTTTCGTTTTGAAAGCCTAGGGTGCGACAAAACATCAGCAAGGGTGCGCTTGTGTTTAGTGGCACTTCGCTCAATACTTTTGGCAGTATAAATTAGGTTTTTTTTCATTGGCCCACGCAAAGGCTCGGTGCTTACTGCATTAATTGCCGTAATGTTGCTTAAAAATATAAGCGCAGCCACCGTGCCCGTTATTGTTAGCCAAAACCAAATAAATATTTTAAAAAATAAATAATGTCGAGGGTGCTTTAGCCATGCAAAGTAATGTTTATTACTCACCTTGGATGAAGACATAACCTGTACCTCGCATTGTTTTTATACGCTCGCCTTGAATATGCTCAGCTATTTTTTTACGAATATTGCTAACGTGCATATCAATTGAGCGGTCGAACGAAGCTAAGCGCCTGCCTAATACTTCTTCACTTATTTGCTCTTTACTGACAACTTCGCCGGCATTTTTAATTAATAACACCAGTACTTCGTACTCTGTGCCAGTAAGTGTGAGGGTGTGCTCGTTAATAGCGGCCTCTCGGGCTGCCAGATTAACCGTAATGCCATTTATATTCATTTTGCTAGGCGTTGCAACGTTTAGGCTATTTATGTGCTCTATACGACGGGTAATAGCTTTTACACGGGCTAGTAACTCGCGGTGATTAAATGGCTTGGGTATGTAATCGTCTGCGCCAAGCTCTAAGCCAAAAATGCGATCAAAGTCTTCGCCTTTTGCAGTGAGCATAATAACCGGTGTTAACTTTGTTTGCCTAAGTTGTTTAAGTACTTCAAAGCCATCAAGGGTGGGGAGCATGACATCAAGCAATATCAGCGCGTAGTCATTTGATAGAGCAAGCTTTAAACCTTGCTCGCCATCGTGAACGCTTTGTACGTCAAAACCTTGCGCGGCTAAATATTCAGTAAGTAGTTCGCACAAACCGGTGTCGTCATCAATCATTAATAGCTTCATTTCAAACCCTTAGGCAATTTCTATATGGTTATTTTACTTCTTAAATTGTGCAAAAGTGAATCTTTACACAACCTTTACACTGCTTTGCGTTACTTTGCGTTGCAAGAGGTATAGTTAACTCACTGACTTAGCAGTCACAACCAAATTCAATCCATCCAATATTAAGGTGATGATTATGACTAAAGTAAATACACTTTCAAAATTAGTACTTATTTGTGGTCTAGCAACGGCTACACTTGGCGCCGGTAGCGTATTAGCAAAAGGCGGCATGCACGATAAGCAAGGCCATTCTCAAGCGCGTTTTTTATTATCTGAGCGCGGTGCCGACAAGCTTGATTTAACGCAAGAACAGCAAACTAAGCTTGAAGCTATTTTTGAAGCGCAAAAAACACAGATGAAAGCACTGCGCGGCGATGATAAAGAAGCCCGTAAAGCACAGCGTAAGGCTCAAAAAGAGAAAATGGATGCTCTACTTAGCGCACCAACATTTGACGAAAACGCTGCAAAAGAGCTATTAGCTGCACGCCACGAAAAAGGCACTGAGTTTGGCTTAATTAAGCTAAAAACACAGCATCAAGTAATGCAGGTACTTAACGCAGAGCAGCAAGAAAAGTTTGCAAAAATGCAAAAGCGTATGGGTAAAAAACACCGTAAGCAAAGAGACTAATTTATAGATTAAACACTAAAAAGCCAGCTTAATGCTGGCTTTTGTCGTTTAAGAGGTTGAAAAACGCTTATTTAAAAAAGTCGTCATCGTTTTTAGCCATCATCTCTTCAATATCTTCTATCATATCTTGGCTAATTTGGTTAGCCGAGGTAATAGGCGTTGATATTTTATTGTTCTCAAAAGACCATTCACCTAAATCAATAAGCTGACAGCGCTTAGAACAAAAAGGACGATGTGGGCTTTGCTGTGACCATTCAACTTTGTTTTTACAGGTTGGACAGTTAACAATTGTTGGCATACTTTACTCTCTACAATGTGTTTTAGCCCTAAATAGGGCTATCACTTTTACATATTGGTTACGCGATTAATTTCAGCCAGAGACGTTAAACCATCGGCGGCTTTTCGTAAACCCGATAATCGCAAGTTATTAAACCCAGCTTGTAGCGATACCTCTGCGATTTCGAGCGAGTTGCCACCGCGCATAATAATTTGTGCAATTTCAGGGGTAATTTGCATTACTTCGTAAATACCCACTCGGCCTTTGTAACCATCGGTGCAATTTTCGCAGCCTTTGGGTGCGTATAGTGTCATATCTTCAATTTGTGTTGTGCTAAATCCTTGACGAGCCAACTCCTCTGCTGGCAGTGTTTCAGGGGTTTTACACTTAGGGCATAAACGCCTAGCTAAGCGCTGGGCAATAATCAAACTTATAGAGCTTGCCACGTTATACGCAGGCACGCCCATATTTAATAAACGAGTTATGGTTTCGGGCGCTGAGTTGGTATGTAGTGTAGATAACACTAAGTGACCCGTTTGCGCCGCTTTAATTGAAATTTCTGCGGTTTCTAGGTCACGTATTTCACCTACCATCACTACATCTGGATCTTGACGTAAAAATGCACGCAGGGCGTTAGCAAAGGTCATTTCGGCTTTAGGGTTAATTTGTACTTGGTTAACCCCTTCAAGGTTTATCTCAACCGGATCCTCGGCGGTACTAATGTTACGCTCTGGCTGGTTAAGTATATTTAAACCTGTATAAAGCGATACGGTTTTACCAGAGCCCGTTGGGCCGGTAACTAGTATCATGCCTTGCGGTTGCCCAAGCGCATCCATGTAGAGCTTTTTTTGATCCTCTTCGTAACCTAATACGTCAATACCTAGCATAGCGCTTGATGAATCAAGAATACGCATTACTATTTTTTCGCCCCACAACGTAGGCATAGTACTTACACGAAAATCGATGCTTTTACGCTCGGTAATTTTTAATTTAATACGGCCATCTTGTGGTTTACGTTTTTCAGCAATATCGAGCCTCGACATTACTTTGATACGCGCCGATAGCTTACTTGCTAAGGTATTGGGCGGGTTGGCAACTTCATGCAAAATACCATCAATACGAAAGCGAATACGGTATTTGTGCTCGTAAGGTTCAAAGTGTAAATCAGAAGCGCCTTTTTTAATGGCATCCATTAAAATTTTATTGATATAAACAATGATTGGCGCATCGTCTTTATCATCATCTTTAGGTGTGGTTTCTTTAGGGCCTTCAGTATCTAAGTCGGCAAACTCTTTAAATTCATCGGCGCTTAAATCTAAGCTGCCTGCAGCATCAAGTAGTTGCTCAATTTTGTTATCTAGCTGAATATAGTCAACCACGACTATTTCGCACGATAAGCCGGTGCTAAATTCAAAGTTCTCAAAGGCACCGTAGTCAGTTGGATCTGAGGCGGCAATGTATACTTTTCTGCCTTTTTGAACCAACGGTAAAATGTGGTGTTTACGTATTAGTTTTTCTTTGATTAAGTCTTCGGGGATTTGTGCAGGGTCGAAGTCTTTTAAATCAAAATACGGTACGCGAAATAAGTCTATACATTGTTCAGCTAAGTCGTTGCTGTCAATTTTTCCACATTTAGATATAAGCTCAGCGGTTGAGGCAAACTCTTGCTGTTTTGCTTTTACGGTATCGGCATCAATGCGGCCAAGCGTTATAAATTTTCTCAATAACGGTGAGTTAATATTCATTGCGCACCTATTTTAGTCCTTCAATAGTTAACAATTTATCAGAAAAAAGCAGGTGATTAAATTCGCTGTGCTTATCAACACCTTATTTTGCTAACCAAATTACAAGTTTATGTTGTTATGACCGCATTAAGGGGCATTAGTTGTATTTTATACTGCATATTGTAGGTAATTTTTATGAAGAACAACAAGTTCTGCATGAACAAGTGATAAATCGCGGTCATTATTTAGAATATCATCGGCTTTTTGTTGTTTTTCTTCACGTGGCATTTGTGACGCTATAATGCTATTTACCTGCTCAAGGCTAATATTGTCGCGTTTTATAGTACGTTCAATCTGCACCGGCTGTGGTACATCAATTAATAAAGTACGGTTGCAGTATTTGTTAAGTTTATTTTCAAACAATAATGGTGCAACCAATACAACATAAGCACTGGTTGCATTATTTAAATCGGTGAGTATTTTCTCCCGAATAAGCGGGTGTAATAGTGCGTTAAGCCACTCTTTATCATCATTGTTGGTAAATATTTTAGTGCGCAGTACTGCTCTGTTTAATGTGCCATCGGGTAGTAAAATACCCTCGCCAAAGTGTTCAATAATTGCATTTAGCCCTGTGCTATTAGGGGCCACTACTTGGCGGGCAATAATATCGGCATCAACAACGCAAATACCCAGTTCTTCAAACATATTACTAACAGCCGTTTTACCGCAGCCAATACCGCCTGTTAAACCCAATACCCAATTGTTTATTTTAGTTGCTGGCTTATTCATACTAATAACCAATTAAATTAAAATACGCAGCTTGAATTTGAGCGCCCCACAGCAGTGTTATCCAACCCGCGATAGCTAAGTAGGGGCCAAATGGAATGGGTGTTGCTTTGTCTTTACCTTGAATACTTAAAAGGGCAATACCAATAATGGCGCCCACCACACTTGAAAGCAAAATAATGGTTAATAGCGACTGCCAGCCAAGCAGTGCGCCAAACACGGCCAGTAACTTAAAATCGCCATAGCCCATGCCTTCTTTACCGGTTAATAGCTTAAATAGCCAAAATACACTCCACAGGCTTAAATAGCCGCAGGCTGCCCCTACTATTGCTTCGCTTGGGCTTATTGTTATACCCATTACAGCGGCTATAAGCGCAAGCCATACTAAAGGTAAAGTGAGCTGATCGGGCAGTAGCATGTGGTCAATATCAATAAAGGTGAGCGCCACTAAAATCCAGGTTACAAAAATATATAAAAAGGCGTGCTCAGTAGCCCCAAAAGTGTAGGCAATAACTAAACTTAATAGCGCGGTAATGGCTTCAACTATTGGGTAACGCGCTGATATTGGGTTACTGCAATTAGCACATTTACCTTTAAGCATAATCCAACTAATAATAGGAATATTTTGCCAAGGCTTAATCGCGGTTTTGCATTTAGGGCAGGTAGAATTAGGTTTTACTAAATTAAATGGCTCACTGTTACTGGCTTGTGTAGGTTTGGCTGTTAGTTCATCTTCTAATAATAATCTACATTCACTTTGCCATTCTCGCTGCATCATTAACGGCAGGCGATAAATAACTACATTTAAAAAACTACCTACACATAAACTAATTAAGCCAACCGTGGTTAAATAAAACCACTGCTGACTTTGCATCGCAGTGGTTATATCAAGAAAAAGATTTTCCATTAAAATACCTAACTTCAGGCCATTTATAGGCCAATTTTATTTCGCTGAGTTGAATAGCTTTTACTATTCATTTTATCTTGCAAGCTATTAATTAGCGTTTGAAATTTTGCTTACAGCTTACAGCTTACAGCTATGTTTTTAAATTACAGAGCCTAACTGGAAAATTGGCAAGTACATGGCAACAATTAAGCCACCGACGAGGACACCCAGCACTGCCATAATAAGCGGCTCTAATAAGCTAGATAAGCCATCAACTGCATCATCAACCTCTTGCTCGTAAATGGTTGCTACTTTGGCTAGCATACCATCTAACGAGCCAGACTCTTCACCAATGGCTACCATTTGAATAACCATATCGGGGAATATTTTAGAGTTACGCATCGCCCAGTTCATTTGATTACCCGAGCTCACCTCTGCTTTAATATCTAAAATAGCATAGCGGTACACAGCATTACCGGACGCACCTGCCGCAGAGTCCAGTGCATCAACAAGTGGTACACCCGCAGCAAAGGTGGTCGAAAGCGTACGAGCATATCTTGCAACAGCCGCTTTATTTAAAATCATACCAATTATAGGGAGTTTTAATATAGCCCTGTCGGTTGCATCTCTAAGTTTTAAACTTCTGAGTTTGGCTTCTTTAAATGCGTAACCAAAGCCAACAATGGCTATTAAAATCACCCACCAATATTCTTGCATAAATTCAGATATACCAATAACAAATAAGGTAAAGGCAGGTAGTTGTGCGCCAAAGCCATTAAAAATATCTTGGAATTGGGGTACTACAAAAATCAAAAGTATTGAGGTAACTATAAGCGCAACCACTAAAACCGCGATAGGGTAAAACATGGCTTTTTTTATTTTTGATTTAAGCGCTTCTGATTTTTCTTTGTATAAAGCTACCCGGTCAAATATTTTATCAAGCGCACCCGATTGCTCGCCCGATGCCACTAAATCACAATACAAATCATCAAAATAGCGAGGATGTTTTCTAAGAGCTTGTGATAATGGCTGACCTGCTTTTACTTCATCACCAATAGTTTCCATTAATTTGGCAACACTTTTATTAGTAGAGCCTGTGCCTATCATTTCAATAGCTTGAATTAATGGAACGCCGGCCATTAACATGGTTGCTATTTGGCGTGTAACTAAAGCAATATCTTTAGGCGTAATTTTTTGAACACTTTGAATACCAAATAACGGCTTAGGCTTACGCTTAACTTTTGATGGAGTAATGCCTTGTTTTCTAAGCTGAGCTTTCACAAGAGCAACACTAGAGCCTGTTAGCTCTCCTTCAAGCTTTTTTCCTCGTGCGCTTACGCCTACCCACTGGAAAGTGTCTAAGTTTTTATTTTCAGGTTGTTTTGCCATAAAGTTCTCTTATTTTAAGGGAGCTTCCCATACCCCTTTGTCCCATGAGGTATTTTGAGGGTATAAAGTTTTAGCCAGCTTTCTTTCAGCTTTTGCGTGCTCTTTTAACCCAAGGGATATTAACGCTCTTATTCTCTCAAAGTAAATATAGTCACTAGGGTAAACTTGCAGGAACTCTTCTGACCAATTTAAAAAGCTATTTATCTCAGCGTAGTTTTGGTTCCGAATTGCAACTTCAAGCTTTAAAGTGTTGATTTGTATTTCCTTAAACTTATATTCAATGAAAGGGTTTAACGTTTTTGATAGCAGTAAGTGGTTGTTAGGTTCACTGTAAATATAGTGCCTTAATACGATGCTAGATTGTATCGCTGTTAGTGTGAAAAGAGTGATAAAAACCGCAATGAGTAGATTAGCAATTTTCAATAAGCTTAGGTTTATTTGAATAGTACTTTCATTTACGTTACATGCCTTAGTTATGTAAAATAATAAGAAGATTAAAACAAAAAAATGTATGAATGATTGATAGAAAGGGTGCTCAGTGTTGCAGTGCAGTAAAATCGGAGTAACGAGGAGGAAAAGTCCGAATTTATTTTTGGAATTACTACTATAAATGGTAGAGCATAAATAATAGAATAATAAAATAATAGCAAGTGCAGTGATAATACCCCCTTCAACTAACCATAAAATAAGTTCGTTGTGAGGATGAGTTATTCTTTTTCCTATATTAATATTGTTTCTGTCGGCTGCCTTTGTGGCCGAGAGATCTGTTATGACTCGGTGAAAGCTGCCGTAACCATGACCAAAAATGGGTTTTTCTAAAAATGCCTCCAAACTATCTTGGTAAATGTGTAACCTCTCATTAGGGCTACTAAATATCTCTTTTTTCGTTACGTGTTCATTGCCAGTACTATAGGGGATGGTCTTCGCCATTACGAAGCTTGCTAAAATGCATGAAATAAGAGTTAGAAGAGTTCTTATTTCTCTTTCTTTCAGTATGAAAAATATATACCAACAAATAATAACGCCATAAGCCAAAAATCCAGTTCTGGATTGAGTTAAAAATAAAGCCCAACTATTTACAAATACACAAAGGTATAAAAAGTTTTTAAAACTTTTTTGTTTTGACCTTGTGAGTAGGTAAAGCGAAATGGCTATGCCTGTAGCAGTATAGCTTGCTAATACATTCACTTGCTGAAAAATCCCCACAGGGCGGACGTATTCAATTTTTATTGCAAAGTAACTATTGGCTGTCATTAAGTAGAACTGATAAAGGGCAAAACAAGCACTCAATAATGTAGAAAAACAAATTAAATATAAAAAAGATTCATTGAACTTTTTTCTATTTTTAATCTGTAATAAACAAAAATACGTGTGTAAGCCTAAAATGATAAAAATAAGTCTAGGCAAAGCTGAGTAAAGCTGAACTTGCTTACTCCACATTAAAGGGAGTAAAAGCAATGTAAAAATGACAAATGAGACGGCTAAAAAGCGATCTGATTTGATGGGGTGGTTGCTTTTTATTGATTGATAAACAACAATTAATAGTGCCCAGGTTAATGAAAGTAAAGCAAATGAATTAAAAGGGAGTGAAAAGCCAAAACCACCGACGTTGGGGATGTAAAAAAAAATAGAAAAAAGTAGAAACGGGGCAAATAGTAAAGCTGTTTTATTTATAATGAACAAGTTGAAAGGCCTAGTAAAAAGAGCGCATGAAGCGCTCTTTAGGTTTTAAAATTAAGAGCAATTAGTAGGTTTGTGTTCTGCATCAGCGTCAGATGAACAAGTCCACTCGCCAGCTGTAGAGCGAGACAATGTTACTGTTTTACCGTTTACTGCAGGACCGCCTGCAACAGTGCCTTCAATACTACCCGTACCTGAACCATCAGCAGAGTCAGCAGTTATTTCCACAGATGAACAAGCCTTATTATTTATACCTAAGTCACCAGCAGCAAGAGTGCCTGAAATGCTGCCCTCATTCATTTTTATTTCAAAAGCAGTTTTACCAGGTGAAATTTCTGCTAGACAAGCTGTAACTTGTGATTTAGATGTGTAGTTTTGATAAGCAGGCAATGCCACTGCAGCAAGAATACCGATGATTGCTACAACAATCATTAATTCGATTAGGGTGAAACCCTGTTGTTTTTGAGTCATTGTTTTCATGTTTCCTCTCCTAAAGGATAATGTTTTGTAAGGTAGTCAGGCTAGTGGCGAAAGTGCCAAGCTTAATTTACCTGATTAACTTTACAGATTTACTTAAAAATAAATTTTCACGTACTTTTAGCCTTAGGTATGAAACACAAAAGCTAAATGTGAGTTCATTATGTTGCAACTTGTACAGACTACCTAAACACAAAGTAGACTAAATATAGGAAACATACTGACCATTTGCTTTAATCTTTTCGGTATTTTTTGAAGATTAAAACAAAAAGTAGTTACTTATTACTATATTTCTCAAGAAAGTAATACAACAGGTTTAGTCTAACACTTTTTTTATGCTTAAAGCACTTATAGTTTATTCAAAAATCGACTTTATTTAACAAGTTGTTACAAATTAAGCCTTTTGGGTTATTAAATGCCTTTTTACTTATTTTGTCAATCAATTAGCGCTATTGTAATTTAAGTGTAGCGTTAAAATTATACAAAACGCATCGATAAATCGATTGATTGTAAATTTTTTGTAAGTGCACCGCTGGATATAAAGTCGACACCTGCCTGCGAGTAAGTTTTAAGCGTTTCTAGCGTCATATTACCAGAAACTTCCAATTTAGCGCGCTTATTAGTAGTGACCACAGCTTGCTGAATTTGTTCAACGCTAAAATTGTCGAGCATGATTATATCGGCGCCTGCATTAATGGCTTGCTCAAGTTCATTTAACGACTCAACCTCTACTTCTACGGGTTTTGTAGGGTGGTTTTGCTTGGCTTGTGCGACTGCTTTATCAATACCGCCACATGCTGCTATGTGGTTTTCTTTAATTAAAAACGCATCAAATAAGCCTATACGATGATTTGCACCGCCGCCGCATTTTACAGCGTATTTTTGAAGTAGCCTGAGTCCTGGTATTGTTTTACGGGTATCGAGCAGCTGGGTTGTGGTGCCGCTAAGCTCTTTTACATAATTTGCAGTTGTGGTTGCGGTACCCGAAAGCGTTTGTACAAAATTAAGTGCGGTACGCTCTGCAGTTAAAATAGCGCGGGCAGAACCTTTAGCTGTAAATAAGGTGCTATTTGCTGGCACAAAATCGCCATCATTTACTAATACGTTTACTTCAACGCTTGGATCTACTTGCTTAAACACTTCTATTATGATGTCTTTACCGCAAAAAACGCAGTCTTCGCGGGTAATTACTTTAGCATTTGCGTGCTCGTTTTTTGGGATAAGCTGCGCGGTAATGTCGCCGTCTTGTGCAGATTGATAATTTAGATCTTCATCTAAGGCGAGGGTGACAAGTTGAGTAATAAGCGTGTGCGAAATTGACATATGAAGGCTCATAAGTGTTAATAAATTAAGCAAATTTTACTATGTTTAAATAACTAATAGAAGCGCTTTTAAATGGGCGGGGTTTATTACACCTACATATATAGCATGGCTGCTAAAAGTTATGCTACCTGTTGAATGTTAGCTAACCGCAATGGCTATCATTCTTTATATAAATCCTTTAGCATCAAGTTTATGTATACCGTGGTATTAAAATAATGCAGATAGATTCAAGCGGAGTTGCCGCTAATATAACGCAGCGGCCCTGTACGCATTTTGATGAGCGCCCTGAAAATACCGATATTTCGCTGTTGGTAATTCATAATATCTCCTTGCCGGCTGGGCAATTTGGCACCGAATACGTTGATGCACTGTTTATGGGTGAGATTGACTGTAATGCACACCCCAGTTTTTGTGATTTAAATGGTCTTAGAGTGTCAGCCCACTGTTTTATAAAACGTACTGGCGAGATTATTCAATATGTGCCATTTAATAAACGCGCGTGGCATGCCGGACAATCTGAATATGAAGGGCAAAGCGCATGTAATAACTTTAGTATAGGTATTGAGCTTGAAGGTACAGATACCACACCTTACACTCAGGCGCAGTACACCAGCTTACATAATCTAACAAAGGCAATTATGACCCGTTACCCGCTTATAACTACTAAGAGAGTAGTAGGGCATTGCGATATAGCACCTGGGCGAAAAACCGACCCTGGGGAAAGTTTTAATTGGCCTGCTTATATAAGCAGGCTAGAACAAGCAAATTAAGTGAGTCGCTATCATGATTTTAGTTTCTATAATTATTGCACTAATACTTGAGCGTTTAGGTGCGCGCTCACAGTATTGGCAAATAAGCCATTACGTTAATGGTTATTTAAATCGCTCGGGTAAATTACTTAGTGAAAACGGATTGTTTAGCTCGGCAATTGGCTTTTTAATTTGGTTACTTTTGCCGGTAGTGGCTGTTGCGCTTATATATGTACTCTCTGACTTTGTACTATGGCAATTAGCTATAAATGTTGCGGTTTTATTGGTTTGTTTTGGTTGTGCTAAGCACCGCGCTTTATATAAGTCGTATTTAAATGCACTAACGCGGGATGATAAAACCGCGGCCTCATTATACGCACTACAAATGGGGCAAAAACACCTAGAGGATGAAGAGGGCGGAGAAACATTTGGGCAAACCTTAGCGTGGATTAATTTTAGATTTTATTGCGCCGTTATTTTTTGGTTTGTAATGCTTGGCGCCCCAGGAGCCGTGTTGTATGCAATAGTGCGTACGTTGGCCGATTTAGTTAAAGAAAACCATAAAGTGGTGTTTGCAAATCGTTTTACGCTGCTGCACAAATTATTATTTTGGCTAGATTGGCTACCAGCGCGTGTTGCAAGCTTTGGTTACTTAGTTATTGGTAACTTTAATAAAGGTACAAGCTGCTGGTTGCATTATGTATTGGATTTTAAAACGCCAAACCGCAAAGTAGTTACGTTTACAGCGCTTGCGGCTGAACAAGTAGAACAGCGTTATTACGGATGTGCTATTGAAGCTACTTGTATGATTAAATTAGTTAAACGCAACGTGCTTTTTTATTTAGTACTGATTGCACTGCTTACTTTATTTGGCGGTTTATCGTAGTCGCGATTTTACATCGCGCAATGTACGCCGCACTTAGGGTGAGTATCGCGGTGAGGGTGTTGGTCGCGGGGTAAACCCGCTGCAAGGGCTTTCTCTAATTCAAAAATTAATTTATTCAATAAATTCAACTAGAGTTAATATTCTAACTCACTCTGGTCAGACCATTTATTTTCATCTTGTTAACGTTTGAATAAAACAACCTCAATTGTGCATTGTTTGAACTTCGTTCAAAATGCGTTACGCTACTCTAATTGCTCAAATAACCTGTAAATTGACAGTTATTTGCCTTTTTGATACCTTATTGAAAATTTTTGGTATGACCAATTTACCGTTTGGGTAAATCGTCAAGCTCTAGGCCTTAAAAATTAGGCTTTTTAGTATTTATGCAACGTGGACGTTGATTAATGTCTTTAAAGATTAAAGCAGCAAAATTATCTGATGTTATTTTACAGCAACTTGAGAATATGATTCTTGAGGGCTCATTAGCGCCAGGTGAAAAACTGCCGCCAGAGCGCGAACTAGCAAAACAGTTTGAGGTGTCTCGCCCCTCACTGCGTGAAGCTATCCAAAAGCTAGAAGCAAAAGGATTGGTCACTCGCAGGCAAGGCGGTGGCACGTTTGTAAAAAATCAGCTTGAAGAAGGACTCACTGATCCGCTGTTTGATTTGATCAGTAAGCATCCTGAATCACAGTTCGATTTACTTGAATTTCGTCATGCACTTGAAGGGATTGCTGCATATTATGCGGCGCTTCGTGGTACCAGCACCGATTTTACCAAGGTTAAACAAAGCTTTGATAAAATTGCTCAAGTTAATAACGATTTACAATTAAAAGCCAAAGCAATTAATGCGTTTCACTTTAGTGTAGCCGAAGCCTCACACAACGTGGTTTTACTTCACTTAGTGCGAGGCATGCAAGCGCTACTGGAGCAAAATGTATTGCAAAACTTAACGGTTTTATTAAAAAAACCAGATATTAGCAATCAATTAGCCCAGCACCGGCGCTTATTAATGGATGCCGTAATTGAGGGTAATCCAGAACAAGCCCGACTAGCAAGTAATGCCCATTTAGCCTTTATTGAAGAAGCATTACTTGAAGCGGGTAAAGAGCATTCGCGAATTGAACGTAGTTTAAGACGCACAAAACAAAATTAAGCTAATACGCTGTACTTAGAACACACTAAATTAGGTATACGTGGTATTAAATTAACAACATTCGTATTTTAAACATAAGGAAACCTCCATATGTCTGAAGTCAATAAAATTGACGTAGACGCGCTAGAAACACAAGAGTGGTTACAAGCTCTTGAATCAGTTGTGCGCGAAGAAGGTGTTGAACGAGCTCAGTATTTACTTGAGCAAGTGTTAGAGCAAGCCCGTTTAGACGGCGTTGATATGCCAACTGGCACAACAACTAACTACGTTAATACTATTCCAGTAGATCAAGAACCGGCGTACCCAGGGGATGTAAACCTTGAGCGTCGTATTCGTTCGATTATTCGTTGGAATGCAATCATGATTGTATTACGTGCATCGAAAAAAGATCTCGACTTAGGCGGCCATATGGCGTCTTACCAATCATCAGCTGCGTTTTATGAAGTGTGTTTTAACCACTTTTTCAAAGCGCCAAATGAGGTAGACGGCGGTGACTTAGTTTACTACCAAGGTCATATTTCTCCGGGTATTTATGCGCGTGCATTTGTTGAAGGACGTCTTACGGCTGAGCAGCTTGATAACTTCCGTCAAGAAGTAGATGGCAAAGGTTTACCATCATACCCGCATCCTAAATTAATGCCTGAATTTTGGCAGTTCCCAACGGTATCTATGGGCTTAGGTCCAATTGCGTCTATTTACCAAGCACGCTTTTTAAAATACCTAGATGGCCGTGGCTTAAAAGACACTAAAAACCAACGTGTATACGCGTTTTTAGGTGACGGTGAAATGGATGAGCCAGAATCACGCGGCGCAATCTCTTTTGCTGCACGTGAAAAGCTAGACAACCTATGTTACTTAATTAACTGTAACTTACAGCGTTTAGATGGCCCAGTAATGGGTAACGGTAAAATTATTCAAGAACTAGAAGGCCTATTTAAAGGCGCTGGTTGGAACGTAATTAAAGTTGTATGGGGCAGCGGATGGGATATTCTGCTAGCTAAAGATACATCAGGTAAATTACTACAATTGATGAACGAAACAATTGATGGTGATTACCAAACATATAAAGCCAAAGACGGCGCGTACGTACGTGAGCATTTCTTTGGCCGTTATCCAGAAACAGCTGCACTTGTTGCAGATATGACTGATGACGAAATTTTTGCGCTTAAGCGTGGTGGTCATGAGCCATCAAAACTGTATGCTGCATTTAAAAAAGCTGAGCAAACCAACGACCGTCCTACCGTGATTCTTGCTAAAACTGTAAAAGGTTACGGCATGGGTGAAGCGGCTGAAGGTAAAAACATTGCGCACCAAGTGAAAAAAATGGACATGAGCCATGTTGAACACTTACGTGACCGTTTAGGCCTACAAGATTTAGTATCAGAAGAGCAAATTAAAGATCTTCCATACTTAACGCTTGAAGAAGGTTCGGAAGAATACAAGTACTTACACGCACGCCGTGATGCACTTAAAGGTTACACACCTACACGTATTCCTAAATTTACTGAAGAGCTAAAACTGCCAGAAGTAGACGCATTTAAGCCGCTACTTGAAGAGCAAAAACGTGATATTTCTACCACAATGGGCTTTGTACGTGCACTTAACGTGTTACTAAAAGACAAAGGCATTGGCAAAAACATTGTGCCAATTATTGCTGATGAAGCACGTACATTTGGTATGGAAGGTTTATTCCGTCAAATCGGTATTTACAATCCACATGGCCAAAACTACACCCCTCAAGACCGCGATATTGTTTCTTACTACAAAGAAGCTACATCAGGCCAAGTACTTCAAGAGGGTATTAACGAGCTAGGTGCAATGTCGTCATGGGTAGCTGCTGCAACATCTTACAGCACTAACGATTTACCTATGATCCCATTCTACATTTACTACTCTATGTTTGGTTTCCAGCGTGTTGGCGACATGGCATGGATGGCGGGTGACCAGCAAGCACGTGGTTTCTTATTAGGTGCAACAGCAGGTCGTACTACGCTAAATGGTGAAGGTCTACAGCACGAAGATGGCCACAGCCATATTCTTGCAAATACGGTTCCTAACTGTATTTCTTATGACCCAACGTACGCATTTGAAGTAGCGGTAATTATTCAAGATGGTATTCGTCGTATGTACGGTGAAAACCAAGAAAACATTTACTACTACCTAACGCTTATGAACGAAAACTACCATCAACCAGCAATGCCAGAAGGCGCTGAAGAAGGTATTCGTAAAGGTATTTACAAGCTTGAAAGCTACGAAGGTAAAAAAGCCAACGTACAGTTATTAAGCTCAGGTACTATCATGACTGAAGTGCGCAAAGCTGCAGCCATTTTAAGCGAAGAGTACGGTATTGCTTCTGATGTTTACTCAGTAACATCATTCAATGAGCTTACCCGTGACGGTCAAGACGTTGAGCGTTTCAACATGCTTAACCCAGAAAGCGAGCAAAAAACGCCATACATCACTAGCGTATTAAACGACTCAGTGACTGTTGCTGCGACCGACTACATGAAAAACTACGCAGAGCAAGCGCGTTCATTTATTCCAAGCAGCAACTATAAAGTGCTTGGTACAGATGGTTACGGACGCTCTGATAGCCGTGAAAACTTACGTCGTCACTTTGAAGTTAATGCAAGCTACGTGGTTGTTGCTACGTTATCTGAACTTGCTAAACGTGGTGATGTTGAAAAGTCAGTGGTTGTTGAAGCAATTAAAAAGTTCGACATTGACACAAACAAACTAAATCCACTGTACGCATAAGAGGTTTGCAATGAGTATTGAAATTAATGTACCAGATATCGGTGGCGATGACGTAGAAGTAACCGAAATCTTAGTAAGCGTTGGCGACAAAGTAGATGTTGATCAATCGCTACTAACCGTTGAAGGCGATAAAGCCTCAATGGAAGTACCTGCTGCGCAAGCAGGTACAGTCAAAGAAATTAAAGTAAGCGAAGGCGACACGGTAACAACAGGGTCGTTAATCATGATTTTTGAAGGCGAAGCGTCAGGTTCACAAAGTGAGCCAGAAGCGCCAGCTAAAACTGAGGCGTCTGCACCTGCAGAAGCTTCAGGTTCTTCAACTAAAGAAGTAACCGTACCAGATATTGGTGACGACGAAGTTGAAGTAACAGAAATCATGGTCGCTGTTGGTGACAGCGTAGATGAAGAGCAGTCAATTTTAAGTGTTGAAGGCGATAAAGCATCTATGGAAGTACCAGCTCCTTTTGCCGGTACTGTAAAAGAAATTAAAGTAGCCGAAGGCGACAAAGTAAAAACAGGCTCTTTAGTGTTTGTTTTTGAAGTAGCTGGCTCAAGTGCACCTGCATCAGATGCGCCAAAGCAAGAATCTGCGCCAGCAGAGACTACTCAAAGCGCCGAGCCAAGCACAAAAGAAGTAAACGTGCCTGATATTGGCGATGATGAAGTTGAAGTAACTGAAATCATGATTGCTGTTGGTGATACGGTTGAAGAAGAGCAATCTATCTTAAACGTTGAAGGCGACAAAGCGGCAATGGAAGTACCAGCCCCGTTTGCTGGTACCGTTAAAGAAATTAAAGTGGCCGCTGGCGATAAAGTCAAAACTGGCTCACTTGTGTTTGTTTTTGAAGTTGCAGGCAGTGCGCCAGCAAAAGCAGCAGCCCCGGCTGAGCAAAAGCCAGCGGCTGCACCAGCAAAAACCGAGTCTGCGCCAGCTCAAGCTGCACCTGCGGCTAAAGCAAGCAACGAAAGCTTTGAAAACAACAGCGCATATGCTCATGCATCGCCAGTTGTTCGCCGCTTAGCGCGTGAGTTTGGTATTAACTTAGCAAACGTTAAAGGCTCAGGGCGTAAAAACCGCGTAGTAAAAGAAGACGTGCAAAACTATGTTAAAAACCTAGTTAAGCAAGTTGAATCAGGCCAATTACCTGCTGGTAAAGGCAATGCGGGCGGTGGTGAGCTTGGCTTAATTCCGTGGCCGAAAGTAGATTTTGCTAAATTTGGTGAAATTGAAGAGAAAAAACTATCGCGTATTCAAAAGCTGTCGGGTAAAAACCTACACCGTAACTGGGTGCAAATCCCACATGTTACACAGTTTGACGAAGCTGATATCACCAGCCTTGAAGTGTTCCGTAAAGAACAAAACGTGTTAAGCGAGAAGAAAAAGCTCGGCGTTAAAATCACACCACTTGTGTTTGTGATGAAAGCGGTAGCGAAAGTACTTGCTGAGTTCCCAACGTTTAACTCGTCATTGTCTGAAGACGGTGAAAGCCTTATCCTTAAAAAGTACATCAATATTGGTGTTGCAGTAGATACGCCAAATGGCTTAGTTGTTCCAGTATTTAAAGATGTGGACAAAAAAGGCATTATTGAACTATCTCGCGAGCTGATGGATATTTCTAAAAAGGCGCGTGAAGGTAAGTTAACGTCATCTGATATGCAAGGCGGCTGTTTTACTATTTCAAGCTTAGGCGGTATTGGCGGTACGGCATTTACGCCGATTGTTAATGCACCAGAGGTTGCAATTTTAGGTGTGTCTAAATCTGAAATGAAACCTAAGTGGAATGGTAAAGACTTTGAACCTAAATTAATGGTTCCGCTTTCTATGTCGTACGATCACCGTGTGATTGACGGTGCTCTAGCTGCACGCTTTACAGCAACGCTTGCTAGCTACATGAGCGACATACGTCAGTTAGTGATGTAATCGCTACAATATGAACAAAATCAAATCCCAGCCAGTTGTTTTTAGCTGGGATTTTTACTATATGCAATGATACAATCTTTGCACTATTTGTGAATTGCTCTGATTTTCTGCCCATGCAGAAACATGGCAGTTAAATTTTAGGGCTGTGTCCCGTTCAAACAATTAAGGTAATAGCATGAGCAACGAATTAAAAACTCAAGTTGTTGTACTAGGCGGTGGTCCTGGTGGTTACTCTGCGGCTTTCCGTGCTGCTGACTTGGGCTTAGAAGTTACATTAGTAGAATCGCGTGAAACATTAGGCGGCGTATGTCTTAATGTTGGTTGTATTCCTTCAAAAGCACTTTTACACGTGGCTAAAGTGATTGATGACGCTGCAGAAATGTCATCTCACGGTGTTACTTTTGGCGCTCCGCAAATTGATTTAGACAAAATTCGCTCTTGGAAAGAGTCGGTTGTTGGTCAGCTTACAGGTGGCTTAGACGGCATGGCTAAGATGCGTAAAGTTAAAGTAGTAAATGGCTACGGTAAATTCACTGGCAGCAACACTTTAGACGTTGAAGGTGCTGACGGCACTACAACTATTACATTTGATAACGCAATCATTGCTGCGGGTTCTAAACCTGTTAGCTTACCGTTCATCCCAGAAGATGACCGTGTAATTGATTCAACGGGCGCATTAGAGCTTAAAGACATTCCAGAGAAGCTACTTGTTTTAGGCGGTGGTATTATCGGTCTTGAAATGGGTACTGTTTACCGCGCATTGGGTTCTGACATTGATGTTGTTGAGTTTGCAGACCAGTTAGTTCCGGCTGCGGATAAAGATATCATCAAGATTTACCAAAAATACGTAAACAAAAAATTCAATGTTATGCTTTCTACTAAAGTTGTTGGCGTTGAAGCGAAAGATGATGGCTTATACGTATCATTTGAAGGCAAAAACGCTCCAGCTGATGCCGTACGTTATGACAAAGTACTTGTAGCTGTTGGCCGTACGCCAAATGGTAAGCTTTTAGATGCAGATAAAGCAGGCGTAAACGTTGATGAGCGTGGCTTTATTAATGTTGATAAGCAATTACGTACTAACGTAAACCACATCTTCGCAATTGGTGATTTAGTTGGCCAACCTATGCTTGCGCATAAAGCGGTACACGAAGGCCATGTTGCTGCAGAAGTTATCTCTGGTCAGAAGCACTTCTTCGACCCTAAATGTATTCCTTCAATTGCGTACACTGACCCAGAAATCGCATGGGTAGGTGTTACTGAGAAAGAAGCAAAAGAGCAAGGCTTAAGCATTGAAACTGCGGTATTCCCGTGGGCTGCTTCAGGTCGTGCAATCGCATCTGCTCGTACAGAAGGTCAAACTAAACTAATCTTTGATAAAGACAGTGGTCGTATCATTGGTGGTGCTATGGTTGGTATTAACGCAGGCGAAATGCTTGGCGAAATCGGCCTAGGTATTGAAATGGGTGCTGATGGCGAAGATATCGCATTAACAATTCATGCTCACCCTACATTGAACGAATCTATCGGCCTTGCAGCTGAAGTATTTGAAGGTTCAATCACTGATTTACCAAACAAAAAAGCAGTTAAAAAGAAGAAGTAATTTAACTTTTTAATTTAACTTTTAAAAACCCAGCTTTTGCTGGGTTTTTGTTTTTATAGGCGCCAATTAAAAAAAATAAAACAAAACTAGCTTTTGTTGGTATCGTCTTTTATTTTGAGCTGATAGCTGATAGCTGATAGCTGATAGCTGATAGCTGATAG
>NZ_LJSP01000001.1:149743-597298 GCF_001399995.1 Pseudoalteromonas sp. P1-11
ATAGCTGATAGCTGATAGCTGATAGCTGATAGCTGATAGCTGATATCTATTCCCTTTTATTTTAGCTACAATACGCGCCGAACAAATTTTAGGTAATAGCCCTCTTGAAAAATCCCCAACATAACTCAGTATTAGTTTTACGTGCTCAGCAAATTAGCGAATCACGCCGCGAATTTAATGCCCGTGGCGGCAAAATGGATCGCTGTGAGCAGTGTTTAATTGCTAAGCATTACTGTATATGTGAGGGTGTAGAACAAGCGCAGTGCGATGCTGGCGTGTGTTTATTAATGTATCATAATGAAAGCTTTAAACCGTCAAACACAGGGCGTTTAATTGCTGAAATAGTCCCTGACAACTATGCATTTAGATGGGACAGAACAGAACCAAGCGCTGAGCTATTAGCCTTATTAAACAACGCTGATTATCAACCTATGGTGATATTTCCAGCTGAAGATGTAGAGCCGGGCAGGGCAACCAACGAAGTAAACATTGAACCTGGCAAAAAGCCATTATTTATATTTTTAGATGGCACCTGGCGCGAAGCTAAAAAAATGATCCGCAAAAGCCCGTACCTAGATAATCTACCGGTGTTGTCGATCACCGCTGATAAACTATCAGATTACCGTTTACGCGTTGCACCTCACGCATACCAGTTAGGCACTGCTGAGGTAGGCATTATGGTGTTAGCGCTCGCAGGTGAGCAAGATGCCGCCTTAAAACTTGAACAGCACTTTATAAAATTTCGTGATGCGTACTTACTTGGTAAGCGAAATAAGGGCAGGCCACAGTAACTTAATTTTAGGCAAAGAAAAGCGCGCTCTATCTCTAGGCGCGCTTGCGGAATCTTCTAATTTTGCATCCTGCAATTGAACTTAATCAACTCCAATTTTTACTTATCCATGTGATTACGATATTACTTTTTAGTTCTATGTAATTTAGGCTATCCGGGCCTATCTCCTTTAAATCCCTGTACATCCTGTAGTGGTAAAAACTATTACCTATTCCTTTTGGCACATCCTAGTGCAGTCCATTAATTTACAATTCCATTGTGTTGCCTCAAGGGCCTGTCCATTCAATTCCTATCACATCCTGTTAAACAACTATCCGCTGTTGTTATCCTTGCTGTATCGTCCTGATACGTTCCTTTGTGCAACAATCCATTGCGATACTCATCCTGAGCCTGTCCTAATTTCCGTGTTGTCCGTAGTAACCTAATCATTGGTTGTTCGAGTAAGCAGTCCATTTCCTTTTACTCGATAAGCATCACTGCTTGGTTGATGTAGTAATTGTAGCGTGCTGGTACAACTAAAATAGGTTAAAACGGCTATAGATTTACTTATAAAAAATGAGCGTTTATAATAAATCGAATAAAAACAATGGTTTATTTTGGTTTTACTGGGTTGTTATAGGTTTTTTTACTCATTAGCTGTCACCTCTGTAAGAGATGTCTTACGCGGTATTTCCTTTTTGGTCATTAATTACTTATTTACATTTATGTAAAGAGTGTATATTTTCACTTATCACGATAAAATCCCCTGTAAATAATTACTATTTAGGTAAATTGATATGAGAACTGCACTGGCTATACTTACTTGTATTATTAGCGCTTCGCCTGCGTTTGCGAGCGATGTTGTTAATATTTACTCTTTTCGTCAACCGTTTTTAATTCAACCTATTTTAACCGACTTCACTAAGCAAACAGGCATTAAAACGAATGTGGTTTTTGCAAAAAAAGGGTTAATAGAGCGTGTTAAGCGTGAAGGAAAACACAGTAAAGCCGATTTAGTATTAACATCTAATTTTAGTGCACTTATTCAGCTAGAAGATCTAAATTTAACGCAAAGTATTAAAAGTGATCGCATTAAAAACAATATTCCTGCGTCGTATAGAGATAGCGACGGGCAGTGGGTGGCATTAACTAAGCGGGTTCGCAATGTGTATTCATCAAAAGAGCGCCTAGGTGCATTACCTGAACTCACCTACGAAGATTTGGCTAACCCACAGTACAAAGGACAAATTTGTACACGCTCTGGCAAGCATCCTTATAACCTTGGCTTAGTTGCTTCGATGATTGCTCATCACGGTGAGGAAAAAACTAAAACATGGTTAGAAGGTGTTAAAGCTAATTTAGCACGTAAGCCACAAGGGAACGATCGCGCGCAGGTAAAAGCGGTAAAAGAAGGTTTGTGTAATCTTGCTTTAGGTAATAGTTACTACCTTGGCAAAATGCTTCAAGACGACGAGCAAAAAGCGTGGGCTGAGTCTGTTTATATTAATTTTCCTAATCAGCAAAATCGCGGCTCACACATAAATGTTTCGGGTGCTGTCATTACTAAATATGCAAAAAATCCTGATAATGCCCTTAAGCTTATTGAGTTTATGAGCGAAACCCAAGCACAAAATATGTATGCCTCAGTAAATATGGAGTACCCGGTTAAGCAAGGCGTTGAGCTATCAAGTTTAGTGGCCTCTTGGGGAAGCTTTAAAGAAGACGGCCTAGCACTTGATGAGATCAGTAAATATCGTCCGTTAGCCCTTAAGCTAATAGATGAGGTGAAGTTCGACCTTTAATGAATTTTATATTTAAGCTGTCTAAATGGCAGCTCTTTGCTTGGTCGACAGGGCTTTTATTGTCGGCCCCGCTGTTTTTTCTGATATATGAATCTTTACAAGGCGACTCAAAGGTATTTTCTCATCTGTGGGATACCGTGCTGTGGGATTATATTACTAACACCGTACTGCTTATTTTTGGCGTGTGCCTGCTTAGCTGTGCAATTGCGCTACCGCTTGGCTGGCTCAGTGCGTATTGCTCCTTCCCCGGAAAAAAGCAATTTGAATGGGCGCTTATGCTGCCCCTTGCAATGCCTACCTATTTAATAGCTTATGTGTATACCGATTTGCTAGATTACGCTGGCCCTGTGCAAATAGCCCTAAGAGACTGGTTTGATTGGCACTCGCCAACGGATTATTGGTTTTTTGATATTCGCACTTTGCTCGGCGCTATTGTAATGATTGCACTTGTGCTGTATCCGTATTTATTTTTAATTTTTAAAACCGCATTGCGAGAGCAGTCATTTAAGTTAGTGCAAGCTAGTCAATTAATGGGTTTATCGCCTTGGCAAAGCTTTTTTAAGGTAAGTATAGTGCTTTCTCGTGGCTCAATTGTGGCAGCCCTTGCGCTCATAAGCATGGAAACCATGGCCGACTATGCAACGGTAAGTTACTTTGCAGTGAGCACTTTAACCACCGCAGTGTACGATACATGGTTTGGTTATTACTCACTCACGGCTGCAGCGAAAATATCGGGCGTTATGCTGTTACTGCTGTTTTTAGCTTTAATGGCGGAGCGCTTTAGTCGGCGTAACCAAGCCGTGTTTGAGCGTCAATCAGGTGTTAATAGCGAGTCGTTGTATAAACTTAAAGGTAAACATGCATGGCTGGCTACGTCATTTTGCAGTGTTATTTTACTCATTGCTTTTATTATACCTATGTTGGTATTGCTAAATTATGCAATAACTTACTTTGATAAAGCCTGGAACACGGCATTTTTTAGTTACGCGTGGCAAAGTTTAAAAGTAGCTATTACTGTAAGCGTAATCAGCATAGTACTCGCTACACTAATCGTTTTTTATCAGCGTGTGGCAAAGCAAGGCTATTCTTTAATACCTGGTCGTTTAGCGAGCACCGGCTATGCACTGCCAGGTACGGTTCTGGCTATTGCTGTGTTATTACCGCTTAGCGCATTAGAAAACTCAATAAATACAGTCCTTGAGGGCTACAACCTAGATATAGGTTTATTACTAACCGGCAGCATTGTCACTATTATACTGGCTTACTTAGTGCGCTTTTATGCCATTGCGCACGGTGCTATAGAATCGAGCTTTGTACGTATTAGTCCATCACTGGATATGGCTAGCCAATCTATGGGTAAAAGCCAAGGGCAAACACTGCGCTTAGTGCACCTTCCTTTATTACGTAGAGGTCTTTTAACAGCTGCATTGCTTGTATTTATTGAGTGTATGAAAGAGCTGCCAGCCGCATTACTATTAAGGCCTTTTGACTTTGAAAGTTTAGCCACACATGTATTTCAATATGTGAGCGATGAGCAGCTTGAGCTTGCTTCTATTTCCGCTTTATTTATTGTTTTGGTTGGGTTGATCCCCTTGTATTTTATTAATCGTTCTATGGAGCAACGCAGTTAAATGAGCCGTTTAAATTTACAAGGTGTGGGTTATCACTACAGTGGCACGCACGTGCTACACAATTTAGATTTAACGGTGGGTCAAGACGAAATTGTGTGTTTGCTCGGGGCCAGCGGCTGCGGTAAAACAACCACCTTAAAAGCAATTGCTGGCCTTATTGAAATAAATGAAGGTAGCGTATTTATAGATGGCAAATGTGTAAGCGATAAGCATACATTTGTATCACCAGAGCATCGTAATATAGGGATGATGTTTCAAGATTATGCCTTGTTTCCGCACCTCAGTGTGGCCGATAATATTGCGTTTGGGCTGGGTAAAATAAGCAAAGTTCAAAAACAGCAACGGGTAGAGGAAATGCTAGAGCTAGTGCATTTAACAGGGTGTGCAAAACGCTACCCTCATCAGCTCTCGGGCGGCCAGCAGCAACGCGTGGCTATTGCGCGGGCTTTGGCTTATAAGCCTAGTTTATTGCTTCTTGATGAGCCTTTTTCGAACATAGATACACAAGTACGTTTTGAGTTAATTGCTGATATTAGGCGCATTATTAAAGCGCAGCAGGTTTCTGCGGTATTTGTTAGCCACTCAAAAGAAGAAGCCTTTGCGTTTTCAGACACGCTAGCCATTATGCACCAAGGAAAAATAGCCCAACAAGGTACACCAGAGCAGCTTTTTGCCGTGCCAAAGACAAAGGAGGTTGCAGAGTTTCTGGGTCAGGGCATATACTTAGTCGCAGAAGTGTTAACGGCAACTGAATACGCAACGCCTTTTGGTGTCGTGCAATCGCAGCATGAGCATACGCACAGTGCAATAAAAGGGCAGGTGTATATTCGTCCACACCATATTGAGCTTGCGCAAAATACGCAGGCCGATAACCCTCAAGGTGTGAGCATTTTAAGCCGTCGGTTTATAGGCTCGGCTTATGTTTTCACTGTTGTAATTGCAGAGCAAGAGATTGAAGTTGCCGCACAATATGGCCAGTCATTTGAAATAAATGAGCAGGTTATAATAAAAATAAAACCTCACACGGTGAATTTTTTCGAATCATAACAAATGTGTTATTCGCTGTGTTTTATAAAGCTAAGGAATAACAATGGCGCAAGCGCAATCTGGGATTTGTGCTGAAGCAAACTTACACGGTTTGCATTTATTTTTTAATGTATTTGATGGTCAAGACGAGTCATTGCGTGCAAAGCTTAAGCGCGTAAGCGCAATTGAAGAAGAGTTTAGTGATCAGTTCTCCGAAGCCATGCTTTCGTGCATGGTGGCTATAGGCGCGCAATATTGGCCGCATATACTACCTGAATATATCCCAAGCGAGCTGCAAAGCTTTCCTAATATAAATCACAGTGATTTTGTTATGCGCGTACAGCCATGTGATTTATTCATACAAATCCGCTCAGACAGAGAAGATGTTAATCACCTTTTTGCATTGCAAATATTAAAGTTGTTTTCGCCCGATGTAGAGCTAGTTGAACAAATTCGCAATTTTAGGTTTTTAGATGGGCGAGACTTTAACGGCTTTATTTATGCAGGCGACACCCCACATGGACGCCAAAAACGAATCACGGCACTGGTTAATAACCCCGACAGCTTTGAACACCAAGGCAGCTATATTCATGTACAGCGTTATAAGCATGACCTGAGTGTATGGCAGCATTTATCACTAAGCGAGCAAGAGCATATTATGGGGCGCACGCGTTTAGATAACACTTTAATTGAGCCTAAGGTAGATACTAGCCACGCGACTAGAAGTGAGCTAAAAGATGAGAGCGGCCAAGCAATACTGCTTAACCAAAGCATGCCGTATGGCGATGTTTACGAGCAAGGCATGCTAAGTATTACATGCTCTGCATCGGGAAGTGCGTTTGAAAAGGTACTTAACAGCCGCATAGGAAAAGGGGAGTGTTACGACCACTGGCTTGATTTTACTCAAGCCGATATGGGCTCAGCGTTTTTTGCGCCGTCAGTTAGTTTTTTAAAACAGCTTTAAACCGTATCAAATAAAATACGTACGCGCTCTAGTGTAATGTCTATTTCAGATATTTTTGCTGGCGCAATAAAAATAGTGTCATCTCCGGCAATTGTGCCCAATACACCATCAGCTTTGCCTAGTGAGTCTAATAAGCGGGCAATTAGCTGCGCAGCGCCTGGGCTGGTGGTTATAATAATCATCATTTCGTTATGCATAATATCAATAACAAGCTGACGTAGTGGGCTTTTAGCAGTCGGTACGCCCATTTCTGCGGGTAGGCAATAAACCATTTCTTGTTTAGCATTACGGGTACGCACAGCGCCAAACTTGCTAAGCATGCGCGACACCTTACTTTGGCTTATATTGTCAAAGCCTTGCTCTTTTAATGCTTCGACTATTTCGCCTTGCGAGCCAAAGTTCTCTTCTTTTAAAAGTGCTTTAAACGCTTTTACCAGCGCTTCTTGTTTGTCTTGTGGTTGCATAGTCTTTATTCATTTTTGTTATTTATAATGCAAATTCTACACAAAAATGAATAATTATGCAGCAGTTGTTTAGTTAACTTGCCAGTTTGCTGCGATAAACCAACAAAGTTTACAACTATGGTCGAAAATATACCTGAAATAAGCAGGATAAATTTGTTTTTAGTCGCTAATTTCATTATCTTAAGAGCCACAAATATTTCCTACCTCAAATTACGGAGAATTCCAATGAAAGTTGCTGTATTAGGTGCTGCAGGCGGTATCGGTCAAGCGTTGTCTTTATTATTAAAAACAGGCTTACCAGCTGGTTCTGAATTATCACTTTACGATGTTGCACCAGTTGTACCAGGTGTTGCGGTTGACCTATCTCACATCCCTACAGATGTTAAAGTAGCAGGTTTTGGCGCAGACGATTTAAATAAAGCGCTTGAAGGGTGTGATATCGTACTTATCCCAGCGGGTATGCCACGTAAACCAGGTATGGATCGTGCGGATTTATTTAACGTAAACGCAGGTATCATCAAAACATTAGCAGAAGGCATTGTAGCTAGCTGTCCTAAAGCGTTAGTGGGTGTTATCACTAACCCAGTAAACGGCACTGTACCAATTGTTGCTGAAGTATTCAAAAAAGCAGGTACTTACGACGCTAAGCGCGTATTTGGTATCACTACGCTTGACGTAATTCGTTCAGAAGCATTTGTTGCTGAGCTTAAAGGCGTAGACGTAGCAACCGTTAAAGTACCAGTAATTGGTGGTCACTCTGGCACAACCATTCTACCTCTACTTTCTCAAGTTGAAGGCGTAAGCTTCACTGAAGAAGAAGTAGCTACACTTACTCCACGTATCCAAAATGCAGGTACTGAAGTAGTAAATGCTAAAGCGGGCGGTGGTTCAGCTACATTATCTATGGGTGCTGCTGCAGCACGTTTTTGTATGTCTTTAGTTAAAGGCCTACAAGGTGAAGACGTAGTAGATTACGCATACGTTGCTGTTGAAAATGGCGATGCAGAGTACTTTGCTCACCCAGTACGTTTAGGCACAAACGGCGTAGAAGAAATCCTTTCTTACGGCGAGCTAAGCGCATTTGAAGGAAAAGCTAAAAACGACATGCTTGAAACTCTGAAAAAAGACATCAAAGAAGGTGTTGATTTCATGGCGTAATAGCCAAGTTATGCACAAAAAAGCCTGCTTATGCAGGCTTTTTTATTGCTCGAAAATTATGGCCCTTAAATACTAATTAAGGGAGGCTGCAAAGTTAGTGATCTCGCTCTACAGCTATACGCGCTAAGCTGATTAACGCTTGCTTGTACTGCGACTCTGCTAAAAAGTCTAAACAGGCAATGGCCTTGTCTGCTTCTTGCTGCGCCTTTTGCATTGTAAATTCAAGTGCGTTGGTTTGTTTAAGTGCCGTTAAAATAGCCTCAAGGTTATCCATACCATTGCAATGCTCAATGGCATCACGAATAAGGGCTCTTTGCTGATCACTGCCGTGCTTCATCGCATATATTAGCGGTAAGGTTGGCTTACCTTCTGCTAAATCATCACCAATATTTTTACCTAATTGGTCAGCGTCTGCGTTGTAATCAAGCACGTCATCAACTAACTGAAAAGCAGTACCTAAATGCATACCATATAAATTAAGCGCATCTAACACACTGTTATCTTGCTCGGTAATAATAGCTGCAAGCCCTGTAGCGGCTTCAAATAATTTAGCCGTTTTAGAGTAAATAACCTGCATGTAACTTGCTTCGGTGGTATTAGGGTCGTTGCAATTCATAAGTTGCAATACTTCGCCCTCAGCAATCACGTTGGTGGCATCAGCAAGCACTTGCATAATTTGCATTTTGCCCAGCCCCACCATAAGTTGAAACGAGCGGGTGTAAATAAAATCCCCAACCAGCACGCTGGCAGCATTACCAAACTCGGCATTTGCAGTCGGTGTACCACGGCGCAGGTTAGATTCATCAACAACATCATCATGTAATAGTGTTGCAGTATGAATAAATTCAACAATCGTTGCCAAAGTAATGTGATCTTTACCTTGGTAACCCAAAGCTCTTGCTGCCAATATTGCCAGCATCGGGCGTACGCGTTTGCCGCCGCTGTTAACGATGTACAAACCAAGTTGATTGACTAACGCCACATCTGAGCGCATTTGCGCGTGTATAAGTTGATTGACGTCATTCATATCGCTTTCGATTAACGCCTGGATAGCTTTTATATCCATTGATCTCCGAGCCAATTTTTATGTGTGAACGGCGCCGATTGTACAACAAAAAAAGCACTAGCTCGATATTTTGTGACGATTCATTAAAAAAACCGAGTTAAAAACCTTAATTAGCGCTTAATTAGGGTATTTAATTGTATATTTCACACTCAAATGGCGACTATTTATTGCGCAGTCAATGGGTTCTGGAGTAGGCATAACGACACGTAAATTTATTTTGTCTTTGCACTAAAAAGCGCTTGGCAACAGGGCAATTTAATATAAAATGGGGGAAATATTGAATTGCTCTCAATGCAGCTACTTTTTATTCATTTTAATTACAAAATAGGCTTGCTAGTTTTTATGCATTAGCGTAAACTTCGCGCCCTATCGAAGAATATTTTAGTTGCGTCGATTTGAGGGCGCACAGACGGAGTTAATTATGTACGCGGTTTTCCAAAGTGGTGGTAAACAGCATCGTGTGACTGAAGGTCAAACGATTCGTCTTGAAAAATTAGACGTTGAAACTGGTGCAGCAGTTGAATTTGATTCAGTACTTTTAGTTGCTGATGGTGAGAAAATCGAGATCGGTGTACCGTTCGTAAACGGTGGTAAAGTAACAGCTGAGGTTGTTTCACATGGTCGCGGTGAGAAGATTAAGGTTGTTAAATTTAGACGCCGTAAGCATTCTCGTAAGCAAATGGGCCATCGTCAATGGTTCACTGAAGTTAAAATCACTGGCATTAGCGCTTAATTAGAGGTACTTAGAAATGGCACATAAAAAAGCAGCTGGTAGTACTCGTAACGGTCGCGATTCAGAAAGCAAACGCCTAGGTGTTAAGCGTTTTGGTGGCGAATCAGTTCTAGCGGGTAGCATCATTGTTCGTCAACGTGGTACTCGTTTCCACGCTGGCGCAAACGTAGGTATCGGTAAAGACCACACTATCTTCGCAAAAGCAGATGGTAAAGTTCAATTTGAACAAAAAGGTCCTTTAAACCGTAAATACGTAACTATCGTAGCTGAGTAATCAGTAAGGTAGTAAAAAACCCCGCCTTTGCGGGGTTTTTTGTTTTCAGAAACGTCAAATATATACCCAAGCCTGCATTTACGTTGGCTTGGGTATATAATAGTTAAATTAAAGCCAATCCCTAAAGTGAGTAATCATGAAGTTTGTAGATGAAGTAGAAATTCGCGCAGAAGCTGGTGACGGCGGCAGCGGTGTCGTGTCTTTCCGTCGAGAAAAATATGTACCAGACGGTGGCCCGGACGGCGGTGACGGTGGAGACGGTGGTAGTGTTTATCTACAAGCTGATGAAAACTTAAATACCCTAATTGATTACCAGTTTGAGCGTTTTCACCGTGCCGAGCGTGGTACTAATGGTCAAAGCCGTAACTGTACAGGTAAAAAGGGCGAAGACTTGGTAGTAAAAGTACCTGTGGGTACACGTATTACCGACGTTGACACTCAAGAGGCGTTAGGCGATTTAACGCAGCATGGTCAAAAAATTGTGGTTGCAAAAGGTGGTTTCCATGGCTTGGGGAATGCACGTTTTAAATCAAGTACTAACCGTGCTCCACGTCAAAAAACGTTAGGTACTCCAGGTGAAGTTCGTAACCTTAAATTAGAGCTTATGCTACTTGCCGATGTAGGCCTATTAGGGTTGCCAAATGCAGGTAAATCAACGTTTATTCGCAGTGTATCGGCAGCAAAGCCAAAAGTAGCTGATTACCCGTTTACCACGCTAATTCCTAATTTAGGGGTGGTGCGCCCAGAGGCTAACAAATCGTTTGTAATAGCCGATATTCCGGGCTTAATTGAAGGCGCCTCAGACGGTGCTGGCCTAGGTATTCGCTTTTTGAAGCATTTAGAGCGTTGTCGTGTATTGTTACACGTGATTGATGTTATGCCTGTCGATGGTTCAAACCCTGTTGATAATGCGTTTGCCATTATTAACGAGTTACACCAATACAGCCCTAAGCTTGCTGAAAAGCCACGCTGGTTAGTGTTTAATAAAATAGACCTATTGCCAGAAGATGAAGCGCAAGCTTTGTGTGAGCAAATTGCGCAAGAGCTAGGTGAAGAAGAAAACGTTTACCGTATTTCAGCAGTCAATAAGCTTAATACTCAGCCATTAATTCACGATATTATGGCATTACTTGATAGCATGCCTAAAGAGAAGTTCGTTGAGATTGAAGACGAAGAAGTTGAGTTCAAGTGGGATACCTACCATCAAAAAGCAACCAAAGGCGATGATGATGATTGGGACGACTGGGATGAAGACGACTACGATGTAGAAGTGGTCTACGAGCGTTAATAAAAAACATATTTTAAAAAGGAGCATAAGCTCCTTTTTTATTTTTTAAGAATAAAGTACTAGGTATTTGATGTGATAATTTCAATGATCGCCGCAATGGCAAACAACCGTGTAATTGGTCTTGATAATAAAATGCCGTGGCATTTACCCGCCGATCTACAGCATTTCAAAAAGGTAACAACAGGCAAACCTGTCGTTATGGGGCGTAAAACATTTGAATCGATAGGTCGTCCTTTACCTGGGCGTCGCAACATAATTATTACCCGTAATAGCCAGTATAGCGCTCAAGGTATTGAGACGGTCACCACCCCAGAGGCTGCGCTAGAGCTGGTTAAAGCCGAAGAAGAGGTGATGATAATTGGCGGTGGTAATATTTATCAGCAGTTTTTACCAAGTGCCGATCGTTTATATTTAACCTTTATAGATTTAGAGGTTGAAGGGGATACGCAGTTTCCCGATTACCAAGCGGTAGCAACGTGGAAAAACGTCGACGAACAGGCAAATAAACCCGACGAAAAGAATCAATATAGTTATAAATTCGTAACTTTATATAAAAAAGATTAACATTATTGCGAAACTTACAGCAGGTTGGTACAATATTAGACAATCAACATAGGTAAAAAGTACCATAAAGGGTGTTTCATGTTTAAATTGTCAAAGCTAATTGTTATTACAGCCGTTGCTGCTGGTTCGTTAATGTATACCGTGCCTGCTAAAGCAAATGATCAATTAGCAGTATCTATTTGTGAATATATCGCAGCTGATGATAAAAACCGTTTACGTAGTAAACTAAAAAGCTCACGTGTAAAAATTCGCAATATTTACGATGCTATTCAATGTAATGGTAATAATTTACTTCGCCATGCTGTAGTTAGTAACGCTGTTGACTCGGGCGAGTACATAGTTAAAAACTTATCAAAAAGCGCACTGTCTGATGGCGCTGATATAGCATGGGCTGAAGGCAATGGCCACGGTGGCTCACCGTTAATTGCTGTAATTAAAGACCGTGCTGGCCTTTAATTAACACACTAAAATAAAAACCGCGCTGGTCGCGGTTTTTTTGTGCCTAGCATTAGCTAATACGCAGCGCTTTAGTAATGGTGATAGCTGTATTAAGCCTATTTTAATTTGCACACCCAAGTGATGAAACTCTCACCTTGTAATTAACCCGCGTTTCTTATCTTTAATAGCATATAAATTAAGTCGGTTGGTTTAATAAAGGCGCTGTATTCGCTAAGCCTTTACTCGTATATTTGGGGCAAATATACGTGTTTTCCCTGAGTTACATAAAATTGTCATAAATAGTTAATAGTCTACGCGCTTAAACAATAGGGGTTGTTATTTATGCGCGTATCATCTTTTACTCGGCTGTTAGCCATACTGTTAACATTGGCAAGTATTTTATTAGCCATCACACTATTTTGGGCAAGCCAAACTTTACTTAAGCTTGAGCAACAAGACAGCGCATACAGTAAATTAAAAAACACGATTTTAGTGGATTTAGCCGGTGACTTAGGCAGTTATCTAGAACAAGGTGATAGCCAATACTTAAATCAATCATCAGCCCTAATTGAACAAGTAAAAACACAGCAACTCGCAGTACTCCCCTCGGTACTTGCCGAGCAATTAAATGATCAGCTAAGTACGTTAGATACCGATATTAAAGGTAAGTACAGAGCGCTGGGTAAATTATCGGGCAACGAAACGGCGTTACTTGATAATGCAATTCGCCAAATGGCGGGCTCAGCCTCGTCACTGATTGGTTATGCAAAAAAATCCCCTAATCAAAATAGCGATGCGCAAGCTTATTACACACTTGGCGCTGATTACTATAACGAGGTGACCAACCTTGCCTTATTTACTTATCAACTAATCGTAAGTTACGACAGCAATACTGAACAAAGTTTGCAGCAAAGTATTGCTAATTTAAATGCGTTAGCAGCCAAAATAGAGCAACTCCCTAATCTAGGTGTTATGAGCGAAGTTGACGAAGATGCTTTGTTTTTTGACGAAGAAGCTGAAGATTTGGCCGATGAAATAAAATCTGAAATTACCAGCTGGCCTAACCGCTACCCCCGCGATTTAGCCAGTACATTAGCGCAAGCCCAGCAACGTGAAGCGGGCACCAATGAATTACGTGAGCAAATTAGCTTGCTCTCTAAAACCGTTATTAATGCAGAGCAGCAACTAAAACACGCACAAGGGGCGCTTAAAGAAAACGTATTTTGGGTATTTTGCTTTGCTATTGGCGCTTTGGTGATGCTAGCCGCGGGTGTTTATATTGTGCAGCGTAACCAAGTGCTCAACCCATTAAGGCAACTCAGAGACGGGTTTGCCTTTTTAATTGAAAGTAACGAGCTTAAAAACATTGAAAGTAAGAACCCAAAAACAGAGGTTGGCGAAATAGCCAGTTACTTTAATTTATTAATTGAGCGACAGCGCAAAGAGGCACAAGAGCGTGCCCAAATGCTAAAAGTGGTAAATGATTTTATGCAGCAAATGAGTGAGCATTTGCAAACTATTAGTCAAAAAGCGTCTACAAGTCATGGGCAAGTGGAGCAAAACCAACATTTGCTTGCTGATATTCAACAAATTGGCGAGCAGGTAAATAATATTAATGCCCAAGTGGCTGATAACGCCCAACACACTTTTAGTGCAATGGAGCAAAGTTTAGGCTTTGCACAAAGCATGCTAAGTGCCAGTTCAGATACGCAAACACGGGTTGAGCAAAGTATGCAAAACCTACAAGAGCTGCTCGCGGGGGTTGAAGGCGTTGGGCAAATTATTGAAGTGATCCGCAATATTGCCGATCAAACAAACCTACTAGCGTTAAATGCAGCAATTGAATCAGCACGTGCTGGCGAGCATGGCCGAGGCTTTGCTGTTGTAGCTGATGAAGTACGCCAGCTTGCCCGCCAAACTCAAGGCTCATTGAGCGATATTAATGAGCAGCTCACACTACTGAGCGAAAAGTCGGGCACAGTATCTACACAAATCGCGGCCCTAGCAGATGGCGCGCAGTCGCAAACACAAAACGCGCAAGAGCTAAAAGTAAACTCAGAGGGCGTGGCCGATAACGCTCAGCAAGCCAACAAAGTGGCCTTTGAGGCCATGGAGCTGGCTAAACAGCAAAGTAATTTGCTAGATAACTTTAGCCAGTCAATGCAAAGTATGAAAGGCCAAGTAAGCGAATCAAGCTTACTTGTTGACGATATTCATAGCCAGTTACAACAGCAAATGCAAACCATAAAAGTAAACCTTGGCTTGTAAATACCTGCTAACACAAAGGTAATTAGCGTTATACTGTAGGCTCATTAATCAAATGCTTTAAGGATTTATCATGATTGAACAAGGTCAAACGTTACCCGCAGTTACATTAACGCAGCTAACAGACGAAGGCATGCAAACTCACACTAACGCTGAGCTTTTTAATGGTAAAAAGGTTGTGCTTTTTGCTGTACCGGGTGCATTTACGCCTACCTGTTCAAATGCGCATTTACCTGAATTTATAACCCTTAGTGATAAAATTAAAGCAAAAGGTATTGCGGCAATTTACTGTGTATCGGTTAACGATGCTTTTGTAATGAAAGCGTGGGGAGAATCTCAAAATGCCCAACAAATCGACATGTTAGCAGATGGCGATGGCAGTTTTACTAAAGCATTAGGGCTTGATAAAGACACCGGCAGTTTCGGTGGAACACGCTCTACGCGCTATGCAATGATAGTCGACGATAATGTAGTAACAGGACTGTTTGTTGAAAAAGACAAAGAGTTTTCAGTAAGTCGTGCTGAGTCTGTGTTAGAAAAACTATAATCGCATTATTAAAGCCCTAAGTGCATGCACTTAGGGCCTTTTAATTATGGCTGGTATTGGCCACTTAATGTTAAACCCGAAAAGGTTCTGTAAGCGTTAACGCTTAAATGCCACGTACCCGCTTGCGGATTGCTAAACGTACATGTTTCTGCGTTGCCGTTTTTATAAGGACGACAATCGTAGCTAGATGCGGTAGGTTGGCTGCCAAACTTAACAAATAAGTCAGCATCACCTGTACCACCTGAGGTGGTGACTGTAAATGTACTCATTCCTGCTGGCACATCTAAGGTATAGTGCTTCCAGTTACCTGTTGTAGCCGTTACATCGCTCACCGTGCCGCCACCGGCTTCTGGTGTAGTTGAACCGCCACCTGTAGAACCACCTGTAATATTACCCACTAAACTAACGCCAGAATAAGCCGAGTAGCCACGAAGCATTACATGGTATGTACCAGCTGTTGGATTATCAATAGAACACTCCTCGCTATTACCGCCTTTGTACGGACGACAATCGTAGCTTGAGGTAGTTGGTTGGCTGCCTGCGCGTACGTATAAATCTGCATCGCCGCTACCGCCACTCATTGTGAATGTAACATTCGTTGCACCACTTGGCACAGTCATCGTGTAATACGCTTGTGAACTTGCAGCGCCGCTTAAGCCTGTTTTAGCTTCGCCATCTGTCAGTTCGCTATCGCCACCGGTAGGAGGTGTTGTACCGCCACTTGCTGCGGCTACAGCGGCTGCTGCATCAACAATACCTGTACCACAACTTGTACACGTTGCTGGGAATGAGCGGGTGGTCGATTTTAAAATGCTTTCTATTTCATCTGGGGTAGCATTTGGTTTAGCTTGCTTTATCAGGGCTGCAACACCGGCAACATGAGGCGCCGCCATTGATGTACCTTGAGAGAACGCATAGCTATCGCTTGAAGGTGTAGACGAGCCTGAGTTATAGGTTGATAAAACGCCTTCAGAGTCGTTTGCAAAGCTTTGTGCGCCGCCCGGCGCTGCAACATCAATATTGCTACCGTAGTTTGAATAATATGCTCGTCCGCCGTTACGACCAACAGAGGCAACATTAACAACGCCACTACAGTTACCTGGATTATAGTTTGCTGAGTTATCGTTATCATTACCGGCAGCAATAACCACGACTGCACCGTTGCTGCGTGCTGTGTTAATTGCGTTTTGTGTGGTAGAGCTACACGAGCCGCTGCCACCTAAGCTCATGTTAATTACATCAGCAGGGTTTGAGTTGGCAGGAATGCCCGATACATTTCCGCCAGATGCCCAAATAATGCCATCAGCAATGTCTGACGTTAAACCACCACACTTACCAAGTACACGTACAGGCACAACTTTAGCGCCATAAGCCACACCGGCAACACCTTCACCGTTATTAGTAACAGCCGCAACCGTACCTGCTACGTGCGTACCGTGCCAGCTTGAGCCTTGTGCGCCGTTATTTCCACATTCGCCAGCGGCTACAGCATCGCCCGGATCGCGTGCGTCACTGTCGCGACCGCCGCCATCATTAGCTACCGATAGGTTAGAGATCATATCGTAACCCGGTAAAATGTTAGCATTTAAATCAACATGAGGGCGGTAGCCAGTATCAAGTACCGCAACCACTACGCCACTGCCTGTTGCAGTATCCCATGCGGTTGGTAAGTTTAGGCCGCCCGCTTGCTCATAGTAGTGCCATTGGTCGCCGTAACGAGGGTCATTAGGCGTTGCAAATGGTTTTAACATTTGATCCACTTCAATGTATTCAACATTGCCAGAATCAACCATTTCTTGCATAAATTCTTGTGCTTCTACAGCGCTTAGTTTTTTATCTGCGCGCATAACGTGGTGGTTATTAAGCGCCATTGCTCGGATGTACTTCGCTTTTACTTTACCTTTTTTAGAAGCGAAATTTTTTACAAAGCGTTGAGCACGCTTTTTCATATTTGCAGGGCTTGCGTCAGCAGACGAAATGCTTAGCATATCGTTCGCGCTATTTTTGTACTTAATAATAAACTGAGTTTCAAAACCCGATTGGCTTTGTAGTTTGGCTGTGGTTTCTGCCATAGAGGTAGACACATCTTGGGCAACACTTGCAGATGCTGCAAATACCGTACTAATAGTGAGCGCGATAGCGCAACGCTTAAATGATTTACTTGTTGTCATAATTATCCCTAGTTGTTATTAGTTAGTTCGTAATATTAAATTACGAAACAGAAACAAAGGTAAATGATCTGTTAATTTCTTTAAAATAATAATTGCTTATGTACCTATTTCTTTTAGTTATAACCTAGGTGTACGGTGCCTTTGTCGTTGTTTAGTATTTATCATATAAAACAAAAATAAGTATAAAGGATTGTTATTTTTAAGCTGTTTAGAAAAGCCATAACTAGTCTCGGTTACATTTGTTGCTATAAATTTAATAATAAATTCTATTCAGAGTGTTTAAACAAACTTTGCTATAATCGGGCAAATTTTTGAGTAGGGCGAAGTAATGAATCAAGTAGATGTAATTGTGATTGGCGCAGGTGCAGCCGGATTAATGAGTGCAGCACAAGCAGGTTATCGCGGGCGTAGCGTTACAGTGCTTGATATGGGCAAAAAGCCTGGTCGAAAAATTTTAATAAGTGGTGGTGGGCGTTGTAATTTTACCAATGAAAATGCCAGTCCAGAAAACTACTTATGCAGTAACCCTCACTTTGTTAAATCGTGCTTAAGCCGCTATACACAACACGATTTTATTGAGCTGGTGGATCGCCACGGCTTGGCATACCATCATAAAACCTTAGGCCAATTGTTTTGCGATAACAGCGCGCAAGATATAGTTGATATACTACTTACCGAATGCGAGTGGGCTGGTGTTAATATTAAATTGCGCAGCGAAGTGTTAAATGTGGCTAAAACCGATATTGGCTACCGTGTTACCACTGAGCAAGAAACACTTACTTGTGAATCGCTAGTTATCGCATCGGGCGGTTTAACAATGCCCAAGCTTGGCGCCACTCCTATAGGCTATAAAATTGCAGAGCAGTTTGGCTTAAACGTACTACCTACCATGGCGGCGCTTGTGCCATTTACTTTGCATCAACACGATAAAGAACGCTTTGAAGGGCTTTCAGGAATTAGTATACCGTGCGAAGTGTCTAGCGAAGACGGCACTGTATTTAAAGAGAATATTTTGTTTACTCACCGAGGCTTATCGGGGCCTGCCATATTGCAAATAAGCTCATTTTGGCGAGCAGGGCAGGCAGTAAGCATAAACTTGCTCCCTGATCTCGATTTAAAACAGCAACTGGCTGATTGGCGAGAAACACAAGCCCAAAAATCATTAAAAAACAGCCTTGCGACTATTTTACCCAAACGCTTTATAGACATACTGCACGACAGCAAAGCTATTCCAGATTGTAATATTAATCAGCTTACCCATGCTCAAATAGATGAGTTAGCAAGCTATATTCACGCATGGCAAATAAAACCTAATGGCACAGAGGGCTATCGTACCGCCGAGGTAACTTTGGGCGGCGTTGATACCGATGAGCTGAGCTCTAAAACCTTTGAAGCTAAAAAAGCCAAAGGCTTATATTTTATAGGCGAAGTAACCGATGTAACGGGCTGGCTTGGGGGCTACAACTTCCAGTATGCGTGGAGCTGTGGGTTTGCATGTGGGCAATATGCATAAGTATTTCAGCGTATTGTGATAGATGAGATAAAAATATTACACTCTTAATTAAGGTGATTTTAAAGAGTGTAATATTGGTGCGAATATTTTTGCTGTTAAGTATTGTCGCTACAAGTTTTAATGCATTAGCATCAGAAAACTACAGCGATCATGAAGCGTTTTGCTTGCAACAGCCCAAAACGCACTGTTTAACTTATATTGAAACGCGTCTTAATGAAGTCAAAGATAACCCTGCACAGTGGTACAAAATAAAAACCTACCAATTTGATTACTACTACGACTACCAACAGTTCGAAAACTTACTCAACGCTATTACTCCTTTTTTAGAGCAAGATAAGCTGCCCGATGTATTTAAGCTACAAATGTATTTTTATTACGCGAAAGCACTTAACTATATTGGCAAAAAAGCAGAAGCTAAAACGTATGCCGCTAAAGCGTTTACCCAGTTAGACGGGATATATAATGCTTTTGGTGACCCTTTAAGATTAGTGGAGTTGGCTAACCTACACTATGTGTTTGGTAGTAAAAAAGCAGCGATGCGATTACTAAGAGATGCCGAGCAGCGCTTTGCAAAAAATAACGATCCTATTTTTCATTTGGAGCTGCACATTAACAAAGCGCATATTTACTTAAAGTGGCAGCAATACGAGCACGCAGTAAAAAGTAATTTAATGGCCTATAACGCCATAAAAAACACCAACCACGCTGCTAAAATAGTGCTTGCTAGCGGTAACTTAGCGTATAGTTATCAGCAAAATAAAGAGTATTTAGAAGCTATAAATTATTATAAAACCGCATTCAAATTTACTGAGCCCTCAAGCATTTACCATGCTATTTATAGCTTACGTTTAGCGCAGGTATATTTACAAATAGGTAAAAAGGCACAGGCTAAAGAATGGCTTAGTCGCATTGATAGAAACGCCACCGAGTTTGGTAAAGGCCATGCTGCATTGTATAGTAAGCTGCAGCACGCCCTTAGCAATAATTAATTTGCAATCGCTGCTTTATATGGGGTGTTAACGCCTGCGTAACGCGGGCCAAATATTTCTAAACCTTTAGGGCCTGTAAACTCCTTTGGCGCTGGTAAAATTACAACGGCTACTTTCATGCCTACCTCGTAATTAGGATTAGTAATTGGTGTGCCTGTTTGGCTGTTAATACAGCATATTAAATCAGGAATGGTTACGTGTACTTCGTCATTTAAAAACGCGGCCATGTTTTCGTTTTTAACCGTTATTTTGTAACTGTTATTTACAAACTCGCTTAACCCTTTAAGTGTTACTTCGCCCAAGGTAAAGCCTTCTACGGTGTTAAATTCAAATGTGCTTACCTCGCCTTCAAAGGCAATAAAGCCGTCGCCGTGCTTGGCAATTATGTGCGCGGTGTTAGCGTGTTGTGCGTTGGCGTCACGCATTGCTTTACCGAGTTTAAGGGCTTTACTAATGGTGCCGTGAATAACTGCGTTTTTCATTTGCTCAATAGGTAAAATATGATCAATGGCTGCTATGTCGTTACGGCTAATTTTAGCCAGTGCTCGCACGACTGTTTCGGCGCGTAAGTCGTCCATTACATTTTCACAAATAAAGCACTCACCAAATTCATTCGCGGTAATAATGGGCGCTGCGGGTAAGTTATTTAAATAATAGGTTGAATGGGTGATCTCCGGTACTGCGCGCCCAGCGGGGTCGGCATCAATAATGTAGCCGTCAAACATTGCAGCTAAGTAAAACGATACTGCGGTGTTTGAGCCGCCAAGCTCACAACAAATAGTGCCATAAATAGCATCGTTACCTGTGTATTCAAGGGTGCGCTGGTAAGCAGCTAAAATAGCGTGCTTAGTGCTGCGGGGCAGGTTTGCATACGCGCGTTCTTCTTGTTCACTTAAAGCAGAAATAGCGCCTAACATGTAAGGCGTACAAACAAGCTCACCCGCGGGGACTTCATCGGCACTAATTAGTTTAAAGGTTTTACCCTGTGCGAGTGCTTCGTCAATATAGGCAATGCCTTCACTTAACTCACCGCCGCCGCCAGTGCCTAAAATGGCGCAGCCGTATAAAATATCAATAAGTTGGTCACGATTAAGAATTTGCATGTGTGTATCGCTATTGGTTAACTCATACCCATCCCCAAAATAGATCACTTAATTAAGCGGATTGGTATAAAAACAGCAGGTATTAAAAAAATACCTGCTGTAAAGGTGAAAAAATTAAAATTGGTAACTGAGCTCTATACCGTAACTACGAGGCTTATTAGGTTGGCGCACTAAGTCTGTAACCCCATCGGCCAGTAGAAAAATATCTTCAATAGCGCGCTCATCCGTAAGGTTGTCTACGTAAACTTGAACGCTCCACTGCTCTGATTTAAGCCCTACACCGGCATTTAGGTAGGTATAACGCGACGACTCAACATCAGGAATATCAATACTAAATGTTTTAGGGCCTTCAATTAATAGCTCAGCGCGCGAGAACAATGACCACTCACCGTTTAGTGCTAAGTTAGGATTTGCCGACAGTCCGTAGTTATACTCAGGCACCCAAAATTGTGGCCTGCCAGCCAGTTCTGGGCGCAGTGCAAAGCGTTTAATTTCTGAATCAACAATACCTGTACTGAGGTTAATACTTAAATTGCTGGTGGCAGCAAAGGCGGCTTCTAGCTCTAAACCTTTGGTTTGTACTTCGTCAATAGAGAGGTTTTCAAGGGTGAAGGTATCTATATTAAATTGGGTAAATTGCGCATCGTCTTGCTCAATAATAAACGCGGCGCCATTAAGGGTAACTTTGTTATTAAACAAAGCGGTTTTAAAGCCCATTTCGTAGCTGTCAGAAATTTCTTTATCAAAGGTGCGGCTAATACCGTCGGCTGGCTCGTTAAAGCCCCCACTTCTAAAACCACGCGAGTAGCCGGTGTAAAGCAGTAGGTCGTCATTCATTTGGTACGCTAAGGTAACTTTAGGCTGTAATTGGCTAAACGATTTTTTAGCGTAAGTGGCGTCTTTATTGGTTGGGTTGAACGACTCGCGAGTATCGTGATCGTAACGCATCGCACCGGTGAGCTCTAACTGCTCGTTTATATCGTAGTTAAATTGCCCAGCAAGAGCCCATGCATCGCTGCTGTTGTTATCGATAATTGAAAGGTAGGGCTCGTCATTAGCAAAATCTGCACGCGTTAAAATTTCGGCATCGGTAAAATCATCGTAAAATAATACCGCAGTATCGCGGTCGCGCTGTTGATAAAACGCCGACACCGACCATCTAAAAGCCTGATCCGACTGGGATATAAACCGCGACTCTAGCGTTAACGATTCAATATCGTATAACCCTTCAGTACCAAATGGGGCTCTAAAAAAGCCATCTTCGTCAATAAAGGTGGCATCGGCAGAGTAGTCGCCATCGTAAAAGTGCTCGTTTTCTGAATTGCTGTACGCGGTTACAAACTCAAATTTACCTAAATCGTAATATTGGGTTAGCTTGGCGCTTAGCTCATACACATCACGCTCATCTTGGTTAATAATATTTTGTGAGGTATTAATTGAAAAGTCTTCAATGGTGTCATCGCTCACCCCTTGGTAGTAAGCAAACCCAGCTTCGCTTGAGGTGTATTTACCTTTAAGATTTATTGAGGTGTCTTCGCTTAGCTCAAACTCTAACTGTGAAAAAACCGATTGCTCTTTTAACGGGTCGGCGTAATCGCCTGTGTAGGTATTTTTAATCAGCCCATCGGTATCTTTAATGTAACCACCGGCTCTAAAATAAGCGGTGTTTTCATCGTTAAGCGAACCCGATACAACCGCATTCAAATTATACGTGTTGCCATTACCTATTGAGCCTTTAATTTTACCTTCAAAGTCTTCAATAGGTTTTTTAGTTGTTACAATAACCGCACCACCAATGGCGCCGCGGCCATACAGTGCCCCTTGTGCGCCACGCATAACTTCAATACGTTCAATATCAACTAGGTCTTGGTTTATAAACTCTAAATCGGGGGCGGTAACACCATCAACTACAAACGCTAATGGCGGATCGCCCACCTGCGGTGTAATTAAGCCACGAATAGTAATACGGGCAAGGCCGGGTCTAAAATTATCGAGCTGCGATAAGTTGGGAGTTAAATTAGCAACATCACGAAAGTTAGTAATACGTGAATTTTCGATTGTCTCGGCGCTAAATGCGGTAACAGAGTCGGGCACGTTTTGTATCGACTCAACACGCCCACGCGATATCACCGAAATTTTTTCTATAGTGTCAGTTACTGTTTGTTGTTGTTCTTGCGCATGCACATAGTTTATGCACGACAGGGTAACTGCCGATGCTAATAGTGTTTTACGAAAGCGTATTTTGTTGTATCTGCTCATGTTCTATGTCCTAATGTGACTATCATGGTGATGTTACTTAGTGATAAACATTGTCGCTTTTTCAGACAAAATAATATTTTGTAAACCCTTAATACAGCACACACAAATTGCTGAAAATAACGCTTAAGCGCGTAATTTTATGTATTTGTTGACCTTAAATTTACAAAATTAATTATTATTAAATGTGAAACCGGTTATGAAAAAAACGATAAAAATAGACAGGTATAATCAAAAAATACTGGCAATTCTGCACCTAACTGCCGATTTAACAAACGTTGAATTGGCCGAGCAAGTTAACTTGTCGCCCAGTGCATGTTTTCAGCGAGTAAAAGCATTAAAAGAGGCGGGATATTTTAGAACCTTTCATGCTGATATAAATTTAGAGCAAATTTGTGAGCACGTGTTTGCCTATATGGAATTTACCCTAGAGGACAATAACCTAGCAGCGCGGCGTAAGTTTTTAGCTGACATACACAACATTCCCGAAATAATGGATTGCATGCAATTAAGTGGTGATATTGATTATATTTCTTTTTGTTGTTTTGCCGATATTCAAGCGCTTAATGCAATGTGCGACAGGCTAACCGGCAGCTCACAGTATGCAATTAAAAAGCTGACTACACGCATAGTGCTTGAGCGCGCTAAGTTCTTTTTAGGCTACCCTCTGGAAAAACTTAAATGGCGAGACGAAATGAAAGTAGACGATGAAGAGTAGCCCCTAATTTAGATTAATAAAAAGGCGCTTTATGCGCCTTTTTATTGTTTAAAGTTATTGCTGAATAACCGGTTTGGGCGCAATGGCTTTTGCAAACAGGGTATAAATAACGGCCGTTAATATAATGGCGTCAATCACGCTAATACCGCTCATTGATACGTTAAATAAAGTGCCATTACACACCGCATATGCCGCGCCTACAAACCATGCGCTAAATGCGGGAAGTGAAAAGTTAGCGTTATTTGCCAAAGCCGCTGCGTTATAAGCATGGGGTTTAATAAACAGTGCATCAACAATAATTACGCCCGCTACCGGTACAAAAATATCAGACAAAAACGCTAAAAAGCTTATAAACATATCTAAAATATTTATAAAGGCTGCGCCAATTCCCACCAAACCTAATAACACAATAACCCACTTTTTATGCCAATGCGGGAAGGTAGCCTCCACGCTAAGTGCGGTACTGTAAAGGTTTAACGAATTTAAAATCCAGCTGCCTGCTATCACAATAAAAAACGCCGAAAACCCCAAATTAAGCGCAAGCATTAAGCTTAATATTTCGGTTTTTTGCATGGCGGCTGCGGCAAATACAGCCACAAAAATAACCAAAAGCTCAATAACCATATACGCAATAAACGAGGTGTACACGCCGCCACGTTTTTGCTTAGAAAAACGGGTTATGTCGGGCAATATTATTGCGCCAATAATAACGCCGCCAACAATAGCAGCTACACCATCTTCAAGAGAAAGCGCTGCTGATTTTTCTAAATTAATAAAATCGACCAGTGGCATACTATCGAGCGCGCCAAAAAGCATCATAGCGGTGACCGCAGCCAAAATAGGGATCATGATAGAGGCCAGCACATTAATGGCTTTAAACCCATACAGTGTGGTTATGAGCATGGCGCAACCTGCGACTATATCGATGGGCCATTCGGGCATAATAATATTAAATTCTGCACTGAGTAAGCGCACCACGGCATTAGAAAACAAATCAATATTTACGCCAAACCAGCCAATTAAAGATAAAGCAAAGGCAATATTAACAATGCCCGCGCCAGCATTACCAAACGCTATTTTTACCAATAAATAAGAGCTTAAGCGGCTTTTTACACCTATGGTGCCCATGGCCCCACCAATAAGGGTTAATATAAGTGAGCCAATAATTAACGCCCACAGTGTATTACTCACACTTGAACTTTGATGTATTTCTAGGCCGGTGATAAAAGTGGGCAGCGAAAAGCTGAGCATAGCGGCTATGGCTGCAATGCGTGGCCAAGCAACAAGCTCGTTGCTATTAATAGTGTGGGGGTCGTTCCCGTTTGGCATTGCCTGTTTCTCTTTTTTATTATCTTTTATATTACTATACGCCGCTGGCGTGCAAAATTTTTTATTATTAGGTGTTTATTCAAAATATGAGGTTTAAAAAGTAGGGGGCGCACAAAATTATATTTTGTGATGATTATTTTTAGGGTGTTAAAGGCGTAACTATTTAGGCAAAAAAAACCGCCAAAAAGGCGGTTTAAAGGTCTACACAACACAATTAAATGTTTTACCTTATTGGGTTATTTTAATAACGCCAACACATCAAAGCAGGCACCCATAGTATGGTAATCCGTTTTACCAATTGGGCTTTTCATAGTATCTATTTTTTTGTTATCTACGGTTAAAATTCTAAACCACGCACCGTATTGATGATCAACTAAGTGCTGCCACGAGTACTGCCAAATTTTGTCATACCACTGCTGGTATTTTTCATCTCCTGTGGTTTCATAAAGGTAGGCCGCACAGCACAGTGTTTCGGCTTGCACCCAAAAGTACTTGTCGTCATCGCATATGCTTTTATCTGGCGCAAATCCGTAACAAATACCGCCGTGTTGTTTATCCCACGCAACGTCTATTGAATTATCAAATAACGCTTGAGCGCGCTCTACAAGCCAAGTTTGTGGCTTATGCTTATTTAAAAACATTAATAGTTTTGACCACTCAGTTTGGTGACCTGGCTGAAAACCCCACGGGCGAAACAAATTTTTAGGATCGTCTTTGTTATACTCTAAATCAACCTGCCAATTTATATCGTAGTGCTCCCAAATAAGCCCTCCCATTAAATTAGCTTGGCGGTTAACCATGTTATCGGCCAATGTGAGTGCGCGATTTAAAAATAGCTCATCTTGAGTTGCTTCATAAGCGGCAATAAGTGCTTCGCACGTATGCATATTGGCGTTTTGCCCGCGATACGGATCGCACTTAGTAAAGTCATTGTTGTGCTGATCTTTATATAAACCCGCTTTTGCATCCCAAAAATGCGTTTCCATTGTTTGAAATGTATCGTTTAGGTATTCACGCGCCTCTGTAACACCTACGCGGTATGCCCAGCTGTAGGCTAAAATCACGAACGCAAAGCCATAGCAGTGGTTGGTATCATCAAGTACAGTGGCGTTACCTTGCTCAACACTTAATAACCAATTGTAACCGCCTGTTTGCTCAACAAAGTGGTGCTTACGAATAAACTCAATACCCGATTTAACACGGTTTAGGTACTTTTCGTCATTAAAGGTTTGGTACGCACGTGCATAGTTAAATACAAACCGAGTAGAGCTTACTAGGTGGCGAGTTTGCTTATCAAATACCTCACCATTATCCGAAAAGTTTTGGTAAAAACCGCCGTGTTCGTCGTCTATGTTTGGCTCATAAAACGCCAGCGTATCGGCAATATGTTGTGTTAAAAATTCGCGGCTTTTAAAGTTATCAGGTGTGTGGCTCATAGTGCGCTCCTAAAATCGTTAAGCGATTTTTCGTTAGGAAGAGACGTAAATGCCCCTTTGTAAGATGCTGCATGAGCACCACATAACGAAGCAAATTCAAAAATAGTTGTTAGTGTTTCGGGGTTGTCGCAAAGCTTACTAAAAGAGCTAGGTGTCAGGTTTTGTAAGCCTAGTTGATACAACAATCCACCTACAAACGCATCTCCTGCGGCGGTGGCATCAACCATAGTTACCTTTTTAGGGTGAAGCGTTTGCTTGGCATTTTTGGTATACCAATGCATGGGGTTGCCTGCATCGGTAACCACAAATAACTCACAGCCATTATTGAGAGTGTCGGCTATAAATTCTTCACCCGTTTGCTCACCCGCTAAGTATTCAAGCTCTTCTTTAGAGGCTTTAATAATAGAGCAGTGCTTTAGTAAGGGTAAAATGTGTTCACGCGGGTTAGCATTATTAGGCCATAAGTTGAGGCGTAAGTTAATATCAAAACTGACAATTGAGTTATTTTGCTTGGCAAATTCAACCCCATACGCGGTGGTTTTACGTATGCGCTCGTCGGTTAAGGTGTTTGAGCAAATATGAAAAATATCGCATTGCTCAAACCATTCACTGCTAAAGTCACTATTAGTAAAGTGCAGATCGGCGGTGTTATCACGGTAAAACTCAAACGTACGGTCGCCGTCCTTATCAAGTGATACAAACGCAAGGGCGGTTTTTGCTTGGTCGGTAAAGCGCATAAAGTCGGTTTTTACGCCTTGCTCTTTTAAGGCGTTATGTAAAAAATCACCAAAGCTGTCGGTGCTTAGCATGCCAGCAAAGTAGGCGTTACCACCTAGCTTTGCAATAGCTACGCTTACGTTTGCAGGCGCACCGCCTGCAAACTTAGTAAACGCTTCGTGCTCGCTGTTGTTTTGGCTTAATTTATCAGAGAGCAAATCAACCAATACTTCACCAAAACATATTGTGTGTTTCATAATACTGCCTTAGTTATTAATCAAGTAGCCAATGCAGCGCAATAGCGGCTGTCCATGAGAAATCTTTACCACCACAGCCAGCGCCTGTTTCTGGGTTAAAATATTCGTAGTAACCCGATTTAAGCGCTAAATCGCGCGTGTCGTCCTGAATTTTATCAGCCGTGGTTACAAACCCTGCTTCTTTAAGGCCGATGGCTATCATCCAGTTAATGTGTAACCAAATAGGGCCGCGCCAGTAACGTTGTGGTTCGTATTTTTCTTCTTTAGGGTGGGTAGATGCCACACTAAATTGACTCGACTCAATAAAATCTTCTGTTGCGGTATTTATAATACGCGTTTGCTCGTCAGTTGTTAAACCAGCATAAACGGTTAGTAGTGCCGCCGATGTTTTAACTTTAGCTAGGCTGTTGGTTAACACGTTTTTACAGTAAAAGTATTCGCTTTGCTCACACCATAACGTGTTAATTGCTGTTTGAGTTAGCTCTAGACGCTGTGCTAAATAATCGGTACGTGCATCGTTTAAATCGAGTTGTTCACCCATTTTGAGTAAATCTTTTGTCGCACGGTGCAAAATAGCAATAATACCTAGATCGTTCATTTTGTACGGGCAGGTTTCGTAAATTACTTTGCTATCAAAATTGTTACGTTTAAAAAAGTCTACTAGGTATAAGAAACGGTCGTATTCGCTTTTATGCGGGCGCTGCGACGAATCAACATGGCTGGTGTCGCGGCGGGTGTATTCCCAATCAACACCAGGTACAGCTTCAAGGGCATCATCCCACGATGGGCTGTTATCCATACCCGATTCCCACGGGTGATAAGTGACCACTAAGCCTGTGTTTTCAGGATCGCGGTCGTTGTACCACCATAAATGGTAATCAACAACTTGAGAAAATAATGCTTTAACTTTTTGCTTTGCAAGGGCTTTATCTTGTGCGCTGGCAAGCATTTCTTTCATTACTGTTGCCACAACGGGTGGCTGCGAAATAGACGTACTTTTAATTTTTTTATCAGAGCCCCACACATCTGGACCAGGGAAGTAGGTAGTTGAATCTTTATGAAATAAGATATGTGGCACCATGCCATCATCCCACTGGCCTGAAAATAACACATCAATTTCTTGCCACGCACGGCTCTCGTCAGACTTCATCCACCCTAGGGCTGTAATCGCTGAATCCCAGTTCCACTGAAACGGGTAAAGGCCATGCGTAGGGACGGTATAGCCACCTAAATCGTTTGCTATAAGTGTTTTAGTAGCAAGTTCTGTAAGCGATGCCGCTGTGGCTGCATCAAGTTTATCGTTGATTGTAGTAGTCATATTGGGTGCTCTTTGTGTGTTATTTTCGATTTGGATAATATTAAAGCACTCATTATGGGTTGTAAATGTTTTTTTTCTGTGCTTAAATCCTGTTCGAAGTAACAAAAAACTAACATGTATACTTGATTATTTCGCACTTACTTAGCCACACTCTAAGTAATTACACACAGACAACTAGCACAATTGGAGAATACCCGTGAATAAAACTACGATCGCCTCTATTGTATCTTTATGCCTCACACAAGGCGCGTTTGCCGCAGAAGAGACTGCGCCAGATACAGCAAAAAAAGAAAATAACGTTGAACGTATTATCGTCTCTGGTACCAGCAAAGGACGCGTTATTTCAGATACCCCACAGTCAGTAACCTCTATTAGCGAAGATGAGTTAATAAAGCTTTCATCAAGCAGCCAAGCAGATGTATTACGTTATATCCCAGGTATTAAAGTAGAAGGGGGCGGTGGTGAGGTTGGAACAAACCTACAAGTAAGAGGCTTACCTTCATCGGGTCAGTTTCAGTTTACGCCACTGTCGTACGACGGTTCACCTAGTTTGAGTGTTTTTGGCTTAAACTCATCGGCGTTTGATGTGTACTACCGAAACGACTTAGGTATTGAGCGTGTAGAGTTTGTGCGTGGCGGTGTGTCTAACTTATTTGGCCAAGGCTCTGTAGCGGGTATTATTAACTATATTTCTAAAACGGGCAGCGATGATCCGCAAAGTACTGTGCAAATGGAGCTTTCTGATCAGGGCCGTACCCGTTTAGATTTTGCTACAAGCGGGCCGCTAAACGAAGATGGCCTTTATTATGCGCTGTCGGGCTTTTACCGTTACGATGAAGGCCCGTTAGATACAGGGCTTGAGACTAAAGGCACTCAGCTGCGCGGTAATATTCGTAAAGAATTTGATGACGGCTCTGGCTCATTTACTGTGTATGGCCAATACATTGATGACCAAGCACAGTTTTACCTACCTATTCCACTTGATGGCGACAGCCGCGAACGCTTAACTGGTAACGATGGACGCGAAGTGGAGTCATTACAAACTGCTAATGTGTCTAACCTCTCTTACGATACTGCCAATGGTCGTTATGAATCGCCAATTAGCGATGGGGTGGTAACTAAAGGTGGCTCTATTTCAGTGGTGTTTGAAAAAGAGCTCGCTAACGATTTTGCTATTAACATGCGCAGTAAATACGCAAAGTACCAACACGAATTTAATCTATTTTTAGATGGCGACGGTATTATTAATGTACCTGAGAGCCAAGAAGAGTTTTTAGCTAACCGTGGCTTAGGTGATGTAAGCGATGCAGCGTTTACTTACACTGCATCGGGGCAGGCACTGGCAAGCGATGACTTATTATTTGCTAATCGTATTTTAGATAGAGACCGCCCAGCAGAGGATTTCTCTGCCGAATTTAATATTGTTAAAAGTATTTTTGTTGGCGATTTTAGCCACGATATTACCGTTGGTACGTTTTTCTCTCACAGTGAAGCCGATGACGATAACGTTATTACGACCTACTTGGGGGAATTTAACAATAACCCAGAACTGGTTGATTTAACATACACCAATGCCGATGGTGATGTTGTTCAGTACACACAAAATGGTATTAGTGGCCCAGGTATTTCTTACACTAACCAAACTATTAGCGCTACGCGCCGTGCGCTTTATATAGCGGACCAAATGGAAAGCGATGATTGGATTATCGACTTTGGTGTACGTTATGAAGAAATTGACGGCAAAATTAGCCGTGAAGGCAGCCAAGTTGTACAAATTTCTGATGATCCATCACTTGCGCCTAATTTACAGGTAAACACCACGGGCAGTGGTGTAATGACCTACGGCGAAGTAGACACCTCTGAATTTGCGGTATCGGGTGCAGCCTTATACCGCTTAACCGATAACTTAAACGTATACGCGAATGCATCTCGCGGGTTTTTCTTCCCAGAAATTAGAGGAATTCAGTTTAATGATATAGGTGAGCCTGCCAGCTACGAAGCCGAAATTGTTGAACAAGGCGAGCTTGGTATTAAGTTTTTTGATAACGACTTTAGCGGTAGCATCGCGTTATTTAGAACCGACTTAAAAGACAGACGCAGCGTAGACTTTGTTAACGATGGCAACGGTGGGGTATTAGAGCTGCCTGTTATGCAATCAACCAAAGCAACGGGTGTGGAGCTTACGGGTCGCTACGATATTACCGACGAGTGGGCGGTTGATGCCAACATGACCTACACTGACCACGAATTTACTGAGTTTGACTCAGACCCTTCTATTATTGGTAACGAGTTACGTCGTAAACCAAAAGTATTATTTAACTCTTCTATAAGCTACACCGCAGATAATTGGGATGCTGCTTTGTATCATAACTTTACAGGTAAAAACTTTGCTAACGATGCAAACTCTGTAGAGCTTGATTCATTCCACTTGTTTAGATTTGATGCGGGTTATAACTGGCAAATCGCTCCAGAGCAAACCGTACGTTTAAGCGTAGGGGTATTTAATTTGTTTGACTCTGATGGTGTTACCGAAGGCTCGCCGCGTTTAGGCAACAGTCAAACGTCAGACAATCCTTACTTTGTAGGCCGTCCAATTCTCCCACGACGCGTTACATTTAGAGTCAAATACGACTTTTAAATAAATGCTTTACGCCTATTAACCTGTTTTGGGGTTAATAGGCTTTTTGCATTGTGATGCATTTTTCAGCTAAGTTAGCGATAGGCTTGTTTTTAGGGACTGTTTTAGAAGTAAGCATATAGCTGTTTAGTTTTTTATTTTTGAGAAGGCGCTGTGTTTTCTTAATGTGAATACGCGAAATAATTATGAATATATTAGATTTTTCAATAGTTGCTCTTTACCTTGGTGCCTTATTGGTAATGGGGTTTATGCTACGCGAACAAACCAATAAAAGTGATTACTTTTTAGGAGGCAAAAGCTTAGGGTGGAAACCTTTAGCTTTGTCGGTAATGGCCACTCAGCTTTCGGCTATTAGCTTTATTTCGGCTCCTGCATTTGTTGGTTTGCGTGAAGGCGGTGGTATGCAATGGCTCTCGTATGAGTTAGGTGTGCCGCTGGCGATGATTTTAATTTTAGCGACTATTTTACCTAAGCTTTATAAAAGCGGTATTGTAAGTATTTATGATTACTTAGAAATGCGTTTTGGTCGTTCTACCCGTGTGCTTATTAGTGTGGTGTTTCAGTTTAGCCGCGCATTTGCCACCGGCATTATGATTTATGCGGTATCGCTTATTCTCCAAGGCACCATGGGCATAGAAGCATGGCAAGCCATTGTGCTTACCGGCGTGATCACGGTGTTATATTCACTGCAAGGCGGTATGAAAGCCGTGGTGTATGGTGATGCAATTCAAATGATCATCATTGTACTGGGAACTATTGCTTGTATTGGCTTTGGACTTTATCACTTAGGTGGGGTTGATACCTTTATTGCTAATGTTGATTCGAGCCGATTAGAAGCCATAAAATTTGATTCGTTTGGATTTAGTGGCGATGGTTTTGGCTTTTTACCTATGATTTTTGGTGGTGTGGTGCTTTACGCCTCTTACTATGGGTGTGACCAAACACAAGCGCAACGTGCCCTTAGTGCAAAAGATCCTAAAAACTTACGCTACATGATTTTAGCCAATGGCGTAGTACGTTTTCCTATTACTATTTTATATTGTGTGTCGGGCTTAATTGTAGGCACACTGGCTATGAGCAATCCTGAATTTTTAGCCAAAATTCCAGCCGATAACCCAGATTGGATGATGCCAATCTTTATTTTAGATTACTTACCACATGGCTTAATTGGTTTATTAGTTGTGGCCATTTTATCTGCGGCTATGTCATCACTTAGCTCTGCTATTAACTCGCTTTCGGCGGTAAGTATTGAAGACTACAGCCGTATTTCAAATAAAGAGCTAGACCAACCAACCTACTTAAAACTGGCTAAATACTTAGGGCTTATTTGGGGTGCAATTACGTTAATTTTATCGCTTTATGCCGGTGATATAGCACCTACTATTATTGAAGCCATTAACAAAGTAGGCTCGTTATTTTATGGCCCAATACTGGCGGTATTTTTAATTGCCGTAGTTAGTAAGCGCAGTGCTGCGATGCATGCAAACATAGGCTTAATTAGTGGTGTGTTAATTAACTTGTTGGTGTCGGTATTTGCGCCAGACGTATTTTGGTTTTGGTGGAACTTTATTGGCTTTGTGGCCGCTGCCGTGATTACGCTTACGACAAGCGTTGCTATTCCACGCGAAGTAAACGAGGTTGCTAAAGCGCAAAACGCTGAAACTATCTCAAACTCAATTTTAACCGGTAAAGATATCGTTATGCTGCTTAGCATGTTTGTTGTGATGGTATTAATTTGCCTTGCTATTCCATCAATTTTTTCGTGAGCGTTAACCCATGGATTCTAAAAAGTCATTTTTAATCGATTTATTTACCACGGCGGTAAATGCCTGTAAACCCAGTGCGTGTATGAGCAAGTACTTGGAAAATATAGATGCCAGTAATGGCTTATGCGTGGTGGGCGCCGGTAAGGCCGCCGCCGAAATGGCTGCAGAGGTTAACCGTTTTTATGGTGATAAATGCTTTGGTGCGGTAGTGACACGTTATGGTTACGAAAGTGCCGGCGATACTGGGCGCATTAAAGTGCTTAGTGCTAATCACCCAACGCCAGATGATAACAGCTTAGCAGCAGGTAAAGAGTTATTGGCGCTTGTAAAAAATAATCCGGCCGATATTCCTATTTTGTTTATTATATCAGGCGGCGGCTCGTCGCTTATGTGTCTGCCGGTAGATGATGTACCGTTTGAGCAAAAGCAGGCGCTTAATCAGTTTTTACTTAAAAGTGGTGCAAGCGTTGATGAAATTAACGTTGTGCGCAAACAGCTCTCGCTTGTTAAAGGCGGTAAGTTAGCGCAAGCGGCTAAATCGGATTATGTCACGCTGATTATTTCGGATGTAGTAGGGGATAAGCCAAGTGATATTGCATCAGGCCCCACAATTAGCGATAACAGCACTAAAGCCGATGCGCTGGCTATTTTACAAAAGTACAACTGGCCGGTTATTAACGAAATTGAAGCGCATTTATTAAAGCCTGAGCAACCACGCGCGGCTGATACTCAAGGAAAATACTTTATTGTAGCTAATGCCCAGCACGCGATTGACAGTGCTATTGATGTAGCGCAGCACCAAGGCTGGGATACGCAAGTACTTGGGTACGACATTCAAGGTGAGGCAAAAGAGGTTGCCCGCGCACACGCTAAAATTGCCCTTGAGCAAAAAGCGCGAGGTAAGCGCGTTATGTTGTTCTCTGGCGGTGAGCTTACAGTAACGGTAGCCGATGTTTATGGCGATGGTGGCCCTAATCAAGAATACTTAATGGCATTGGCAGAGGCACTTAACGCCGAGGCGGGCATTTATGCCATAGCGTGTGATACCGATGGTGTAGATGGCAGTAAAGACGTTGCCGGTGCGTATATAAATAGCAGCACGATTGCGCGCGCACTTGATGCTGGCGAAAACTTACACGCTCAGTTAGAAGGCCATAATAGCCATCAGTTTTTTAAAGCCATTGATGATTTAATTATTACTGGGCCAACCAATACTAACGTTAACGATTTTAGAGTGATAGTGGTTGAGTAGGCGCGCTCGCCTACTTGTTCTTTAAAGTGGTTTAACGTAACCTTGTGCTCCAATTTTATTAGGGTTAATAGCTATGTTTTCGCTAAATAACAGTAACTTATTACGCTCAGGATTTGAGCTTGGAAAAGGCGATAAACTTTTTCAAGACATTGAACGTGATATTATTAAGGTGGTGTTTTGGGAGCAGTGCGTAACACAAAGCCATATTGTGAGCGCCACCCGAATTCCGCAGCAAACTGTCTCGCGTTTACTTAAATCGTTAACTCAGCATGGCGTAATAATGCAAACCGATACGCTAATACCTAATAAAAAGGGTAAGCCTGGGTTTGGTATTGCGCTTAACCCCGAATACGGCTTTACCTTTGGTTTAGCTATTTTGCTTGATGCTATTTCTGTAGCGGTCATGGATTTTACCGGAAAAGTTATTTACACCCATATGCAGCTTATGTCAGACATGAGTATTAATAACGTACTTAAAAGTGCGCAAAAGCTGGTGGACGATATAAGCGCAGAGCATAACATTGCAAGCGAAAAAGTGCTGGGTATGGGCGTGGGTATATCGGGCTTTTTTAGTTCTATGGACGGGAAAATGAATACCCACCATATGCTAGAGGAGTGGTCGCAGGTTGATATTATCGATATTGTCTCTAAGCACTTTCAACTCCCTACGTGGGTGGTGAATGACGCTACAGGCGCCGCCGCTGGCGAAGGGGTTGCAGGTATAGGCCGCGAGTATAAAAACTTTGTTTATATGTTTGTCTCGGCGGCATTTGGAGGCGGAATCGTAAATAACGGCGATGTATTGCGTGGTACTTACGGTAATGCTGGCGAGCTTGGCGATATGTTACCGCCAAAGTTATACGCTCATCCCAATTTAGAGTTACTAAAGCGTATTTTGAAAAAAAATGGTGTAGCGGTTGATTCAATTTACGACTTGCACGATAACTTTGACCCAGAATGGCCAGGCGTAGAGGAGTGGCTATTTAAAGTTCAAGACTCGTTTGATTTAGTAGCAACTTGTTGCTCGGCGCTATTAGATGCAGAAGCCATTATTATTGGCGGCCATATACCTAAAGAGCTGGCCGAAAAAGTAATAGCGCGTACTGAGGTTTACGCACAATTTAGACGCGGTGCTAAACGCCCAATGCCTAAGCTGGTGGTCTCAAACATTAATAACTTTCCGGTCTCCATTGGTGCAGCCACTTTGCCATTTAGAGAGCTGTGTTTGTAGCTTAATAATAGAAACGTTAAAACAAAAAGCCGATATTGATTTATACAATATCGGCTTTTTTAGTATTTAAACCTACTCCTTAACTAAGTGTTATGGCGAATGGGTTTTACTCTTCAACGAACGGTTCACCTTCTGTCATCCACTTAGCGGCTGGCTTGCCTTTTAAGTAATGGTCAAAGTACTGCATCATACGCACTGAAAAATCGACCTGGTTAGGAAATTTTTTCAAATGATGTGGTTCACCTTCGTATTGTAAAAAGGTGGCGTCTTTACCCGCACGGCGCAGGGCTAAGTAATATTGCACGCCTTCGTGCCAAGGCACTGCGTCGTCTTTATCCCCAAACATAATTAAAATAGGGGTATTTACTTTATCGGCAAAAAACACTGGTGAGTTTTCGATGTATAGCTCGGGTGCTTCAAATAAATTTTTACCTATGCGGCTTTGCCCTGTTTCGTACTGAAATTGACGCGCAAGGCCCGACTTTAAACGTATGCCGCTGTATGCACTGGTCATGTTTGATACCGGCGCGCCCGATACAACCGCTTTAAACATATCTGTTTGGGTGATCATAAACGCACTTTGATAACCTGCCCATGAATGCCCTTGTAGGCCTATTTTATCTGGGTCGGCTATGCCTAGGTCTATAAGCTTTTGCGTGGCGTTGATCATGGTTTGCGTTGACGATTTACCTGGGTGGCCTATTTCAAAGCGAATGTCAGGTAAAAAGATTGCATAACCATTTGAGGTAAACATAGGGAAGTTAGGACGATGATTTAGCTCCATTTTAGGAAAGTCATACATGCGCTGGCTCATATAGCGGTAAAAATACACAACAACGGGCACTTTATCGCCTTTTTTGTAGCCTGCAGGTTTAATTAATACCCCTTGTAGGTCTTCGCCATCAAAGCCTTTGTAGCTAATTAGCTCTGGCTTTTCGCCCCAGGCAAAATCCGCCATTTGTGGATTTAAGTTGGTGACTTTTTTAGGTGCTGTAAAGCTAAAGTCGCTTTGGTAGTAATCAGGAAACTGATGATAAGTTTGCTCGGTAAAGAGGTATTTATCGGCATGTTTTGCTTTTTTAACTACATCAATACGTTTTTTGCCACTCAGTACATTAGTAACCGTTTGTGAGGCTAAATCAAGCTTGGCTACTTCACGTTGCTTTGATTGTAAGTTAACGGCTGATACAAGTAATGTATCGTTTTGGGCAAAGCCTACTTGGTTTTTATCAAGCTTAATAACGCGATATTGCGTATTGCTTGGTTTACCATTAGTTAAACGCTCAGCGCGTTGAGTGTTGACATCAAACGCCCAAATATCGTATTTGCTATAAACCAATACTTGGCTGCTGTTATTTAACCAACCGGCAAACCCATAGCCAGGTTGCGGTGATGGATAGTCGTGTTTGTCATCGGCAAACGTGGCATTAATAGCTTTGCTAAGAGCGGTAACTTTGTTGGTTTTTAAATCTTTAAGTTGTACTTGGCTTTGTGCAAAGTACGCTGCATAGCGCCCATTAGGTGCAAGGCTTGGTGTAAACGGTGAGTTTTTAATAATGGGAGTTTGCTCACCGGTATTAATGTTTATGCTGTAGTAGTCGGCAAAAAAGCCACCGTACATAATTTTTTCTAGGTGGGCTTGGTTAGAGTAGCCTAATACACTTTGGCTACGATTAGTGTTAAGCGCTAAATCGCTGACTTTTTCATTGCTTAGTTGTACTGCTTTTTGGCTTTTTAAATGAAAAACTGCGCTGTAATGGCGGTTTTTATTAACCTTGTTCCACTGTTGCTCTTCTCGTGGTTTTATTTGGGCATCGTTGTTGTGCCACACGTTTAGCGCTTTATGTTCACGAATCGTGTCAAAGTCATACAGTGATGCTTCGTCGGTGTACTCTTTTGCTTTTATTTTAGCGGCCAGTTTGGGGTGGTTTTCAAAATATAAGCGCTCGCCATTTTCAGACCAGCTAATCGATGCTGTTTTACCTATAACCCATTCTTTATTAGGGGAGTCGATGGTGCTAAGGGTGTTATTTTGCCAAAGCTTTAGAGAGTATTGTCTGCGACGCTCATCATCGTTTACATAGTTACCGAGGTTAAATGCGGCTATTTCTTTATCAGGGTGCCAACTAATTGATTGTGCAACCACGCCTGGCTCATCAATTAATACGCTTTGCGCAAAGTTATTATTAAGTTCAAGCAGTACAAGCTGATTGTTGTTGCCATCACTAAAGCTTTGGCTGGCAAGTAGCTGTGCGCCACTTGGGCTTAGCGCATAACTAAATACATTATTTAAGCTGTGGGTGGTGCTGTTTTTTAAGTTTATTATTACTAGCTCAAAGCTTTTATCTTTTTTATCTGGTGTGATAGCGCTTTTTTCTTCGCTGTTATCTTCAGTGGGTGTGTCTTTTTCTGCTTTTTTATCAACTCGATAAGCAAGCCACTGGCCATTGTTACCTAAAACATAGTCTTTTACGTCGGCAAATTGCTGTTTTTCGCCGGTTTGGGTATTGACTAAAATGAGGTTGTTTTTAAGTGATGACTTTTTCTCGCTGGTCTCTTGCTCAAGCAGGCTGGGTACTTGTGTAAATGCCACCCAATTAGCCGCTTTGTTAATAACGGGCTTGGTGCCGCGCTCTACGGTACTAATAAGGGTGTTTGTTGTTAAGTCATAAACTTGCCCGTTTGCATTGCCACGGTAGGGTTTAGCGCTAAAGCTGAGGATTTTACCATCATCTGAAAGTTGGGTGTTTTTTGCGTACTTAAAATCGAATACGTCTTTAAATTCTAGCGGCTTTTGAGCCCAAGCAGCCGGGCTCGCTAAGCTTGCAAGCAGTGCTGAGCTTAAAAAGGTGAGCGTTGTTTTCATTATTGATTCTCGTTTTTCACAGTACTTTTAATGTAATAAGTATTGTAGCGAGTTTGGTTTATATTTCGAGCGGATCAGATAAGCGGTATAAGAAAAGGGATGAAAGGGTAAACGTTAGCGCGATTAACTAGCGCTAACGGTAAAATAATAAAGTAAGGTTATAACCAAATTTTTTGTAGTTCTGGCCATTGTTTTTCAAATTGCGAACTTGGTTTTACTTTAAAGTCGCTGCGCACAAACTGGTTCATTTTACCTTCAACATAGGCTAGTAAAAAGTTAGCAAGGGTGAGTTCGTCACTTTGAAAGGTTTTACCTTCACGAAGTTTTCGCTCGCGCAGTACTTGTTTAAATTGCGTTTCTAGCTTTTCAAATAGCCCTTGTACACGTTCGCGTAAACGCTCTTGCTCGCCTTGTAGGGCGTCGCCGGTAAGTATGCGTGTAATACCTGGGTTTTTTTCTGCAAACGTTAGTAGCAACAACAAAATATTATAAACGCGTGTTTGGCTTTCTTTTTCGTTTTCTAAAATAAGGTTAATGCGCGATAAAAGCGTGTCTTCGATAAACTCTATTAGGCCTTCAAACATACGTGCTTTACTTGGAAAGTGACGGTAAAGCGCAGCTTCAGACACGCCCACTTCAGCAGCAAGCTTTGCAGTTGTAATCCGTTGTCCTGGGCTGGTTTCTAACATTTGCGCGAGGGCTTGCAGTATTTGCTCTTTGCGATTACTTCTTTTTGTCGCAGGCATGAACCTTCCTTTTTTATTTGTTATTTTTAGCTGCTAATCATTTTTTGTTCAAATGAGTGGCTTATGTTAATGTTTTATTCAGTTTGTTTCCAGCACTTTATAGTTGCTTGGCAAGTTGTTTAATTACCTCAAGAGCAATGCGTCTTTTACTATTTATCGCCAGTGCTAACTGCTCATTTTGCCAGTAAAGTGTTAAAGCATTGTGATCTGAATTAAACCCTAAACCACTTTGCGATACATCGTTAGCGCAGATCATATCGAGATTTTTATTTTTAAGTTTACCCTTTGCATAGCTCTCTACATTTTGCGTTTCAGCAGCAAAACCCACAGTGTAAGGGCGGTTTTGCGTTAAGTTTGCCACGGCGGCTATAACATCGGGGTTTTTAACAAGGGTGAGGGTAAGCTCATCGCCTTGTTTTTTCATTTTTTGAGTTGCTACATTAGCCGCTCTATAATCGGCTACGGCTGCACAGCCAATAAAAGCATCAGAGAGTGGGGCATAGGTTAATGACTCATTTAATAGCTGTTCAGCGCTTTCAATGTTTATTAAATTAACGCCAACAGGGGCTTTGATAGTGACAGGCCCTGAAATTAAATTGACATGAGCGCCAAGCTTTAAAGCGGCCTCAGCCAGGGCAAAGCCCATTTTTCCTGAGCTGTGATTAGAAATAAAACGTACAGGGTCAAGCGGCTCGCGGGTTGGCCCTGCCGTAATTGTAATGGTTTTACCTGCTAATAATTGCGGCTGCTCTGTGGCAGTGCACAAAGCCACAAGCTCATGCGGCTCTAGCATGCGCCCAGCACCTACATCGCCACAGGCTTGCTCACCTTTGCCTGGGCCCCAAATAAGTACGTCACGTGCTTTTAAAGTGGCTAAATTTGCTTGTGTTGCAGGGTGTGCATACATTTGCTGGTTCATTGCTGGGGCTATTGCCACTTTAGCAGGGGTTGCCAGTAATAGTGTGGTAAGTAAATCATCGGCTATGCCTGAGGCCATTTTGGCAATGGTATTACTCGTTGCAGGCGCGACTAAAATTAAATCAGCCCATTTGGCAAATTCTATGTGGCCCATTGCAGCCTCTGCTGAGGGGTCAAGTAATGAATCAGACACCATTTCACCACTCACCGCTTGCATGGTTAATGGGGTTATAAAATGTTTAGCTGACTCGCTCATAACTACTTTTACTTCGCAACCTGCCTCTTTTAAGCGCCTAACGAGCTCGGCACATTTATAGGCCGCAATGCCGCCGGTGATGCCAAGTACGATTTTTTTGTTTGTTAAGTTAGTCATGAGTGTTTTTTGCTTGAGTGTATATGCAGGCTAAAATAACAAATCTTTGTGCTTTGAGCTAAGTTTTTAGACTTAAATAATCAGGCTAATTTTAAAAATTGCATTACAGTTATAAGACTGTTTTTTAATCATCAAGGATGAATAATGCAATTAACATCGTTACCTAACTCACTTCGCCCACGCGAAAAACTCATTGCAAAAGGCCCTAAAGCATTGACCGATGCTGAGTTATTAGCGATATTTTTGCGTACGGGCTTACCCGGTATGAATGTGATTGAGCTTGCACAGCACCTGCTTAACGAAAACAAAACATTGCATAATTTATTTAACGCCAGCCAAGATGAGTTTTGTGCACAAAAAGGGTTAGGGATGGCAAAATATGTGCAATTGCAAGCGGTGCTCGAGCTGAGTCAGCGTTACATGCAGGAGCGTTGCCAGCGCGATGCGGTGTTTAATTCGCCAAATGCGGTGTATGAATATTTAACGCTGCAAATGCGTGGGCTACAGCAAGAAGTGTTTATGGTGCTTTATCTCGATAGCCAAAACCGTTTAGTAAAAGACGAAATTTTGTTTTATGGCACGATAAACTCAGCCAGCGTTTACCCCAGAGAAGTTCTAAAAGCGGCCTTAAAAAATAATGCTGCGGCCATTATTTTGGCACACAATCACCCAAGCGGGATTGCCGAACCAAGCCAAGCAGACAAACTTATCACTAATAAATTACAACAAGCACTGCAATTAGTAGACATAAATGTGCTTGATCACATCATTGTAGGAGGAGAAACGTGTGTTTCTTTTGCACAGCGAGGCTTGATTTAAGGTTGCTTGATGAATAAGTGTGTTAAAAATGAGCGGTTTGGACGGTTTTAGCAAATTAGTTTAATTTAAATGCAGTTTTTACTTTCCCTAAGGGCATTCGATCTTTATAATTAGCCGCTATCAAATTTACATATGAGCTGGTTGGATAGATCAGTATTTGATCTTTGCCTGTAAAAGCTGTATAAAGAGCGCCCTTCGATTTATCTAGGGCACAAATACATGGCCTTAGGTTAAATTAAGCTCGAGCGAAGTTATTGGAGATATATAGACATGTCTAAAGTATGTCAAGTTACAGGTAAGCGTCCAACGGTTGGTAATCACCGTTCACACGCGAGAAACGCGACTAGACGTCGTTTCCTACCTAACCTACAAACACACCGTTTTTGGGTTGAAAGTGAAAAACGTTTTGTAACACTACGCACTACTACTAAAGGTATGCGTATTATCGATAAAAAAGGCATCGACGCGGTACTTACAGATATCCGTGCTCGCGGCGAAAAAGTTTAAGGAACTGAATCATGCGCGATAAAATCCGTTTAGTTTCAACTGCTGGTACTGGTTTTTTCTACACTACCGACAAAAACAAGCGTAATATGCCTGAAAAGATGGAAATCAAAAAGTTCGATCCTAAGGCTCGTAAACATGTGATTTTCAAAGAAGCTAAAATCAAGTAATTTAGTTTTCTTTCAGAATTGTAAAAACCCAGCTTATGCTGGGTTTTTTGTTTTTAGCACTTCTCAATATTAAACAGCCCCTAAAATATTTTATTAAATCAACAGATATAATTTAAGTATTCTTGTTTTTAATGGCTTACTAGTTCTTAAAAAGGCGAGCGTCGAAGTTTTGAGGCGTTATAGCTCACTGAATTGATGTAATTAATGCTCCGCTTGTTTTGTATTATCTTTAACCCTCCCCTGAACATGGCTTAATGAAGTGATAGCATCTTAGGATATTTAGCCCGCATAAAGGCAAGCTAACTCGATATAAAATATTTAGCATGCTTACTTTTAACTTCTTTGCACACTATGGACTTGCAATGTGTTACCGCACACAGATTTCTTAAGAAAGTCGCCTGTCTTGTCGCTGAGCAAGAAAAGAATGGTATAGGCCTTTAATTTTAGAGTGTTGCCTAAGGTAAGCGTGGATTATGTATTGCATACTTTCTACCTAAGACTATGTGCAATTTCTAATCTATCTAATTAGGTATATAAGGAAGTGCGAGACCAAAAGTTAAGCTGTTACACAGGAGGATTGAATAATGTTCTGTAACTTTTATAACATGTGCTAAACCGCAAGGGTGTCTATTTACCCGTAACATACCCTGTTTGTTTCTTACGATGCTATTACAGTGTTTAACGTGAGTAATCGGGGTGCGCAGCTAAAAGTACATTTATAAGTTTGACAGATAATATATGGCTTTTAAGAATATTTGTATAGGTTAGGGCTTAACTAAAATGACAGTAATGTGCTAAAAGTTATAAGTTTTCTTGTGCTTAAAAAGCTCTGCTAAGGTAAAACCCTCAAAATCGAAGATAATGAGGGTTTTACATACTTAATAAAAGAGCCGCATATTACAGCGTAAGTAAAGCCCTTAGTCGAGAAGGGTCATTACAGCTCTAACGTAAACGTTATACCCGCTACTCTTGGCTCACCTAATTGCACGTAGGTGTGTGTAGCATAGCCATCAAGTGGGTCGTTACCAAACTCAAAGCCGCGGGTTGGCACTTCTTCGTCAAATACGTTACGTGCCCATGCGCGCACTGCCCACATGTCGGCTTCGTAGCCTAAACTTAGGTTTACTAAATTACTGCTAGGTGCTTTTGAATTATGGCTATCTGAGAAGTAGTAATCGTCCTTACCTTCAACACCAATCATACCGTACAGCTCATTGGTAAAGTTGTAACGTGCGCTAAATGAGTATTGGTATTTAGGTGATTGCGCTTGCTCACGACCGTCTTGATTTAAGCCGGATTGCGTTACAAAGTCGTCAATTTCTGTGTTTAAGTAACCGGCGCTACCTGTTAAGAATAAATCTTCGGTAAGTTGGTAACTACCTTCAACTTCTAGCCCGTAGTTGCTACCAGAGCTTGCGTTATCAACGTAGCCTGTAAATTGCTGACCTTCTACTTGCCATGCTTTTAACTGAATGTTGTCGCGGTGCATATAAAATGCTGCTAAACGCAGGGTAAATTTATCATCAAGCGATGAACCCTTAACGCCAAACTCGCCGCTCCAAAGGTATTCTGGGTCAAAGCTTGTATGCTGCTGGAAAAAATCAGCATCTAGGTTTAAGCCTTCATCTTTAGCTTTGGCTAATGCTTCTGAATTAATACCGCCAGCTTTATAACCACGGGTAATGCTGGTGTAGATCATAGTGCGATCAATCACTTGGTATTCAAGTGCTATTTTACCGCCTACCATTACGTCGTCAGTCTCTTCAATAAAGCCGTTGCTGTCGGTGTAATCACCTTGGTATTGCTCTACACGTAAACCGGTAATGAGCGTGGTTTTAGGGCCGATAGGTGTGGCTACTTGGCCGTAAACAGCTACGTTACTGGTTTCGTAGGTTGATGCAAATGGACTTGCAAGCCAAGTGTATTCGCGCTCTAAATCTACATCGCGGTTTTGATAGTAAGCACCGGCAACCCAGTTACCTGTTTTAGAATTAAATTGTAAATTAGCCGATTGATCATCGCGATCACGCGTGTATATATCGGTTGAGCTATAACCCCAAGGGTGTAAGCCAGCTGCACATAATTGTGGCTCGCTTGCATCGTTACATACCCAGTCTTCATCAAAGCTGTAAAGTAGCTCTGTATCAATGGCTGAAAGGTTTAAACTTACATCAAAGGCATCAAAGCTTGTGTAGGTATTATTAATACCAATGGCGTAGCTTTGTTGATTATCTTGGCCTGGCTCGTCGGCTACACTATTACGGCTGTTATCAAGCGTGAACGCATCGTAACCGTTGTTTATATCTATGTAGTGCAGGTTTAACTCTGTGTTTAAATGCTCAGTAAGTTGGCTGTTTAATTTAAAGCGGGCTACTTGCTCATCCTGTTGTTGAGTTTCGTCGTTTAAATATAGGTTATCTACGTAGCCATCTGATTTTCTGCGAAAGTAGCTTACGCGGGCACTTGTGTCGTCGGTTAATCCAGTACTTGCTGCAAGGCCTGCTTCGCGCGAGTTATAAGTACCCATACCCACTTGTAATTTTAAGCTAGGATCGGCAGTTGCCTGAGCTGATTCCATTTGGATCATACCGGCCATGCCGTCTGCACCAAAGCGAGTGCCTTGTGGGCCGCGGTAAATTTCTACCTGGTCTATATCAAATAATAATGAGCTGCCACCTAAACCCGAGTAGTTAATTCCGTCAATAATTAAGCCAACCGATGGGTTAATTGGATCTACAAATTGTGAACGAAGTCCCACTCCACGAATTTGAATATAACGACCACGAGACGCACCAGATGTAAAGTTTACGTTGGCTGTACTACCTAGCATTTCGTCTAAGTAACTTGCACCACGTTGGTTAATTTCATCTTTGCTAAATAGGCTAGCGCTAGCGCTTAATGTTTGAATGCTTTCACGTTGAAAGTCGCCTGTAACAACAATTCGTTCTAGGTCGCTGTCATCAGCGTTTGCTATAAGTGGTGTACTAATTAGCGGTAATAACGCCGCAGTAATTAAAGACAAACGTAAGTTCATTAGGTTACTTAACTCCATTTTGGGGACTCGTATGGTAGCAATTATTTTAATACTTGTGTTATAACGCAGCGATTATACGTTAAATAATCAGGATTACTAATATGACCTTTAAAGTTGATTTTAAAGTGCGCCATTACGAATGTGACCTACAAGGAATTGTAAATAACAGTGTGTACTTTAATTATTTAGAGCATGCTCGCCATGAGTTTTTATTTGCAAATGGGGTTGATTTTGCACTGCTAGCAAAGCAAAAAGTTAACTTAGTAGTGATACGCAGTGAGGTTGATTATAAACATTCGCTTGTACCAGATGATGAATTTTATATAGCAGTTGAACCTGAGCGTATAAGCCGTATAAAGTTTGCGTTTAAGCAAACCTTAGTACGTAAACACGACAACAAAGTAATGCTACAAGCCAAGGTTATAGGCACTTCGGTTAATGAAAAAGGGCGCCCTTTTTTACCTCCCGAAATAGATAATTTATTTAAAAATTACACCCAAGATTAGCGGGTATAATTTTTAGGGGCTGTGACCTTTGGGGCTAAATTTAACCTAGTTTGTTTTAAAGCAGCGCCTAGGCAGTGGGATTGCTTATCGTAAATAGTGGATAGCCTAGGTGCTGTTATCGAGCCTACTAAGTTACAAACCAAGCAAAGCGATTAAAGCCCCCTTACTGTGAACACGTTTTAATCTGCAAAGTTCAACACTCTCTAAACTATCATAGAACAAAAATTTACATTTAAAACATGCATTTTTAACGGATAAACCGCATAAAAATTGTTACTATTACGGTAATTAAATATTTAGTTAGAAATAGCATGAAATTAGCAGCACTACCGATGCTTTTAATCGGTTTATGTATTGGTTGTACAGCCACAGGGACGGTGACCACTGAGCAGCTAAAGTACACACAATGGCAACTATCAAAGGTTGATGGTTTAGCTGTGCCGGCCTCTTACAGTGCATCAATGAGCTTTATTGAAGCGTTGCAAGTAAACGGGTTTGCAGGATGTAATAAGTTTTTTGGTGAAGGCGAGCTTAAAGACAGCAGTATTAGCGTTAATAAACTTGGCATGACGCGTAAGTCGTGCGGAGCAGACGTTGATGAGCTAGAGCAGCAGTTTTTACAAGCGCTACGAGAAGGTGCAACGCTTACCATGCAAGGCTCAGAGTTAGTTATGCAGGGCGATCAAACTTTTTTATTTATTGCAAAGTAGTGGCATGAGTATTTAAAACTGCCCCTTGCAGGCAATTTTTAACTGGCGTACACTCAACGCTGATTTGATAAAAATAGCAAATCAACGAACATAATTTTACTTGTCGGAGTGCCTTAAATAATTAAGGCTGAGATCGCGAAAGCGGGATCCGTGAACCTGATCAGGTTAAAACCTGCGTAGGGAACAAGCTGCCTAAAATGGGACGCTTGTGCGTCTTTTTTTATGCGCACAACAAAATAACTAGCCATTTTAGGCCGCAAAGCAGCGTAACCACTGCTTTACGATCTTTCTCTATTCCTTATGGAATATCTGACAAGACAACCCTTTAGCAATGAGGTAAGTCATGTCAAACACTACAAATAAGTCTACACGACGAGAAACGCGCGCTGCTGCGTCAGATTACATTTATAATTTAACGGGTCAGCCATTTCCAAGCTCACAAAAAGTGTATGTTGAGGGCAGCCAAAGCGGTGTACGCGTGGGTATGCGCGAAATTACATTAAGCGATACGTTTATTGGTGGCGATGAGCAAAACCCTGTGTATGAGCCAAACGATCCACTGCGTGTTTACGATACATCAGGCCCGTATACCGACCCTAACTTTGAGCTAGACGTACGTAAAGGGTTACCTAAATTTCGTGAGCAGTGGATAAAAGAGCGCAACGACACCGAAGTGCTCGACTCAGTCACTTCGCAATTTGCTCAACAACGTATGGCCGATGACGGCCTTGATCATATTCGCTTTGATCATTTACCTAAAATTCGCCGTGGTAAAGCAGGCAAAAACGTGACGCAAATGCATTATGCTCGCCAAGGCATTATTACCCCTGAAATGGAATACGTAGCCATACGCGAAAACATGGGCCGTGCACAAATTAGAGAAGAGCTGCTAGCAGCACAGCATAAAGGCGAATCGTTTGGGGCGAGTATTCCCGATTTTATTACCCCTGAATTTGTACGCGACGAAATAGCCCGCGGTCGCGCTATTTTACCAAATAATATTAACCACCCCGAAACCGAGCCCATGATAGTTGGCCGTAACTTTTTAGTTAAAGTTAACGCGAATATTGGTAATTCATCGGTAAGCTCATCAATCGAAGAAGAAGTAGAAAAAATGGTGTGGTCTACCCGCTGGGGTGCCGATACCGTAATGGATTTATCAACCGGGCGTTACATTCACGAAACCCGTGAATGGGTAGTACGTAACTCGCCTGTGCCCATTGGCACTGTACCAATTTATCAAGCGCTTGAAAAAGTAAACGGAGTGGCCGAAGACCTAACGTGGGAGATATTTCGCGATACCTTGATTGAACAAGCCGAGCAGGGCGTTGATTACTTTACTATTCATGCCGGTGTATTGCTGCGTTACGTGCCAATGACGGCAAAGCGAGTAACCGGCATTGTATCGCGTGGTGGCTCAATTATGGCTAAGTGGTGTTTAGCGCATCATAAAGAAAACTTTTTATATACGCACTTTGAAGATATTTGCGAAATTTTAAAACAATACGATGTGTGTTTTTCGCTCGGAGATGGCCTTCGTCCAGGCTCGATTGCCGATGCCAACGACGAAGCGCAATTTAGTGAGCTACGTACGTTAGGGGAGCTTACAAAAATTGCGTGGAAACACGATGTACAAGTATTTATTGAAGGCCCAGGCCATGTGCCAATGCACATGATTAAAGCCAATATGGATGAGCAGTTAGATCATTGTGGCGAAGCGCCTTTTTACACATTAGGCCCATTAACGACTGATATAGCACCAGGGTACGACCATATAACATCGGGTATAGGCGCTGCACAAATAGCGTGGTACGGCTGTGCCATGCTGTGTTATGTAACACCAAAAGAGCATTTAGGTTTGCCCAATAAAGAAGATGTAAAAGAGGGCCTAATTACCTACAAAATTGCAGCGCATGCGGCCGACTTAGCCAAAGGCCACCCCGGCGCTCAAGAGCGCGATAATGCGTTATCTAAAGCGCGCTTTGAATTTAGATGGCACGATCAATTTAACATTGGTTTAGACCCAGAACGTGCCCGTGAATATCACGACGAAACCCTACCGCAAGAGTCTGGCAAAGTAGCGCACTTTTGCTCTATGTGTGGCCCTAAATTTTGCTCAATGAAAATTACCCAAGAGGTACGCGATTACGCCAAAGATCTCGAATCACGCGGGATCGATCCTAACAATGTTGGTGATGCAATTGAGATCAAAATGGTTGATGTAGAAGCGCAAATGAAAGCGAAATCTGAAGAGTTTAAACAAACGGGCTCAGAAATTTACCACAAAGCAATATAAGCCAATAACAGGTTAGCGGCTTATGGCTGCTAGCCTTTTATTAAAAGGAGGTTTTATGTTTTACAACATTGCTGTTGTGGGGTTTGGTTTAGCAGGGCGCTTAGCTGCCCTCGAGCTTAGTAAGTCGCATCATGTAACCGTGTTTGAAGCCAGTGACGAACACACACAAAATAGTGCCGGTAAAGTGGCTGCGGCAATGCTTGCTCCGCTTGCTGAGTCGGTATTATGTGAAACGGATTTAGCAATCATGGGGCTAAATTCACTCAAGCGCTGGCCAGAGATAGTGAGCGAGCTTGAAGGCGAGGTTTTTTATCAGCAAAAAGGCACGCTGGTCGTGGCGCACCAGCAAGATAAAGGTGACTTACAAAGCTTTAGCCAGCGTATTAAGCCTATAGCAGGGCACAGCGCGCAGGCGTTAAATGCTCAGCAAATAACACAGTTAGAACCCGAATTAGCTAATCGTTTTAACCAAGGTGTGTTTTTACCCTGCGAAGGGCAAATAGATAACCAGGCCTTTTATAAAGCAAGCTTTACCATGCTTAATAAACGTAAGGTTAAGTTTGTTTTTAATCAACGCGTTAGCATTCAAAACGGCGAGGTGAATAACCGCGCGTTTGATTACATTATTGATTGTCGTGGCTTAGGGGCTAAAGGCGATAAACCCCTTAGAGGCGTACGCGGTGAAGTGGCTAGGTTACATGCACCTGAGGTGAATTTAACGCGGCCAGTGCGTTTAATGCACCCGCGCTACCCAATTTATATAGCGCCAAAACCTAATAATGAGTATGTAATTGGTGCAACTGAAATAGAGTCTGATGATAGCGGCCCTGCAACGGTGCGCTCTACGCTTGAGCTACTTTCGGCGGCCTACACTGTGCACAGCGGGTTTGCCGAAGCGCGGCTGTTAAATATTCAAAGCGGGTTACGCCCCGCATTTAGCGATAACCGCCCTGCGGTTTTAAAAACAGGTAACGTAATTAGCATTAATGGCTTATATCGTCATGGCTATATGTTAGGACCCGCCTTAGTGGCTGATGCGTTATCTCAAATAGGGTGAGTAATAAATGACTATAACAATTAATGGTGAGCTGCTAACTATTAAAAGCTCAATGCTTGTTGATGTATTACAAAATTTTGGTGCAAAGCCTCCATTCGCGGTGGCACTAAATGGCGAATTTATTCCACAAAGTCTGCACGCCAGCACCACAATTAACGAAGGGGATAGCATTGAATTGTTATCGCCTATTCAAGGTGGGTAGCATTATGCAAGGTAACGATTGCTTAACTATTTATGGCGAGCAACTAAATAGCCGTTTATTAATAGGCTCGGCGCTTTACCCCTCTCCAGCGGTGATGGAAGAGTCTATAAAAGCCTCTGGCGCGCAAATAGTAACGGTGTCATTAAGGCGCCAGCAAAGCGCTGCCGCAGGGGATGACTTTTGGCAGCTTATAAAAAACACCGGCCTTAAAATACTGCCTAATACCGCAGGGTGCCACAGTGTAAAAGAAGCCGTAACACTTGCTAAAATGTGCCGTGAAGTCTTTGCAACCGATTGGATTAAGCTTGAACTAATAGGTGATGACTACAACTTACAACCTGACCCATTCGCATTGTTAGAAGCCACAAAAATATTAATTGATGATGGCTTTAAAGTATTACCCTACTGCACCGATGATTTAGTTCTTTGCCAGCGTTTAAACGAGCTAGGGTGTGAGGTGCTTATGCCTTGGGGCGCGCCTATTGGCACCGGTAAGGGGCTTTTAAATAGTTATAATTTAAAAACAATTCGTGAGCGCTTACCAAACACAACATTAATTGTAGATGCGGGGCTTGGTTTGCCTTCGCATGCCTGTCAAGCGCTTGAATTAGGGTATGATGCGGTATTATTAAATTCAGCGATAGCGGGGGCTGGCTGCCCAATTACGATGAGCCGTGCATTTAAAGCCGCGGTAGAGGCAGGGCGCTTTGCGTATAATGCCATAGCAATGCCTGAAAAAGACTTAGCAGCCCCCTCAACCCCCACAATGGGTATGCCGTTTTGGCATCAGCAGTAAGGAAATAAAGAGTATGAATAATTTAGTGTGGACAATTGCAGGCTCAGACTCAGGTGGTGGCGCAGGCATTCAAGCCGATATAAAAGCAATGCAAAGTTTTGGCGTGCATGGCTGTACTGCAATTACCGCGCTTACGGCGCAAAATAGCTTAGGTGTAGAGGCCATTAACGCGGTATCTACCGATATTATTGAATCGCAATTACTCGCACTCGAAAGCGATATGAAAGCCAAAGTAATTAAAATTGGCATGCTGGCTAATGTGCAGCAAATTCAATTAATAAGTGAGCATATAGCGCATTATAAAGCTAAATGGCCTGTACCGCCTGTGATTGTATACGACCCCGTTGCAATTGCTTCAAGTGGTGATGTATTAACAGAGGAAGATACCGTAAGTGCCATTAAAGAATGCTTAATGCCGCTGGTGGATGTAATAACACCTAACACGCACGAAACTCAATTATTAACAGGGGTGTATTTAATTGGCCCAAGCGCCGTGAAAGACGCTGCTAAAAAGCTATTAAGTTGGGGTGCAAAAGCGGTTGTTATTAAAGGCGGGCACTGGGATTACCCAACAGGTTATTGTATTGATTACTGCACACAAAACGGCGAAGAGTATTGGCTTGGGAATAAAAAAATTCAATGCCCTCATAGTCATGGTACAGGTTGTAGTATGGCCTCGGTTATTGCCGCGTGTTTAGCAAAAGACTACCCTCTAAAAGATGCTTTTATTTTAGCTAAAGCTTATATAAATCAGGGCTTAAAGCAGTCGGTTAGATACGGCGAAGGAATAGGCCCTGTTGCACATACTGCTTTTCCTACACAGTTAGATGACTACCCGCAAGTAATAGAGCCTGGCAGCTGGCTTGGTGATGAGCTTGATTTTGATGTGCCGCTGGAATTTAATATGGCCGCTGATTTTGCACCTTGTGAGAGCAAAAAGCTGGGCTTGTATGCTGTGGTCGATAGCCTAGATTGGCTAGATAAATGTTTGCAGCAAGGTATTACTACTGCGCAGCTTCGCGTTAAAAATAAAACCGACCTTGAGCTTGATGAATTAATTAAGCAGGCCGTAGAGCTGGGTAAAAAGTACCACGCTCACGTATTTATAAACGACTACTGGCAGTTGGCAATAAAGCACGGTGCCTACGGCGTACACTTAGGCCAAGAAGATTTAGAAACCGCTAATTTAGCCGCGATTAAAGACGCGGGTTTAAGGCTTGGGCTTTCTACCCACGGTTTTTACGAAATGTTACGTGCGCACAACTACCGACCAAGTTATATGGCATTTGGTGCTATTTACCAAACCACGACCAAAGATATGAGCGGCCAAATACAAGGTCTCGATAAACTTAAAAAGTGTGTGCCATTAATGCAAAGCTACCCAACAGTTGCCATTGGTGGCATAGATTTAACCCGCGCAAGCGAGGTTGCAAGTACAGGAGTAGGCAGTGTTGCGGTAGTACGAGCGATTAGTGAAGCGAATGATTATATTGCTGCAATTAGTGCGCTAAAAAGTGCTATAAATCAGCCTAATGAATAAGCTTAGCGATAAAGAAACTCTGCGTTATAGTCGCCACTTATTATTAAAAGAAGTGGGGTTAGAAGGGCAGTTAGCACTTAAAGCAGCCACAGTAGCAGTAGTGGGAGCTGGCGGGCTAGGTAGCCCTGCACTTTTGTATTTAGCTGCGGCAGGTATTGGTACACTTATTTTAATAGATGATGATGCGGTTGAGCTTTCTAACTTGCAGCGCCAAGTGCTTTATAAAGTTAATCACTTAGGGCAAAACAAGGTCACCGCTGCTGGCAAAGTATTAACAAGCCTTAATAATCAAATAGAAATAGTGACGCATTGTAAAAAGCTCGATGATAACAACGCAGGGGAGCTTTTAAAAAATGCCGACATAGTACTTGATTGCTCTGATAGTTTTGCCACACGTTACAGTGTTAACCGTTATTGCTTTACTCATAAGTTGCCTTTAATTGCAGGTGCCGCGATTGCAAGTCGTGGGCAACTTATGGGCTTTGATTTTAGGCAAAACAATAGCCCATGTTATGGCTGTGTTTTTGCAAAAAGTGACGCCGCACCCGCTGTAAATTGTAGTAATGCCGGTGTAATAAGCCCACTGTTAGGAATTATAGGCTCTATGCAGGCACAGCTTACGCTTAATATGCTGCTAGGGCATGTTGAAGGTAGTGTGTTTATCAGCTTTGATGCGCTGAGCTTAAAGCAACAGCAATTTAAAATGATTAAAGATATAAACTGTAAAGAGTGTGCTTTGAGGTAATCATTTACTTTAAATGAGCAGTTTATTTAAACCTCACCCTCTGTTAATTGTCTATACTCGCCACTTGCTAAGTTTTCGTCCAGTATAATATTACCTATTTGCTCGCGGTGTAGCTCTACCACTTTGTTACCTACCGCGGCTAACATGCGTTTAACTTGGTGGTATTTACCTTCGCTGATTGATAAACGTAAGCTGTAGGTGGCAAGTGCTTCTGCTTTAGCTGGACGGGTGAGATCTTTTTCGTTGTGAAGTTGTACGCCGCTGCGTAGTTGCTCTAATGCTTCTTCGGTTATAGGCTCTTGAGTTTCTACTAAGTAGGTTTTTAATTTGTTGTGCTTTGGCGAGGTAATACGGTGCGACCAATCGCCATCGTTAGTAATAAGTACTAAGCCGGTGGTGTCTATATCAAGGCGACCTGCTACATGAAAGTCGGCCATATTTGGCTCATCGAGTAAATCAAATACGGTGGGGTGTAGTTCATCTACATTTGCACACACGTAGCCTACAGGTTTGTGCAGCATAAAGTAGCGTTTGCCTAAAAATACCATAGGCTCACCAGCAAATGTTACTTCATCTTGCTGGGCTACTTGAAAATCGAACGCGCTAACAACTTCCCCATTTACTTGCACTTCTTGGCGTTTAATACCCGCGCGAGCTTTTGAGCGTGGTAGCTCGGCTAGGTGGCTAATAAATTTATCTAAGCGGCAAGGGAATTTCATTTTGGTTCACATTTTTAGTCGGCTACAATGGCGGCGATTATAGCCGATAGTGAAACCCCATGTCAGTAAACTACCCACAAATTTTGAGGCTTTACCAAGCAAAAATAGATGCGGGTGAACTGTGTGTTGATAGCGCTCAGCAAAATGCGGTAAATGCGTTAAATAACCTAAGTATACAGTTACACATAAAAACACCTTGGTGGAAAAAGGCGCCGTTGATTAAAGGGGTTTATTTGCATGGGCCGGTGGGGCGGGGTAAATCCATGTTAATGGATTTATTTTATAAAAATTTACCCTCTGAGCGTAAGCAGCGGCTGCATTTTCATCACTTTATGGCGCAAATACACACGCAACTAGCCCAGCTACAAGGTCATAAAAACCCCCTCACGTTAATTGCTAAACAATGGGCGAAAGATATAAAAGTGCTGTGTTTTGATGAGTTTTTTGTTAGCGACATTGGCGATGCAATGATTATGGCAAGGTTATTTAACGCCTTGTTTGATTGTGGGGTAGTGCTGGTGGCAACTTCTAATGCAAAACCTGAGCAGCTTTATCGCAATGGCCTACAGCGCGCGCGGTTTTTACCCACAATCGATTTAATTAAAAATTATTGCCATGTTATTAGTGTTGAAGGGCAGGATGACCATCGCTTTAGGTACGGTAAAAATAGCCGCCATTATTTTATTAATTTACCTATAAGCGAGTTTAAAAAGCAGTTTTTATCTCAGTATCCACAAGCAAAGGAAAACCAAATTTTACAGGTACACTCCCGCAGCTTACCGTGCTTATTAACCGCAGATAATGCATTAATGATCGATTTTATGGCGCTTTGCTCAGGAGCGCGTAGCGCTTACGATTATATGTTTTTAGCCAAGCAGTTTGATATTTTATATATAGAAAATGTGCCAAAAATGGGTGTAGGCGCAACAGGTAAAGTAATAGTGCATGGTATTGAAGACAGTTATCAACGCGAAAAACAAATTCTAAATGAGCATTATTTAGATGACGAAGCGCGGCGTTTTATTGCATTGGTTGATGAGTTTTACGATTGCCATAAGTTGTTAGTTATTAACGCCCACGCGCACGTTGACTATTTGTATCAGGGGCAAAAGTTAAGCTTTGAATATGCGCGAACGCAGTCGCGCATTGTCGAAATGCAAAATTGGTAAGTATTTCCTTTTAATTAAAGAATTACTTATGGTATCCCAAGCACGTTTCTACTTCGTTTTTAGAGCCTAATATTACCGCCACACGCTGGTGGATTGCATCGGGTTGAATATCCATAATACGCTCAGTACCCGTAGAGGCGATACCACCTGCTTGCTCAACTAGCATAGCCATGGGGTTGGCTTCGTACAGTAAACGTAGCTTATTAGGTTTATTTGCATCTTTGGTGTCGGTTGGGTAGGTAAATAAACCACCACGGCTAAGTACACGGTGCACATCGCCAACCATAGCGGCAATCCAGCGCATGTTAAAGTTTTTAGCACGTGGGCCGGTATCGCCAGCGAGTAAGTCATTAATATAGTTTTGCATTGCTGGCTGCCAATGACGCTGGTTTGACGCATTAATGGCAAATTCGTTTGTATCAGCAGGGATAGTGGCAAAGTCTTGTGTTAGTAAAAAGCTACCTTGGGTTTTATCTAGCGTAAACATGCGCGTGCCTTTACCTGTAGTAAGTGCAAGCATAGTTGATGGGCCGTAAAGCACGTAACCTGCAGCAACTTGTTTGTGGCCTGGCTGCATAAAAATACTTTGATCGGCGGCATCTGAGCCTTCTGGGGCTTCCATAATTGAAAATATAGTACCCACTAGCGAGTTAATATCGGTATTTGATGAGCCATCAAGCGGGTCAAACGCCACAATGTATTTAGCGTCATGGTTGCCAGCTACTGTGTAGTCTTCTTCTTCTGAGGCGATGGCTTTAACTGACCCAGACTCCAGTAAAATATCTTTTAAAAGCTGATTAGATAGTACATCGAGCTTTTTTTGGGTTTCGCCTTGAATGTTTTCATCAAGCGTTGAGCCTAATACGCCAGAAAGCGCACCTTGGCCAACACGAAACGAAATTTCTTTACATGCTGCTAAAATGGTTCTAATTAACGATAAAAGTTCTCTAGGACAACCGTCTTCTAGTAATACTGGTGGGAGTCTACGCATTCTATTTTCCTGATAACGTGTACTAGCTAATCTAAATGTGAGAGAGATTAACTTAGTGCGCTGAATTTCGTCTTAAATACCTGTATTGTTTAAATAGCACTGTAATAATGGTGCCACCTAATTGTACTTAAAACGCCAATAACAAAGATAAGATTATGAAAAAAATACCACTAATAAGTTACATATTCTTTACTATGCTGTGCTCTATGATAACCCAAGCGCACGCAGCAATTAAGCCTATAGATGAATTTACTGCGCAAATGAATCACTTTCCTGGGTACTTTTCGTTTTATTACGATACTCAAAACGGCAAAGTGTTTTTAAAAGTAGATAAATTAGAGCAGCAATTTTTACTTCAGCAAAGCTTACCCTATGGTGTTGGCTCTAACGATATAGGCTTAGATAGAGGCCAACTTGGTAACACGCATTTAGTTCAGTTTGAGCGTTTTGGCGATAAAGTAATGTTGCGCGCGCTAAATACATATTATCGCGCTAATACCACTAACAAAGCTGAGCAGCAAAGTATTAAAGAGGCCTTTGCATCCAGTATTTTAGCGGGCTTTAAAGTGGTAGCGCAAAGCGAAAAAACGCTCCTGATTGATTACACACCCTATTTATTAAGCGATGTACACGGGGTAAGCCGTACGCTTGCAGCGCGCAAGCAAGGCAGCTTTAGCCTTGATGAATCACGCAGCGCTGTGTATATGAATCGCTCAAAAGCATTTGTAAAAAATACCGAGCTTGAAGCAGTATTAACGTTTAAGGGCACTAAACCAGGTAAATTTGTGCGCCAAGTAAGCGCCGATGCATACGCACTTACTGTACATATGCACCACTCACTTATTAAATTACCTGATGATAAATACACGCCACGTAAATTTGACCCGCAATCAGGGTATTGGAACATTGAGCATAAAGACTATGCAGCCCCCCTTGGTGAATCTATGTTTGTGCGCTATATACCGCGTCATCGCTTAGCTAAAAAAGATCCAAGTTTACCGATTAGTGAACCCGTAGAGCCCATTACTTATTACCTAGACCCTGGCGTGCCTGAGCCGGTTAAAAGCGCGTTACTTGAAGGCGGTAAGTGGTGGAATGATGCCTTTAGCGCAGCAGGCTATAAAAACGCATTTATAGTCAAAGTACTGCCGAGCAATGCTGATCCTATGGATATTCGCTATAACGTTATTCAGTGGGTGCATCGTGCTACACGCGGATGGTCTTACGGAAGCTCTGTTATAGACCCTCGTACCGGCGAAATACTCAAAGGGCATGTAACACTAGGCTCATTGCGTGTACGCCAAGATATTTTAATTGCAGAAGCCCTTGGTGCGCCTTATTTAAAAGGTAACGAGGTGGCTAAAAACTTACAGGCAATGGCACTTGATAGGATTCGCCAGTTAAGTGCACACGAAATTGGCCATACGCTGGGCATTGCACATAACTTTGCAGCCTCGGTGGGGGATAGAGCGTCGGTTATGGATTACCCGCACCCACTACTTAGCTTTAACGAGCAAGGCGAGCTTGATGTAACCCGCGGCTATGCAAGCGGTATGGGCGTATGGGATACCCAAGTTATTAAGTATGGTTACAGCGACTTTACTAATCAAGATGAAAGCGCTGAGCTTGCAGCAATATTAAAAGAGAACAAAACGAAGGGCCTTGAGTTTATATCTGATAGCGACGCACGCGCAAAGGGCGGTGCACACCCTACAGCGCACTTATGGGATAACGGTACTAACCCAGCGCAAGAGTTACTTAGAGTGCTTGATGTACGTAAAAAAGCGCTTTCGCAATTTGGTATTAACAACATTAAAACGGGCGATGCACTCTCGCAGTTAGAAGAAAAACTCGTGCCGCTTTATTTATTTCATCGCTATCAAGTAGAGGCTGCAGTTAAGCTAATTGCGGGGGTTAACTACGAATACGAAACACGTAACAACTCACCTGCTAAGGGCGCGCAAGTGGTTGCAAAAGCGCAGCAGCAAGCGGCGCTTAGTGCTATTTTAACAACATTAAAACCGGCTAATTTAATTTTGCCTGAGTCGGTGTTAGCGCTTATTCCGCCAAAAGCATATGGCGAGTCTAAATCGCGTGAAAGCATAACAGGTCGTACGGGTTTAACTCTTGATGCGATGGCCTTGCCAGAAGTAGCTGCGCAGCATAGTTTATCGTTATTATTAAACCCACAGCGTTTAAATCGTTTAGCTCAACAACAAGTACGTAATTCTAATTTTTACAGCTTAGATGAGCTGCTAGAGCAGCTTTACAGCCAGGTGTTTAATGTGTCATCACCTAATACAATGAAAGGCAAAATCACCCAGCGGGTGCAATTTTTAACTGCAAAAAATATGGCTGATTTAGTCACTAGCGACAAGGTAAGCCCAGAGGTGCAGGCGCAGTTACGTTTCTACTTGGTAAAATTAAGCAAAGAGTACAATCAAAACTCAATGTTAAGTAATACCAGTGTAGGAGAAAGCGCGTTTAAACAGTATTTAGCAGAGCAAATAAAACAGTTTTTAAAAGTAGGTAAGTGGCCTGAAAACTTTAGTGGTTTACCAATGCCACCGGGCTCACCAATTTAATTATATGTTTTAGTGTGTAGTGGCTACTTTACCTGAGTTCAGGTTGCTAAATAAGTAGCCACGTTGCGGTGCCTAAAAAGGCAAAAATACCGACAATATCAGTCACCGTCGTAAGTACAACACTACCTGCAAGTGCAGGGTCTATATTCATTTTTTTCAATAAAATAGGAATACATGCGCCAGCAACACCAGCCACTACAAGGTTCATAAACATTGCAAATGCGAGCACGCCGCCAAGCATAAAATCCCATTGCCAAAGCGCAATTACACTGGCTATAAGTATTGACCAAATAACCCCGTTTAATGCGCCTATCGCCAGCTCTTTAGCCATTAAAAATCGTTGGTTAGTTTGGTTAATGTGGCCCACGGCAATACCGCGAATAACTAGAGTTAAAGATTGGCTACCTGCTACACCACCCATTGAGGGCACAATGCCATTGAGTACAGCTAAAATAGGTAATATATCTAAGGTGCTTTCAAAAAAGCTGGCCACGAAGGCGGCAGCTAAGGCTGTGAGTAAGTTAACGCCAAGCCATACTGAGCGTTTTTTTGAGCTTTTTAAAACAGGTGCAAAGGTGTCTTCTTCATCATCAAGACCGGCAAGGCTTAATAAGCTGTGCTCTGCATCTTCACGAATAACATCAACAATATCATCAATGGTGACACGCCCAAGCAAGTGGGCGTTATCATCGACTACAGGGGCCGATATCCAGTTATGGCGCTCAAATAACTGAGCAACTTCACTTTCATCCATCGAAATAGGGATAGACTCACAGTCTTCATCCATTAAATCTTGAACAATTTTTTCAGGCGGATTAGTTAACAGTGTACTAAGTGATAATGCACCTAAAAAACAGTTATGTTTATCAACAACGTATAAATCATCGGTGCCCTCTGGCAGCTCACCGCGTAGCCTAATATAACGCAGCACAACATCAAGTGTAACGTCTGGGCGAATGGTCACCGTATCGGTGTTCATTAGCGCGCCTGCTGAGCGCTCTTGGTAAGATAAAGCTTGTGTAGCGCGTTCGCGGTCTTGCGTATCCATAGCGCTAACCACATCTTTGTACACGGTATCAGGTAGGCTACGTAGGACTTCACCTAAATCATCGTGGCCCATATCCTCAGTGGCCGCGGCAATATGCTCAGGTTCCATTTGTGCAATGATACCTAAACGTACATCTTCAGAGAGCTCTTCTAGCACATCCCCTTGCACATCTGGGTCAACCAGTTGCCAAAGCATGCGTCTAATTTTATGCGGAGAGGATTCAAGCAGCAGTGCTGTATCACAAGGTGCTGTTTTTGCTAGCATGCGTCTTACTTGAACAAATTGCCCACTATTAAGTGATTTAGTCACTTGTTTTAGTTGCTGTAGTGGATAGTCTTGTTCAAACGCTTCTGGCATTGGCATCCTAAATATTTTTGTGTAATGGAAAGGTGTTTAGTAAGTGGAGTTGCCCACTGTCATTTTCTTTATTTTTGTGCTAAACCCAATGCTGGGACTAAATTAGTGTTTAAAATTAAGTAACCAAATTTAGCAGGGGCATGGCTTTATTACCCTAAATTAAAGCACTAAATTAGGCGAGTCGGAATACCCTAATTTACTAAATCTTTATAGTCTGGCCTGATAAGTCTTTAACTTATAAGGCTATGGTGCTTTAAATTATTCTTGCTCGTTAAATCGTTGTGCAATTAATTGCCCAACCGCATGCAAAGCTTGCTCTGAATCAGGGCCTTCACAGACTACTTTAACTTCTTTACCTTTACTGCTTTCAAGTAGCATTAAAGCTAATACGCTGTCGCCTGCGGCTTCTTTATCATCTTGGTGTAAGGTGATTTTAGCATCAAACTGCACAGCTAATTGCGCAAGGACCGTTGCCGCTCTGGCGTGTAAGCCTAATTTATTTTTTATTAAAAATGTGTCTTCACAGCGCATAAATTACTATACCTAAACTGAACAGGTTATTATTTTAAGGTTACTTTTCTTGCTCACGATGACGAATTTTGACATTCGGATGCGTCATAGCAAAGCTCTCACCAATGGCTTGCGCTAAATAAACCGAGCGGTGTTGACCACCAGTACAGCCTATTGCAATAGTGAGGTAACTACGGTTATTACGCTCTAAGTGTGGCAACCAAGTTTGTACAAAGGTTTGAATTTGCCAAGTGAATTTTTGCACTATGCTGTGATTTGCCAAAAAATCTTTTACTGGTTGATCAAGGCCCGTAAGCGGTTTAAGTTCAGGCTCCCAGTGGGGGTTTGGCAAAAAGCGAGCATCAAAAACATAATCAGCTTCTTTAGGTATGCCGTGTTTAAAGCCAAACGATTCAAACGTTACAATAAGTTGCTTATCTTTTTTACCCAGTATTTTTTCGCGAATTGACTCTGCTAATTGGTGCACACTTAAATCGGTGGTATCAAGCATAAAGTCAGCGCGTGTTACGAGTACATCAAGCAGTTCTTTTTCTTTTTTTATTGCTAAATCAAGCGGCAGTGAATCGATGGATAAAGGGTGTAATCTGCGTGTTTCTGAAAAACGTTTGATCAGTGTTTGATCATCACTATCTAAATAAAACAGTGTGGGTTTAGCAAAGTCAGGAAGGTACTCGAGAATATCGTTAAATTCGTCTTGTTCTTTGGGGATATTACGAACATCTATACTAACGGCTATTTTGTCATAGTTATCTGAAACACTTCGCACTAAAGAGGGCAGTAAGTTGACCGGAATATTATCTACGCAATAATAGCCTAAATCTTCAACCACGCGTAAAGCAACCGACTTACCTGAACCAGAACGGCCGCTTATGATAATTAACTCCATTTATAGCCCTTAGTATTTACTACGATTGATCAACAATTACTTGATACAGCTCTGCATCGGTTTTAGCACTACGCAGCTGTTTACAAAATTCTTTGTTGCTCAGTTTATCAGCTATGGTTGCCAGAGTCTTTAGGTGCTGTTGGTTATCGCCATCTGGTACGATGAGTGCAACAAAAATATCAACAGGGCAGTTATCAATAGCATCAAAGTTAACAGGGGTGTCGCTAACAAGTACTAAAGCCAGCGGCTCTTCTACGCCACCCATTCTGCCATGAGGAATGGCGATACCCCGGCCAATGCCAGTACTGCCTAGCTTTTCTCTGCTTGCCAGCGCATTAAGAATATCTTGTTGTGGTAAGTAGGGGAGCTTTTCATGAGCTAGCTCACTGATAAACTCTAAAATTCTTTTTTTACTACTAAAAAGGACCGCAGCTTTGCTGCAGTCCTGGCATACTAATGTACTTAATTTCATAATATTAGTGTCTAGCAAGCTTCTCTTTATGTTTTATGACTTGACGATCGAGCTTGTCAATCAACGAGTCTATAGCGGCATACATATCTTGGTGCTCTGTTGAGGCAAATAAATCTGCGCCACTTACATGAATAGTCGCTTCTGCTTTTTGGTTGAGTTTTTCTACATCGAGAATGACATGCACATTGCTAATATGATCTGAGTGCCTTTCTAGCTTTGCAAATTTATTATTTACATAGTCTCTAAGTGAATCAGTTACTTCTACGTGACGACCAGTTAGGTTTAGTTGCATAAGCATTTCCTCTTTGTTTTTTACGTCTTATATCAAACTCTTTCTCTGATTTGACGGTGGAATAGCTAGCGATTCACGGTATTTTGCTATTGTGCGTCTAGCTACTTTAATTCCTTGCTCTGCCAATATATCCGCAATTTTACTATCACTCAATGGTTTAGCTGAGTTTTCCGCGGCAATTAGCTTTTTAATTAGGGCACGTATTGCGGTTGATGAACACTCGCCGCCGTTTTCAGTGCTTACGTGGCTTGAGAAAAAATACTTAAGCTCAAAAATACCACGTGGCGTATGCATATATTTTTGCGTAGTAACACGCGAAATTGTCGATTCATGCATTTCTACCATTTCAGCAACATCGTTTAAAACCATTGGCTTCATGGCTTCGGGGCCATGTTCAAAAAATGCTTGTTGCTGTTTTACAATACAGTTTGTTACTTTGAGCAGCGTGTCGTTTCTGCTTTCAAGGCTTTTTATAAACCATTTAGCTTCTTGTAAGTGAGAGCGAATAAATTGGCTATCACCACTTGATTTTACGGTACGTGACATAGCCGCGTACTGACTATTTACGCGTATTTTTGGCATGCTATCTGGGTTTAGCTCTACCACCCAGCGGCCTTTTATTTTTTTAACCGACACATCCGGTATTACATACTCCGACTCTTCCCTTACTATGGTATCTGCAGGTTTTGGGTTGAGGGTATGTATTAGGGTCATGACCTCTTTAAGCTCGTCTTCTTTAAGCTTAGTCTTTTTCATTAATGTACGATAGTCGCGTGCCGCTAATAGATCAATGTGATCGGTTAAGATCATTTTAGTTTGTTCTATAAAAGGGGTGTCTTTATCAAACTGGTTTAGCTGAATGCACAAGCACTCTTGTAAACTGCGCGCGGCTATACCTACAGGGTCAAATAACTGAATACGCTTTAAAACGGCTTCTATTTCGTCAAGTTCAACTTCAACTTCGTCATCGTTTTCTTGGTTAAAGCTCTCTAAAATCTCTTCGCAACTTAGCGTTAAAATACCCGAGTCATCTACAGCTTCTACAATGGCAATAGCAATGGCTTCGTCAGTTGGGCTAAAAGGAGTAAGCTGAAGCTGCCACATTAAATACTCATGTAGCGTTTCAGTAGAGGCACCTTGATAAATAGACTCATCTTCCGGCATTGGGCCTGAGGATGCCGCAGGGGCTGCGCTCATGTACTCATCCCAAGTTACATCCATTGCCATATCATCGCTAACGGTGTCTTTATTTAAAGCTTCGCCACTGTCTTGCTCGTACTCGCTGGTTGTATCGTCAGCCGATGCGCTTACGGTTACATCATCCGTATCTGCTTTTTGCTCATTTTTTCCAGCCGACTCTTCCGTGTAATCTTGCTCTTCTACTTCTAATAGCGGGTTGCTATCAAGTGCTTCTTGTATTTCTTGCTGGAGATCCAATGTACTGAGCTGCAGCAAGCGAATCGCTTGTTGCAATTGTGGAGTCATTGTAAGTTGCTGGCCCATGCGCAGCTGTAATGATTGCCTCATGTATCTCTAACAATCCTTTTATGTTGTTATAATTAATATTAGCAGATGCTTGTAGGTGTGGCTTAAATGTTACAGCCTAAATTGCTCGCCTAAATAAACATCGCGTACAGTTTTGTCATTTAATACGTGTTCTGGGGTGCCAGATGCAATTAGCTCCCCATGAGAAACAATGTAGGCTTTTTCACAAACATCAAGGGTTTCTCTTACATTGTGATCGGTAATTAATACGCCAATGCCACGGTTTTTAAGATGTTCTATTATTTTCTTTATATCTAACACTGAAATCGGATCAACACCAGCAAAAGGCTCATCCAATAAAATAAATTTAGGGTTTGCTGCCAGTGCTCTGGCAATTTCTACACGGCGGCGTTCACCACCAGAAAGTGCCATACCTTGGCTATCGCGAATATGCTGAATACTAAATTCATCAAGTAAGTTGTTGAGCGTTTCTTCTCGCGCGGCTTTATTGAGCTCTTTACGCGTTTCTAAAATAGCCATTAAGTTTTGATAAACTGTCAGCTTTCTAAATATTGATGACTCTTGCGGCAAATAGCCAATGCCTAAGCGGGCGCGGCTGTGCATAGGTAATAACGTAATGTCGTTATCATCAATAGAAATTTTACCTTTGTCGCTAGGTACTAATCCTACAATCATGTAAAAGGTGGTGGTTTTACCTGCGCCATTAGGGCCCAATAAGCCAACAATGCTGCCGGCTTCTACCTCAAGGCCTACATTTTTTACAACTTGGCGGCCTTTATAGCTTTTTGCTAATAGTTCTGCTTTTAAGGTGCTCATGGTTGACCTTCGTTACCTGTTTTTTCTTTAATTTTTGCTTCAACAGGCACTAAAATTGTGTGGACACGATCCGTAGAGTTTTCGTCTTTTTCTGCGCTAATAAGCTGCTGCTGCATATCGTAGGTAATACTTTTAGCATTAATTTTTTGACCGGCTTGTGCGACTTCAGCATCGCCAACAAGCGTTAAAAAGCGCTTTGCTACGTCGTAACGTACTTCGTTTGCACTGGCGCTCATTACGGTACCATCGTCTTGTTTTTCTTCGAAGTAGGCTGGGCTGCCAGTGGCAATAAGGAGTTGTTTGTTATCCCCTAAGTCTTCACGTTTATGTACTTCAAGTCGGTCGGCTGTAATTTTGCGATTACCATGCACAATTTCGACGTTCTTTTCAAAAATACCTACGTTTTCTTTAAGTTGGCCTTCTTGACGGTCTGCACTAATAGAAATTTGATTTGCTGGCGGTTGAGCAGCAGGCTCAGCAGCAGAGGCGCTAAATGCAAGCATTAGCGATGGGATAATAAGTATTTTAGTGAGTTTATTGGTCATAATATATTGTTCGCGTATGGTTAATTAGTTTTATTACTTCGGTTTTTAAATCGGCTTCAAGGCCTTTACCGACAATTTTTAAATTAGGCCCAGTGACAACCACTGGCTGCTCAGAGCGCATTGTTAGCGCTTTAATGTCGACTTCGATGTTATCGGCATCGATGTTATCTATCATGGCGTTATCAACTAAATTTTTAGCAACTACATTGCCTTCTAAAATAAGTTGTTTATCTTCGTAAAGCGTTGCTTCGTCTGCATTTATTCGCCATGTTTGCTTTTCGTTATACAAGGTGAAAATAGGTTTTTCAAAAAACGTAAAACCAAGCTGTTGGTACAGCTCCATTTTAGCCGCTGTGACTTTATGGCTTATTTTGCCTTGCTCGTCATAGGCTGTTTGCTTAAGCTCTATAGCGGTGTAATCGGGCTTTGCAATTACTTCAGGTTCTTGCTCTGGCGCTACATTGGTTTGGGTAAAATAAGGGTACCAAAGCCAAACCATACAGCCGATGAATAACGCACTGAGTATAACGCGTGCTGCATTCATGAACTGGTGCCTTGTGTTGTAAGCGCTATGCCATTCTCTAGCATAAGTAAGTCTGTGAGCTCTCTAACGGCGCCAAAGCCGCCAGGCATTTGCGTAGTGTAATGCGATAAGCGCTTAATAAGCGGGTGCGCATCGTTAACTGCAACGGCAAAGCCAACGCGCTCCATTACTGGCATGTCAGGGCCATCGTCGCCAATATAGGCTATTTGTTCGTCAGTTAACTTTAAAATGTTTTTGAGTTCTTGATAAGCAATAAGCTTGTCTTCTTGGCCTTGATAAATGTGCTGCACGGTTAAGCTGCTCATGCGAGTTTGCACTATTTCTGAGTGACGTCCCGTAATGACCGCAACTTCAAAACCACTATTGATCAGCGCTTTAATGCCAAAACCATCTTTTGTATTAAATGCTTTTAATTCTTCGCCTTGGTTACCGAGGTAAATTCGGCCATCAGAAAATACACCATCAATGTCGCATATGAGTAGTTTTACTTTTTTGGCGCGTGCTTTGGCATCATCGCTTAGCGGTTGATAGAGATCTTCAAATTGCATTTATAATACTCCTGCTTTTAAGAGGTCTTGCATATTTAAGGCGCCTATTGGCTGGTTTTTATCATTGACCACAATTAAACCATTAATACGTTTGTTTTCCATTATGTTTAGGGCCTCAGCTGCAAGTATATCGGCCGTGGCGGTTGTGCATGACTTAGTCATAACCTGGCTAATAGTGGTGCTATGTATATCAACTCTTTGCTCTAAAATACGGCGTAAGTCACCGTCGGTAAAAAGGCCTGCAAGCTGTTGATTGTTATCTACAATAGCGGTCATGCCCAGCCCTTTGGCTGACATTTCTATTAACGCGTCTTTAATTGTTTGCGTTACACCTATAATAGGGGTGTTTGTGCCGCTGTGCATTACATCTTTTAAAGTGAGCAACAATCGCTTACCTAAACTGCCACCAGGGTGAGAGAGTGCAAAGTCATCGGCGGTAAAGCCGCGTGCTTCTAAAAGCGCAACTGCCATTGCATCACCCATCGCTAAAGTGGCAGTGGTGCTTGCTGTAGGCGCTAAACCTAATAAACACGCTTCTTGTTCTACTTTTATGCATACGTGCACATCGGCAAGTGTAGCCATAGTAGAGAGCGGGTTGCCTGTCATCGATATTATTTTTGCACCAAGGCGTTTAAGCACCGGAATAATATTAAGTACTTCGCTGGTTTCGCCCGAGTTTGATATAAGCATAACCACGTCATTTTTGGTTATCATGCCTAAATCACCATGGCTTGCTTCGCCTGGGTGAACAAAAAAAGCAGGGCTGCCTGTACTTGCAAGGGTAGCTGCAATTTTATTACCAATATGGCCTGATTTACCCATGCCAATAACAATAATGCGGCCTTGGCAATCAAACATGAGCTGACACGCACTATGAAAGTTTTCGTCAACGTATTGTGTAATATCAGCAAGCGCTTGGCGTTCAATGTTTAATACGCGTAAACCTTGCTCTATAAAATTTAGTTGTGCCATTGTTACCCTACTTGACTAAAAATATAACCCTGGTACGCCAAAAATGCGATGAGTAATAGGCCACCTTCTACTCTATTGATACGCTGAGAACCTCTAAAGTTCAATGACATAATAATAAGCGCAAGCGTAGCACCTAACATAATAAGTATGTCGCGGTTTGCAAGTGACGGGTCAACCACTGATGGGTTAATAATACCTGCAAGTGGTAATACCGCTAAAATATTAAATATATTTGAGCCCACAATATTACCTAGGGCTAAATCATCTTCGTTTTTAAGTACACCCGCTACAGAAGCTGCAAGTTCAGGTAAACTTGTGCCAATGGCGATAATGGTTAAGCCAATAACTAAGTCGCTTAAACCAAAGTATTTAGCAATATCGACTGCTGAACCAACTAAAAAGTGTGAGCTAACAGGCAATAAAACCATGCCGACAATTAGCCATAAAACGGCTTTTTTAGTTGGTACATCGTTAGGAACCTCATCGCAGGCTTCTGAAACAAAAGGGTCATCTTGATTTTTGGCGCGCAAAGAAACCACAATCAAGCCGCCAATAAACACAGCAAATGCAACTAGCAATGCCACCCCTTCGGTGAGTGAGAAGTAGTTGTCTGAAAATACATACCACGTAGCCAAGGATACCAGCATAACAAGCGGCATTTCGCGTTTTAAAGTGCTTGATGACACACTCAAAGGGCGTAGCAGCGCAGTAATACCTAACACAAGTAAGATGTTTGTTATATTTGAACCTACCGCGTTACCGACCGCTGTGTCGGTTTTATTTGCCAAAGCAGCCGAGGCCGATACCATCATTTCAGGGGCCGAAGAACCCATAGCAACAACCGTTAAGCCAACAATTAAAGTAGGGACTCCAAAGTTTTTAGCAAGCGCTGCCGCACCGTATACAAATCGGTCGGCGCTCCACACAAGTGCAGCAAAACCAAGAATTAAAATAACAAACGAGGTAACCATTATGTTAAGCCAGATGTTCAAAATACAGATGGCGCGAATAGTAACAAAAGCCAACATGAAAGTATAAGCAAAAGAGCAGGGTCTACTATTGCAGTGCGTGAATTTTATGCGCTTAAGCAAAGGTTAAGGCAATTTACTTCAGCCTTAGAGCGCTTTTTGTAGGCGTATTACAAAATCTTACGAATTGTTTTTTCCATCTTGGCTAAAAAACCCTTAAAATAGGAGCACGAGTGAACATTGTTACGGAGAGCGACTTGTCGCAATCAATAGTAGAAGTCAAGGATGTTAGCTTTTCGCGAGGCGATAGAACCATATATAAAAATATGAGTTTTAGTGTTCCTAAAGGTAAGATAACAGCGATTATGGGGCCAAGCGGAATTGGCAAAACCACAATGCTACGCTTAATTGGTGGGCAGCTTAAGCCTGACGCCGGCGATATTTTATTCGAAGGTGGCAGTATTCCTAGTATGTCGCGCAAAGAGTTATATGCGGCACGAACCAAAATGAGCATGCTGTTTCAAAGCGGTGCGTTATTTACTGATATGTCGGTATTTGACAACATTGCATTTCCTCTGCGAGAGCACACCAAGTTAAGTGAAGCGTTAATTAAACTAGTCGTATTAATGAAACTGCAAGCGGTGGGTTTACGCGGTGCTAAAGATTTAATGCCTTCTGAGCTTTCTGGCGGTATGGCCAGACGAGCAGCACTTGCACGTGCTATTGCACTGGACCCAGAACTTATTATGTATGATGAGCCTTTTGCCGGCCAAGACCCAATATCTATGGGCGTATTGGTAAAGCTTATTAAGTCGTTAAATGAAGTGCTAGGTTTATCATCCCTTATTGTAACCCACGATGTGACGGAGGTAATGAGTATTGCCGATCACGTTATTATTATTGCCGATCAAGGCGTAATAGGGGCTGGGACACCGGATGAAATGCGTAATCATGAATCTCCATTAGTACAGCAGTTTTTAAAAGGGTTATCGGATGGACCTGTGCCATTTCATTATCCTGCACAAACGTATGCTGATGAGCTGTTAGGAGAAAACGCTTAATGTTGGATTTATTTCAAAAGTTAGGTCATAAAACGCTGGGGCGTTTTGCTGCATTAGGGCGCTCTGCCAACATGCTTTTTAATGCATTGTGGAATGTACCTAACTTTAAAAAAGGCACACCGCTGTTAGTGCGCCAACTTTATATGGTTGGTTCGCAATCATTATTAATTATTATGGTGTCGGGTTTGTTTATTGGTATGGTGCTTGCGCTGCAAGGTTACACTGTATTGGTTGGCTATGGCGCCGAAGACAGCCTAGGCCCATTAGTTGCGCTTAGTTTATTACGCGAACTAGGCCCTGTGGTTACAGCGCTATTATTTGCTGGGCGCGCTGGAAGTGCGCTAACGGCAGAAATAGGTTTAATGAAAGCCACCGAGCAACTCTCTTCACTAGAAATGATGGCCATTGATCCTCTCAAGCGCATTATTGCACCGCGCTTTTGGGCAGGTTTTATTAGTATGCCATTGCTTGCACTTATTTTTTCTGCGGTTGCTATTATCGGTGCTCATTTAGTTGGGGTTGATTGGTTAGGCGTAGATACCGGCAGCTTTTGGTCGATAATGCAATCGCAAGTATCGTTTCAAGAAGATGTATTAAACGGCATGATCAAAAGTTTTGTATTTGCCATGGTAGTGACCTGGATTGCGCTTTATAAGGGCTACGACTGTATCCCAACCTCAGAAGGGATCAGTAAAGCAACAACAGAAACAGTCGTACACTCATCACTGGCAGTATTAGGGTTTGACTTTATTTTGACAGCGGTAATGTTTACCAGCTAATAGGGTATAGATAATGAATTCACGGAAATTAGAGATTTTAGTTGGCTTTTTTGTCGCATTAGGCATTTTAGCGTTTGCAATGTTAGCACTTAAAGTGGCTAATTCGGGTATTAGCGGGTCGGGCGAAACCTACACGCTAAATGCAAAGTTTGAAAATATCGGCTCACTTAAAGCGCGTGCACCGGTAAAAGTAGGCGGTGTAGTGATAGGCCGTGTTGAATCTATTTATGTACACCCACAGGAGTTTTTGCCTGTGGTAAATATGACGATAGATGCACAGTATTTATGTCGTTTTTCAGACACTAGCTCAATCTCAATTTTAACATCGGGTATTTTAGGGGAGCAGTACTTAGGTATTCACCCTGTTATTTCTCCTAATGCAGCAGAGCAGCGCTGTTTAGGTGAAACAGTAACCGAAAACGCACAAGATCAAGCAATCGATGAGTTATTTGGCGTAGAGAGCAAAGCGTTAGGTGATGGTGATTCAATCACAGATACTAAGTCTGCACTTGTTTTAGAAGAGTTAATTGGGCAGTTTTTATTCAACCAAGGTAGTGAGTAATTATTATGTTGAAACAGTTTTTAGCCGTTATTGCACTTGGTGCAACCCTAGCTGTGCAAAGTGTTAGCGCAGCCGAAGTTAAACTGACAGATCCTAACAAAATGGTGCGTCAGGTAGCAGAGCATACATTTGAGCGCATTAAAAAAGATCAACTGCTTATCACTAAAGATAAAGAGCACCTTCGTGTTATTGTAGAAGAAGAGCTGATGCCTTACATAGACTACAAATATGCAGCACTTCGTGTGTTGGGTAGTGAAGTGTCTAAAGTGCGTGCAATTACCGATGAAGCCGAAAAAGCCGAAGCAATTAAAGACATCCAAGAATTTATTGGCGCGTTTAGAGGCTATTTAGTTGCTACTTACGCGGGGGTATTTACTCAATACACTGACCAACATGTAGAATTTGGCGCAGAGCAACCATTTAAAGGCAAAGATGTAGTTGTAGTAAAAACTAAAATTACAGAAGATGGCAAGCCTGACATAAAAATTGATTTTAAAGTGCGTGAAGATCGCAGCGGCGAGTGGCGCGCATACGATATGATTGCAGAAGGAATTAGCTTACTCGATGCAAAACAAAGTGAGCTACAAGGTATTTTACGCCAGCAAGGTATTGCACACGTAAGCAAATTACTAGAGCAAAAGAGCCAGTTACCTGTGCAATTTAGAGGCAACAACAGCAATGACTAAATTGGCAATTAGCCAAGTAGATGAGCAGCACTATAGGGTAAGTGGTGAACTTACCCACAGCTCAATTGGCAATGAACAGCTTCTGAACGCCAAGTCATTAAGTAAGCATAAAACCATCTATTTTGACCTTTGTGAGGTAATGAGGGTTGACACAGCGGGCTTAGCTTGGTTAATTCACTCTTTTGCTGAATTTAAGCAACAGGGCACACGCCTTGAATTGCAAAATCCACCTGAGCAATTGCAAAATTTAATGCAGTTGGGTCAGGTAACAACTTTATTTGAGTGAGAGTTATGGAAACTAGCCAAGTCGAAACATTATTACGCGACGAACTTCAATTATCTGAAGTAAAAGTAAAAGCCAATGGTAGCCATTATGAAGTAATTGCAGTAGGTGAGTGCTTTGACGGTTTAAGCCGCGTTAAAAAGCAACAGCTAGTTTATGGCCCATTAATGAATACTATTTCAGACGGTACAATTCACGCTGTATCAATTCGTGCATTTACGCCAACTGAGTGGAAGCGTGAACAAAAATTTATTTTACCTCAATAGTTAAGGCCTCTTAATGGATCAGTTTGTAATTCAAGGTGGCACTTCACTTGCGGGTGAAGTAACTATTTCTGGCGCTAAAAATGCCGCATTACCAATTTTGTTTGCCGCACTGCTTGCCGATGGTAAAAGTACATTTACGAATGTTCCTCGCCTTCGCGATATTGTGACCACTGAGGCGCTTTTAAGCACCTTAGGCGCAACTGTAAATTGGCAAGGCGATACACTGTATATCGATGGCGCAACCGTTAATAAAACGCTTGCTCCTTATGATTTAGTTAAGCAAATGCGTGCCTCTGTTTTGGCACTTGGGCCTTTAGTAGCGCGTTTTGGAGAGGCGCAGGTATCGCTACCTGGTGGCTGTGCTATAGGCGCACGTCCGGTTGATATACATATTCAAGGTTTAGAGCGCATGGGCGCACAAATAAACGTTGAAAACGGTTATATCAATGCAAAGGTAGAAGGTCGCCTTAAAGGCGCTGAAATTTTCATGGAAATGGTCAGTGTTGGCGCAACCGAAAACTTACTAATGGCCGCAGCACTTGCCGATGGTAAAACGGTGCTTGAAAATGCAGCACGCGAGCCGGAAATTATTGACCTGGCCAATTGCCTAATTGCTATGGGTGCAAAAATTACTGGTGCAGGTACAAGCCGTATAGAAATTGATGGCGTAGAGCGTTTAGGCGGCTGTGAGCACAGCATTTTACCTGATCGCATTGAAACGGGCACTTTTTTAGTTGCAGCAGCGATGGCTGCAGGCGAAGTACTTTGTAAAAAAACAGATTTTCATTCACTTGAGCCTGTTATTGAAAAATTACGTGCCGCAAATGCATTAGTTGAAGTAAACGATGACAGCATTTATTTAGATATGCGTAATCGTGAGCTCAAAGCCGTTAATATTAAAACCATGCCACACCCTGGCTTTCCAACCGACATGCAAGCGCAGTTCACCGCGTTAAATGTAGTGGCTAATGGTAGTGCAACAATTACCGAAACCATTTTTGAAAACCGCTTTATGCACGTACCAGAGTTACAACGCATGGGCGCTAATATTCGTTTAGAAGGGCACACCGCTATTTGTGGTGAAACGCAAAGTTTAAGTGGCGCACAAGTAATGGCAACCGATTTACGCGCTTCTGCAAGCTTAATTTTGACCGGTATTGTGGCGCAAGGTGAAACGGTAGTCGATCGTATTTACCACGTAGACCGAGGCTATCAACGCATTGAAGATAAACTCAGTGGCTTAGGTGCCAATATTAAGCGCAGAAGTAGCTAATACCCATTCGCAATAATATTTATTCGCTTTGAGGTGAGAGCACACTTGCTCCTAAATTAAGCGCGCTGAGTTAAACACAGTTTACTTTAGACATAAAAAAAGGTCGGATACGCGTATTGCTATCCGACCTTTTTATTGCCATTTTGGTTAGAGTTTAGTTTCGAGCTCTGCAACTCTAACCATTATTTTTTCTACTTTACCGTTTCGGTACAGCTCAAATTCTATTTCTTTACCGGGCTGTGTATTGCCTATTTTTTCGAGTACTTTTTGCGGGTTGGCGACACTTAACCCTGCAATTTTAATAACGATGTCTTGCTCTTCAATGCCAGCTTGCCATGCAGGACCTAATGGGTCTAAATTGGTGATGCGCATACCAGCAACCTCAGTAAGGCTGTCGTTTACCTCTTTGCCCGTGCTATCTACAGCGGTGCCTTCAAAGCCTAAATAGCCACGTACTACACGGCCATGGCGTATTAGCTTTGCCATTACTTCTTTGGCGAGCGAATAGGGAACAGCAAAAAATATTCCTTGGATATTAAGATTTTCACGAGTTTTAAACTGCGCAGACGTGATCCCCACTAAATCCCCATTTGAATTAACTAAAGCCCCGCCAGAGTTACCTACATTTATAGCTGCATCCATTTGCAGTAAGTTGTTATAAGGGCTATCGGTAATTTTTTGTTTACCGGTGGCACTAATTATACCCTGGGTGATGGTTTGCCCTAAATTGAGTGGGTTACCAATGGCCAGCACTACATCACCTACACTGGTGGTGTAATTATCGTTTACGGGGATCACCGGCAGGTGGTCGGCGTTAATTTTTAATAAGGCTAAATCGGTAATGGTGTCAAAGCCAATTAACTGCACATCAAAAAAGCGTCGGCCATCGGTTAAAATAACCAAGATTTGATCTGCATTATTTATAACGTGGTAGTTAGTTAATATGTAGCCGTCTTGCGCCATAATTACGCCAGAGCCAAGCTCTTGAACGGTGTTTTGTTGCTTATAGCGAGGCTCTTTAGAAATGCTTTCTGAAAAAATAGTTACTACCGATGGTGCAGCACGCTTAACCGCGTCAGCAAAACTAAGGTGATTTGAGCTCATAGCACTGGGCAAGGGAACATTAGGGAGTAAAGAGGCGCGCATATTAGGGCTGAAAAAAACCACTAAAAAAGCGATACCTAAACCGACAAACAAAGGGGGAAGTACAAATTTTAGTAATTTCAGCACGAGATTCTTATTGTTAGTGAGCAATTCTTTATGATGGCACAAAAAAAATAACAGCGGCAAGTGCTGCTGTTATTTTTATTGCTTATTTATAACGTGTTAGTTATTGGATAAGTACAAAGATAGACTCTCTGCCACGTTTAACGCCAAGTACAATATTACCTTGGGTATCTTCGATAATTTTATTCATTTGACGAATGTTTTCTACACGTTGGCGGTTAACTTGTACAATCACATCACCTTCTTCAAGACCAACACGTGCAGAAGGAGAGCGCGGATCTACTGTGGCGACTTCAATACCTTTAGTGCCATTTTTTTGCACGTTTTCAAGCGTTGCACCTTGGAATGCAGGATGCAGTTCATCGCCTGCGGCGGTTACACCCGAAGCACCATCAAGCGTTACTTTAATGGTTTTTACTTTGCCATCGCGGTAAATACCTAATTTAACTTCGCGTCCTTCACCTAACGTTGCTATTTTACTACGCAGCTCGTGGAAGCCACTAATATCGCTGCCATTAATACTAATAATAACATCGCCAGCTTTGATACCTGCTTTGCTTGCTGCGGTATCATCCATTACTTGCATAACATAAGCACCTTGTTTAACGTCAAGTTGCTGTGCTTTTGCAAGGCCTGCATCAAGTGGACGGCCAGAAATACCCAGTGAGCCACGGCGTACTTCGCCATGTTCAATAATTTGGTCGACTAAGTTTTTCATCATATTTGATGGAATGGCAAAGCCAATACCAACATTTCCACCCGAGGCACCTAAAATAGCAGTATTAATACCAATGAGCTCACCATTTAGGTTAACTAAAGCGCCTCCTGAATTACCTTGGTTAATAGCTGCATCGGTTTGAATAAAGTCTTCGTAGCCTTCAATATTTAAACCACTACGCCCTAATGCACTTACAATGCCCGAGGTTACTGTATGGCTTAAACCAAATGGATTACCAATTGCTACTGCAAAGTCGCCGACACGCAATTTATCTGAATTTGCTAGTTTAACTTCGGTTAAGTCATCTGCATCTATTTGTAATAGTGCAATATCAGACTCTTTATCGGTACCAATTTTGGTGGCTTCAAATTCACGGCCGTCTTCTAGCGTTACCACCATTTTTTCGGCATCTTGAATTACGTGGTTATTTGTTACTACATAGCCTTCGTCGGCATCAATAATAACCCCTGAGCCTAAACCACTAAATTGGCGCTTTTGACTACGTGGCTGAGGGTTTCCAAAAAAGTATTCAAGCGGGTCTGCACGGCGGCGCACTTCTTTTGAGCCAGAAACCTGAATGCTCACAACGCCAGGGGTAATTTGCTCAAGCATAGGCGCAAGTGTGGGTAATTGTTGGCCGTTAACTGCAATAGGCAGTTTTGCATAAGAGGCCATTGGGCTTAGTAATAAGCTTGTAGATAAGATTGCAGCACTAATAAGTGATAATTTCATTTTCATAGTCAGGGTGTACTCCACATCACAGGAAAAGCAAAAAGACTGCATAAGCAGCCTTTTCGAATTTAAATATAAAGCTGTTACATTTAAAGACTATGGGGTCAAAAAAAAGTTCCTCAAGATAGCACTAACATTTTAGTGTGCTCAGTATGTTAAGAGGCTTTTGCAGGTTTTGTATCGCCATTTTGCCCTGCAAATAAACCAGACTCACCCGAGACGTAATCGGCAGGTTGTGCTTGTGCAGATGAACGGTCAACCTCGCGCTCTTTTAAAGACGCTTGTAATTGCTCTGTTGTTTCTTTAGAGAAAAACGGCTCGCTAGGCGCTTTGTTTTTATCATCAAGTAAGAGTTGATTGGTTTCTTCAACATGGCTGAGTAGTTGGTCGTAGTTTTCTTTCATTTTATTCACAAGCTTACCTGTGCTTGCTAAATGATCGGCCACATCTTGGCGATACTGCTCAAGCGCGTTTTGTGCTTGCTCGGCTTGCTCTTTTAATTCATCTTGCTTAAATTGCTTTTTAGTAACGAATGCACCAACAAAAAATGCCACTACAGCAGTAATAATAATTAAACCTACCCACGTAACTGTGCCCATAACTTCACCCCTTTGGGAAAAAATATCTAATAATGCCTGATTCAAATATAAATCATCCTGTGGGTAATATACCCCGAGTTAAGATGCGTGTTAATATGTTGTGCAAATTAAACTGTGTTTAAAATGTAATTAGATATGACTCCTTGGCAAACTTACCAGCAAGATCTTAAGCGCGATGACTTTGTACATGACCAAGCACAAGAAAATGCAGTGCGCCATTTACAACGTTTATACGATGACCTCACAAGTAAAAAACCACAGCAACAAGGCTTTTTTGCAAAGTTGTTTAATAAAAGCGAACCTGAGCCAATTAAAGGGCTTTATTTTTGGGGTGGTGTAGGGCGTGGTAAAACCTATTTAGTAGATACCTTTTACGAAGCGCTGCCAGGTGAGCGTAAAATGCGCGTGCATTTTCATCGCTTTATGCACCGAGTTCACGATGAACTAAAAAAGCTAAATAATAAAAGCAATCCACTGGAAATTGTTGCCGACATATTTAAAGCCGAAACCGATATCATCTGTTTTGATGAATTCTTTGTTCAAGATATTACAGATGCCATGTTACTCGGCGGCTTAATGCAGGCATTATTTGCACGCAATATAGTATTAGTCGCTACCTCTAATATAGTACCTGATGATTTATATAAAAACGGCTTACAGCGTGCGCGTTTTGTTCCGGCCATTGAACTGGTAAAAGCGAACACAGAAATAGTAAATGTAGACTCTGGTATTGATTATCGCTTGCGTACACTTGAGCAAGCCGAAATATTTCACAGCCCGTTAGATGAGCAAGCCGATAAAAACTTATTTGAATATTTTGATAAGCTCTCGCCAGAGGCGGGGGAGCTTGATCAACCCATAGAAATAGAAGGGCGCTTAATCAACACACGCAAAGTGGCTAAGTGTGTAGTGATGTTTGAATTTAGCGAATTGTGCGAAACCGCACGTAGCCAAGTCGACTACATGGAAATTAGCCGTTTATATAACACTGTTATTATTTCTAATGTTAAACAGCTTGGACAAAATAATGATGATGCAGCTAGGCGCTTTATCGCTTTAGTGGATGAGTTTTACGAGCGACATGTAACATTAATTATTTCGGCTGAAAAACCGATCACGCAACTTTATACCCAAGGCAATCTTAACTTTGAATTTAAGCGCTGCATTAGCCGCCTGCAAGAAATGCAGTCTTTAGAGTATTTAGCAAAAGAGCATTTAGCATAGCGCTAATACGACTGTATCGACTCTTTAAAGTGGCCTTATTGTTGTTTTTATATAAATGCATAAATTTTTGTAATTTTCTTGTGGAAAAAACAACCGCTCGGTAGCAATGTGTTTTAAGTGCTGGTATACTCCCGCGTCTGCCACGTTGCGTTCTATGTCCTCATATAGTTTAGCCACTTGTGAGCGGCGCTAAAGTCTAAAACTCGAAGGGGTTATAGCATACTTAGAGCGGTAGTTAATAATAACTGCCTGTGGTTTTAATTGAAAAACATTGGATTTTTATAAATGAAAACGTTTGTTGCTAAACCAGAAACAGTAAAACGTGACTGGTACGTAGTTGACGCTGAAGGTAAAACTTTAGGTCGCATCGCTACTGAAATCGCTCATCGCCTACGCGGTAAGCACAAAGCTGAATACACTCCACACGTAGATACTGGTGATTACATCATCGTTATCAACGCTGAGAAAGTTACTGTAACTGGTAACAAATTCAAAGATAAAGTGTACTACGCTCATACTGGTTTCCCAGGTGGTCTTAAGTCTACTACTTTTGATAAACTTCAAGCTGCAAAGCCTGAAATGATCATCGAAAAAGCTGTTAAAGGCATGTTGCCACGTGGTCCTTTAGGCCGCGCTATGTACCGTAAACTTAAAGTTTACGCAGGTACTGAGCACAACCATGCTGCACAACAGCCTCAGGTTCTAGACATTTAAGGAGCACTATCATGGCAAATCAATACTACGGTACAGGTCGTCGTAAAAGTTCAAGTGCTCGCGTATTCTTACGCCCAGGCACTGGTAACATCGTAATCAACAAGCGCTCTTTAGAAGAGTACTTTGGTCGCGAAACAGCACGCATGGTTGTTCGTCAAGCTCTTGAGCTTGTTGACATGACTGAAAAATTTGACCTTCACATCACCGTTGCCGGTGGTGGTACAACTGGTCAAGCTGGTGCTATCCGTCACGGTATCACTCGTGCACTTATGGAGTTTGACGAGTCATTACGTCCACAACTTCGTAAAGCAGGTTTTGTTACACGTGATGCACGTAAAGTTGAACGTAAGAAAGTGGGTCTTAAGAAAGCGCGTAAGCGTCCACAGTTCTCAAAACGTTAATTTTTACGTTATCAAGAATTCAAAAACCCAGCTTATGCTGGGTTTTTTGTTTTTGGCATTAAAATTTAAGTACTTACCTACCTCAAGCTCGCTTTTTTAAGGTTAGGCGCTGATCATATTTTATAAATACTGCGTATTTAATGTACGAAAGCTTTAAAATACCCATTTCGCTGCAAAAAAGTTAAATAATTATCGCAATTAGTGTAAATCCATCAGTTAATTGGTGGAATTTTTTGCTACAATTGGCTGGCAAGTAGTATGAGCAAGTTCAACATCACCATGTACAGTTTATCTGTTTCCTCGTAGTGGGGTTGATCTTGGTCAGTATATTGTTTTTACAGAAGCGCTATTATAGTCATTCGGCTTTATTCTCGAGCTTACTTTATCAAACTATTGATCAAGTCGGGTTATTCGAGCGTGAGGCTGTGAATAACCTTGTTTTAATCAAGGGTTTTAATTATGATCGCTTCTATTTTAAAAATTTCGAAAAATTAACCTGCTGTAACTGATGTTCTCAATATAGCAAGTGTTGAGAATCATAGTGGAGATAAGTGGATGAGCAATGCGCCTGTAGACAATGGCCGACGTCGCTTTTTAACCATAGCTACCTCTGTTGTAGGTGGTGTTGGTGCGGCTGGGGCTGCTGTTCCTTTTATTGCGTCTTGGAATCCAAGTGAGCGAGCTAAATCTGCGGGTGCGCCTGTAGAAGTAGATATCAGCAAACTTGAGCCAGGACAATTAATACGTGTCGAGTGGCGTGGTAAACCTGTATGGGTTGTATCACGTACCCCTAAAATGCTTGAGCAGATGAAAGAACATGAAGGTCAACTTCGTGATCCGCAATCGCAAGAGCCACAACAACTAGAATCATCAACAAATGATTACCGTTCATTACGCCCAGAGATTTTTGTCGCTGTTGGTATTTGTACGCATTTAGGGTGTTCTCCAGGCTTTTTCCAAGGTAACTTTAGTGAAAAAGTTGAAGGGACAGATGATGGTTTTTACTGTCCATGTCACGGTTCTAAATTTGATATGGCTGGGCGAGTATTTCAATCAGTTCCTGCACCGTTGAACTTAGAAGTACCACCTTATACTTTTCTTGATGAAACCACTATTTTAGTGGGCGAAGAAAAAGGGGTAGCCTAATGTTTGGTAAAATTGTTAGTTGGATTGACGACCGTATCCCAATGACACGTGTTTGGAACATGCACATTGCACAGTATCCAGCACCTAAAAACTTTAACTTCTGGTACTTTTTTGGCTCACTAGCCATGTTAGTACTAGTAAACCAAATACTTACTGGTATTTGGTTAACGATGAACTTTGTTCCCTCTTCTGAAGGCGCTTTCGCATCAGTAGAGTACATCATGCGTGATGTTGAATACGGTTGGTTATTACGTTATTTACACTCAACGGGTGCATCTGCGTTTTTCATCGTTGTTTATATGCATATGTTCCGTGGCATGATCTACGGCTCTTACCAAAAACCACGTGAATTACTGTGGTTGTTCGGTATGTTTATTTTCTTAGCATTAATGGCTGAAGCCTTCATGGGTTACTTACTACCATGGGGTCAAATGTCGTTCTGGGGTGCGCAGGTAATCATTTCGTTATTCGGGGCTATTCCGGTAATTGGTGATGACTTAACACTTTGGATCCGTGGTGACTACGTAATATCGGGTGCAACGCTTAATCGCTTCTTTGCATTACACGTTATTGCACTACCATTGGTTATTGTAATTTTAGTGTTCTTACACATTGTTGCGCTGCACGAAGTGGGCTCTAACAACCCTGACGGTGTTGAAATAAAACGCAAAAAAGGCACTGTGGCTGAAGAAGATAAGTCTAAATTTAAATTCCATGAGTATTACACTGACAAAAAAGACATTGTTGATGCGATACCGTTCCACCCGTACTACACAGTAAAAGATATTGTGGGCGTGGTTGGTTTCTTAATCTTGTTCTGTTGGGTTGTATTCTTTATGCCTGCGATGAATGGTTTCTTCCTAGAAGCGCCAAACTTTGAAGCAGCAAACCCACTTAAAACGCCAGAGCACATTTTCCCAGTTTGGTACTTTACGCCATTCTATGCAATCTTACGTGCAATCCCTGATAAGCTTATCGGTGTTGCGGCAATGGGTGCGTCAATTGTGGTACTCGCATTGTTACCGTGGATTGACCGTGGTCGTGTTAAATCGGTTCGTTACCGTTGTGGTTTCCACAAATGGAACATTGCAGGTTTTGTTGTAACTTTCGTTCTTTTAGGTTGGGTGGGTGCAACGCCACAAACTGATATGAAAACGATAATTTCTCAAATCTGTACTGTGACTTACTTTATGTTCTTCGTACTGTTATTTATATACAGTAAGAATGAAAAAACTAAGCCATTGCCTGAGAGGTTAACGAAATGATGAAAAAGCTACTTATTGGTGTATTTGCTTTATCAGTAAACTTGCTGCCTAACATGGTTATGGCTGCGGGTCCTTCGGTTCCTCTTATGGAAGCGGGTAACGATATATCTGATCAGCCTTCTTTGCAGCGCGGCGCAAAGTTGTTCATGAACTACTGTCTTGGTTGTCACCAAATGCAGTATCAACGTTATGAACGTACTTTCCGTGATATTGGTATTCCAACCGAGCTTGGCAAAGAGCAATTGATTTTTGATGGTTCAAAAGTAGGTGGCCATATTCTTAACGCTATTGCAAAAGAAGATGCTGCTAAATGGTTTGGTGCGGCTCCGCCGGATTTAACCAATGTGGCGCGTGTGCGTGGCAGTGATTGGATTTACACTTACTTAAAATCGTTTTACAAAGATGAATCTCGCCCGTTTGGCGTAAATAATACGTTATTCCCATCGGTGGGTATGCCACATGTTCTTCAAGAACTACAAGGGCTACCAACACCTATCATTGAAGAAGTTGAACAACATGGTCAAACAGTGACTAAAGTTGTTGGTACTGAAACAGATGGTAAGGGCGAATTAAGCGTTGATGAATACGATCAAGCGGTTCGTGATTTAACGAATTTCTTAGAGTATGTAGGTGAACCTACACGCCTTGAGTCAGAAGCGTTAGGTATTAAGGTAATTGGATTTTTAGTTATCCTGTTTATCTTGGCATTTATGCTTAAGAAAGAATACTGGAGAGATGTTCATTAATTTGAGCATTTTACAAGGTAATTTTGCAATAGGGGCTTAAGCCCCTATTGCTGTTTTAGTTATTTAATGGAGGTATAGGCATGGCCGTAGCTGCCAATAAGCGCCCTGTAATGACCCTTTTTTCTGGTGCTAACTGTATGTATAGCCACCAAGTACGTATTGTACTTGCAGAAAAAGGTGTAAGTGTAGATATTCATTTGGCTGAAAAGGATAACTTGCCAGAGGCACTTCACGAAATTAACCCTTACGGTACAGTACCCACACTGATTGACCGTGAGCTTGGCTTATATCAGGCAAACATCATCATGGAATACCTTGATGAACGTTTCCCTCATCCTCCACTAATGCCTGTGTATCCGGTAATGCGTGGTCGTAGCCGTTTAATGATGCACCGTATTGATACTGATTGGTACAGCCTTGCTGAAAAAATCATTAACAATACAGCAGATGCTGCACAAGCTCGTAAAGAGTTAACTGAAGCGTTACTTGCAATTGCACCAATCTTTAACGAAGCTCCATACTTTATGAGTGAAGAGTTTAGCTTAGTAGATTGTTATTTAGCACCACTATTATGGCGTTTACCAGAGTTTGGTATTGAGCTTAATGGCTCTGGCGCTAAAGAGCTAAAAGAGTACATGATCCGCTTATTTGAGCGTGAGTCATTCCAAGCTTCTTTAACTGAAGCAGAGCGTGAGATCCGTTTATAATGACGCCTAATCGTCCTTATTTACTACGTGCTTTTTTTGATTGGATCGTAGATAACGACTGCACACCACATTTAGTGGTTGATGCGCAGTACCCAGCAGTACAAGTGCCTACGCAGTTTGTACAAGATGGCCAAATAGTGCTTAATATTAGCCCTTCTGCCGTTACTGGGTTTTCGTTAGATATGGAACAACTAAGCTTTAATGCGCGCTTTGGCGGACAGCCAATGCAAGTATATGTGCCTTTAGGTGCGGTGCTTGCTATTTATGCGCGTGAAAATGGCGAAGGAACAGTCTTTACTGCAGATGAGTTTTTAGAGGACGAAGACGATTTTGCACCTGACCTTGAAAGTGTGGAAACATCAGATGAGATTATTGATGAGACCCCGCCAGAAAAGCCAGAAAAGAAAAAAGGCTCACATTTACGCGTTATCAAGTAACGCTTAAATACAAAAAAACCGCTAATTAAGCGGTTTTTTTATGTGCCTTTTAAAAGGCTTTTTATGTATTTTATAAATATTCAAACACTTTAATAACGCGCTCTACACCCGATACATTGCGTGCAATGTTAACCGCTTGGTTAGACTCAGATTCAGATACTAATCCCATTAAAAATACTTCAGCGTTTTCGGTCACTACTTTAATATTATTACTCGGTATATCTTTAGCTGTTAAAAGCTGCGCTTTTACTTTAGAGGTTAGCCACGAGTCATGCGTTTGTGTGGTAATTCCAATATTTGAGCCAATTCTAATTTGGTTATGAATTTTACGTATACCTGAGAGCCCCTCAATGCTCTGCTGAGCTTGGTTTTTCATTTCTTGATTGGCAACCTGACCTACCAATAAAACAATGCCATTAACGCTTATAGCGTCTACATTAGCGAACTTTTCTAGTCGTTCAACTTCACTAAGCGCAATACTGGCTTTAATTTCTATATTATTGTCGTCTATTTGCGAGCCAATGGTGCGGCGATCATTTGCTGCTGTTACTGCACCAGCTGTTCCTGCAACCACTGCGGCTGCACAGCCTTGCAGTAAAACAACAGTACCTAAAACAATAAGAGAGCGTTTAAACATAATTTTCATCCTGCGGGAAAAGAGTTAAATCAACCAGTTCACTTAAGCAATGTAAGTTAACTAAGTGAGATTCAATAATGCGGCTAGGGCGCTTAGATGGCGTACGAATTTCTACATCATTAGGGCCTAATAAGCCAACGAGTTCTCCACCATCGTCACCTACCATCACTATGACCTTCATATCTTTAGTAAGTGCCGCTTCTACAGCAGAAATAATATGTTTTTCGTTACCATTAATTGCTAACGCAAGCAGTAAGTCGCCTTGTTGTGCAAAGGCACGTACTTGGCGAGCAAAGGTATCATGCTCATCTACTTGGCTACTTTGCCCTAAATTGATGCTTTCTTGAGATAGCGCAATAGCAGGTAAACAGGGGCGCTCTGTTTCGTAGTGATTAACTAATACGCCGGCCATGTGTTGCGCTAGCATATGGCAGTTTGCCGTGCCACAGCAAAGGAGTTTGTTACCATTAATTAAACTTTGTGCAATGGTAAATGCCGCAGACTCTAGTGCGCTTGGCAGTACTTCGCCTGCTGCTATTTGTACTTGAATGCTTTCTGTAAAAATTTCTTTAATTGTATCTTGCATAGACTACCAATAATTTATTCGTCATTTTTGTTTGTTGCTGGGCGTTTTACTAATCTGTTTGCGTGGTGTTAAAGTACGCTTTTGATCCAATTTATATTGCCAGAGCCTTCACCTGTAATGGCAACGTAGTCGACTCTTATAGGCTGATTAGTTAAGTTTTTTGCTGCCAAGTAGTGATAAATAGTGCGTTTTAGTCGTGCTTGTTTTTGTGCGCCAAGGGCATAATTTGCACCGCCTCTCGCATTGTTTTTACGAAACTTAACTTCTACAAATACAAGCGTATCGCCGTGTTTCATAATTACATCAAGCTCACCAAAGGGGCAGTAATAATTACGCTCAATAGGCGTAAGCCCTTCACGGGTTAAGTATTTCTCTGCTTGGCGTTCATAGTACTGGCCTTTTTCTCGGCTATTTTGCCACAGCTCTTTAAACCACGACATAGCCGCTCCAGGTTAATCAAACGTAAGCGTATTGCTTTCGTTGGCTGATTGCATAAATAAAGGCACGGGCTGCTTTGTTTCTAGCTGTACGGCTTTTATGCGTCTATTTGTGTATTGTGCCCAATCAAGCGTACGTTCTATGTGTCCGCTTGTATTGACCGAAAGCTTTCCACTTAAACCTGTAAACTTATTACCGGGCATTACACTCAGTTGCCTAATGTCGCTGAGCACCGATACGGCATCGTAAGCCATGGCAAATAGGCGTTGGCTTATATCGGCATTTTCAGGCCACAGCGTGTTGTATTGGTTGCGTAAATTATGTTGTTTAACTGTCGCATTAAGCATCCACGGAAGCTCTGTAAAGTAAAGCCCTTCTAAATCGCCTTTATCGGTGCGATCTATTTGTTTACTATGGCTTTTAGAGCTGGCATAAAGCGGGATCCGCTGTGCAAAAGTACTTACATTTACATCTAAATAAGGTTTTATCAGGCGTGTTTCTATAGCGTCGCCTAAAATGTAAATCGCATCAATATCGCTACGAGAGCGGGTTTCACTTTCTACTTCTTGTTTAAATAAAGACTTCACCGTTTTAATACGCTGCTTAGATTTATCAACCTCTAACAAGCTTGTAATTGTGTTTGGCATGTCTTTGTTATCGTTATAAAACCCAATTTGCGGTTTTGTTTCGCTATAGCGCTGCCACTGAATATTAAAGTAATCAACCAAACGCTGACCATTGGCATTATTAGGCGCTAATAACATAGGCTTTTGATAACCTTTAGCTAAAAAGTGCTCCAGCGCTTGCTGCACTTCATGCTCAGGGTTTAAAGCAAAAAAGTAATGTTGCAGCGAGAGTCGCTCACCATCAAATGTATTTAAGTGTAATGTTGGGGTATCAATAAGTGTTTTAGCTTGCGCAAGTTTATCTATATTCGCTTTTAATAATGGCCCAATCACAAAGTCTGGATTAAATTGGCTTAGCTGCTCGCTTAGCACTTGGGTTGCAAGGTTTTCATCTATAAAAACAGTGTCGCTAATAGTTTGCTTATCAAGCCCTGCCAAAATGCCGGCCTTTAGGGCGTCACCTAAACGCTCATTTGCGCCTGATTGCGGTAAAAGTACAGCTAAACGCTCTATATTAACTGGTGCTAGGTCGGCTAGGGCTTCATCTTGCTCGGGTAAAATAGCTACGGCAGGGTGCCCAGGGTAGCGACGGCGCCAATTATTAATGGCTTGGTCAAGCTCTACACCGCTATTTGCATATACCTGGTGGTATAAAGCTAAGTTAGTCCAACCTTGTTGTATAACAGAGCCACGATTAAAGCGCTCCAGCGCATAAGAAGACAGCTTTGTTAAGTTATCCCACAGCGCACTTTGCAGAGCAGGGATCTCAATATTATTTTTATTCGCAGTTTCTGAGGCTCTAAAAAAATAAGGTGCGGCGCGCTTAGGAAAGTTTTGCGATGCATATATGCTAGCAGTTAAATATTGATGCCAAGCAAAGTGTTCAGGCTGTTTAAGTTGGCCATCGAGCGATTGCAAAATAACGAGCGCTTGGTCGTTTTTATTTTGCTGCTTTTGTGCATAAGCAATGTATAAGCGGTTTTGAATTTTATCTACACTTGGGGTTTGCTCAAGCTCATTACAAATGTTTTCAAGTAACGGCCAGCTTTGCTCCGAAATAGCCGCATCACGCGCACTATAAAGCAATTGAATTTTGTCGGCACCGGTACGATTAAGCGCTAATTTATAAATAGCATCGGCACTGGTTGCTTGATTTTGCAGCGCATTCGCACTGGTGTTAATGCTATCGCTATTTTTAGTTGGTTTTTCGGTTGTGCTACAGGCCGATAACCCTGACAATATAATTAATAGACTAACAAGTTTAAGTCGCACAATGATTTCCCAATACGTTAACGCGATTTGCTTATATTACTGACTGACGCAGGAGACCTCAATGTTAAATGAGGAGAATTCACAGAAAATTGGCACTCTTTACATTGTTGCCACCCCAATTGGCAATTTTGACGACTTAAGCCAGCGTGCCATCGCGACATTATCGCAAGTTGACTTAATCGCTGCTGAAGACACGCGCCACACCGGTAAGCTACTAAGCCACTTTGGTATAAAGGCTAAAACCTTTGCACTACATGACCATAACGAAAAACAAAAAGCGCAGCAGATTATTGATTGGCTAAACGAAGGCAAAAATATCGCGCTAGTCTCAGATGCCGGCACGCCGCTTATAAGCGACCCAGGTTATGCCGTGGTAAACCTGTGCCGCGAGCAAGGCGCGCATGTAACACCCGTGCCCGGTGCGTGTGCTGCTATTACTGCAGTGTGTTGTTCAGGCCTGCCAACAGATCGCTTTCAGTTTATTGGCTTTACACCGGCTAAAAGTAAAGCCCGTCAAGATTTTTTCATAGAAGCTGTAAACTCAAGCATTACCAGCATAATGTACGAAAGCACCCACCGTATTATGGCAAGCCTAGATGATTTAGAAGCCGCCCTAGGTAGTGATCAACAAGTGGTATTTGCAAAAGAGCTAACCAAAACCTTTGAAACCTTTTTTAATGGTAGCGTAAGTGAGTTAAAGCAGTTTTTAACTGATGACCCAACCAAGCAACGCGGCGAAATAGTGCTCATGTTGCCAGGTAAACCCAAGCAAGTAGATGATATACCGCCAGAGGCGCGTAAAATGCTGGCGCTACTTGAAAGCGAAATGCCGATGAAAAAAGCCTGTGGTATTGTTGCTGAATACTTTGGAATGAAGAAAAACGCCCTGTATAAAACAATTATTGACGAAAAAGAGTAAATCTTTACTGCGTACAAGGCACAGCTCATGTATACTGCGCGCCGAGTTAGCCAAGATAATCGCTGCCTGTGACGAAAATGATCAGGGGGAGGAAAGTCCGGGCTCCACAGGGCAGAGTGCCAGCTAACGGCTGGGGGGCGTGAGCCCACGACAAGTGCAGCAGAGAGGAGACCGCCAACCCTCGGGTTGGTAAGGGTGAAAGGGTGCGGTAAGAGCGCACCGGGCCACTGGTAACAGTTGGTTGCAAGGTAAACTCCACTCGGAGCAAGACCAAATAGGGTTCCTTATGGCGTGGCCCACGTTGGAACCGGGTAGGTTGCTTGAGCCATAGAGCGATTTATGGCCTAGACGAATGATTATCACTTTCTTCGGAAAGGACAGAACCCGGCTTATAGGCTAACTCACTCATTCAACAAAAAGGCCCGCAGTTAACGCTGCGGGCTTTTTTGTGCCTAAAATTTGATTAAGTACTTTGTTGTTTTTTAAGGCTCAGGCTGTCCTTTTTTAAGTCGCTTACTGAGTGCTGGCTGCGATATACCGAGTAGTTGCGCTGCCATTGATTGATTTGAGTTGCTACGTTTCATCGCTTCTGCCACCAGTAATTCTGCGGCTTGTTTTAAAGTGGGTAGCGTTGATGTTGACTCAAATAACGGCTTGGCAAGCTGGGCTTGCATATCTAATTTGGGCACGGCGCTGCGTACGCTTTCAAACGCTTTCATAGACAGGGCGCCACTTTGGTGGGTGCTCATTGCATCAAAGGCCATGGCGCGCAGCTCTCTTATATTGCCTGGGAAAGCGTAGTTTTCGAGTAAAACTAATAATTCTTTTGGAATACTTGCCACCGGTTTATTAAATTCTTGTGCGGCAAGCGTTAAAAAGTGCTCTAGCAGTAAAGGGATGTCTTGTTTTCGCTCTCTAAGTGGTGGAATATTCACATGATGAATTTTTAAACGGTAGTATAAATCGTTTCTAAATTCGCCATTTTCTTTTTTAGTGAGTAAATTTTGGTGGGTGGCTGCAATAATGCGCGCGTTGATGCGCTTTGGGGTATCGCTGCCTACTGGGTAATATTCGCCTTCTTGCAAAAGCCTTAATAACTTTACTTGCGAGGCCAGGTTTAAATCGCCAATTTCATCAAGAAATAGTATTCCGCCTGATGCGCGTTCTATCATGCCTTTGCGGGCTTGCTCAGCGCCTGTAAAAGCGCCTTTTTTATGACCAAATAAGGTATCTGAAAATAAGTTATCGTCAAGGCCGGCTACGTTTACACACACAAGCTCGCCACTGCAGCTACTGGTTTCGTGAATGGCTCTGGCTATAAGCTCCTTTCCTACGCCGCTTTCTCCGGTAATAAGAATAGGTTGTTGGCTATTTGATATAGACTCAATGTAATTAAACACCGAATGCATTTGATGATCCACACTAATAATTTTAGAAAACGCAGGGTGCAGGCTTGTTTGGTTTTCTAGCAGATAGCCGCGCATGGCTTGGTTTTCTAGGTTTAGCTCTTGAAAACGCACCACCTGCATTATGCTATTACTTAGGCGTTCGGGATCTTCTGTTTTTACATGATAACCATAAGCACCTAACTTTATGCATTTTACAGCGGCTTCTACTTGGTTAATGCCGCTGATGATCACCACCGAAATGTGCGGAAAAAGCTCTGTAATTTGCGCTATAAGCTCATCGCCGCTGATATGTGGCATGTTTAAATCAAGCAATACAACGCGAACATTCCCTTGGTTTAGTTTGGCAATTACATCGCGGCTATCATTACATTGTACAATGTTGTTAATGCCGCAGTAGCGCTCTATTGCAAACGATATGCTTCGTAAAAAGCTGTTGTCGTCATCACAAATGAGGACCTCAAAACTAGGATATAAATTAGTATTCATAGTTCACTCTCGTGTTGTAATAAGGGTAGTGATAGCTTTACTTTTGTGCCTTTACCGAGGGTTGATTTAAAGGTGAGTTGGCCTTGGTGATCTGCCACGATCCCCGCTGATACAGAAAGCCCTAAGCCGGTGCCGCCAGATTGTCGTTTGGTGGTATAAAAGGGGTCGGTGAGCTTAATTAAGTGCTGTTGATCAATGCCTACCCCTTGATCTTCAATGCTCAGCACAACCTGATTGTGTTTAGTATGGAAATAGCTGGTGATAATAATTTTTTGCGATTTGTCTTCAAGCGCTTGGCAGGCATTTAAAATTAAATTTACGATTACCTGCTCAATGCGGCTGCCGCTGCCTTTAAACGCAGGCAGTGAGTTGGCTAAGTTAACCTCTAAGTGGTTTGTCGAGTTTTTAATTTGATTTGTGACTAAGCGAATAGAGCGGTTTGTTAGTAGGTTTAAATCTAGCTGCTCAGTTTTCTCATGCGATGCTTCACCTTTTACGGCAAAGCTTTTTAAATCCTCTACTATGCCTTTTACCTTGTTACTGGCGATGTGCATATCGTCTAAAATTTCTGGCAGCATATGTTTAAAGCGCTGATAGCTTACACCGGCAACAAGAAAGTCGCCTTGGCGTGCTTGATGCTCATCAAGTATGTCTGTTGCATCTTCAAAGGCTTCTTTTATAAACGGAAAATTTAACGTTAAAATGCTACATGGGTTATTTATTTCGTGAGCTACTCCCGAAACCAACACCCCCAGTGAGGCCATTTTATCTGCATGAAGTAGCTGTAACTGCTGGGCTTGTAGCTCTTTGGTGCGGCTTTCTACTTTTTTGCGCAGGGCTTTGTTCCAAATTATCACCACGGTACTAATTAGTAGCAGCACCACTACACATATACCCGCTATTACGCCAGCTTTTGACCAAGGTGATACGTTTAACGGGCCAAACCATTTGTCGTAAATTTCTTGCTGGCGTCCGGTATTTTTTAAAATAGCTAAGCCTTGAGTAAATTGCGATAACAGCGCTTCATCTGCGGTTTTAGTGGCATAGCCATAAAGCCGGTTTCTTTCTAGGCTAGAAATAGCAGTGATGTTTGATAGCCCCAATTTTTTACTTAAATACAAGCCGGGTAAGTTTGAAACTACTGCAAAGTCATAGCGGCCAGAGGCAAGCAAGCGCAGGGCATCGGCATGGGTTTCAACCGGTATAAGGGTAATGTTTAAGCCTGAGTGGTTAAGCATATCAAATGCTGAGCCATTGCTTTGTACAATAACACGGTAGTTTTCAAGCTCGCTGTAGTGCGCTATTTTAGGGCTATTGTCGCGCGCAAATATAGAGTGGTTAACAAACGTGTGCGGGCTAAAGTTATACAGATCGGTGCGCTCGGGTGTGGCGGCCATGCCTTGTAAAATATCCACATTTCCACGGTCAAACTCGGCTCTTATTTCGGCCCAGGGCATTAGCTTTATTTTTATATTAAGCCCCATTACAGCGGCTATTTCTTGGCTAAGTTCTACGTTGTAACCTGTAAGCTCGCCATCTTCGTTAATAAACTCATAAGGGGGGTAGTTAAAATCTCCGCCCACTATAATTTGTTTAGGCTGCGATAAATTAGCTTGTGCAATGCAGTTTAGGCTATTAATACCCAGTAGGCTTAGTAGCGCTATTTTTAATACATAAAACCAAGCGTTTTGTTTAATAAACAAGTGAGTAAACCTCTGCATTTTTTAGTTGTGGTAGTGCGTTAGTAAATTGTCTAAACAGTACAAATAAAATGGCGTTTAAGTTCCTTTTACAGCCGCAAAAAGGTTGTTTTTAGTTGGCAGCAGGGGACTATAGTCTGTATTTTAATTTTATATAAATTAGGTACTAACGAATTTATCATGGTTTTAAGTCTTATCTATTTATACTTTAAACTAAATAAGAATAAATTAATTGTTAATTAAGGTTTTTTGTAAGGCAGTTATGTCTTTTTAAGGCTGTTTAATAAAATAAAAGCGATTTAATATCGGCTATTAAATCGCTTTTATTGGTTGGGCCTATTTAGAGAATGTTGACCTGTGTAGATTAACGTTTTTCAAGCTAGGGCAGTTTAAGCAAGGCGCTGGCTTTTAAGCGAGTAGGCTTAATAATCGCTTTTGCTAAATACTAAACTCACTACTGTAATTTTAATCACGATTGGTCAACATGCCTTAGTACTAAAACTTCATGTTTAGGTTTACTTGAATGCGATCGCGGCCATTGTTGTTAGTGGGTATATCGTTATTAATATTATCCACGCTAAACCACCTTAAATCGGCATTTAGGTTCTCTGCAATTTTGTAATCTAGCTGTACGTGTGTGCCTTTAATATTGGTATAAGAACCCGGAGTATTAGTTTGCGTAAACGCGCCGTTCATAGGCAATGCATAGGCTTCGGTACGTAGCACGTAAAAACGCAGGCCAAACTGCTTATTAATTTGATAACGAGCATGTACAGTAAACGCTGTATTTTCGCTGTCGGCTTCACTTGTGTAGTAATCGGCTGCAAAGCGCACTGCGCCATAACGTACATCAAGGTTGTAGGTCATTACGTTGCCTGCTTGGTCATCATCAAGGCCCGACTCAGCACTGGCATAGGCCGTATCTGAGGCGCTAACAAAAATTCCGCCAATACCGGCTTTAACGTTAACGTTATTAAAACTTGTAGCATATACACCTTGTAGCTGTTGCCAGCTGGCATCGCGCTTGCCTTCGCCATTATCGACGTTTTCTTCAAGAATAATATGCCCCGCATTAACGCTAAACGTATTGTTACTCCAGTTAGCTTGTACACCTTCTAGCGCTATATCGTCACGAAAAAGCAGCTCTGATGAATGCATATAAACGGGTGCCGCCTTACCAATATATACTTGGGTGTTACTAAGCCCTGTGTACTTCATAAAGGCGCGGTCTAAACCAAAGTCATCGTTATCGCTGGTATCGGTGATACCAAAGGTTTGATGGGTTGAATCGTGTTGGCTTGAGGTTGTTCTAAAGCGCATTTGCGCTGACCAGTTATCGGTAGCCGCGTATTTAATACCAAATCGGGCACGCAAACGGGCGCGGCTTGTTGAGTCAATTGTATCGCCTTCGGTGTGCTCAAAGCGCATACGCATATCGCCAAATAGCTTAACGGCTTCAAGGCCATTTAAACCTTTAATTGTAATATCTGCGTGGGCTGGCTTAGCTAAGGCAATAACACCTAATGCAACGGGTAAATAGATAAGTTTACTAGTCATGGTTTGTTCTCTATAAAATTACTAAATCGAGGGTTATTGCTTAGCGGGTTGAGCCGCTGTGTTGTCTTGGTTGTAAAGGGTTTCGTCAAGCTCGCCTTCGCTTTTACCAATTAATAAAGTAACCATTAAATCGCCTGTTACATTTATGGTAGTGCGCGCCATATCTAAAATTCGGTCAATACCGGCAACTATTGCAATGCCTTCAAGGGGTAAGCCAACGGTGGTCAGTACTAGCGAAAGCATAATAAGGCCTGCACCGGGTACACCAGCGGTGCCTACAGAGGCTAAAGTAGCTGTAGCTATAATGGTTAAGTAATCTGTTGTGGTGAGGTCAATACCAAAGGCTTGGGCAATAAACAGTGCTAATACGCCTTGGTATAAAGCGGTGCCATCCATGTTAATAGTGGCGCCTACAGGCAGTACAAAGCTTGATACAGTACGCGATACACCTAAGTTTTGGGTGGCGCATTTAATGCTGGCAGGTAAAGTACCTGAGCTACTTGTGGTGGTAAAAGCAATAATTTGCGCTTCAATAATACCTTTATAAAAACGTTGTGGATTAAGCTTGCCTAGTAAGCCTACAAAGCCGCCACCTAACACTAAAACGTGAATAATGCAGCCTAGGTACACTAAGCCAATTACTTTTATAAGTGGCAGTAAAACATCCAGTCCGTACTTGCCAGATACCCAAGCCATTAATGCAAATACACCGTATGGTGCCAGCTTCATTACAAGCTCAGTTAACTTGTACATTGCATCGGCTAGGCTTTCAAACATTTTGCTAGCGGGTTCGCCTTTTTCACCAATTAGGTTTAAAGCAATGCCTAAGCTCAACGCAAACACAATAATTTGTAAAATATTACCTGAGGCTAATGAGCCCACTGGGTTTTTTGGTACTAAACCTACAATGGTGTCTACTAAGGTAGGGCTTGGTTTAGCATCGGCTACTGTGGTTGCAACCATATTTAAGCCTGCGCCAGGTTCAAACAACAACCCAAGACCCAAACCAATAGAAATAGCTACTGCGGTGGTGGCTAAATAAAATACGATTGACTTAACACCAATACGCCCCATTTTAGTGGTGTCTTTCATTGAGGTAACACCAACAATTAATGAGCAAAATATAAGCGGTACAATTAACATTTTTATGGCGCTAATAAATAGCTGGCCAATTGGTTTTATATATTCAGCATTATTGCCTAACAGCATGCCGGCAATAATACCCGCTATCATACCTATGAGTATTTTTAGCCAGAGCGCCATTTTTTTAGGCTCGTTGTTATTAATACTTGTTGTACTGGTCATAGTGTTATTCCAATTATTTATAATATTTAGTGGGAGCTATTTAACTTTTGCTTAGGGCGTTAACGCGCATATTGCACTGGCACGTGCACAGGCCACACAAGGGGCTTGCAATGATATGGACAAGCTTTCGTTAGCCTTTTTAGATAGGGGTTGTTTGTACACGTGCATAATTAAGCTCTAAAGTTGTTAGATTATTGTTATTGCATTAATAATGCCAAGCACGGTTTTGTTAATAACGTATTGAATGTTATTGGTTTTATTGTTTTTGGTTGGTGGTTTGTTAATATAACTTTTTGAATAATTATTAATAATGAAAGGCGGGTTAAAGGCGGCTTAAATGATGATTTATAAATAACTGATTTAAAATCAATGAGTTGATAGGTGTATAACTTTTATTATTGATATAACAAAAGTTATATTTAATGCATTAATTAATCATATTTTTTTGATTTTTTAGGGTTTAAAACATTATTAAGTTGTAAATTGGCTGTATGTGGTTTTATTTTTTCTTATACGTTTAACTTAGATAATATTTTTACCCTGTTCAGGATCTCGTGATTTTTCGGCTTGATCACGAATTTCGTCGGTATCACTACTTACATCATCAACCGTTTCATTTTGCTGCTGCAGCTGCTTAGAGCTTTGCTGAGCAGTTAAAGGTTGCTCAGCTTTGTTGGTGGGCTTTTGTGTATCACTCTCATCAGGTGCACTGAGTAAAATACGCTCGCGGGCATCATCTGGCATACTGATGTTTTGCGCTGTAAATTCGGTTACTAGCTCACGCATTAACTGCGAGGCCACTTTTAACGGGCTATGTTGCTCGCTGTTAACCCAAAAAAACAGATTAAAGTTAATTGTTGAGCTGCCTAAATTATTGATCAGCACTTGTGCTGGTGGCTCAGTAATCACACCCGTTTGCTTGTTTGCAATTTCAAGGGCGAGTGTTTGGCAGTAACGAATATCGTTATCGTAACCTATGCCAATCACCACCTTGGCACGCATTTTTGGATTTGCAGTTAGGTTTTTAATGGTATTTTTATAAACCGTGGCGTTAGGTATTTGTATATGGTTGCCATCGTAATCAACTAAGGTGGTTGCGCGAGCGGTGACCTTTTTAACCACACCTAAGCGGCCATCGACTTCTATTACATCGTCTATTTTAAATGGCCGTTGAACGCTCAACAGCAAACTAGCAATAAAGTTCTCTGCTATGTCTCTAAAGGCAAAGCCCAATATTAAGCCTATTAATCCGGTTCCGCTCATAATAGCAATAGCAAATTCGGTAAGTCCTGCTAAACGTAAAAATAAATACACGCCCAGCAATAAAATTAAAATGCTAATCCCGCGTTTGGCCACTAAGTGCACAAGTTTACTGTCGGTCATATAAATGAGCGGTTTTACTAACAGCTTAGACAAAGGACTGGCGACAAAGTAGCTAATAGTTAAAAGTATAAAACCTAATAAAAGAGTGGGTAATATTTGCGCTGTTGCGTGAAGTAATTGCAAACTTTGGGCGTATAAATACTGCCAACTGAGCACGCTTTCTGGGGTGTTTAAGGCATTCACAGCCGTGGTGTTCACTGCAATTAGCATAGTTATAAGGCTGTTCATGGCGTATTACCTTGGTATTTTAAATAATCTAGCAAGCAGCAAGTTTAATACCAATGCCACAAGCACAGCTTGGCAAACTTTTTGCTCGATAATAGGCTAAAAAGGAGCAAACAATGAGCAAACCTAAACGGGGACAACATGCCGAGCAGCCAGTGCACATTCCGGTTATTGGTTGGTGGGACATAGCCAAACGTATTTTTAAGCAAATGAGCCAAGATAACTTATCGCTGGTTGCAGCGGGCGTTGCGTTTTATGCCTTACTTGCTATTTTTCCTGCTATTGCGGCAATGGTTTCTGTGTATGCGTACTTTTCATCGCCCACCGATATTAGTGAACACTTAAGTAAAATAGTTACCTTATTACCGCAAAGCACGAGCGATTTAATTTTATCTCAGGTCTCGAGCTTGGCTCAAACCTCTAACGCCAGTTTAAGCTTAAGTGCAATTGGTACACTTATTCTTACTATTTGGAGTAGCTCTAAAGGCAGCCAAGCGCTTATTACTGCCTGTAATATTAGTTATCATGAATACGAAAAACGCTCATTTTTTCATGCTCAGTTAGTACGTTTTTTATTTTCGGTAGGGGCTATTTTAGTGGCTATTTTTGCTTTGCTAATTATAGGTATTTTACCCATAGTACTTAATTTAGTGGGCTTAAAAGAAAGTATAGACTTACTAATAAAGTTAATATCGTGGCCATTACTCGCCTTTATGTTTAATTTTGCATTGGTGCTTTTGTATCGCTATGCACCACACCGAAAACCCGCTAAATGGCGCTGGATCACACTTGGCTCGTGTATTGCGACTGTATTATGGATTTTAGCCTCAATTGGTTTTTCGTTTTATGTGTCTCACTTTGCAAGCTACAACGAAACGTATGGTTCGTTAGGCGGGGTAGTGATTATGCTAATGTGGCTCTATATAAGTGCCTATATTATTACGCTTGGGGCGGTAATAAATGCGGCAACCGAACAACAAACAGCAAAAGATAGTACCAAAGGCCCCGCTAAAGAACGCGGTAAACGCGGCGCCTATGTTGCTGATCACCTTGATGTAGATGAGCCGACAAACTCTTAGCCGGGCTCATTATTGCACAAGCTTATGAGATGCTGAGTAAATGCTTGGCCAACGGGGCCTAAACGGTCATTGTCGGTGCACATTAAATAAAGCTTTAAGGAGCGGGTTGTACCTTGCTCTAAATTAAGGTGCTTAAGTGTGTTGTTTTTAAGATAAGGTTTAATTTGTGCACTAGGCAGCCATGCATAACCAAAGTTTTGGCTAACCATATCAATAGAGTTACGTAAGTGACTCACTGTCCAGCGCATATCAGCCCCAAGCCAGCCGTCGTCGTGGCTAGTGTGGGTGGCCGAATCGCGAACAACTATTTGCCTGTGTAATTTAAGCTCTCTGTAGGTCAGTGGTTCAGTGCGCTGGTGTAAGGGGTGATCAGTGTGCGCAACGGCAATAAATTCTATATCGCACAAACTATGGCAATTAATGCCATAAAGCGCAATAGAGGTAATTGCTAAGTCGACCACTGCATTGGTAAGTAATTCGTTTGCGCCGTTAAGTACGCTTTCTATCAGTTCTATTTTTACCAGTGGGTATTGCTCATTAATATGGCTTAGCGCTTGGTACAATAAATGCTGCGGAAACACTTCATCTACTGCTATTTTTAATGTGCTTTCAATACCTTCGCTTAACGTATTAGCAACCGATTCTATTTTGCTGGCTTCATCTATTAAAAATTCAGCGCGGCGCAATATAAGCTTACCGTTTTCGGTTAAATACGCTTTACGGCCTTTTACTTCAAGCAATTTTACTTGCAGTGCCGACTCTAACTTTTGCACTGCATGGTGCACGGTTGATTGGCTTTTAAATACCGCGCTGCTAGCACCGGCAAATCCACCATGTTCTACAACAGCTTTAAACATTCTCCATTGCTCGAGTGTTGCCTTTGCCATTTTAAACCTTGTTACTACTTACTATTGATTAAACTACCTGACCGTGTAGGCATTCTATTTATTGCGTAACTACTTATTTATTATTGGCAATAACCATTTTTTTGCTGCTCAGCAGCGTCATAAACTCTTTTTTAGGGACTGGCCTTGAAAACAAATAACCTTGCCCGTAGTCGCATCCTGCTTTTAGTAGTAGCTGCATTTGTTGCTGCGTTTCAATTCCTTCGGCAATAACTTTTAGGCCAAGCTGGTGGGCCATTACAATAATGGCTTCACATAAAGCAAGCTCCTGGCTCCCTGCCTTAATATTATCAATAAAGCGTTTATCTATTTTTAGGTAATCGGTATCCATTTCTTGCAGGTACGCGAGCGATGAATAGCCGGTGCCAAAGTCATCTAGCGCTAATTGCACACCTGACTGGACTAATGTTTTTAAGCGACTTTGAGTTAGTGGCTCTGGGTTAACCATAAGGCCTTCTGTGATCTCGGCCACAATAGAGGAGGCAGGTAGCTTGGCTGCTTTTAAAATCTCACACCAATCGTCAATTCCGCTATCGATTGTTGATAACTGCACAGGAGAGACATTTATACTAATTTGAAATTGCTCCCCCATGGTGGTGTTTATTTCTTTTAGGGTGTGTATTGCTTGTGTAAATACAAATTGACCCAGCGCATTTATTTGCCTAGTTTCCTCTGCAAGAGGTATAAACGTCGCCGGCGAGACTAACCCCTTTTTAGGGTGATGCCAGCGAATAAGCCCTTCGGCTTTATGAATGTGCAAATCGTTTAATGCCACAATAGGCTGATAAAATAGCTCAAATTGTTCAAGCTCTATGGCGGTGCGTAAATCTTTTAATAGCTGCATACGCGCTTGCGCATGAATACGCATATCTTTTGAAAAAAACTCAAACCCATTACGGCCGTTATTTTTAGCTTTATACATGGCTTGGTCGGCAGCTTTTAATAGCAGCTCTGTACTTTGGCCATCGCTAGGTGCGCATGCAATGCCCATACTAGCGCTAATAAATAGCTCCTCGTCTTCAAGTTGTATACTTGATGAAAGGCTTTGCAATATATTGCTGGCAATTTGGTTTATATGGCGACTGCTTTTAACATGGTCATATACAATCACAAACTCATCACCGCCAATACGCGCGACAAAACTGGCGTTTATTGCAGCTTGAATTATCCGTTGAGAAACTAACTTAAGTAGATTATCACCATAATGATGGCCTAACGTGTCGTTAATATCTTTAAAGTGATCAATATCGAGCAGCATCACAACAAGTTCGCATTTGTCGCCTGTTACTTCATCAAAACGCTTATTTAAACGCTCTTTAAGCTCTAGCCTATTTGGTAAATCAGTTAAGTGGTCGAAGTGAGTTTTTCGCCATATGGTTTCATCGGCTTGTTTTTTTTCTGTTAGGTCGGTAAAAATGGCCACCCGGCGAGTAGGCATGTTTTTATCATCGTAAACGGTATCTATGATCAGAAATTCGGTATAGGTGTCGCCATTTTTTTTACGATTAATTATCTCACCCTGCCAACGGCCAGTTTCTCTGAGCTCTGCCCACATTTTTTCATAAAATGCTTTTGAGTGTTTGCCAGATGCTAAAATCCGACTGGTTTTACCTATCGCTTCTTCTTTGCTGTATTGGGTTGTTTCGCAAAACGCAGGGTTTACGTCATAAATAATGCCGTCGGGGTCTGTAATCATCATCCCTTCACTACTATTACTGTAAACAAGCGACGCTAAATGAAGTGCTTTTTCGTTGACCTTTTTTTGGCTTATATCTCTAAGAACAATAATGTATTCATTATTAGTGAGTGCATTGATTCTTGCCTCAAAAAAGTGCTCTTTAGATTTTTTAAACAATGTAAACTCAATGGTTTGTGAACCCTCTAAAGTACCTAAATGAGAAAGCAGTAACTCTGCGTTGGCCTCAGAGAGTACATCAACTAATTTTAAAACTTTGCCTGTCTCAACGTTTAGCACAGGGCTAATATAGCCGCCAATATAAAGGATTTTGCCTTGGGCATTTATACGTATGTAGGTATCGGGTAAAGCATTTAATAAGCTCATTAACTCGTTGTGCTTATTTTTTAATTTAGCCTCTGCAGATAACCGGGTTTGTGCCATAACAGCAAAACGGTCATAAAGCGCACGCAGCTCTGGGCTGTTAGGCTTTTTAATATGTTTGGGCATAGTGCCATTTGCCAGTTCATCTGTGGCTTTGGTTAAATTAGCGATAGGCTTAAATATACTTTGTTTAATTAAGCGCCTAGCTAGCAACACCAACAGGGCAATAGCCGATAAAAACGCAAAAATGGTTTTAGCAAAGCTTTCATTCACTTTATTAATAAAATCTTCAACCGAAACGGCTATATAAATATCTAAATTATTATCATGGCCGTCTTTGTATATAACTGAGCGATGAAAAACCTGATTTTCGCCTTCTGCATTTTTAAACACGGTTAACGAGCTTTTATCGTGAAGTAAATCTATGTCGGTAATTTTTTGGCCTAAATTACGTGGTTGATTAGGGTAGTTGGCCAGTATTAAGCCGTTAGAGTCGGCAATAACGGCCTTGGCATTGTTAGGTAATTTTGCTTCGCTTAAGGCGATATTCCACCAATTCAATGCAATAACGGTAACCAGTGTGCCTTTTAGTTGGTTATTACTATCTATAATTGGGTAGGCAAAATTGACACTTTGCGCTTGAATACTTCGGTCGTATTGAAAATACCCCACCGAAAAACTTTTATTACTAATGGCATTTTGAAAATAAGTACGATCGCTAATATTAATATTTTTACTACGACCATTTGTCACGCACTGTAGGTCGCCATTTTTATCAACAATACCTATATTTGCAATATTCTTATAAAGGGCTTTTATTTCGTAAAAGTAATTAGGGCAGGTTGTGGGGAGTGTTTCATTTTTTGCTGTTTTATCGGCTAAATAAATAGTAATACGTTTAACATCATCAACCATTGTTTTTTGATGTTGTGTCAATTGCTTAGCTATATTTACTATTCTTTCTTCACTTTTTTCAATGGCAGCATCACGCTCATACCATAGCGTAAATACCGTCACAGCGGCGCCGGGAATGCTAAGTAGGATGAGTAGCCTATACAGCTGACTTTTAAGCGATGAAGTAAAAATAAGTTTTCCTTAAGCTCTGCGTCCCTAAAAAGTGATTGTAGACATAAAAGCCAAAAATAACCATACAAAATATAGGGTTGCACTAAAAAGTTATTAGAAATCAGCTTAAGTCTGTGTTTTTAATCATGAAGCTTATTATGCCAAATAAACGAATTATCAAAATAAGCACTCAACTTTCTAAAAAATAGAATGTTTTGCTCGATTTAAAGACATAGTCGTATTGTTTTATGAATGCTTTAATAAGCTCATTAATTAATCTACTACAGTATTTTAAATATGAACATAGCAAAAGTGTTAACTGCTTACGCCACCCAAGATGGTGATGGTGTAAACATAAGTCGAATACCTGGTTTTGATGGCAAATATCTCGACCCTTTTTTAATGATTGATGAGCTAAAGTCTAACAATGAAAGTGACTATATTGGTGGCTTTCCACCGCACCCTCATCGCGGCATTGAAACCTTTACGTACATTATTAAAGGTGGCTTTGAACACCAAGATCAAATGGGTAACAAAAAAGCGATCCGATCTGGTGATGTACAATGGATGAGTACAGGTAGAGGCGTAATGCACAGTGAAATGCCACTGACAGATGCAAAAGAGGGGCTGCATGGCTTTCAAATTTGGATCAATATGCCCAGTGGCGAAAAAATGCGTGCGCCACGTTATCAAGATACTACACAAAATCCAGCGCCTGAAGTCACTAACAAGCACGGCGTGAGCTTTAGCGCACTTGCGGGTAATTGGCAGTTTGAAGATTGTACGTTAACGTCGAGTTTGCAAAGCTTAGCGGCCAATGCTGCACTGGCCAATGTTACTCTCCCTGTTAATACACGCATGCAGTTAGCAGGGCTTAAACAACGTAAAGTGATGATTTATGTTCATACAGGTGAGCTTATTACAGGTGACGAGCAAACATTTAATGCTGGCAAGTTGCTTATATTAAGTGAAAACAGTGACATTGATATATCTTCACAAAAGGGGGCGGGGATACTTATTTTAGCGGGTAACCCACTTGAGCAACCTATTGCACATATGGGCCCATTTGTAATGACCACGCAAGAGGAAATTAAACAAGCGGTGCGTGATTATCAAAACGGCGAATTTGGCAACATTTAATAGTTAATTGAGGAGGTTATTATGGGTTTATTAGTTGATGGTCAATGGCATGACAAATGGTACGACACCGACTCGAATAATGGTAAATTTAAACGCGAAGCAGCGCAGCTTCGTAATTGGATCACAAAAGATGGCAGCCCTGGACCTACAGGAAACGGCGGATTTAAAGCGCAAGCAAATCGCTATCACTTATATGTTGCCTTAGCGTGCCCGTGGGCGCATCGCACACTTATATTCAGACAGCTAAAAGGCCTAAGCGATATTATTAGCGTATCGGTAGTCAGCCCAGATATGTTAGATAAGGGGTGGAGCTTTGATAAAGATAACCTCAGTAGCGGCGATGATTTATTTAATAGTGAATACTTACATCAAATTTATACTAAGCACGATGAAAATTACAGTGGGCGAGTAACTGTGCCTGTGCTTTGGGATAAGCAGCAAAATAAAATTGTTAGTAATGAATCTGCAGATATTATTCGTATGTTTAATACCGCATTTAATGAAATTACGAATAATACGGATGACTATTACCCACAATCACTACAAGCTGATATTGACGAAATTAACGACCTTGTTTATACCAATATTAATAATGGGGTATATAAGGCGGGTTTTGCAACCACACAAACAGCATACGAAGATGCATTTACTGCGTTATTTAAAGCACTTGATAAAGTAGAGGGCATACTAAGTAAAAATCGTTACCTGATGGGGAGCACATTAACTGAAGCGGATTGGCGTTTATTTACCACACTCATTCGGTTCGATAGCGTGTATGTAGGGCATTTTAAGTGTAATTTACGCACTATTGAAAGCTACCCAGCGCTGAGTAACTATGTACGTGAGTTATACCAAATAGAGGGAGTAGCCAATACGGTTAACCTTGAGCATATTAAGCGACATTACTATTTTAGCCACACGATGATCAACCCAACGCAAATTATACCAAAAGGGCCGGCGTTAAACTTTAGCCAAAATCATAATAGAGACGAGTTGGGCTAAGAGGTATTAGAAGGCATTAAAGTAAGCGGCAATTGCACTTTTAAAAAAGCTTTTATAAATGCAATTGCTGCTATGCAAATAACTTTACCAGCCAGCCGTATTTTCGCACAAAGCTCGTTTCGCTTTTGCCAGCTTGAACCGTTGCTCCGGCTAAAAAGGCTGATGCCAATCCTACCTTGGTGGCTGCAAAGCGCTTAAAGCGGTACTTTATTGCTGCATGGTGCTGGCGCTTTAATGCATGCTGTAAATCCATTTGCTTATTTAACGTGTCAACGTTCTCATTGGGTTCTTTAATTAGAAAATTAACGAGCATGGTTATTTCCTTATAGATTTAAAAGTTGCTTCACACTTTTAATCGTTTTACTAAAGCCAATTTTATTGCTTAGGTATACGGTATTTCGCCAAAGCCAAATTAAACAAATTATTTGCGCGAGTGCAGCAGTAGCAAAGCTAAGCCAAACCGAGCCAAATAAATCATATACACCGTAGCCAATTGCACCTAGTAAGCCGGCCCACAACAAAATCAAACCACTGGCAAAACATCCTAAAAATATAGTGATCAACGCCATTGATCGTAACGACAGCTTCCACTCAGCTTTTGCAAGTTGGTGGGTAAGCTTTCCTTGCGTTTTATAATCCTCCTTGAGCTGGTTAGAGTATTCAATGATCTTTGCTATATGATCCTGCCAATCATCCTTTTGGCTAGGGTCATCTGTTGTTTGATTTTGAGCATTACCGTCCGTGGTTGCTGTTGTTTGTGAGCTACTCATTATTTATTACTTACGACGAAATAGTGACGTTACAAGCATACCCGCCGCAAAAGCAATACCCGCTGTTGCTAGCGGATTTTCTGAGGCAAAAGCACGCGTTTTTGCGCTGCACTCAGTTAGTTTTTCACGAGCAATAAGTTGTTTTTCGCTTAGTGCTTCTGCAGAGCTTGAAGCGCCTTTACGTACGCTTGACTCAGCAACTGATGCCTTGCTTGAAAGTGCATCTACTGCATCGTGTGCTACAGACGTTGCTTTTTCAGTCAACGGTGCCTCACTCTCTTTTTGTTTAAGATCAGGTTTCATGTTTGTTTCAGTATTCGGTTTTGTATTTGTTGCAGTAGCCATAATCAATCCTTAATAAATAAAGTAAAAAAATTTAACTGGTGCTATAGCAGATGCAACGATTAAACCAACCATTAAAAATAATTTAACCACTTGATTTTATTGTTTTTATATATTTAAGGTAGGGTGCGGTAGATTAAATAAAAAGCAGCATGAAGTAAGTATTGCTGCTGTGCTAAGTAAATTTTACATGGCTATAAACCTAGGGCCTGTTTACCTTTCGAGATTTAATTTGCAGCAGTCTGTTTGGGATTTAGGCAAGGTAGAGCCTATGTAGTGTGGTTATTCCCCATAAATAGGCGATAACGACGTATAAATGTCAAACAGGCGCTGCCCGAAGGGTTCTGCCTAGGGGGCATTTACTCTTTGTTACTCGGTTTTTACTTAGCCCACTAGGTTACAAACCTCACGCCGCGATTAAATACCCCCTAGATTGAACAAATTATAATCCTTAAAGGTCAACAGGCCCTAGATTCATTTTTTTGTAATTATTCATTGATTATTCAGTAAGCAAATTATGTAAACCAAACGTTATTAGTATCGCTTAAAAAAAATTTTATCTACTACCTCCACTTTTTCCCACGTAATTCAATCGCTTTGCGTAAAGCCTTATTTTTTCTAGCTTAGCGAGACGTTAAAGCTGGTCAGCTTACTTGACAAAAAGGCTTGTCAAGCCCTAAACTGGAGCACTGTGGTAAAAAGTGGTTTTTAGTGGATCTAACTGGATCAAATTAATCGAAACTCGATTACACAATTTAAAAGTAGGCTTTTTATGTTTCGTGGCGCTAGTTCACTGAGCTTGGATGATAAAGGACGTTTTGCGGTACCGACTAAGTACCGAGACGCTTTGCTGTCTGAAGATCAAGGAACGGTAATATGTACCATTGCGCTAAACGAACCGTGTTTATGGTTGTATCCTCTTGCACAGTGGCAAGAAATAGAAAGCCGCTTATCTAAAATCTCTAATATGAATCCACGCGCTCGCCGAATGCAACGTATGTTGTTAGGTAATGCCACAGAGTATCAACTTGATAAAAATGGTCGAATTTTGCTGGCGCCTTCATTGCGTAGCCACGCAGAACTTGGCAAAAAGATCATGCTAGTTGGTTTAATGAATAAATTTGAAATTTGGGATGAAGCGCGTTGGCACGAACAAATGCGCCAAGACACTGAGCTGGAAAGGCTCGGCGATTTTGAAGCAAACCAAGATTTAGATAATTTCACACTCTAACGGCACTAAAAAAGGCAAACACAAGCTAATGACTGCGCAATTTGAACACGTATCCGTATTAATGGACGAAACCATCGATGCTCTTGCAATTAAGCCAGACGGCATATACATGGATGGTACTTTTGGACGTGGCGGACACTCAGGTCAAATACTTGCTCGACTTGGTGAGCAAGGGCGTTTACAGGCCATTGATCAAGACCCACAAGCAATAAAGTCGGCTGAAAAATTTGCCGATGACGCACGCTTTGCTATAGCTCACACCCGCTTTTCTAACTTATACGATGTTGCAGAGCAAAACGATCTGTTAGGTAAAGTTGATGGCATTTTATTAGATATTGGCGTGTCCTCACCCCAGCTTGATGACGCAGAGCGTGGCTTTAGCTTTATGAAAGACGGCCCTCTTGATATGCGCATGGACCCAACAAGTGGGCGCAGTGCAGCGCAGTGGCTAGCCGAAGCTGAGCTTGAAGACATTACCCATGTAATTAAAACCTACGGTGAAGAAAAATTTGGTAAGCGTATTGCCCACAAAGTACTTGAGGTAAGAGAGCACATGCCAATTACCACAACTAAGCAACTTGCCGATTTAGTCGATGAAGCGGTGCCCGTTAAAGATAAATTTAAACACCCAGCCACACGTACATTTCAGGCAATCAGAATTTACATAAACAGTGAGCTGGAAGAAATTCAAACCGCACTGCAAGCCGCTGTAAAAGTATTAAAGCCAGGTGGGCGTTTAGTGGTTATTTCGTTTCATTCACTTGAAGACAGAATAGTGAAGCAATTTATTAGAAAACAGAGTAAGGGAGAAGCGATACCCAGAGGTCTGCCTTTAACCGACGCACAAATAAATAAAAACCTGACGTTAAAAGCAGTGGGTAAAGCTATTAAACCAAGTGCTGAAGAAATAGAGCGTAATCCACGTTCTCGCAGCTCAGTACTTAGGATTGCACAGAGGCTTGGATGAACACTAAAGCGAATCATCGCCAACCCAATTTATTTTTAGAAATATTAAAAGGCCTAGGAGCTAACAAGCTAACCTCGGCCTTGTTGGTTGTGATATTCGCTTCAAGCTTTGCAGTAGTGCAGGTTACGCACTCGGCTCGCGCGCAGCTAATTAAGCAAGATACGCTGCTACAAGAGCGAGATGAGCTCGACCTTGAATGGCGTTATTTACTTGTAGAAGAAGAGTTCTATTCGCAGCATGCGCGCATTGAAGAAGTTGCTACCACGCAGCTTCAAATGAAGCGCCCTACCAGTCAGGATGAACAGGTAATAATAATACAATGAGAAATCGCGGCAAAAAACAGGTCAATAACTTAATCACATGGCGCTTTATGTTGGTGTGCACTGTGGTGTTTTTAGTGTTTGTAACACTGGTGTCGCGTGCTGCCTATTTACAAGTTATTGAGCCAGATAAAGCCCGTTCAGAAAGCGATAAACGCACCGTGCGTGTAGAAAAACTACATGTACAACGCGGTATGATCTTCGATCGTCAAGGCAAAGAGCTTGCTGTAAGTGTGCCGGTAGTCAGTGTGTATGCCGATCCTAAAGCATTGCATAAGTCACTTGTTGCTAAAGTTATAAAACAAGCACGTAAAAACGGTGAAGATTATAAAACGCTTGCAGAAAATGCCGCTGAGCTTGATAAGCGTACCTCTGTTTATTATGAAAATGATCTGCGTTGGCGTGAGCTGGCAGATGTATTACGTATCGATCCTAAAAAAATAAATTCGCGTTTGTTAAATGATCCCACCCGTCGTTTTGTGTATTTAAAGCGCCAAGTTACACCGGCTGTTGCCAACTACATTAGCCAATTACGCTTACCTGGTATTCATTTGTTAGATGAGTCTAAACGTTATTACCCCGCGGGAGAGGTAACGGCCCACATTATTGGTTTTACTAACATTGATGGAAAAGGCATAGAAGGCATTGAAAAACTCTACGAAAATGCCTTAACAGGCGAAGAAGGCCGCCGCACTATTCGTAAAGATGCTCAAGGCCGCGAAGTTGAAGTATTAGATGAGCGTGAGCGTGTAGAGCCTGAAAATATTCAGCTGAGTATTGATCAACGTATTCAAGCAATTGCTTATAAAGCAGTAAAATCCGCTGTACTTACGTATAAAGCGACATCGGGGTCGGCCATGGTGGTTGATGTTAAAACCGGTGAAGTTTTGGCCATGGTAAATAGCCCATCATTTAATCCAAATAATTTGAACGATGCACAACCACATAAACGCCGTAACCGCGCAATTACCGATTTGTTTGAACCAGGCTCAACCGTTAAGCCACTAGCCATTTTAGCTGGGCTAGACTACGGCGCAATTAAAGCCGACGACACCATTGATACCTACCCAGGTTGGATGCGTTTAGGCGGCAGTTTAGTAAAAGATACCCGTAACCACGGTGAAATGACGCTTCGCGAAATTTTAAAGTATTCATCAAACATGGGCGTGGCGAAGGTAACGCAGCAAGTACCTAAAGATTACTTAGTTGGCTTATATCAAAAAGTGGGCTTTGGTAGCGATACCGGCACAGGCATGGTCGGCGAAAGTAGTGGTTTATTTTATCCAAACCGCCGCTGGTCTGACTTTGAAATTGCTACGTTATCGTTTGGTTATGCTATTTCGGTAAGTACGGCGCAAATGGCCCGTTTTTACACCATGTTAGGCGCCGGTGGGATTAATCGTCCGTTAACGATTTTAAAGCAAGACGGTGTGCCAGAAGGCGAGCGTATTTTTAAACAAAAAGACGTAGAAGCCGTTGTTCACATGATGGAAAGCGTGTTTGAAAAAGACGGTACAGCCCGAAACATAAAAGTAGATGGCTACCGCGCGGCAGGCAAAACCGGTACTTCTAAAAAGGCGGTTGCTGGTGGTTACGGTGATGAATACGTAGGTTATTTTGCAGGTGTAGCACCGGCAAGTAATCCACGCTTGGCTGTGGTAGTGATGATAAATGAGCCCGGTGGCGATGTGTACTATGGAGGTGCCACCGCAGGCCCTGCATTTGCAGAAATCGTCTCTAACGCATTAAGAATATTAAACGTAGCCCCTGATAAGGAAGAAGTGGCTTACGTAAAAGGTAAAGATAACGATGCGTGATTTAAAGGCTATTTTAAAATACATCGACATAGATGCACCTTCGCAGCTAGTTAAAGATTTACGCCTTGATAGCCGTGATGTAACCCCTGGCGATGTATTTGTGGCCATAAAAGGCCATGCGCTTGATGGCGGACAGTTTATTGCCAAAGCAATTGAAAACGGCGCTACAGCCATTATTGCCGATAGACTGTGTGAATTTGATGTCACTTTTGAGCCACTGTATTTAGTAACTGAGCTTGATAAAAAACTCCCAGAACTGGCGAGTCAATTTTATGAAAACCCAAGCCAATCTCTCGATTTAATTGGTGTAACGGGCACTAATGGCAAATCTACAACAACGGCCATGATGGCGCATTTAGCGCAGTTTTGTAGTACCCCTTCGGCCATTATAGGCACATTAGGTTATGGCCATCCCGATACACTTACGCCACTTATTAATACCACGCCTTCGGCTGTTGACTTGCAGCACATATTGCATGACTTAAAACAGCAGCATAAAAAGCTTGTGGCGATGGAGGTTTCATCGCACGGGTTAGTGCAACAACGTGTGGCTCAATGCCAATTTAAAGCGGCGGTATTTACTAATTTATCGCGCGATCACCTTGACTATCACGGCGATATGGCAAGTTATGGCGACGCTAAGCTTATGCTGTTTCGCGATTTTGACCCACAGCTAGTGGTGCTTAATCAAGACGATGGGCAAGCAGAGCAATGGCTTGAAAAATACAGTTTTAATAACCTTATTTGTTATGGTCGTAAAAATTTAGCGCCGAAAAATGCACAGTATGTGTATTTTTCTGATGTTGAGTATTCTAAAAATGGTATTTCGGCGCAATTGAGCACCAGTTGGGGTGATATTAGCGTAACATCGCCTCTATTTGGTGAGTTTAACTTATATAATTTAACTGCGGCACTGGCAACATTGTTGGGGCTAGGTTATCCGCTTGAGCAGTTAGCCGCCGGATGCGCGCATTTGCACCCCGTTGCTGGGCGTATGCAAGCGTTTAGCGAAGTTAATTTACCTACGTGCGTTGTTGATTACGCCCATACGCCTGATGCGCTTGCTCTGGCTTTACAAGCATTGCAAAAGCATGTGCCTGGTGGGGTTAGTTGTGTTTTCGGTTGTGGCGGCGACAGAGATAAAGGTAAGCGTGCCTTAATGGCGCAAGCGGCAGAGCAAAATGCAGATAAGGTTATTGTTACCAGCGACAATCCGCGTTCAGAAAACCCAGATGCTATTTTGGCAGATGTGGCAGCGGGTTTATCGCAGCCTGAAAAAGCCCATTTAGAGGCTGATAGAGCAAAAGCCATTCGCTATGCAATAGAAAATGCAAATGCGGATGACGTAATTTTAATTGCCGGCAAAGGCCACGAGGATTACCAAATTATTGGCGATCAACGTATCGACTTTTGCGATCGCAGTTATGTAAAAGAACAACTAAAAAAAGCAGTAAGAGGGATAACTCAATGATCCCAATGGACTTTGATTGGCTGGCAAATGTGCTAGCAACCGATTATCTAGGTGATAATCTCAATGTAGTAAATATTAATACCGATACCCGCAGTATTTGCGACGGTGAGGTGTTTTTAGCTTTAAAAGGGCCTAATTTTGATGGCCATAAATTTATTGCTGACGCTAAACAAAAAGGCGCTATTGGCGTTATTGTTCAGCATAAAGTAGATGTAGATATTGTGCAGTTTGTTGTTAGCGATACCCGTATTGCATTAGGCAATATAGGTGCGGCAGTTATGGCGCAGGTTAACCCTAAAACCATTGCTATTACGGGCAGCGTGGGTAAAACAACGGTAAAAGAAATGTGCGCCGCTATTTTATCGGTGCACGGAGATGTGCTTGCTACAAAAGGTAATTTTAATAACGATATTGGCGTACCGCTTACGCTATTACGTTTAGAGCCGCAGCACCGTTTTGCTGTTATAGAGCTTGGCGCTAATCATTTAGGCGAAATTGCTTACACTACCGCCATGGCAAAACCCGATGTAGCTGTGGTGTGTAATGTGGCCGCTGCGCATTTAGAAGGCTTTGGTAGCCTAATGGGGGTTGCTAAGGCAAAAGGTGAGATTTTTGATGGCCTAAAAGACGATGGCGTTGCCATTGTTAACTGCGATAGCGAATTTAGCCAATACTGGCTTGATAAATTAAAAGGGCGCACTGTTAAGTGTTTTTCAAGTACTGAAAAACTTGATATTTGGGCTGAAAATATCAGCCTAGATGAAAACGCTCGCGCGAGCTTTTTATTGTGTACACAAGAGCAAAAAGTACCTGTAACGCTTGCTCTTCCTGGTAAGCACAACGTGAGCAATGCCCTTATTGCCGCGGCTTTAACCAGCGAGTTTGATGTATCACTTGAAGAGATAGCCACCGCACTTGCCACCATGGGCGATGTTAAGGGGCGGGTAAATTTAATAAAAGTAACTGATTCACTGACCGTTATTGATGATACCTACAATGCAAATGTTAAGTCGGTAAAAGCAGCAATTGATTTATTAAGTGATATTCAAGGGCACCGTATTTTAGCTCTGGGCGATATGGGAGAGCTTGGTGAGCAAGCCAGAACTTATCATCAAGAAGTAGGCGAATACGCCAAACAACAAGGCATTGATGAGCTGTATACGCTGGGTGTGTTAAGTAAATACGCAAGCGATGTATTTGATAAGCCAAACCGTCATTTTTCTAACCGCGAAGAGATGCTCAAGCAAATTCAAACCAGTCTTAATAACACAAACAACAAAACCACGCTTGTGGTGAAAGGATCGCGCAGTTCTCGCATGGAATTATTAGTAACCGATTTAGTAAATGGCCAGCAACAAGCCATCAATGGAGTATCATAATGTTAGTTTGGCTGGCAGAGTATTTAACCCAATATTACAGTGGCTTTAATGTTTTTTCGTATTTAACCCTACGTGCCATTTTAGGCATATTAACAGCGTTAATGATGTCGCTTTATTTTGGCCCTAAGCTCATTCGTTCGTTACAAAAAATGCAAATTGGCCAAGTAGTGCGAGATGATGGCCCAGAATCTCACTTATCTAAAAAAGGTACTCCTACTATGGGAGGCTTACTTATTTTAGGCGCCATATTTACCAGCACCTTATTATGGGCTGATTTATCAAACAAATACGTATGGGCAACCTTATTTGTAATTGGCTCATTAGGTTTAGTGGGCTTTATAGATGACTACCGCAAAGTAATACGTAAAGACCCTAAAGGGCTAATTGCTAAATGGAAGTATTTTTGGCAATCGGTTATTGCTCTAGTGGTGGCAACTGCACTGTATGCAACGAGTACACAAGCGTCAGAAACCTCACTTGTTGTGCCATTTTTTAAAGATGTATTGCCACAACTAGGCTTGTTTTACATTGTAATTACTTACTTTGCATTAGTAGGCACTTCAAACGCGGTAAATCTGACTGATGGCTTAGATGGCCTGGCGATAGTGCCTACTATTTTAGTGGCTGCTGCACTGGCGATAATTGCTTATTTAACCGGTAATATTAACTTTTCGGCTTACTTACATATCCCGCATTTACCGCTTGCTAGTGAGCTGGTGGTTGTGTGTACCGCTATTGTTGGCGCTGGGTTAGGCTTTTTATGGTTTAACACATACCCAGCACAAGTGTTTATGGGTGATGTAGGGTCGCTGGCACTTGGCGGCGCGCTGGGCATTATTGCTATTTTAGTACGCCAAGAGCTACTGCTTATTATTATGGGTGGCGTGTTTGTGATGGAAGCTTTATCGGTAATTTTACAAGTGGGCTCATACAAATTACGCGGACAGCGCATTTTTAGAATGGCGCCGATTCATCATCATTACGAGCTAAAAGGTTGGCCAGAGCCACGTGTTATTGTGCGCTTTTGGATAATTTCAATTGTGCTAGTACTTGCTGGCCTTGCGACATTAAAGATTCGATAAATGCAGTATTTAAACGAGATAAAAAACAAACATATAACAGTGCTCGGACTCGGTGTAACCGGTCTGGGCATTGTGCGTTTTTTATTATCTCATGGTTTTGCACCCAAGGTCGTTGATAGCCGTGTTGCGCCACCAGGTATGGATTGGCTAAGCGAGCATGCTCCTGAGCTTAATACGCATTTTGGTGATTTAGCTAGCGCCGCGCTTTGTAAAACCGACATGATCATCATAAGCCCCGGGCTTAGCTTAAAAATTCCCGCAATTGCTCAAGCAATAGAGTCAGGCATTGAAGTAATTGGTGATGTAGAGCTGTTTGCTCGTATAAATACAAAACCGGTTGTTGCTGTTACAGGATCTAATGGTAAATCAACCGTTGTTACCTTAGCCTACGAGGTATTAAAAGCAGCAGGTTATAAGGTGGCATTAGGTGGCAATATTGGCACTGCGGTATTGGATTTACTAAGTGATGATTTTGATGTGTATGTGCTTGAGCTTTCGAGTTTTCAGCTGGATACCTGCTCAAGCTTAAAACCAATAAGCGCAGCGGTATTAAATATATCTGAAGATCATTTAGATCGTTACGACAGCTACCAAGCCTATATCGACTCTAAATTAAGTATTTATAACAATGCTGAGCTTTTAGTAACCAACGCAGATGATATTCAAACTAAGCCTATTAGTCGCGCTTTAGCGCCGCAAATGAGCTTTGGCACCGACCAAGGTGATTACCACTTAGCTGAGCGCAATAATGAGCTGCACTTTATAGTAAAAGGCGAGGCGTACTTACCTGTTAGCACGCTTGCGGTCGTTGGTAAGCACAATTACTTAAATACACTTGCGGTTATGGCGTTATTAAGCCCGTTTGATATTAGTAAAGAACAGTACGCAGCGGCGCTTTCTCAATTCAATGGTTTAGCGCACCGTTGCCAGTTTGTTGATGAGCAACATGGTGTTCAATACTTTAACGACTCTAAAGCCACCAATGTTGGCGCCACTATAGCGGCAATAGATAGTTTGGCCTCAGATCACGAAAACCTGATTGTTATAGCCGGTGGTGATGCTAAAGGCGCTGATTTAAGTGCGTTAAAGCCATATATAAAAAGTCATGTAAAAGCGCTTGTATGCTTTGGTAAAGATGCAGCAGAGCTTGCTGCTTTAACGAGTAAATCGCACTTAGTAAACACAATGCAAGAGGCGGTATCGCTCGCTAAAGTACTTAGCAAGCGCGGTGACATTGTACTACTTGCCCCTGCCTGTGCCAGCATTGATATGTATAACAACTACATGCAACGCGGTGATGACTTTGTGCAATGTGTAATGGAAGGGCAATTATGATTGCCTTTGCCGATTTAAAAGAAACACTCACCCCAAAACCCTCAGCACAGCTTTACGATGTGCCACTGCTTTATTGCATGTTAATGCTTATAGGGGTGGGTTTTATAATGGTGACCAGCGCCTCAATGCCCACAGCCGAAAGGCTGTTTGATAACTCATACCATATTACCATTCGCCACAGCATGTTTTTAGCGATGGCATTTGTTTTATTTTGGATTGCCGCCAGCGTGCCTATGGATTGGTGGAAACGCTCAAACCCGTATTTGTTGCTGCTTGGTATGGTGCTACTTATTGCCGTGTTAATAATAGGCCGCGAAGTCAACGGCGCTAAGCGTTGGATACCCATTGGACCTGTTGGTTTTCAGGTAGCCGAGGCCGCTAAATTATACTTTTTCAGTTATATAGCCGGCTACTTGGTAAGAAAGCGCGAAGAAGTACAAGAAAATATTAAAGGCTTTGCTAAGCCTATCGCTGTATTTGCGGTATATGCCTTACTTATTTTACTGCAGCCCGATTTAGGAACCGTGGTGGTTATGTTTGTAACAACTGTGGGGCTATTATTTTTGGCCGGCGCAAAGTTATGGCAGTTTTTTGTACTTATTTTAACGGGCGTAGGGCTTGTTGTATTACTGATTATTGTAGAGCCATACAGAATGGCGCGAGTGGTGGGCTTTTTAGACCCTTGGGAAGACCCATTTGGTAAAGGGTATCAGTTAGTGCAGTCGCTTATGGCCTACAGCCAAGGCGGCTGGTTTGGCCAAGGGTTAGGTAACAGCGTGCAAAAGTTACAGTATTTACCCGAGGCGCATAACGATTTTATTTTTGCCGTTATAGGTGAAGAGCTAGGCCTTGTAGGTGTAGCAAGTATTTTATGTGTGTTGGCTGTGTTTGTATTTAGGGCGCTTTTAATAGGCCAACAAGCTTTAAAATGTGGCAAAGAATACGAAGGCTATTTTGCGTTTGCTATTGGCATTTGGTTTGCGTTTCAAACCATGGTTAATGTAGGCGCCAGTGCAGGGTTATTACCGACTAAAGGGTTAACCTTGCCGTTTATTTCGTATGGTGGTTCAAGTTTATTAATAATGACGATTGCCACCGGTATTTTATTGCGTGTTGATTTTGAAACTAAAATGGCAACCAAACAAGCCACCTCACGCGGAGGTAAGCGATGAGTAAAAAATTAGTAGTTGTGGCCGGTGGTACAGGCGGACATATATTCCCAGGTATTGCTGTAGCCGATTATTTAAAAGAGCAAGGCTGGCAAGTAAGCTGGATAGGCACGCCAGACAGAATGGAAGCAGATGTTGTACCAAAGCATAACATTGAGATTGATTTTATAAATGTAAAGGGCGTACGCGGTAATGGCTTAAAGCGTCTTATTAAAGCCCCATTCATGGTACTTAATGCAATATTACAGGCGCGTAAGGTATTGAAATCTCAGCAACCTGATGTAGTGCTTGCTATGGGCGGCTATGTAACCGGGCCAACCGGCATTGCCGCTAAAAGTTTAGGCATTCCACTGGTGATTCATGAGCAAAATGCAGTAGCAGGAATGAGCAACAAGTGGTTGGCAAAATTTGCTAACAGAGTACTTGCTGCGTTTCCAAGCGCCTTTGCACCAGGGCAAGCCGAATTAGTCGGTAACCCAGTACGTGCAAGCGTTGCTAATGTAGCTAAACGTGATGTTTCAAGCCCTATTAATATTTTAGTGGTAGGTGGCTCGTTAGGCGCACAAGTGCTTAACCAAACACTGCCAGGGGCGTTTAATTTACTTGCTAAAACAGCGCCAATTAAAGTGTGGCACCAAACAGGTAAAGGCCATATTGAGGGTGTGAAAAGCGCGTATGCGAAAAACAACATTACAGATGAAGACCTAAAAGTTGCTGAATTTATAGATGATATGGACGCCGCCTATGCGTGGGCCGATATTGTGATTTGCCGTGCTGGTGCACTGACTGTTAGTGAAATTGCCGCCGCGGGTAAAATGGCTGTGTTTGTGCCGTTTCCACATGCGGTAGACGATCATCAAACCGCCAACGCAAAGTATTTAGTAACCGCAAATGGCGCGCTTTTAATGCCTCAGCCGCAGTTTAATAAAGATTCAATAGTTGAGCTATTAAACCCGTATTTGGCAAAGCCTATATTAATTAAACAAATGGCCAGCAATGCTAAGCAGCAAGCCATTTTAGATGCCACAGCAAGCGTTGCCTCGCACTGTGAGCAAGTAACAAATAAGAGAAAATAAGTGAAAGATAAGTCAATACAAGAACAACAAACTCGACCTGCTATGCGTCGAATAGAAACCATCCATTTTATTGGTATTGGTGGTGCGGGTATGGGCGGCATTGCTGAAGTACTGGCTTTTGAAGGCTATCGCATTACAGGCTCAGATATAGCGCACAGCGCAATGACCGAACGCTTAATTAAAGCCGGTGCAGAAGTATTTATAGGCCATCACGAAAACAACGTAAAAGATGCCAACGTAGTTGTTGTTTCAAGTGCTATTGATGAAACAAACCCTGAGATTATTGCTGCAAAAGCAGCGCGTATACCGGTAGTTCGCCGTGCAGAAATGCTTGCCGAATTAATGCGTTTTCGCCATGGCATTGCTATTGCGGGCACACATGGTAAAACCACTACAACCAGTTTAATTGCCAGCATTTATGCTCAGGCAGGGCTTGATCCTACTTTTATTATTGGCGGCTTATTAAATAGTGCGGGCAGTAACGCAAAAGTGGGCAAGAGCGACTTTTTAATTGCTGAGGCAGATGAAAGCGATGCATCGTTTTTACATTTACAGCCTATGGTATCGGTGATCACCAATATTGAAGAAGATCACATGGAAACCTATGGCGGCAGCCTTGAGAAAATGAAAGACACTTATGTGGACTTTATTCATAACCTGCCATTTTATGGCTTAGCCGTAGTGTGCATAGACTCGCAGGTAGCAAGTGAGCTGATCCCGCGTTTTGGTCGCCCTGTGATCACGTATGGCGAGTCAAAAGATGCCGACTACCGCATGAGCGACTTTAGCCAATCAGCAAGTACTTGTACTTTTACAGTGACACATAAAAGCGGTGAAAGCTTAAGTGCAACGCTTAATATGCCAGGTAAGCACAACGCACTTAATGCCACGGCGGCAATTGCAGTGGCTAAAGATCAAAACATTGCTAACCACGCAATTTTAGAGGCGCTGCAAAAATTTGAAGGCATAGGACGACGCTTCCAGCATTATGGCAATTTTGAAAACGAGCGCGGCAATGTCATGCTGGTGGATGATTACGGACATCACCCATCAGAAGTTGCTGCCACCATTGCAGCGGTACGCGAAGGCTGGCCAGAAAAACGTTTAGTTATGGTTTATCAACCGCACAGGTTTACCCGTACACGCGATTTATACGAAGACTTTGTAAAAGTATTGGCAGATGTAGATCAACTTTTATTACTTGATGTGTACAGTGCCGGCGAAGAGCCTATTGTTGGCGCAGACAGTAAAAGCCTGTGCCGCAGCTTACGTCAGCGCGGAAAAGAGCCTCTACATGTAGCAACGAGCGCAGAGCTTGCTGGTGTGCTGGCAGATAACTTACAAAATAACGACTTAGTTTTAACGCAAGGCGCTGGTAATATAGGACAATTGGTTAAAACATTAGCGGCAACAGGTATGTCGGTGGAAAAATTAAAGCAAGGTGAAGTATGACGCAAGAAAACGCGCAATTTGGTAAAGTAGCAGTACTGCTTGGGGGTAACTCAGCAGAGCGCGAAGTGTCACTACGTTCAGGGCAAGCGGTGCTTAATGCACTACAAAATGCCGGCGTTGATGCCATTGCTTTTGACCCGCAAAATCGCTCTTTGTGGGAGCTAAAAGAATTACAGGTCGATCGTGTTTTTATTGCTTTGCATGGCCGTGGTGGCGAAGATGGTACAGTGCAAGGCGCGCTTGAATTTATGAACTTGCCATACACGGGCAGCACTGTATTAGGTTCAGCCTTGGCAATGGATAAAGTACGTTGTAAGCATTTATTTAAATCTGCAGGGCTAAGCACAGCGCCTTATGCAGTTGTTGATGCTAAAAAAGGCTTTGATGCAAAAGCCATTATGGATGAGTTTAGAAAAGTAATGGTTAAGCCATCGCACGAAGGATCAAGCATAGGTATGGCGCAAGCAAGTACCGCTCAAGAGCTTGAAGATGCCCTTACACACGCTTTTAAGTTTGATAGCCAAGTGTTAGTAGAGCAGTGGATAACCGGACGCGAATTTACCGTGACTGTATTAGGCGATGAAGTACAGCCTGTGATTGAAATGACGACTCCAAATGGTTTTTACGATTACCAAGCTAAGTATCAATCAAATACAACACAGTATCATTGCCCTGCAGATTTATCGGCGCAAGATACACAGCATTTACAGGCTATCTCGTTAGAGGCGTTTGATTTAGTGGGTGCAAGCGGCTGGGGCCGTGTAGATGCCATGCAAGATGAGCAGGGGAATTTTTATTTATTAGAAGTAAATACAGTCCCTGGCATGACCGAAAAATCGCTGGTGCCCATGGCGGCAAAAGCAAACGGGGCAACATTTGAGCAATTAGTTGTTCGCATTTTGGGGCAAACGCTTTAATATGCATCCCCTTTTAGAAAAAGCTCAACAATTAAAACAGCAACTTAACTTTAATTGGTCGCTAATTTTTGGTGTGAGCTTTTTTCTGGTGGTAGTGATTGGGCTCGTGCAAATAACTACCGGTGTATCTGATTGGCTAGTAGAGAACAAAGATGCACAAATAAAGCACTTAACAGTGCTAGGAAAGCCCAAATACACTGACGAAAAGGCCATAATAAAAGCAATAAAAAAGGCCGATTTAAGCAGTTTTTTTGAGCTAGATGTAAAACGCGTACAGCAACTGGTAAAAGATTTACCTTGGGTTGCAACCGTATCGGTACGCAAGCAATGGCCCGATACAATACAAGTGTACGTAGTTGAACACGAAGCCGTAGCCCATTGGAATAGCGATTTACTGCTAAACCAAAGTGGCGATGCCTTTGAAGCAAGTAGCGATAAACTCGCCAATGATTTACCGCAACTTTACGGCCCAGAAGGCAGCGAAAAAGAAGCGTGGATTGCCTTTAAGCAGTTTGACGAAATGCTAAAGGTAAATGCATTAACGTTAAAAAGCTTAGCCCTTTCGGAGCGTTTTTCGTGGCAGTTATGGTTAGATAATGGTGTGCGCTTAAATTTAGGGCGCAAAGACAAAGCAAAGCGAGTACAGCGGTTTATAGATGTGTACCCGCGCATGGAAAAGCGTGCAGATGCACAAATAGATGCAATAGATTTACGCTATGATACCGGCCTTGCAGTTAGCTATAAGCCTGTGCAAGAACAGCAATTACAAAATAAGAGTAAGGCATGACTAAGTCAGCAGAAAGAAACCTAGTGATTGGATTAGACGTTGGTACCTCAAAAGTGGTGGCCACGGTAGGTGAAATCACCGCAGATAACAAGCTCAGCATTGTTGGTGTGGGCAGCCAAGTATCTCATGGTATGGATAAAGGCGGCGTTAACGATTTAAACTTAGTGTCTGAGTCGATTCGCCGAGCAATAGATGAAGCCGAGTTAATGGCCGATTGTCGTATTAGCTCAGTGTACTTAGGGATTTCTGGCAAGCACATACAATGTCAAAACGAAAGCGGCGTGGTTGCTATCAATAATACAGAAGTAACCGATGAAGACATTGAAAATGTAATTCATATAGCGCGCTCTGTGCCTATTTCGGCCGAGCGTAAAATGCTGCATGCATTACCGCAAGAATACAGCATTGATATGCAAGAGGGCATTAAAAACCCCCTTGGGATGAGCGGTGTACGTATGGAAGCACGTGCACACATTATTACTTGCTCAAACGACATGGCTAAAAACATTGAAAAATGTGTTGAGCGCTGTGGTTTAGAGGTTGATCAGCTTATATTTACCGCACTTGCATCGTGTTACTCGGTTTTAACCGATGACGAAAAAGAGCTTGGTGTAGCGGTACTTGATATTGGTGGTGGTACAATGGATATCACTATTTATATTAACGGGGCATTACGCCATTCTTCGGTTATCCCAGTGGCGGGTAATCAAGTAACCGGTGATATTGCAAAAATATTTCGTACACCTATATCACATGCTGAGTCACTCAAAGTACAATACGCATGTGCAAGTAGCCAAATGGCCAGTAACGAAGACACCATAGAAGTACCAAGTGTAGGCGGGCGACCAGCACGATTAATGTCGCGCCATACTTTATCTGAAGTGGTAGAGCCTCGTTTTAGAGAATTATTTGAATTAGCGATGGAAGAAATTCGTCGCTCAGGTTTAGAAGACCAAATTGCGGCAGGCCTCGTTATTACAGGCGGGACTGCTAAAATGACTGGCGCAATGGAAGTGGCTGAAGACATTTTCCAAATGCCAGTGAGAATAGGCAAACCAATCGGGATAGTTGGTTTGACAGACTACGTAGACGATCCTTCGTACGCAACCGCTGTAGGTTTGTTACAATACGGGCGCACTATGCAATCGATGAATGCACAAAAGTCGAAAGCAGAGGATAATAATAATTGGTGGAACCGCATTACTAAATGGTTCCAAGGCGAGTTTTAAAGTACTCAAGTCGGAGAGTAAACATGTTTGATATGATGGAACAACACAGCGAAGAAGCTGTAATTAAGGTAATTGGCGTGGGCGGTGGCGGCGGTAACGCTGTTGAGCACATGGTAAAACAACAAATAGAAGGCGTGCGCTTTATAGCCGCAAATACGGATGCACAAGCATTACGTAATTCCGCTGCCGATATTACCGTACAACTAGGCACGCAAATAACCTCAGGGTTAGGTGCAGGTGCAAACCCAGAAGTAGGCCGCGAATCGGCTGAAGAAGATGCAGAAACAATCCGTGCCAGCCTTGAAGGCGCAGATATGGTATTTATTGCTGCCGGCATGGGTGGTGGTACAGGTACAGGTGCTGCACCAGTGGTTGCTAAAATTGCCAAAGAATTAGGTATTTTAACGGTTGCTGTAGTAACGCGTCCTTTTGACTTTGAAGGCAAAAAGCGCGCAGCAGCTGCTGAACAAGGCATTAACGAATTGTCAGAAATTGTAGACTCACTTATTACAATTCCGAACAATAAATTGCTTAAAGTTTTAGGTAAAGGGACTACACTGTTAGATGCCTTCGCTAAAGCAAACGACGTACTTTTTGGTGCGGTTCAAGGTATTGCTGAGCTAATTACACGTTCTGGTTTAATTAACGTGGATTTCGCCGACGTACGTACCGTAATGTCAGCAATGGGTACTGCCATGATGGGCACAGCCTCTGCATCAGGCCCAGATCGTGCTCAAGAAGCTGCAGAAGCGGCTATCTCAAGCCCATTACTAGAAGACGTTGATTTAACCGGTGCTAAAGGTATTTTGGTTAATATTACCGCGGGTATGGACATTGCGATTGAAGAATTTGAAATTGTGGGTAACCACGTTAAAGCGCTAGCGTCTGAAAATGCAACCGTAGTTGTGGGTGCAGTTATTGACCCAGAAATGAGCGACGAGTTACGTGTAACCGTTGTTGCTACGGGTTTAGGCGGCGATCGTCGTCCGCAGTTTGGTATTGTTGATAACGGCTTTAAAAAGGCATCAGGTTCTGATGTAGCAAGTTCATCAAACCAATCTAGCAGCATGTACGTACCAAGCTTTGCAAGCCAAGGTACAAGCACTGAAGAAACGACGCCAAGCACGCAAGTAGAAAGCAAAGAACAAGCGCCATCTACAAGCTCAAGCAACACGGCAAGTTCATCAGCGCAAAACAGTAAAAAAGCGGATAAATCAGAAGGCGGAGATTATTTTGATATTCCGGCTTTTTTACGTAAGCAGGCTGATTAACATTTACTAATGCTTTTGTTTGAAATATGTACAAATATTGAAAGGCAAAAGGATTTATGTTAAACTCCGCCGTCTAACTGTAACTGATTTAAAAGTGAGCGAACCTATGATTAAACAGCGTACGATTGCACAAGTAGTCAAAGCCATAGGAATTGGACTTCATAAAGGTGAGAAGGTCACAATAACTCTCCGACCTGCGAGCGCAAATACCGGGATTGTATTTCGTCGTGTCGACCTTGATCCGGTTGTTGATTTTGAAACAACACCTGAAGCCGTTGGTGATACGCAGCTGTGTACCTGTTTAATTAACAAAGATGGCGTTCGCTTATCAACGACTGAGCACCTAATTGCAGCAGTTGCTGCAATGGGTATCGACAATTTAATTGTTGAATTAGACAGCTCAGAAGTGCCGATTATGGATGGTAGTGCATTACCGTTCATTTATTTGTTACAAAAAGGCGGCATTGAAGAGCAAAATGTTGCGAAACGCTTTATTCGTATAAAAGAAAAAGTACGTATTGAAGAAGGCGATAAATGGGCCGAAGTAGAACCATATGATGGTTTCCATATCGACTTTGAAATTGCCTTTGATCACCCGGCCATTAATGAAAGCCGCCAGCGCATTGGTTTAGATATTACTGCGCAAAGCTTTACTGAAGAAATTAGCCGTGCACGTACCTTTGGTTTTATGAAAGACATAGAATACATGCATGCTAATAACCTAGCACTTGGTGGCAGCATGGACAGCGCAGTAGTACTTGATGACTTTAAAGTACTAAACCCAAATGGTTTGCGCTACAGCGATGAATTTGTAAAACACAAAATATTAGACTGTGTGGGCGACATGTTTATGACAGGTCATAACCTACTAGGTAAAGTAACGGCTTATAAATCGGGTCACGATTTAAATAATAAGTTACTTCGCAAAATTATGGCAACAGAGTCAGCATGGGAGTGGGCAACATTTGAAACGCCTGTTACGATGCCTGCACCCGGCCTTGAATTAGCGACGGCCTAATTTAGTATTTTTTAAAAATACACGCTCACAAACAGTTATAAAAAATGACGCTTAATAGCGTCATTTTTTTTGCCTTAAATTAGCGAGTTGCAGCTAATTACTATTAATTTTTAATAATTAACGCGCAGCTTAAAGCGCTAAAATTGTTGGTAACTGTGCCAGTTCAGTTATGGTGTAGGTTGGGCTTATGCCTGCTGGTAACTGCTCGCCTGGGTGCTGTAGCCAACAGGTATCAATACCGGCATTATTGCCTCCTAAAATGTCGCTAGAGGCAGTGTCGCCCACCATTAATATTTTGCTTTTGTCTGGGTTACCCATAAGCTCAAATGTGTGCTCAAAAATAGCCTTGTTAGGCTTAGCAATGCCTACCAGCTCTGATATAACCAGCCAATCAAACATATTTTCAAGGCCGGTATGCGCTAGGCGCAGGGCTTGCAAACGTGCAAAGCCATTAGTAATAATACCCAATCGTGCATGCGGTTTTAAGGCATTTAGTAAATCGATTGCGCCGGGGAGTGGTTCACAAATTTGTGCCATAGCATCTAAAAATGCATCGTTTAGCTCTTTAGCGGGTACCCCTAATTTTACAGCCCACTCGTTAAAGCGGGTTACTTGTAAGTAATCGGCGCTAATTTTTCCATCTTGATAATCTATCCACAGCTGCTTATTAGTTTTTTGGTAATGGATGTAATCAGCTTGAGTAAACTCAATGTTGTACGCTTTAAACATGCGGGTCATTCCCGCTAAAATATCAAATCTGAATAGTGTTTCGTCTGCATCAAACAGTACATAACTGTATTTCATTAATTTTCCTGATAAAGGCTAGGGTGTAAAAAAGGAGCCATAGCTAAGGTAAGCGCTTGGGTGTAGGTGCTTTGGCGAGTGGCATGATTGTTTGTGAGAAGCCCTATCGCGCCGCCTTTTTGCTTAACATTATGGGTGTTAAATGCTTTATCCATTACATCGCCAAGCTCTTCTCCGCTTAGCAGCGCGTTATATAACACTTGCGGTAACGGCAGGTTACTGCTGCGTCCTATCGCTTGCTCAGAGCCATTATTAATCACAACATAGGCAAAGGTGGCAGCACCATAGCTAAATTGCTCTGCACCGCCTTCCATTGCACAGTAGTAATCTGCTTGGTACATGTTTTTACAGTAAGTAACTCGGTTTTGTGCGCCTATACGGGTTTGTTCCTCGCCAATAGGTTGATCGGGAACATTTGAGGGAGCATCAACGCCTTGGCAATCAATTTCGTAACTAGGAAAGTACATTGCAAAAATATGTTTTGCAGCGTTAATTTTTACTGGGTTTTTAGAGCCCACAATAATTTTTAATGAGTGCGACACGTTTTCCCTCACTGTTAGCAAAAGCAGCAGTGTACGTCAGAAGTGTAAATCATAAAAGAGGGGCTAAATGGGTATATCTAAAGGGGCTAGGTTTTCAAGAGCACGCTTTTTAACAATAATGTCTTTAATTAGCGGAGTAAGCACCAGCTCCATTGCTAAACCCATTTTACCGCCTGGCACCACAAGGGTATTTATACGTGACATAAAGCTGCCTTCAATCATCTGTAAATAATACGGAAAATCAACGTCATCAATTCCTCTAAAGCGAATAACCACAAAGCTTTCATCTAGCGAAGGAATATCTTTTGCGCTAAATGGGTTTGACGTATCAACCGTTGGCACACGTTGAAAGTTAATATGGGTGCGCGAAAACTGTGGTGTAATGTGATTAATGTAGTCATCCATACTGCGTACAATTGAGTCCATTACTTTTTCGCGAGAGTGGCCGCGGTCTTGCGTATCGCGGATCAATTTTTGGATCCATTCAAGGTTAATAATAGGCACCATGCCTATAAGTAGATCCACGTGCTTAGCTACATCATGATCTTGATCAACCACGCCACCGTGCAAGCCTTCGTAAAACATTAAATCAGTGTTTGTTTCAAGATCTTGCCAAGGGGTAAAGGTCCCCGGTAATTGATTATAAGGTACAGCTTCATCAAAGGTATGTAAGTATCGGCGCAATTTGCCTTGGCCTGTTTCGCCGTAGGTACCAAATAAGGTTTCTAATGCGCCAAAGTCATTGGCTTCACGGCCAAAATAACTTATGTGTTTACCTTCTTGTTGTGCTTCGCGTACTTTTTTATCCATTTCTGGGCGCGTGTAACGATGAAAGCTATCTCCTTCGATAAAAGCCGCATCAATGTTGAGGCTACGAAAAATATGTTTAATTGCATTGGTGGTAGTGGTAGTTCCCGCACCCGACGAACCTGTAATAGCAATGATAGGATGTTTAGCTGACATGTATTTTCTCTTTTTTAGGACCAAGTTAGTTATAAAGAGTTGACTGACTTAGGTCAAGTGACGCCATCGGCAAATAACGTTATCATGAGGTGCTTAAAAATAAAACGAGAGAAAGCATGAAACTTATTAAACCATGGCTTGGGCTAGTCTCTTTAGCGGCGCTAAGCCTTGCTACAGCGCAGGCTAGCATGCCTAAAAGCCAAATATTACTTGCTGATTTAAATACACCCTACGGTATGCAAGTGAGTATAGTGAGCGACAAAAACAGCTATAACAACCAACCTTATTTAACAAACCAGGGTATTTATTTCACCCATGAAGTTATTTCAAGCGAGCAAAGTCAAACCGATATTGCCTATTATGATTTAGCAACCAAGCAAGTAAGCAACATAACAAATACGCCAGTGAGCGAATATTCGCCCACGGTTATGCCCTCAAAACAAAGTTTATCGGCCATTGTGGTAGAGCAAGATAGCAAACAAAAGTTGTGGCAATACCCACTTGATACTGAGCAAGCACCAAGCCGTATTTTTGATTGGATTGAACCTGTTGGCTACCACGCCTGGGGCGCTCAAAGCGACTTAGTGATGTTTATTTTGGGTGAGCCACATACATTGCAATATACTTCGGTTGCTGCGGCAAAAGGCGAGGTGGTAGCAAGTAACATAGGGCGCACGCTTATTTATAACAGTAAAACCGCAACATTTTTATTTAGCTACACAAAAAATGATCAGTATATTTTAGCAAGCTTTAACCCGCAATCTAAACAGGTAGAAGATTTACTTAGATTGCCAGAGCAAGTACAAGACTTTATTTTAAAAGATGCTAATACAGTGGCTTATGCGGTTAAAAATCGTGTATATATGCGTAACTTAAGCGGCAGCGATGAGGTTTCTCAATGGCTTAACTTAAGCCCATATTGCGAGACAAACATAACGCGAATGAGTTATAAAAATGACAAACTTGCCTTTGTATGCGATGTAAAATAATTCGGACTTTGCAGCGCGTATAGGCTAATGTAATGCACAATTAAACATTAAAGGGATCACCACGTGGCTTATAGTGCAGATGAGTTAACAGAGCAGCTCATTCAGTTAAAGTGCAGAAGCAACTTTAAAATTAAAAACATTGCTGAGTACATGTTAGCAAATTCTAAAGAAGCAATTTATACCCACAGCGAAGCGGGTAAAGGCAAAATAATTATTCGCCCAGCCTTTGAGGTGTTTAGCGATGATTTTGCAACAATTGATGAGGTAACACGAGTACAGGGTTATTTTCATAGTAGCGAGATGACGCGCTTTCCTACACGTATTCACAAAAGTGCGCAGCCGATTCACTATGGTGTGGCCTTTAAAATTAACTCAGAGCAAGCAGCAAAAGACTTTATTGCCAAGCTAACACAGATTATTAACGGGTAAATAAAAGCCGCTGAGTGAATAACTCAGCGGCTTTTTTAATTATGCATATTTACTTTTAATTAAGCTTACTTGCTTTTTAAAAAGTCATTAACTGATGCCAGTTCACGCTTTTTAAGCGCAATACAGTCATGGGTACTTTCTTCAAGCTTGCTTAGTGTACGCGCGTAGCCCGGTGTTTCTTCAATTTTATCTTTAAAGAATGCTTGCGTGGTTGCTAAACTTTGTTCATCACAACGCGCGGTTGTAAAGTACGGTAAGTTAGGCACAAAAAACGGCGGTAAGCTTTGTGTTACCTTGTCGTAATTGTTGTATATCCACTCAATAAATAGTGCTTGGCGTGGCTCGCTATAACTTTGACCCGCTAAAATAGTGCGCATATCAGACGCGGTTACTTCGTCGGTAAGGGTGTACGCTAATACCTGCTTTTGTAACTGCGCTTTACCCATAAAGCCCATTGCAGCCAGCATGTTTGTGCGTACTTGTGGATCTTTAGTGGTTTTAAAGGTTGCCATAAATTGATCAAGTAAGGCTTTATCCCCATTATAGGCGGCAAGTTTTAAATAGGTAGCTGCTAAATACGGATCCACTTTTTGCGGATCGTTTAAGTACACTTGCGTTTGCTCTTTTGCTTTGCTGATCACACGTTGATCTTCACCATCAAAACCTAGTAAGGACACAACACCCGCACGTAGTTGCGATACTGCACCGTCTTCGCCAGCTTGTGCTTCAAGTGAGTATTTTTTAGCTGCAGGCATTACTGCACTGCGAATAAACTCAGGCCATAACGCTTCGTTGCTTTCATCTTTAAAGGTATTTTTTTGCGATACCAAATAGCCCAGCGCTGTATTTGCAACACGAGGGTGATCATCGCTCACAAATACTTCTAAGGTTTGCATTAACTTAGCCGCTGATATTACACCCGCATCAAGTAGTGCATCAGTGGCAGAGAGCAGCGCTAAGCGCTCACGATCATTAAGTGCTTGCGGAGCATGTTTTATAAGTGAATCAAACTGCGCATCGTCCATTACCCAGCGGTAATAACCTAGCGCCCCTTCATCGGGATAAATCCACTGTGGCTCAAAATCAAGTGTTAAGGTTTGGCTTTGCTTATTGAGTAAAATACTGGCTGTTTTTACTTTATCACCAGCGCCATATTTTATCCCAACAGGGACATTCCAAAGCTGTGCGGGTGCATCTACACCGGCATTAGCAAAGCGGCTTTGCGATATAGTAATTTTTTTACCGTCTTGTTTTACATCTACAAGCGGAAAAGAAGACTGTTCAATAAATGATTTTAAAACACTCGCAACATCTTTATTAGAAGCTTTACCTAGTGCTTCCCATAAATCGGCTGCTTCGGCGTTTTTATACGAGAATTTTTTTAAGTAACTTTGAATCCCTTTTTGGAATGCCTCTTCACCAATCCAGTTTTCAACCATAGCCAGTACTGCGCTGCCTTTACTGTAGGCAAGCCCTAAACCATCCATAATATCGGCTTCGGTTTTAATCGGTTTACGAATCGGCTTAGTGCTTAAGCGAGCATCTAATGCCATTACGTTGTTTTGTGGTAAATCAAGGTGAGATTCAAATTCTGGATTAAGCTGTTTAGTAATTTTTGCCGCCATCCAGCTGGCAAATGCTTCGTTTAACCATAAGTCGTTCCACCACTTCATGGTAACTAAGTTACCGTACCATTGATGGGCAAGCTCGTGAGCAATAATCGACACATTACGCTGTTTTTTACTGCGTGTAGCAGCTGCTAAATCAACCAGTAATATATCTTCGCGGTAGGTTACTAGGCCTGAGTTTTCCATTGCGCCAAAAGGAAACTCGGGTACTGCTACCGAGTCGAGCTTTTTATAAATATAAGGAATACCAAAATACGCCTCAAGTGCAGCAAGTACTTTTGGCATGTTCTCTTTTGCGTAATCAGCTAAATGAATTTTACCCTGCGGGGTAATAACACGCCCTGGAATTGGCATGTCTTTTATTTCAAGCTCTTCAAAAGGGCCCACGGCCATAGCCACTAAATAAGAAGGAATAGGTGGCGTTTTATCAAAGTAATGCGTTGTCATCTCGCCGTTAACTGTGGTTTTAAGCTCTGGCGTATTGGCATAAACCTTTTGAGACGTTGGCGCTGTAATTGTTAACTGAAACGGTATTTTATAACTTGGCTCATCAAATACTGGAAATGCACGGCGTGCATCATTCATTTCAAACTGAGTAAATAAATAAGGTGTGCCCTGATCAATTGTTTTGTATAAGCCCACACTTTGGCGATTATACGGCGCAGAAAAATCTATTTTTAGGGTGTACTTACCCGGCTGAATTTGCTCATCACAGCTAAATTTTACTTTTTCTGTTTTTAGCATTTCGTTATTTAAGTCGCAGTTTTCATCGCCTAGTAACTGCGCCATTTTAACAGCGTAAGCCACGCCGTTAAGTTCAATGTAATGAGTGGGTTTTAACACTTCTAGGGCTATTTCTGTCATCCCTGTAAAGGTGTCTTGGCTTGGGTCGAGTGTTAACGACACCTTTTGTGAACTTGGTTTAGCAAGCTTTTCGATAACGAACTCGTTAGCGTTGGCAGTAGTCATTGCTAAAGCAACACTTACTGTTAATAGGCTTTTTAAAAACATAGTGATCCCTAGATTGTTGTTGTTAGAAACTGACTCAAACAGGCATTTCTATGCCCTTAAAAATTGAGATTTAGATATCCTAGCAGTTTTTTTTATGAGAGTAATTTAATAAAGTGGCTGCTTGGATTTAAAATAGTAACAAATAGTGTCAGTGGCTCTGGCGCAGCTTAAAGCGCTGCCAATGCAGCTGTGGGTTAATGGTGCGAATTTGCTGTATTACGTTGTTTAGTAAGGCGGTATCGTCAAATTTATCATTGGGGTATTCGTTAAACCCCATTAAATAATTAAAGGCGTCTTTTGAATTAGCCTGTAATGCGTAAATACGCACTTGTTGCTCAAAATTAAGTCGTAGGCTACTTATGGCGGTTTTCATACCAAGTTGATCAACAGTGGGAATGGCACATTTTTGCAAATAACCCGCACGCTCACCTTCACCAGTAAACCAAATGCGTACTTTTTCGCTGTAACGGCCAGACTTAGCCGGTAAATCAAACAACAAACGTGAGTGATTATGTGCTTTAACAAAGGCAATAAAGTCGTTAAGCCCTGCATCAACTAAGGCTTGATGCACCGGAACCAAGCGCGCTTTTATTTTTCCATTAGTATGAAAATTAAAACATAAAATGCCATTTTTAAGCTCAAGATCGTCAAGCGTTAAGCAGCCAATTTCATCGCTATATGCGCCACTGTAATAGGCAATTAAAGGCAACCAAAAATGCCAATGCTTTGCTTGCTCTCTTGCTACTTTAAAGTCGCCATAAATATAGCCGTTATAAAGCGTATGCAGTTCCATTGCTGAAAAAGGGCGGCGGCCAAGATGGGTTTTCAACGTAATCCCTTGAAATTAATGACATGTTGTATTTTATACTTAAAACAGATAAACATGCGAGTATCGATTTTAGTATTTGTGTTTTTAGCTACAAAACAAAAACACCCACTTAAAAAGCAGGTGTTGTATTCACTATTTAATTTATAGTGGCAGTTATTCGCTAAGTGCGCGTGCTAAGCCAACAGGCTCTATTTCTACACACACTTGGTCGTCATTCCAATTTAAACCAACTAATGCGCTGTCTTCGTTTAAATCTTCTACCCACTCATCTAAAAATTCATCTAAATTAATTTCTACAGGCGTAAATTCTTGCCACTCTTCTTTACACTGGGCTTTTGCTGCGTCTTCGCTTTCCCATAAAAGCAGTACATCCGTTTCGGCAAACTGGTTAGATTCGCACACTACAAAGCCGCCGTCGTCGCCACCTAACGCCCACACTTGCTCGCTTAAACGTACTTTTTCTACAAAGCTAACTAGTTGTGATTCAATTTCAATATCGCTCATGTGTTTACCTTATTTGTTTAGAGTCTGGGATCGGTGCTTACTGCAGCTTGACGCGTGCCATAGTCGTTATAAAAACTGACTAAAGCAGCGTGTTGGCTAAAGTCTGTTAATTCACGAAAGCAAATCCAATCAAGTAGGCAGTATAAACTGATGTTAAGGCATTCACAGCCTTTAAATTCATCATCGTTTAAATGACTATTTAAATAGCTTAATGTTTGTGCAATTCGTTCGTTTTGCAGATTAAAAAATAATTTATCGTCGCTAGTATCAAATCCTGAGCGTCTGCTAAGTGCTAATTCTACTAACGAGTCGTTACAGGCGTTGATAATATTAAGTAGGTGCTCTTGCGACCAGCTTAGTGGTGTTTTACCAGCCTTGGCAATAAGGTAACGTAAAATAATGGTTGAATCGCTTAGCGTTAAATCGCCATCAATTAAAACCGGTATTTTTCTTCCTGGGTTGTTACTGGCTAAGGTAGGGCGGTCTTGCTCAGAAAAAATATCTAGGTTTACTAGCGCTAAGTCAACATTGTTTTGTGCTGCCCACATTCTTACTCTGCGCGCAAATGGAGAAGGGTTAGATCCTATAAGTTTCATAATTGCTCCTAAAAAAAGCCGCATAAGCGGCTTTTTGTGTTGCGATAAGTCAACGTTATTCTGAGCGGCTTGTCACTTCTAGTAAGTGATAGCCAAACTGTGTTTGTACAGGGCCTTGTACTTGATTAATTGGCGCTGAAAATACAACTTTATCAAACTCAGGTACCATCATACCTGGGCCAAACTCGCCAAGTGCTCCGCCGTCTTGACCAGAAGGACAGTTTGAATATGTTTTTGCAAGCTCTGCAAAGTCTTCGCCTTGTTCAATCTTAGCTTTTAAATCTAAGCACTCTGCTTCGCTGTCTACTAAAATGTGCCTTGCACTTGCCACTGCCATAAAATCTCCTGTTTAAAGTTGGTGTATTTAACCATTAAAGCCAGTCTAGTTAGTTTTAACTCGCAGTACCAGTATAAACTTAATTGATGAGTAGCGTATTTTCAATTGCATCAATTAATTCTTTTGAATTAGGAGCTACTTTACTGTTAAAGCGTTTAATTGTTTTACGATCAGCTGAAACTAAATATTTATAAAAGTTCCAGTTAGGTGAGCTGGTTTGCGCGTTTAAGTGTTTAAATATTGGATTTGCATCACTGCCGCGAACTTCGCTGGTAGTAAACATAGTAAAAGTAACGCCGTAATTAATAAAACACACTTTTGCTATGTCTTTTTCATCGTTTTCTTCTTGAAAAAAATCATCAGATGGAAAACCTAATACCACTAAACCTTTGTCTTTGTATTGTTGGTGTACTTTTTCAAGGCCTTCAAATTGAGATGTAAAACCACAGTTACTTGCTGTATTTACAATGAGCAAAGGGCGGTTTTTAAATTGGCATAAGTTTAAGGATTCTTTTGAGCGCAGCTTACGTATCTCTACATTTGTAAAGTCTTCACATTGTTGCTGCTGTTGTTTGCTGGGTAACGTGTCGTTTGCTTGGGCAGCTAAGCTCGTAATAAAAATACTGAGCCCTAGTATCGTTTTTTTTAACATACTCAACGCCTAAATTTATAATTGTTTGACTAGTCTATCTTACGCTAATATGCACAAAAGTGATCAACAATATTAAGCTGTTATGACTACACGTTTAGCCACTATAGAAGATTTACCTGCCATTGTCGCAATATACAACGAAACGATCGCCTCTCGTATGGTGACCGCCGATACCGAAGAAGTATCGGTACAGAGCAAACGTGAGTGGTTTAATAGCCACACCGATAAGCGGCCTATTTATGTTTATTGCGAAAATAACCAAGTACTTGCTTGGCTAAGTTATAAATCGTTTTATGGGCGCCCCGCATACGATGGCACCGTCGAAATGAGCATTTATATTACCAAAGCGGCGCAAGGTAAAGGACTTGGCAAAAAGCTGATGGAGTTTGCCCAAATAGAGGCTAAACAGCTAGGAATTGATGTATTGCTTGGTTTTATATTTAGCCACAACTTACCAAGTATTAAGTTATTCAAGCACTTTGGTTTTAGCGTATGGGGTGAGCTGCCTAATATCGCGGTAATGGATAACACACGCTACAGTTTAACAATATTCGGTAAGCATCTACCAAAATAGTTGTGGAGCTTATCGGTAAAAAAATCAAAATTAAGTCTAACAACCTATACCAACTAAGAAATTATAGGCTACGCTATTAACATATAAAGTGTTTACGATAGTGTGGCTTAATGAGTCGAAAAATTTTAATTGTAGATAGCAGCAGTGTTATCGCAATGAGAGTGAAAGTTTTACTAGAATTAATAGGTTGTGAGGCTGAGCTCGTTCATTACTCTATGATTGATTTATACTCTAACACCAGCCAGTATGACTTGGTAATTGGTGCTTACGGAGTGCCGTGTGAAGTAGTAAAGTCGATAGCTCAAAAAATCTCACAAGACCGATGTGTATTACTTGCCCCTAAAGCCGAAAGCGGTGAGCAACTTAGCGCCTTTAGCGAGCTTAATAAGTTAGTCCCAGATGCAACGGTTATTTATCCGTTTTTTTCAAATAAAGAAATTACCTCATTACTCGAAAATCTCTTAGAGCTTGGCTCTAGCCACGTTTTAAAACTCCCCACTATTTTACTTGTTGATCATATGCCTGAGCGCCTTGAAAAAATGAAAAGTAATTTAGTCGGGGCGCATATCAAAACGCTAACCGCAACCAGCGCAACTGAAGCGGTGACAGTGGCGAATGAAAACAGTATAGATATTTTAATTAGCGATTTTAGCTTTGAAGATGGCACCGGTTTAAATATTTTTTCTGCTATTAAAATGTCTCAGCCAGATTGCCGATGCTTATTGTTTACCGCACGCCCTGAGCAAGTTTCAATGATTGAGGCAATTCGTAAAGGGGTCGAAGATGTTTTAATAAAGCCTCTAACCGATAGCGTACTGCTGCAATCGGTACATAAATTGTGGCAAACAGAGCTTTTAAAACGCCGTAACGCTGAGCTAGTTGAGCGTTTGCAAGATACCGTTGATGCATTAATCGAAAAAGACAGCCTACTACAAGTTATTTATAAAAATACGCCTGACGCCATTATGTTATTTGAGCGCAGCGGCAAAGTAATAGAAGCAAACGATGCCTGCTTAAGGCTGTTTAAGCTGCCCTTTGACAAACTCGCGGGTTTTTCGGTATTTGAATTTTTAGATGAGGAATCAAGTGCTGAAATAAAAAATAAAATCAGCACACTCAATCGTAACCGCCAATTTAGTAGCGACCTACGTTTGCAAAAAACAGACGGCGGGTATATTCCGCTGGTTGGCTCGTTTAACGAAATAGACCACCATGGCGAAATTGCGTTAGCGGTTATATTTAAAAATGTAACTCACTTAAAACAAAAAGAAGAATTACTCCTTGAAGCCAAAGACCTACTTGAGGAGCAAGTACGAGCTCGTACTTCTCAGCTAGAGCATGCTAAAAATGTGGCCGAAGCTGCCAATTTAAGCAAATCGGAATTTTTGGCTAACATGTCGCACGAGTTACGCACCCCTATGCACTCTATATTAAGCTTTTCTCGATTTGGTTTGAGTAAGTTAGAAGCAGGCGATTTTGCTAAAGATAAACTTTTAAAGTACTTGTCGCGTATTGAAAGCAGCGGCGAGCGTTTATTGTCGTTATTAAACAACTTACTTGATTTATCAAAATTGGATGTGGGGAAATTTCCATTTAATCCACGCCCATACAATATAGAAAGTATTATAAAAACCAGTATTGATGATGTCTCTGGTACGGCTATGGAAAAAGAAATTGAAATTGTTTTTTCAAAACCCGGGCCAGTGGTTGTGCAGTGTGATGAAGAGCAAATTAATCAGCTATTGCGCAATGTGTTAGGTAACGCACTTAAATTTAGCGAACCTAAAAGTCGTATTGAAGTGAACTTAATGGCTGATCAAAGCAGCGCCATTATTGATGTAATAGACAATGGAATAGGTATACCTGAGGATGAATTAGAGCACGTGTTTACTAAATTTGTACAAAGCAGCAAAACGAACAGTGGCGCTGGTGGTACTGGTTTAGGGCTTGCGCTTTGTAGAGAGTTTGTAGCGCTTCATCAAGGCGAAATTACGGCAAGTAATAATAGCGATGGTGGTGCAACAATTAGGATTCAGGTACCCCTAGAAATAGATTTAGATGAGCATTTAGCCGATGATAAGCTAGCAGTGCAAGATAGCTAATTATATGTGTAAGTAATGTTTAAATTATATTTAATTGGATGATGAAAATATGGCCTTAACTAAAATTCTTGCTGTAGATGATGAACCTTTCAACCTTGAAATTATTGAAGAAATTTTAGAAGATCTTGATTTCGAATTACAAGTTGCCACAAGCGGCCCTGAGTGTTTAGCCATGGTTGAAGGCTACATGCCCCAAGTTATTTTACTTGATGTAAGTATGCCGCAAATGAATGGCTACGAAGTGTGTAAAGCATTAAAGGCGAATCCGAATACCGCGCATATAATTGTTATGTTTGTTTCCGCTAGAGGAACGGTTGAAGAGCGTATGGAAGGTTACTCAGTTGGTGCCGAGGATTACATTGTAAAACCGTTTGGGCATGATGAGCTTAAATCAAAACTTAAAAACTTAAACCAAGTATTAATAGAAAAACAAAGCCTTGAAAAACAAGTAGAAGATGCAACATCTACGGCATTTAACGCTATGGCAAACAGTAGCGAAATGGGGCAAATAGTTAACTACATTGAAAACATTGGTTTTATTAATAATCCGCAAGATTTAGGTAAAGCCTTAATAGACTGCTTACAAACGTTTGACCTACAAAGTAATGTTGAATTTAGACATGGCGATACAATAGAGCACTTTGCCCTTAATGGAGTGTGTTCGCCGATTGTAATTGAGCTGTTTGATATGCTTAAAAACAAAGGTCGCTTACATGAGTTTTCTCACCGAATATTAGTTAACTACGAGATGATTAGCTTGTTAATTCTGAACATGCCAGATCACGACCCAGATAAACACGGGCGTATTCGTGACCACGTTTGTTTTATTGTCAGTGTGACTGAACAGCAGTTACGTGCAATTATGACCAAGCAAATGCTTGAGTCGCAGCAGCAAAAGCTAAATGATGTAGCCAGCACAGTGCATAGTAAGTTTCATGGCTTGATTGGGTTACTAAACGAAAACCGCGAAAGTAACGAAAAGGTATTCAAGCAATTACAAGAAGACTTAGAAGTACGCATACCCACAATGGGGTTAGATGAAGACCAAGAGGTGTTTATTTATAAAAAAGTGGACGAAACTATTCAAAATTCAATTGCCAGAGAAGAGTCGGTTAAACAAGTTAAAGCCGCCTTTGCTGAAATTGAACAAGATTTATCTTTGTTACTTAAAAAATAAACCTCTCATAATAAGGCTCACCTGAGTGATTTACGCATCACGAGGTAAGCCTTTTTCGACAATTCTAATTAGGCGCTGTGTTTTACGAAGTTGTTCTCGTTGTTTATTATTTTGTTGCTCAAGCGCCCACTCTATATGCTCTTTTACTAGCTGCGAGCTAGACTCATGTTTGCTTTCTAAAGCGTTAATAATGCTAGGGCTAAAATCGGCATTGCCTAAACCCACCGCTAAATTACGCAGCCAACGTTCGTGACCAATACGGCGAATTGGGCTGCCTTCGGTATTTTTTAAAAAAGTAGGTTCGTCCCAGGCAAATAGCTCAAGTAAGTCTTTGTTTTTTAGTTGTGTACGGGGGTGGAAGTCTTGCTCATCGGTAATTTGACCATAACGGTTCCATGGGCAAACCAATTGGCAATCGTCGCAGCCATAAACTCGGTTCCCCAATAATGCACGGTATTGCTCAGGTATAGGGCCTTGGTGCTCAATGGTTAAGTACGAAATACATTTGCGTGCATCTACCACATACGGCTCTACAATTGCGCCTGTTGGGCAAAGCGTAATGCAAGCTACACATTTTCCGCAGCCTTCAAACGTGTTTTCATTATCTATTGGCAGGGGTAAATCAACAAAAAGCTCACCTAAAAAAAACCACGACCCAGCTTCTTGGTTTATTAATAAAGAGTGTTTACCTCGCCAGCCCAATCCCGCTTTTTCAGCAAGCTGGCGCTCAAGCACAGGCGCAGAGTCTACAAATGGCCTAAAACCGTAATCGCCAATTTCTTGCTCTATTTTTTGGCCCAGCTTTTTTAGTCGGTTGCGCATTAATTTGTGATAGTCACGCCCTAATGCGTAGCGGCTAATATAGGCTTTTTCGGTGTTTTTTAGTGTTTTGGCAAAACTAGCATCAGGGGGCAGGTAGTTCATTTTTACCGAAATAACCCGCTGGGTGCCAGGGACTAGTTCAGCAGGGCGTGCGCGTTTCATGCCGTGGGCTGCCATATAATCCATAGAGCCATGGTAGCCCGCATCTAACCAGCGCTGTAATTGTGCTTCGTGTTTAGATAGGTCTATATCGGTAATACCTACCTCACTAAAGCCGAGTTCTTGGCCCCAGGCTTTAATATTTTTGGCTAGCTGTTGATAGTTAGGGGTTGAGTTACTCACACACATTACACACTTAAATAATTAGCTGCGTAATTTACCATATTTATAAAGCGCTGTTGAATGTTGCCAGTTAAAATATTAAGGCAATATACCGCTCGGCTTTTGTTTTGTAATTGCTTATTGCACAAAACGCTTTAATTGCTGTTGTGTTTGTTGGCTAAGTGCATGTGATTGCTGGCTATTACTTAGTGCATGATCAATAGCGCTTTTAGCTTGCTCGCCTAAGGTAACAATTTGCTCTACCGATTGGTGAGTGTGCTGCTGCGCTTGCTCTAGCGTATGCACCGCATCCGCTATTTGCTGTAGCTGCTGTTGGTTTTGTTCAAACTCACCTAGCATTGTTTTAAACCCTTCAGAGGTATTACTAATGGCGCTTTGTGCGGTACTTGAGTGGCTAATTAACTGCTCACTTTCTTGATTGGTTTCGTTAACCAGCTCATTCATTTGGTTAATAAAGTCGCTTATTTGTCGGGTTGCGCCGCTTACTTTTACCGATAATGTACGTACTTCATCAGCAACAACCGCAAACCCTCTACCAGCTTCGCCAGCGCGTGCCGCTTCAATGGCAGCGTTTAGTGCCAGTAAATTAGTTTGATCCGAAAACTCCTCAACCATTTTTAAAATGCTGCGAATGTTTTCGCTGTTTTCTTTAAGGCCAGACACCGTTTTAGAAAATCTTTGCAGCAAGGTACCAATAAGCGACACCTTATCGACTAAGCTTGCAAGCTCTTGCGACGAAAGCTTAACAAAGTCTAAGTGCTCGCTGTTAACGCTATGCACGCTGTCGGTATTGCTCACTATGCCCTCTAAGCTTTGCACTATTTGGTTACTCGCATTAATAATATTGTGGCTTAGCTGAGTTTGCTGCTCACTTAAGTGCTGCGTATTTTGCATAGCGGTATTTACATCAACATTACTTTGCTCACTGGCTTTAGCGCTGGCGTGAGTTGTACTTAGTAAATCACTTAAGTGGTTAGTAAATAAGTTATATTGCGTACTTAGTTCTTTAAATTCGTCAAAAGAAAATTGCGGTAAGTTGGCGGCTAAATTAGCCTCTTGCTGGTTTATGTTTACTAAAGTGTCGCACATAGCTTTTACAGGGCGCACTATTAAATAGCGCATATAAAAAATAGTAAAGGCAAAGCCCGCTACAATAACCAAGGTTAACAACCAAAATGCGCTAGTACTGTGCTGCTCGCTTAAGCTTTGATATAACCAAAATAAGGTAATGGCCTGAAACAAAAAAACAAAGCTTAAATTACCCACTATTTTACGCGTAAGCGTATAAAAAAATGTTCGCTCAATATAATTATAAAATTGCATTACACCACTCATTTATTGCTTACCCATCTAGGGCGTGTTGACCTTTGATGGTTGAACATGCGCTGCCCTTTGGGTTCTGCCTAAGGGCGATAAACTCTTTGTTGCCTACATGGATGTAGGTAAGGGGCGTGAGCNGCCGCGATTTAATCGCCCCTAGATTGAACAAATTTCAATCCGCAAAGAACATCACGCCCTAGCTAGATTATCGACTAAGTTACCGTTAACTCAAGTAATAATGTTTGCTAAATATTTTTTAGAACGAGCGGGGTAATTAGTAAAAATACCATGCACCCCAATTTTTAGCATAAAATCCATGTCTTCTGGCCTATCTACGGTGTAGGCATAAACTTGCAGGCCTCGCGCTATGGCATCATCTACAAAAGCTTTATTTACAAAGCTTTTGTCTACATGAACACTATACGCATTTAACTGTTGAGCAAACTGTGCATAATTTAATGGAATTGATGAGGTTAACGCGCCAATGTGTAACCACGGTAACCTATTTTTAAGCCAATGAATTTGATGGTGATCAAACGACGACACTAAAATATTACCTTTAGTAATAACGCCTTTAGCAATATTGTTGTTTAAAATAGTGGCAAACTTTTCAAGCTCAAAGGTATGTTTAAGCTCTATATTGAGTAATGTTTTATTGTTATTCCAATCAAGTAATTGCTGTAGAGTGGGGATTTGCTCGCCGTTACCGGCATCCAACAGACTAAGTTGCTGCGCCGTAAAGTCGCTTACTTTACCGTGCCCGCTGGTGGTTCTATCTAGCCACGAGTCGTGTATGAGCATATAGTCATCAAGCGCACTTTGAATATCAACTTCAATGCCATCTACCCCTACATTTAACGCTTCTAAAATAGCGCTTTTAGTGTTTTCTGGGTAATTGCCGCTTGCCCCGCGGTGCGCAAATATTTTCATTTTCTAGCCTTTTGAGTAATAGACCACGTTTCAAAACAGGCTGCACTGACTATAAGTGCACCGCCAATAAGTGTTAGTAGCGTTGGGCGCTCATGAATAATAACAATAGCCAACAAAGTGCCGTAAAGCGGCTGCAAGCACGAAATTAACCCCGCAGTAGCTGCCGATAAGTGCTTTAAACTCGCTGCAAACAGCGAGTGCGGTGTAGCGGTAAAAATAATACCCGCCACAGCAATTAAAATAAGGTCGTGGTTACTCACCTCATACACAGGGACCTTAATAAATGCGCAAAGCATAACACTTGCCACTAAGGTTTGATAAAACATGGTTTGTGGGCCGCCATACTGGCTAAAAAAGCGCTTATGGGTAATATTTCTAATCGAAAAAAACAAAGCCGAAACCACACCCATAATAACCCCTAAGGTTACATCGTCGCCTAAATTTGCGCTGGGTACGAGTAAATATATACCTAATACAACCACAGCTGCGCTTATAATATCTTTTGCTTGGGGCCTGCTTTTATTAAACAAGGGCTCTAAAAATACCGTCATTACTGGGTAGCTAAAAAAAGCCAGCATACCCACAGTTACGCCCGCCATTTGCATGCCTGCAAAGTAAGTAACCCAATGCATACCTACCGCTACACCTAAAAATAACGCAATGAGGTAATCTTTTGGTTTGTTTAACTTAATTTGTTTTTTTTGAAAATACAGCATAGCCAAAATTGCCATGCCAGCAATAGCGGTACGATACACCGTAATATCAATTGCATTTAACCCTATTAACTTTGCAAAAAGGGCGGTGCCCCCAAAAAGTAACACGGCAATATGTAAGTAAATCAGGCTTTGCTGTTGTGGCTGCATTTAAATGAGAACTCCTTTTTTTATTATCTTATCACTGGGTACGAACTCACAGGATGAAATTTTTAAAACATGACAAATGTCAGCAAAGTTAATGACATTTCACACTCTTATTATTTTTCGGCTTTGGCATAGTTAACTTATCTTAATGGGAGGTGGCTATGAATACGTTAATTTTAATAAGTCTCGCTATTAGCGAGTTTTTAGAATCACTTAGCTTTAGTGTTTCAATAAATGATTACTTTATACTCATTAGTATTTTTGTGTTATTTATATTTATTAATAAAAATAATGTTATAAGCAATAACAATGAACTAGGGGCACTGGCATGAGTACAACAAATACGCTTTCAAAGCCCAGTAATAAAAAGTTTTGGGAATACGCACCTTTAATTTTTACTGGGTTTTATTTGCTTCCGACTCTTTTTAATCTATCTAACTTGCCAGTCAATACCATTGTAATGAGCGTGGCGTTTTATATTGTATTTATTTTGCTTTACATAAAAGCCATGCACTGTGAAACAAAGCGTATAACAACGCTGTTTGTTATTATGTTAGTGGTGTGTTTTAGCGCCACATTTTATACCACAGGTACCTCTACATTATTTGGTTTTATCGCGTTTATAGCTGGTGAGTCTTACGCTAAAAAAAGCAGATTATATGCCGTTTTTAGCCTCATATTTACGGTGGCGTTAAGCGCCTATTTGGCAGATATAGCAAACATAAAATACTTTTTAGCCGGCACTTTATTAATTTCAGGAGCGCTGCTGGCCTTTGGCATTGCAACCCAAAAAGAGCGCCTGCATAAAAAGCGCGAACAAGAAAGCGCTAACCAATTAGAGCAATTAGCTGCTATTGCTGAGCGCGAACGAATAGCGCGCGACCTACACGATATTTTAGGCCACTCACTATCATCTATTGCTTTAAAAGCCGAGCTTGCTAATAAGCTAAATCAAGGAGAGCGCTACGAACAAGCCAATAACGAAATAGCACAAGTAGCAGATCTAGCAAGGCAGTTACTTAGCGATGTAAGAAACGCCGTAAGCGATTTAAAACAACTTAATTTAATAAGCCAAATAGCCCAGCTTAAACAAAGGCTAATAGAGCAAGACTTTAACGTTAACTTTAATGTTGTATTAAATACCTTGCCTCCTAAAGTAGAAGGGATCGCAGGGCTTATAATTAAAGAAGCGGTAACTAATTTATTACGCCATAGCAGTAATAAAAACGCCGAAATAAATATAGAGCAAACACAGCATCAGCTGCATATAAGTGTGGTTGATAACGCACCTTGCAGCACGTTAAACGCAGGTAACGGTTTAAATGGTATTAAAGAGCGTGCAGAGCAACTTAATGGCCATGCCACGTTTACCTGTGGCGAGAAGTTTACTTTAAACGTAATGCTGCCAATTTCAGCTAAGGATTAACAATGATCAAAGTATATTTAGTGGAAGATCAAGCACTCGTGCGCGACGCTGTAGGGGCATTGTTAAGCCTTGATTTTAATATTGAAGTGATAGGCCAAGCCAGTAACGGCCAAGATGCACTTAATGCAATAAAAGCACTGGCCGATGAGGCATTGCCAGACATAATTTTAACCGATATTGAAATGCCACACATGAGCGGTATAGAGCTAAGTGAGCAAATAGCGGCCACGTTCCCAACCATTAAAATGGTTATTATGACCACGTTTTCGCGAGCTGGTTATATTAGGCGCTCGCTCGCCCTAGGCGTTAAAGGTTTCATTTTAAAAGAAGCGCCAAGTGATGAGCTTATCAATGCACTTAAAAAGGTAATGCAAGGGCAAAAGGTTATAGACCCAGAGCTTGCCATTAACGCGCTTGACGATGCCGACCCGCTCACCGATAAAGAGCGCAAAGCACTTAAGCTTGCAAGCGATGGCTTAAAAACAAGCGAGATAGCCAAACAGCTGTTTATAAGCGAAGGCACAACACGTAATTATTTATCCGATGCTATCGCAAAACTCAATGCCACTAACCGCGTAGATGCAGCGCGTATTGCAAAGCAAAAAGGCTGGTTATAATCGCGCTTATATTAAGTGATGATTAAGGCCATTAAGCGTATGTTTTACTTATTAAAGCGGTTTATTAAAAGTTTCATACGCTTTTACCTGTCTCATTTTACGTATATGGGTTAAAATACCTACATAACCAACTAACAAGATAGTGAATGTCAAACCAAGATCCAAATCTCAGCCGAGAACAAGAAAAGTACGAAAACCCAGTCCCTAGTCGTGAGTTTATACTTACTCACCTTCAAGAGCGTTCAAAACCTGCTAACTTCACGCAACTTTGTGATGAATTAGCTGTAAACGATACCGAACGCCAAATTGCATTTAAGCGCCGCCTTCGTGCCATGGAGCGCGATGGCCAATTGTATTTTAATAAGTTTAAATGTTACGCCCTAATTGACGAAGCCGGTTTAACCAAAGGCAAAGTAATTGGCCACAGAGACGGTTTTGGCTTTTTAGAAGTTGAAGGCGAGAGCAAAGATTGGTTTATAGCCAAGCATCAAATGAACATGGTGCTGCACGGCGACATCGTACTTGCTAAAGGCACAAAACGTGGCTCAGGCTCAAAATGTGATGCCCGCATAATTAAAGTACTCACCAACGAGCGCGCACCTATTGTAGGGCGTTACTTTGTTGAGCATGGTATTGCAGTTGTTGTAGCAGAAGACCCACGTATTACCCAAGATATTATTATTCTGCCAGGCAGTGAAAACGGCGCGCGCCATAACCAAATGGTGCAAGTGCAAATCACTCAAAACCCTAGCCGTAACATGAACGCGGTAGGTAAAATTATTGACGTACTGGGCGAGCATTTAGCGCCAGGTATGGAAATAGAGGTGGCACTGCGCAATCACGATATTCCTCATGTTTGGCCAGAAGAAGTGGAAGAACAAGTTGCTCATTTAGGTGAGTTTGTTGATGAATCCGACAAACAAGGCCGTGTAGATTTACGCGACCTGCCACTGGTCACCATAGATGGTGAAGACGCCCGCGACTTTGATGATGCCGTATATTGTGAGCGTAAAAAATCTGGCGGCTGGCGCTTATGGGTAGCCATTGCTGATGTATCACATTATGTAGGTATGAACACGCCGCTAAATAAAGAAGCGATTGCTCGCGGTAACTCAGTGTATTTTCCTGAGCAAGTAATTCCAATGCTGCCAAAAGTGTTGTCGAACGGTTTATGTTCGCTTAACCCTAAAGTAGACCGCCTTTGTATGGTGGCCGAAATGACGGTATCAGACGCAGGTAAGCTTTCGGGTTATAAGTTTTACGAAGCGGTGATGAACTCGCATGCGCGTTTAACTTACACCAAAGTAAACGCCATTTTACAAGGCGATGAAAAGCTACGCGAAGAATACGCACCCGTAGTGCCACATTTAACTGACTTACAGCAAATGTATATGGCGCTTAAATCGGCGCGCCAAACCCGTGGTGCTATTGAGTTTGAAACGCTCGAAACGCGTTTTGTATTTAACGCACACCGTAAAATAGAATCAATTGTGCCGGTTGTTCGTAACGACGCGCACAAACTGATTGAAGAATGTATGATTTTAGCCAACGTATCGGCCGCTAAATTATTAGAAAAACACGAAGCCAGCGCGCTTTACCGTGTGCACGATGAGCCAGATCAAGAAAAACTAGGTAACTTTACTCAGTTTTTAAGTGAACTTGGCATTCAAAGCACATTAAGTGATGAGCCAACACCGAAAGAAATTACCCAAGTGTTAGCCCGTTTAGGCGACCGCCCAGAGGCCGAGCTTATTCAAACCATGCTGCTTCGTTCAATGAAGCAAGCGGTTTATCAGCCAGATAACATAGGCCACTTTGGCTTGGCGCTGCCTGCGTATGCACACTTTACCTCACCGATTCGCCGTTACCCTGATTTAGTGGTACACCGTGCAATTAAAGCGGTAATAAAAGCACAAGGTCAGCAAACATCGGGCGCATACGCGTACACCGATGATGAAGTAGACCAACTAGGCGAGCAGTGTTCAACCACCGAGCGCCGCGCAGACGACGCAACGCGTGAAGTTGCCGACTGGCTTAAATGTGAGTTTATGCAAGATCACGTGGGTGATGAGTTTAACGGGGTTATTTCATCCGTTACTAACTTTGGCTTATTTATACGCCTAGACGACTTACAAATTGATGGCCTGATCCATGTTACTAATTTAGGTGATGAATACTTCCATCATGATGGTGCAAAACACACCCTAATTGGCGAGCATACACATACCGTTTACCGCCTTGGCGATAAAGTAACGGTACAAGTTGCTTCGGTAAGTTTAGATGAGCGCCGTATAAATTTAACGCTCAGTGGTGATGTAGCTCAAGATAGATACGCGCGTCGCCGTGGCTCAGCTAAAGGAGCAGGGCGCGGTAAATCAAGCCATGCACCAGCAAGTGTAAGATCGCAGCTTAAAGCGGGTAAAATCCCTGGCAAAAACACATCAGGCGATGAAAAACCCAAAGCTGGTAAAAAACCAGCCAGTAAAAGCAAAGGCAAACCAGCGGGTAAGTCTGGCGCAAAGCCAGCCGGAAAAAAAGCCGCTGAAACCACCGCTAAGAAAAAACCGAAAAAAAAGGCAGTTAAAAAGCCTAAAAGACCAGGCAAAAATGCCCGTAAACGTAATAGCCCAGGAGCAAACAATACGTGAGTAATGAATTAATTTTTGGCTTTCACTCTGTTGAAGCAATTTTAGCAAAAGAGCCAGAGCGTTTTTTAGAAATTTATGCCCTAAAAGGTCGTGATGATAAGCGCTTAACCCCGATTATTAATGAAGCACGTAAATTTGGTATTTCTGTACAATTTATGCAGCGAAAAGCGCTAGATAACAAAGCAAACGATGAGCAGCACCAAGGTATTATTGCCAATGTAAAAGCTGCGCGTGTTTACAACGAAAAAGATTTAGATGAGATCATTGCTCGCGAAGACACGCCGTTTTTATTAGTACTTGATGGCATAACCGATCCGCATAATTTAGGTGCCTGCCTACGTAGCGCAGATGCAGCAGGTGTACACGCTATAATTGTACCTAAAGATAAGTCGGCCAAGCTTAACGGCACAGCACGAAAAGTAGCCTGTGGCGCAGCCGAAACCGTACCGCTTATTCAGGTAACAAACCTGGCGCGTACGCTTCGCGAAATTAAAGACGCAGGCGTATGGGTTGTGGGCACAGCTGGCGAAACAGACACCCACGTGTTTGATGCAAACCTTACTGGGCCAATGGCAATAGTAATGGGAGCAGAGGGCGAGGGCATGCGCCGTTTAACGCGTGAGCATTGCGACGTGTTAGTTAAAATTCCGATGGCAGGAAGTGTTTCTAGCTTAAATGTATCGGTAGCCACCGGTATTTGTTTATTTGAAGTGCTACGCCAACGTAACGTAAATAACTAATATCCAGTTGCTTAATTAATATATTTATTTTTAGGCAGCTAAGCGTGTCGATAGACAAAAACTCGTTATTTAATCGTTTAAATAAGGGTTTTAGTTAGCGCCAGGTTTAGCTTACAAAACGCCGAGGTTAGTTTAACCTCGGCGTTTTTTATGTAGCGTAGTTGGTAATTTTACAGGTTAAGCAAATCGCCAACGCGTACTAATAGCCTAAACGTAATGCGATAAACTCGGCGAGTTTGTCTACTGCGTGCTCCGACTCCCCACCGCTTTTTATTAAGCTAATGCCTATGCTACCAAGAGCTGGTAAATATTTACTTTTCGCCTGAAAATTAAGATCGCTTGGCACCGTACTTTTAGCCAGTACAGTAATACCTAAGCCTTCTTTTATGGCGGCTATTAATCCGGTTAAATCGGCATTGCTGTAAACAATTCGGTATTTTATATTGGCACTTTTAAGTGCATCTGTAGCGCGGCGCCTATAAATACAGCCCTCGGGCGCGGTGACTAAGGTTACTACCTCATTTTTTGCCTGTGCTAGGTCACCCACCCATACTAGCTCGTCTTGCATAAAAATAGGGAACTTGTCTGAATTAAGGCGCTCGTTAAGCGCTAAAACAAGATCAAATTGATCTTGCCTTGAGGCTGACAGTAAATGTTTACTTAAGCGCGATTTAACCTCCAGCGATACCTCAGGATAAAGCGAGACAAAATCACCAATAATTGAGGGCAAAATACGTGCTGCAAATTCGCTAGGAATACCCAAGCGCACTTTACCGGTTATGCTCTCTGAGGTGAACTGCTGCAAAATAGCATCGTTATACTGCATCATTTGTTTTGCCATAGGCAAAAGTAGCTCACCGTACTGATTAAGCACCTGGCGCTGGCCCTGCTTTTTAAATAATTTATAACCGAGTAAATCTTCAAGGCGTTTAATTTGCAAGCTTACCGCAGGTTGCGATAACCCAAGTAGGTCGCCGGCTTTTGCAAATCCACCTACCTCAACAACCATTACAAAGGTGCGCAAACTGTCGGTTGATATGTTTTTCATATTTAAAATTACAATTTATATAGCTACATATATAAGTATTATTTATCAATTGATAAATAATTACAATTTGTTGTTGTCACAGTGGCGCAATATACTTTTGGTATCAAAAATACACAGGTGTTTGTTATGACTTTTAACCCAATAATGTTTGCCCGCCACAGCAATGCTGCAAGTGCAGTTACCAATGCCGTGCAAGCAAATAACAACCTCGTTGTAATGGATTTTAGTGGCAGTGAAACCAGTGTATTTTTAAGCACTATTTTAGGGTTAGATCTCACAAAGCTTACAGCCAGCGGCTTAGGCTTAAAAGGCACGCTAGATGGCGATTTAAATTCTGATTACAGCTTTGCCGTTTATTACTTTAGCGAAACCGCATTTAGATTTGTATTACCGCACAGCGCAAGCTTGCAATTACAAGCACTGATAAACGAGCAACAACTTCGTTTTGATATTGATTATGTACTACGTAGCGACCTTGCAACCCTTGCGCTGTGTGGAGCAAACGCATTTGATACCTTAATTAGCGCGTTTAAATTAACGCCAGGGCTGCGTTTATCTAACCCGCAACTATGTTATGGCGCGCAAAGCGGCGAAGTATTTATTACCGCCATAGATAAAAACGACGAACAGCACTTTGTGTTAGTAGCCAAGCAACAAGAACTACAAAAATGGCAACAGCATTTACAAGCACAAGGTTTTGCCCTAATGCAAAACGAAGCTGCCTAATACATAAATAACCGGTAAACATAACCGTGTTTGCCTGTTTAGTTAAATCTATTTAAGCCACGCCCGCACAGGGTTAATTTAAAAGTGAAGGAATGTTATGACTTCTAAAACTGTACTACATGCTAAGCACCTTGAAGCAGGCGCAAAAATGGTTGATTTTCATGGCTGGGAAATGCCAATCAACTACGGCTCACAAATAGAAGAACACAATGCAGTGCGTACCGATGCAGGTATGTTTGACGTATCACACATGACCATTGTTGATATTGAAGGCGAACAAGCAAAAGCATTTTTACGTAAGTTAGTAGCAAACGACGTAGCAAAATTAACAGTCCCTGGTAAAGCGCTTTACACGGGCATGCTTAACGAGCAAGGCGGTGTAATCGACGATTTAATTATTTACTACTTTAGCGAAACGTTTTATCGCTTAGTGGTAAACTCTGCCACCCGCGAAAAAGATTTAGCTCACTTAGCTAAAGTATCTGCCGACTTTACAGTAACCGTAACTGAGCGCCCAGAGTTTGCAATGATTGCAGTACAAGGCCCTAACGCAAAAGCAAAAACAGCCACACTTTTAAATGCTGAGCAACAAGCAGCCGTTGAAGGTATGAAGCCATTTTTTGGTGTACAAGTGGGTGATTTATTTATTGCCACAACGGGTTATACTGGCGAAGACGGTTACGAAATTGTAGTACCGAACGAGCAAGCAGCCGATTTATGGCAACAACTGCTAGATGCAGGTGTAGCGCCAGCCGGTTTAGGTGCACGCGACACGCTACGTTTAGAAGCAGGTATGAACCTTTACGGCCTAGATATGGACGAAAGCGTATCGCCACTTGCAGCTAACATGGCATGGACTATTGCATGGGAACCAGAAGATCGTGACTTTATTGGTCGTGACGTACTTGTTAAGCAACGCGCCGAAAAAAGCACCCCTAAACTTGTTGGTTTAGTGCTTGAAGAAAAAGGCGTATTGCGTAGCGGCTCAAAAGTAATTGTTGAAGGTGGAGAAGGGGTAATTACCTCAGGTACTTTCTCACCAACACTTGGTTTTAGTGTAGCTCTTGCACGTGTACCGCGTTCAACAGGGGATACAGCCCAAGTAGAAATGCGCAAAAAATTAGTTAACGTTAAAGTAGTAAAGCCTAGCTTTGTACGTAACGGCAAATCAATCATTTAAAAATTTGGTTATACCAATCACAATAATTATTGTGATTGGTATCCTCCCAATATAAACCAAAGGAACAAAATAATGAGCAATATCCCTAGCGATTTAAAATACGCCTCTTCTCACGAGTGGGTTCGCAACGAAGGTGACGGTACATTTACTGTGGGTATTTCTGAGCATGCGCAAGAGCTGCTTGGCGACATGGTATTTGTAGAACTACCAGAAGTAGGCGATGCAGTAGATGCAGGCGAAGATTGTGCAGTAGCAGAGTCGGTTAAAGCTGCATCAGACATTTACGCACCAGTTGGCGGCGAAATTGTTGCGATTAACGAAGAGCTAGAAGACGCACCAGAAACGGTTAACAACGACCCATACGGTGACGGCTGGTTATTCCGCATTAAAGCAACTGACGAGTCAGAGCTTGAAAACCTACTTAGCGCAGAAGACTACGCTAACACAATCGACGAAGAGTAATACTCTAAGTAGATGACAAAAGCCCCATTCACAGTTTTTGGGGCTTTTATGATTTAACTGCCTACTTCCCATACACAGTACGTTATTAAATCATCACATATTTTAATCAATACTAATCACCCGTTAGTATTTAGGATCATAGGAATCTAGACGCATGTCAAACGCCAAATCTCTTGAACAGTTAGAGCAAAAGCAAGATTTTATTCGCCGCCACATTGGGCCAAGCCCAGCACAAGTAAGCGATATGCTAAGTGCTTTAGAAGTATCAAGTGTGCAAGAGCTGATCGACCAAACTGTACCTGCAAGCATTCGCTTAGCGCAGCCATTAACAGTTGGCGAAAGCCGTACTGAAGTTGAAACACTAAGCTACTTAAAATCGGTAGCAAGCAAAAATAAAGTTTTCAAATCGTACATTGGCCAAGGCTACCACCCAACGCACGTACCGCACGTAATTTTACGTAACGTACTAGAAAACCCAGGTTGGTATACTGCGTACACGCCATACCAGCCAGAAATTGCGCAAGGGCGTTTAGAGTCGTTATTAAATTTTCAAACTATGACCCTAGATTTAACAGGCCTAGATTTAGCAAGTGCGTCGTTACTTGACGAATCAACCGCTGCTGCTGAGGCAATGGGCCTTGCAAAACGCGTATCTAAAGCTAAAAAAGCCAATGCCTTTTTTATTGCCGACGACGTACACACACAAACAATCGATGTAGTAAGCACCCGTGCTGAGCAGTTTGGTTTTGAAATAATTGTAGGTAAAGCAGAAGATGCCGTTAACCACGACATTTTTGGCGCACTTTTCCAATACCCAACTACATCAGGTGAAGTAGTCGATATAACCGACCTAATTGCCGGCGTACAAAGCAAAAAGGCCATTGCCTGTGTTGCTGCCGACATTATGAGCTTATTACTACTAAAAGCACCGGGTAAATTAGGTGCTGACGTAGTACTTGGTTCGGCTCAGCGTTTTGGTGTACCTATGGGTTACGGCGGCCCTCACGCTGCATTTTTTGCAACACGTGACGCTTACAAACGTTCATTACCAGGGCGTATTATTGGTGTATCTAAAGACCGTTTAGGTAACGACGCACTGCGTATGGCAATGCAAACGCGCGAACAACACATTCGCCGCGACAAAGCCAACTCAAACATTTGTACAGCGCAGGTACTACTTGCCAACATGGCAGCGTTTTACGCGGTGTACCACGGTCCACAAGGCTTAAAAACTATCGCGCAGCGTATACATCGCTTTGCTGATATTTTAGCTGCTGGCCTAAAAGCTAAAGGTATCGCACTTAAGCACAGCACCTGGTTTGATACGCTAACAGTAGTTAGCGACAGCAAAGACGACGTAATAGCACGTGCACTTGCCAAAGGCGTTAACTTTGCCACAAACCACGACGGCGAATACTCTATTTCGGTTTCAGAAACCACCACACGCGCCGATGTAGCTGAGCTATTTGATATTGTACTAGGTGAAGGCCATGGCCTAAGCGTAGATAGTATTACAGCCGATATTGAAGCAAACGGTAGCGACTCTATTCCAGCTAGTTTAGTACGTGATGACGAAGTATTAACGCATCCAAACTTTAACAGCTACCACAGCGAAACAGACATGCTTCGCTACATTAAGCGCCTAGAAAACAAAGATTTAGCGCTTAACCACTCAATGATCTCGTTAGGTTCATGTACCATGAAACTAAACGCGACCGCTGAGATGATCCCAATTACATGGCCTGAATTTGCAAACTTGCACCCATTCTGCCCGCTCGATCAGGCCGAAGGTTACCAAATAATGATTAACGAGCTGCACGACTGGCTCGTTAACATTACTGGGTACGATGCAGTTTCACTTCAGCCAAACTCTGGCGCACAAGGTGAATACGCAGGCTTAATTGCTATTCGTAAATACCACGAGTCACGCGGCGATGCGCACCGTAACGTATGTTTAATTCCAAGCTCAGCACACGGTACTAACCCTGCATCTGCGCAAATGGCCAGCATGAAAATTGTAGTGGTTGATTGCGATAAAAACGGTAACGTAGACATGGCAGATCTTAAAGCGAAAGCTGAAGAAGTGTCTGAAAACTTATCGTGTATTATGATCACATACCCATCTACACACGGCGTTTACGAAGAAACCATTCGCGAAATTTGTGACATTGTGCACGAGCACGGCGGCCAAGTTTACATGGACGGCGCAAACATGAACGCGCAAGTAGGCGTAACAAGCCCAGGCTTTATTGGCTCAGATGTATCGCACTTAAACTTGCACAAAACATTTTGTATTCCACACGGTGGCGGCGGCCCAGGTGTAGGCCCAATTGGTGTTAAATCGCACCTTGCGCCATTTATGCCAAACCACAGCGTAATTAACGTACCGGGTACAAACATTAACAACGGTGCAGTATCAGCAGCGCCTTACGGCTCAGCCGCTATTTTACCTATTTCATGGGCTTACATTACCATGATGGGGAGCGAGGGCTTAAAACAAGCCACTGAAATGGCGATTGTGAATGCTAACTACTTAACGCACGAGTTAAGCCAGCACTTCCCAATTTTATACCGTGGCCGTAACAACCGCGTTGCGCACGAATGTATTGTTGACCTACGCCCACTTAAAGAGCAATCAGGCATTACTGAAATGGACGTAGCTAAGCGCTTGCAAGATTACGGCTTCCATTCACCAACCATGTCGTTCCCAGTAGCGGGCACGTTAATGATTGAGCCAACTGAATCTGAGTCAAAAGGCGAGATAGACCGCTTTATCGAAGCTATGGTGTCAATCAAAGGCGAAATCGACAAAGTAATCTCTGGCGAATGGTCAATTGAAAACAACCCGCTTGTGTTTGCACCGCACACACAAGCAGACGTGTTAGGTAACGAATGGGATCGCGCGTACGACCGTTTTTACGCTGCATTCCCAGTGCCTTCGGTAGCAAAAGACAAGTTCTGGCCAACGGTTACACGAATAGATGACGTATACGGCGACCGTAACTTAGTATGTTCATGCCCAGCGGTAGAGACTTATCGCGACTAAGAGAACAGACTAATTTTTGAACTTTAATGGATAGTAAGCTCCATTATAGCTTGGGAATTTATCAAAATTATAAAAGCCGTTGCAGCAATGCACGGCTTTTTTGTGTGTGGTGATTCGCTATAAATTATATGAACATAGGTTGGGTAGAGTGAAACGAAACCCAACGAAACACAAATATACTTACTCGCTCAAAAGCCAAGAGTATGTGTTATTAGTTGTAGGCGTATAGCTTGCTGACGCGCGGGCGGGAGCCCGAATAAGTATTGAATAGGTGTTTGAGGTTATTATCACCGATAATGTGAATGCGTTTCGTACTTTTAAAGATTAGAAACCTTATTCAAGGTTTTTTGCCAGGTTGCTGGCGGCAACCAAGGGGCGGCTACCGCCGACCGCCCCTTGGAACCCCACGGCGCCCCGAGCATCACGCTTAATCCTTCAAAACACAATTGATTTGAACGTAAACGGCGAAGATAGGCCATCCATGGCCTAGTTCCGCCTTATCGCGCATCCATGCGCGACATTACTCATCAATTGCTTATTTTCAGGGTGTGATGACGGGGAAGGGTGTTAAACGTGACGGTGGTGTTTAGTCTTAGCAAAATGCGAGTGGATGAGCTAGTGGATTTCATTGCTTGATTATGTTTTGTTTATTGACATATCAGGGTAATTGCTTTCTCTTTTATTCAAATCGATTATAGCTATTGAATCTAAAATATATGGGGTTATTATGTAATAAAATAGTTGCAAAGGATAATGGTATGAGCAGTAATAAAATGGAGATTCAACTTGAATCTATCATGCATAATACACCAGATGGAATTGAGATGGGGGTTATGGCAGATGGAACCCCATACCTAGGTGCTAGAGGGCTAGCTGCTTTATGTGGTACAGCTCCGAGTAATATAATTACATTGATAAAAGAGTGGGATGAGCAAAAGTATCGCCCTAGAGGTCAGATAATTAAAAAACTGATTGAAGAACAGGGCGGTAGATCTTCAGGTCTTTACACACCAATTAAAGTAAAAGGAAAAAGTTATCATGCTATTAACGAAATTAATTGCATGGCTATACTTGAATATTATGCCTTTGAATCTCAATCGCCATCAGAACAGGCGAAGCGGAATTATAGAAGTCTAGCCAGATTAACGTTACGAGCTTTTATTTATGAAAGAACTGGATATGACCCTGTAGAACAAGTTCCTAAATATTGGCAGATTTTTCATGAAAGAATAACACTTAATGAGGTGCCTTCGGGGTATTTTAGTGTATTCGAAGAGATAGCTAGCCTTTTGATTACGGGGATCCGAAAAGGAATGCCATTCGACCAAAATAGTATGCCTGATATAAGTGTAGGACAAGGCTGGGGTAAGGTTTGGAGAGAAAGTGAATTTGATATTGCCTATGGTAAAAGAGTAAAACATTTACACAAGTTTCCATCTGATTTTCCTCAAAAAGATCCTGAGGCATGGATTTATCCAGTAAAGGCTTTAGGTGAATTTAGGGAATGGTTCGATGATACGTATTTAAGGATGAAGTTTCCAAAATATTTAGCTACCAAAGCTAAAGCTGGCAACCTACCTAATTTAGATATAAAAAGCTTAGTTGAAGCCGTTCAACCAGTTAGGTTAGAAGGTAATAAATAAAAAACAAAGGTCTCTCCCATTAGAAAATTCCGGTCAAGCAGACAGCTGTGTTTACTTGATCTTTTTATTCAAAAACCAAGTGTTCTTATTATTTAAACTCAATTTAAATATGACTATGCACCTCGTAATAACGTCGATTGATGGGTGACCCTTTTATTTCTTTTACTTTGGTCTTTTGAGTTTACAAAACCTCACTAAATACGTCTATGTTATTTATAAAGCCTAAGACTATTTTGCTAATTAAATAGTTATTTAATGCTATCTCATTTAGGGTTAATATTAGGTACTACATAAAACAATAATAAAAGTAAGAAGCAACGTGCCCTTGCTTAAGAGGTATACATGGAAGATGCATTCATAGCCGTATTTGCAAATGCCGGCGTTATATTAATTTTAGCTTTAACATTAAAAGCATTTAATAAAGTCGATATAAATATAGCGTGGTCTTTAATCTCATTAGGCATTTTTACGTGTTACGTTTTTGCTTTATTTAGAGGCGCCGAGGTTATTCCTTTAGATATATTTTTTGCTGATTTGTCTTGGAATTGGTCTGGCAAGATAGCTGTAATTATCCTGTGGGGAGGTGTAATCCTAGCCTTAGCGAAATATAAACATGGCTTTCGTATTGCTGATGCTGGTTTTACTTTCAAACAAAGTGAAGGCTCTTTAAAACCTGCTTTTATTGTTTTGTGCTTGTTTGTAATTCTCCAAGCCATTGTTTCATGGTTCTGGAGTGGAGAGCCTCGCTATGATTTAGAAACATTACTTTATCAAGCAACCATGCCAGGGTTTGACGAAGAACCGATGTTTAGAGGGGTCTTACTATTTTGTATTTCCTTGGCAATAGTATCTAAGCGATACAGTTTGGTAAGCGCGCCGATAAATATAGGTGGATTACTTTTAGTTTTATTATTTGGCTTGGTGCACGGCGTTATGTTTAACGATGGCGAGTGGTATTTTTCGTTTACCTCTATTTTATTAACTGGAGGTTATGGCTTTATTTTACTGTGGCTAAGAGAGCGAACGGGAAGCTTGGTATTTCCAATTCTCGCCCATAATAGCGTTAACGTTGTTGGGCAATTAATTTAGGGTGAGGTTAAAACGTTTAGTTGCGCTAGATATTCCAAAATCAGCAAGGTCAGGTTTTTCTTTTTGCCTTTCGTGATTAAGGAAAAGTGCAAAACTGCCCCAGTAACCCCATTTAAAAAAAGGGCAATAATATTGCCCTTGTGTATGCGCTTAAACTTATTTTTATAACCCATAGCGCGACTACGTTTTGCTCTAGCCCTTCTTTAGTCATCAGGGCCTTTTAAAGTAAACACTAAATGTTTACGCATATCTTTTAAAATAACGCCTTTTTTAAGCATTGCGGCGCTTAAGCGCTTTTGCCATTTTAATAAATCAGGCTCTGCGGCTGCTAAAGCTTGTTCGTTTTCAAACTGAAAACAAAGCAGTAGTGAACTTGGAAATAAGTGATATTCCACATCAAACCAGCACTGCAACATACCAGGGATTTCTTCGCGCCCTTGTGCTTCGAGTTTATCGGCAACGTTAAGCACAAGTGCTTGTTGTTTTACTTGCACTGCAGAGAGTTTTTTCATTATTAAAATCCAAATTAGCGGCTAATACATACAGCCAGAATGCGGGCATTATACGCAAGCTTGTAGCTATGTAACAACCGTAGGTTGGTTTGAGCGAAGCGAAGCGAAACCCAACGCACAGCCAATGTAACAATCACAATAAATAAAATGCTATTACTTGTAGGCGCTTAGCTTGCTAGCGCGTTGGCCGAAAGCGGGCACTATTTGGTTTTACATGTAGAGGGAGTTTGTTTTCTTTTTTTAAGCAGGAAAACGTATCTATATTACTATTACTCCCTCCAAAAGAACGATTCCCACACCGAAAATAAAAACGACACTATTTTGCTAAAAGCTAAAAGCTAAAAGCTAAAAGCTAAAAGCTAAAAGCTAAAAGCTAAAAGCTAAAAGCTAAAAGCTAAAAGCTAAAAGTGCTCACATAGTAAACACTTTCGCCCTATGCTTTAATATTAAAAAAGGGAGGACGTTATGCGTAAAAATCGATTTTTATTTAATAAACACTTTGCTGCAATGGCTGCGCTAGGGGCTTTAGCTGCGCCGTTACCTGTATTGAGTAACGAGCCTGGGGTATTAGTTGAGCAGCTTTGTGCTAGTTGCCATAGTTTAAACAACCTTGAGCGCAGTGCGGGTTATAGCCAAGCGGATTGGCAAACACTCATAAGTTATATGGTAGATACAGGCGAGGGTACTGCGCTTAGTAAAGATATTAGCGCGTATTTGGCCAAGCATTACCCTGTTAATAATAAGCGCGAGTCAACGGTGGTTAAAGGCGATTTAAAACTAAGCTTTAAATACTGGCAAGTGCCTACGCTTGGGCAACGCGCTCGCGACCCTGTGCAAGGTGAAAACGGGCTTATTTGGTGGGTTGGCCAGTGGGGCAATATTTTAGGTAGGTTAAACCCTAAAACCGGTGAAATGAAAGAGTACACTTTGCCAAGTGGTACGTATGCGCACAGTGTATCGCTTGATAAAAACCAAACCCCTTGGTTTTTAGGTAATAAAAATGGCACGGTAGGGTATTTAGATTTAAAAACCGAAAAATTTAAAGTGTATAAAATGCCTGATAAAAACGCCCGTGACCCGCATACAGGCGTGTTTGATGATGCGGGCATATTTTGGTTTACCCTGCAGCACAGCAACATGATTGGCAGGCTAAACCCTAAAAGCGGCGATATTAAACTGGCTACTTTACCCACTAAAGGCTCGCGGCCTTATGGTATAAAGCTTGATTCTAGCGGGACGCCGTGGGTGTCGTGTAATGGCAGTAACTGTTTGGTTAAAGTTGATAAAAACACCATGGAGCTTAGCGAAATAAAACTCCCAGGTGCTAAAACACATACTAGGCGCCTTGCTATTACGCCTGATGATATGGTGTTTTATGTAAACTCTGGCATGGGTAAACTTGGTCGCTATAACCCCAAAAACGGTAAAATAACGCAGTGGGATAATCCCAGCGGCGAAAACAGCCACCCGTATGCCATTGAATATGCCGATAATGCTATTTGGTTTAATGAGTCAGCTAAGCGCCCCGAAACGCTGGTTAGGTTTGATTTAAAAACTCAAACCATGCAAAGCTGGCAAATTCCGAGTAAAGAAGGGGTTTACTCTGGCTTAATTAGGCACATGCGTATGGGCAATAACGGCTTAATTATTCATCAAACGGCTACTAATCAATTAGCCGAAATTACGTGGTCTAAGTAATTGAGTTTATTAACGCGTTATATAAAAGCGCTTAGCGTTAGTGCATTTATTTATGTGGTAGGAGTTTTTTACAACGGTTAGCAATATTTACTGTGTAAATGAAAGCAGTAGTTTAGGTTTGTTATTTAACTCATTGATTAATAGTAATAATTTAAGTGGTTTAGGTTTTGCTTAGTAATAGCTGTATTTTTTAAATAAATAAAGGAGTTATTATGAGCACGGTTATTACTGGGTTATTTGAAAGCGCATCACAAGCAACACTGGCTATTTATAGATTAGAAGCATTAGGTATTAATGAAGCTGATATAAGCATTGTTGCCAATGACTCATACGCAAAGGAAGACTTTGCCTTAGACGAAGGAACCAAAGCGGCTGAAGGCGGCATTGTTGGTGCAGCGTCTGGTGGTATTATAGCTGCAATTGTTGGCGGTTTTACTGCCGTAGGTACCGTGGCAACCGGTGGTACAGGTTTATTAGTAGCAGGCCCATTAGTGGCTGCATTTGCAGCGGGCGGCGCTGGTGCTGCCGTTGGCGGAAGTTTAGGCGCTGCTATTGGGGCGTTTATTCCTGAGCACGAAGTTAAATTTTACGAAGACGCCATTGAAAAAGGCTCTATATTAATTGGTGTTAAGTACGACAGCGATAACAAAAGCGCGATTGAAGAAATACTTAAAAATGCAGGCGCGAGTAGTGTGTCTACCGCGTAAAGCTAATTAGTTTAAAGTAATAAAAAAGGTGAAACTTAGTTTCACCTTTTTTTATGCTTTTTTACGTTGCACTTTAGTGGCTATTGGCTTACTTAGATTTACGTTTGTCGAGCACATAATGTACGGCCATTCTTGCCACGCCTGCACCAATGCCAGATACCACTGCCCATGTAACGGCTTCTTTAAGATCTGTATGCTCGCTTGGCTTGTCTTTTGGGGCGGGCTCGTTGGTTACCTTTTCCCACGACTTTTGTAAACTTTTTCTGGTTAGCATGCCAGCTGATGCGGCGGCTAGGCCTATACCTAGTGTTTTAATTAGTTGCTTGTTACTCATAATTCCCTCGATTGTTTAATAGCGATAGGGTCATCTATAACCCGTTTAATAACACTAGTATGTTCAGCAATTAGTATACCGATAGCGCAGCAGGCGTGGTGAGCATGGTTTATTTTAGCGTGTGCATAGGCGCGTATTTTGATTAAACGCGCTGTGCTATTGGCTTAGCGCGGTATTAGTAAATGCTCTATTAAGCGTTTAAGCTGCTTTTTTACCCGTTTTGAGCGGTACTTAGTATTAGGCGGGTGGGCGTGTTAAGCCTGTAAAGTTGTCATTTCTTTTGTAAATTTGCCCTAGTTTTTGTGCAGCGTTTAAGCAAAAACACGCAGTAAATTTTAAGTATGTGTAGTGGTTAATTATCTAGCCTTTTTTATTTTATTTTTAATCAATGCGTTACGTTTAGCGCAGGTGAAATTTTTTGCCTACAGTGAGCTTGGTATAGAGATTGTACCTAATAACTGAGCAGTCGCGTTATTTACAAACCTGATACTACATGAGGAGATCACGATGAATTGTTTACAGTTTGATTCAACCGCTAAAAAAAGCGTAACACGTATTTTTAAACCAGCTTGCGCCATATTATTTACCGCTGCAATGCTACAAAATAGCGCATTGGCGAATGTAGATGTTGATATGCATGCAGTAAGTAAGTCGGGGCAAGGTGAGTTACTTGGCACCGTTACACTGACAGAAAATGAGCACGGGGTGGTATTTACCCCTGCGCTTAAAGGCTTAACGCCTGGGCAGCATGGCTTTCATGTTCATCAATATGCTAGCTGCGAGCCAAAGCAAAAAAACGGTAAAGTTGTACCGGCCGGTGCTGCTGGTGGACACTTTGATCCTAACAGCGCTAAACACCACGATGAACCCTGGAGTAATGGCCACTTAGGCGATTTACCTGCGTTATTTATAAATGAGCGTGGCGAAGCTAAATCGCCTGTTTTAGCGCCAAGGCTCAAGCTTGAGCAGCTTAAACAACACGCAGTGATGATCCACAAAGGGGGCGACAATTATGCCGACGAACCCAAGAAATTAGGTGGCGGTGGTAAACGTGTTGCGTGCGGCGTAATTAAGTAATTCGGAGATTATTTATGCCTTATCAAAACACAAACGAGTTACCGGATTCGGTAAAAAGTAACTTACCTAAACATGCCCAAGAGATATATCAAGAGGCGTTTAATAGCGCGTGGGATACCTACGAGGACCCAAGCGAGAGAAAAAACGACGACGACCGCGAAACCACAGCGCATAAAGTGGCTTGGTCTGCGGTTAAAAATAGCTACAGTAAAAATGATAATGGAAATTGGGTTAAGTCGAGTAATTAGTTACTTGTACAAGTAAAAAACCAATGCATAAAAATGCCGCTACAAAAGTTGTAGCGGCTTTTTTATAGCGCAATTAGGCTACTCGCTTTTGTGTTTGCGGCGTTTATAAAAGGCAAAACCACCCACTACACAGGCTAATATAACCGCCATAATAATAGTAAATGCCCACGGCCCAAAATTAGCAATGGCAGGGAGAGCAAGGGCGGTAACAATACCGCCGCCAACCACGGGCTCATAAAGTGGTTGTTTGTAACTAAAGGGGCGAATATGCTCGCTTGGGTTTGAGGTAGCCTGTTTTAGCATTAACAGCCCAACCGCCGTAGTGCCCATAGATTGCCCAAGCTCGCCAATTCCTCTCACTTTCCAATCCTTTGGGAAAAACCACCCACCAAAGAAAAAGTAAATAGCTGCACTATAGGCAACCCCCACTGCGCCTAAAATTAAAATACTTTGCCAATATTTAGCAAGTACCGATAAGTTAAGCGCACCCAGTGCGGCAATTATTAGTAAATCGAGGGAGAGGTTAGAAAGCAGGTTTATTTGATAGTGACTAATTAAGTTACCCATGCCTGATTTATTAAGCACTATTTGCACCACTAAACCCACCATCATCGCAATGGGGAATAAAGGCATGTACTCAAGTATTTTTACCGATGAATCGGCAAAAAGGCTTTTTTCGGCTACTTGTAAGCCACTAAGAATAAGCCAAGCAACAATAACAACTGTGCCTAAAATAGCAAAGTGCAGGCCAAATGGGCGGTCTTTTACCTCTACTTTTTCGTCGTGGCTAATTTCAAGTTCTTGGTCGCCCCCATCGGTGCGGTTAGACATAATAGTCCCTAATATGATGGCGCTTATAAGGCCTATTGTTGCTATACCTAACCCCAAGTCCATACCTTTTGCAAAATCGATACTTTCAAAAGTGGATTGCAGGCCAGCTACGGTGCCATGCCCGCCCTGAAATCCCACCGCAATGAGTGCGCCGGCAACTTCGTTGGTATCAAATAAAGGGGCAAGTACTAATAATGCCGTGATCATACCCACCACATATTGGCCTATGGCAATGCTGTAGCCAAAGCATAAATTGGGTAGGCTTTGATTTAGCGATTGTTTAATTGTAGGTATTTTTTTACCTAAAAATAAACCTGCAAACACCACTACAATTAAATACCCAGGTAACTCCTTCCATATGCTTGTGACCTTTTCATCTATCCATAAATTAGTGCCTTGGAGCGACAAATTAATATACTCACCAAGTAATTGTGGCCCTAATAAAAGAGCTAATACGCCAGCAATTAACGATGAGGGCACAATTAAGCCCTTTAAAAATGTGTACTTAATTAAATTACCTAGCGTTAAAAAAAAGGCCAGTAGTAGTAACGACTTAAAAAATATAGCTATATCCATAACTGATTTAACCTATGTTTTATGCTCCTTTAAACTACTCACTAATAAAAAGAGCTATACATGTTTGAGTGCTAAATACGCTAAGTAGCAATATATATTCCAGCGATTTTTGAATTTTAAGTGATTGATAATTCTATTTTAAATATTTAATGCTGAATTGAGTGCAACGGCTTTACAGAGTGTTTGTATAATTTTCAAACTAAAGTGTTAGGTAAATACTCAGGGAGTGCGCTAAACACTCGTGTGAGTTTCGCTTAAATGTGCGTTACTATTTGGCAAAATTAAGTTTGTTTAAACCCATTGGGATTACGTTGAATTATTTAGCTCACCTTTACTTAGCAAAGCCTACAGCCGATTCACACTTTGGCAATTTATTAGGTGATTTTGGTGGACGCAGGCACGCAGAATACCTGCCCAATAGCGTTAAAAGTGCACTAGAAAACCATTACTTAGTGGATAAATTTACCGACTCACACGCTTTAGTAAAAACCACTAAACAGTACTTTTCGCCCGAGCGAAAGCGCTTTGCAGGCGTAGCGATTGACGTGCTGTTTGATCACTTTTTAATTAGGCATTGGCAGCAATTTAACAAACACCCTTTAAATGATTTTAAACGCAGCAGCTACGCACTTTTAAATGAGCGCATAGCAGTTATGCCACCGCGCATGCAGCACGTTGTAACCAGCATGACTACAAACGATTGGTTTAAAGAATACGAAACTATAGAAGGGGTAGGGCTTGCGCTTGATAACATAGCCAAACGCATTCGTTTTACTAATAACTTTGCAGGTTCCGCTGAGGATATAGCGCAAAACTACCATGAGTTAGAAGCGGTGTTTTTAGCATTTTTCCCTGAGTTAATTGAACATGTTAATGAACACGCCTTAGAAAGGGCATATTAAAAACAATGCTTAAATGTGTTTAATATTGAACGTGCATTATTGCGTGTACTGCTAGTTTATTTTTGTTAAATTTCGCGGCTCTATTATTGCCATTTGTATAGCTTAAAGGATTAACTAAATATGGATTTTTCTACGATTTTGGCCACGTTATTAGGCCAGCTTTGGTACTTTATACCGCTGTTTATTTGTATTGGTGTTTTTAAAACACCTTGGTTTAAAGGAGCGATGGGAGAGTGGCAAGTTAATGTGCTAATTAAACTGTTTTTAAATAAGGCAGATTACACGTTAATTAAAAATGTGACGCTGCCTACTTTTGAAAACGGCATTGAAAATGGTACTACGCAAATTGATCATATTATTGTGTCTGAGTTTGGTGTGTTTGTGGTGGAAACTAAAAACATGAAAGGTTGGATTTTTGGTTCAGCGAATCAAAAAATGTGGACACAAAAAATTTTTAAACACTCATCAAAATTTCAAAACCCCCTGCATCAAAACTACAAGCATTTAAAAACACTTGAGTCGTGTTTAAACATAAACAGTAACGCATTATTTTCGGTTATTATTTTTATTGGCGACAGCACATTTAAAACTAAACTACCTGAAAATGTTAGATTTGCACGCGGCGGTATTGAGTACATTAAAAGTAAAACCGAGCGAGTACTTAGTGCTAATACTAAAAACGATATAGTAAATACAATTGAAAGCGGAAAATTAAAACCAAGTTTTAAAATAAATCGCCAACATGTAAGCCATGTAAAAACAATTATTGAACATAAGCAGGCGCCAAAAAAAGAACGCTCAGAAACTCAGATATGCTCACGTTGCGGTGAGAAAATGGTACTACGTAAAGCAAAGAAAGGTACTAATATAGGAAATACGTTCTTTGGCTGTAGTGCATTTCCTAAATGTAGAAGTAGTGTTGAAATTTAAAAGGAAGTAGATTTTATGCCTGATGTAACGGCACTGTTTTATATAGCTATTATGGCTTTTTATTTATTACACAAAAACAAAGAAGCCAAAATATTAGTTCCCGTTATTGGCTTTGCAGCAATCCCCCTTTTTAGCAACGATTACTGGCAATGGTTTCAGCTTAGTGCGGCACTGAGTGTTGTTGTTATAGTGATAGAAAAAGAGAAGGCAGGGTATACAGGCGGCGGTGCTGTTTCGGCATTTGCTGCATTTTTTATCGGCGCTTTATTAGTTAGTATTGTTATACACGCGACTTCGTCTGCGGTTACTAGTTTAAACTCTACAAACTTTAATTTTAAACATCCACTAAGTTACGCGTGGCCTAGGGAGGTTGTAATTTTATATGCGTCTGCGTTTATAACTGCATTGCTTGGGATATTGTTTAACGTTCGTATGCTTGTGGCTTTTTATGGCGCAGTAATTATTGCGTGTTTACTTGCTGTTTTACCTCACTTTTGTGGCTCTTTTTTATATGGCTTAGCATTAAGTGTAATTATTATTGTAGTTACTTTTGCCGTGGCATTTATTAAAAAGGCACAAGAAGAAGCACGCTTTATATTTGCTTATATTGGTGCAGGGTTAATACAAGTGAGCTGTTTGGTTAAGTACTTTAGCTAACTATTTTTTGAACGACTGCTCAAGTTGTGGTTTAATTGTAGCTACTACTTTTAGGAGCGTTTTATGATCAAATTTTATTTTCACCATACACCTAACCCAATGAAGGTTGCTTTGTTTTTAGAAGAAACAGGCCTACCGTTTGAACTTGTGCCACTTGATACCTTAAAAGGTGAGCAACATACACCTGAGTTTAAAGCCATCAATCCTAACGCAAAAGCACCTGCCATTGTTGATGGTGAAACTCGTGTGTTTGATTCGAACGCTATATTAATGTACCTAAGTGAAAAACACGGTAAGTTAGCAGGTAAGCCAGAGAATCGCGCCGAAATGCTTTCATGGTTAATGTTTATAGCATCGGGCCTTGGGCCGTATTCTGGGCAAAGTGTACACTTTAGACACATGGCGCCTGAAGGGCTTGATTACGCCGTTAATCGCTACTTGCGTGAGGCGCAGCGCCATTACGAAGTGCTTGATGCACACCTTGAAGGTCGCGACTTTATAGTGGGTGATGAATACACCATTGTTGATGTATCTGCTTGGGGTTGGATTGATAAAGCGCCAGTAGTACTTGGTGAAGAAGGACTAGCACCATACCCTAATTTAAAGCGTTGGTTTGAAAGCATTGATAGCCGCCCAGCGGTTGCACGTGCACGCGTAATTGGTACTGATGTAGCATTTAAAAAAGAGTTTGATGAAGAAGCCAAACGTGCGTTTTTCCCATCTAACTACCCGAAGAGCTAACGCTTAAAAAGTAAAAAAGGGCAATTAATATTGCCCTTTTTTATGTATATTAATTGCTTAGCTTTATTATAATGCCACTAAGCTTTGCGTGAGCATTGCTTTAATTTGTTTAACTATGTTGGCTTCTGTTTCTGGTTCAAACTGTTGAATACGCGGGGTATGGATATGCCCAGTAGGAATGCTCGAATTTAGCGCGTCACGCAGGCGAATACTACGATACGATATTTCGTTAGACAAATAACCACCCCCGCCGCCATTTACCGCAACACTGTTTTTAAGCGCGCCGTACGAGCCGGCTTTAAAGGTTTTATTAAGTGTAGTTACTTCGCGGTTGTCGATTACTTTATATGGGCCTTTTGCGTTTTGCATGGCGCTTACTGGTAGGCTAAATTTTACAAACTCATTACCAGGTAGTGGGCGGCCATTTAGCTTGGGTATAACAGGGCTTGTTTGCGTACCGCCGTAGACAATATTGGCGTTATCTGGCGCGGTTACGCTGCGGCGTTTACCTGGGAAGTGCTCTAAATCAAACTCGGTTCTGCCCATGCTAACCGTTACAACCATGTCGACGTTGTTAAGTGCATAGTAGGGAGCAAGGAGTGATTCTATTATACCTTGGTCAAAGTCTTCGTAGCGTACTGGTACCATAACCGTGTTAATTTCGGCGCTAACGCCATTGTAATTAATAACTTGGCCGTCGAGTAACAATGCGGCGACCCCAGATGGGTTACTTTGGTTGATATTTTTGTCGAGTAAAAAAGGGTCAAATCCGGTAAGTATAATTTTTTTATCACTGCCTGATGAAAAAGCTAAATCGGTACGGCCTCGGCTGCCCTCTTCAAGCATGCTTAGCAGCGTATTTATTTGTGCGTCAGATAGCTCAACGTTAGCTTCGGTTGTACGTATTACTTTGCTTGAAAGCAAGCGCGCCCAGTAAAGTGCTCGGTCGTCGTAATTGTTAGTTTTAATAATGCGTTGCTTAGCGCTTTCCCACAGCTCAAAACTATAGGTTTGAATGAGCTGCTTTGCCTCTTTAAAGTTATTGAGCGCTTTAAACTGTTGCTCAAAGGTGGTTACTTCTTTATTAAAGGCCGATAACACAGTGGGCATTGCTGTTTGTGCTTTGCTGATGCGTTGTTCTTCAACGGTGAGTGGATTACTTAAAGCTGCGAATGAAGAGGCCATTAAGCTGGTTGCTAGTAATACTTTGATCATGATACTCCTAATTAAGCCGTTGTCATTTGAGTAACTTACTATCCTACTATTAAACAGTGAGGGCAATTATTTAAAGTTGAATTAACTGATATCTGGTACGGATGGAATGTTACATTATTACATTTTGATGAATTTAGCAAAGCGCCGCACTTTTAGCGAGTTATTTCCTTTACTATAGATTTAATAAAAAACACGGGAATAAAATAATGGTTTCTAGAAGAGAGTTTTTATTTAGTGCAGGCTCGCTTGCGTTTATTGGCTTATCGCGCAGCGCAATGGGTAACGTTGCTTTACCTGAAGTAACAACAAAGTTACCTGCTTATGGCCCATTAATAGCCGACCCTCAGGCCTTATTAGATTTACCTGAAGGTTTTAGTTATCGGGTTATATCGGCACTGGCGATAAAATGGATGATGGTTTAGACGTACCCGACCGTGCCGATGGCATGGGTTGTATTGCATTAGATAACGAACGCGTAGCCCTTATACGTAACCATGAGCTACAACCTAAACACATTAATAAAGCATCTGATTTAATTAGTAACCACAAAACCCCCTTAGCCTATGATTCATTTAAAAATGGTGTAGCTTTGCCTGGGGGCACTAGCCATATAATTTATAACTTAAAAGAGCAAAAACGCGAGCAAGAGTATTTATCGCTGTGTGGCACAATAAGAAACTGCTCAGGCGGTGTAACGCCGTGGGGGAGTTGGCTAACCTGCGAAGAAACCGTTATGGATAAAGGCGATGGCTTGTCTCAATCTCACGGTTACATTTTTGAGGTACCAGCCAGCGCCAAAGGCCTAATTAAGCCAGAGCCATTATATGATATGGGCCGGTTTAATCATGAAGCCGCCGCAATAGACCCACAAACCGGTATTGTTTATTTAACTGAAGATAGAGGCGATAGTTTGTTTTATCGGTTTATTCCTCATCATCGCGATAAGTTAAATAAAGGCGGCACATTGCAAGCGATGGTAATTAAAAACCAGCCTCAGTTTGATAGCCGAAATTGGGATTCACCGGCCATGCCATTACACAGCGACCTTTTAGTTGAATGGATAACGCTCACAGACCCTAAAAGCCCAAATGATGACCTACGTAAGCAAGGTTATAAAAAAGGTGCAGCCTTATTTGCACGAGGAGAGGGAATACATTGGGGTAAAAATGAGCTTTATTTTTGCTGTACTAATGGGGGCAAAAAGCAGTTAGGTCAGGTAATGAAGTACACACCTTCAAAAAACGAAGGCACTGAGTTAGAGCAAAATGAGCCTGGTAAAATACAACTATTTGTAGAAAGTACAAACGAGTCGTTATACAACTTTGGTGATAATTTAACGGTAGCACCTAACGGGCATTTAATTGTATGTGAGGATCAATACACAGACACGGTGAATAACCATTTACGCGGAGTAACACCCAAAGGAGAGGTGTATAACTTTGCTAAATTGCATGCGCAAACAGAGCTTGCTGGGGCGTGTTTTTCACCTGACGGACAAACCTTGTTTGTAAACGTATACATGCCAACTAAAACGTTGGCTATTACTGGTCCTTGGGATAGTTTTAAGCTTTAAAGTGGTAAAAAATACAAACGCTTAGTATAGGTATACTAAGCGTTTGTATTTTAACAATCCTTGTAGGTTTACCAAATCCGTTAGCAAGCTTTAGTCATCCTTGGTGCATTTACTACATCCTTTATGTAATAAGCAACGGGTCCTTGTAGTTTGCACTTCATCCTATACCTACTTATGTAACGTATCCTTGTATCTTTATTAGTCCTTTAACTCTTATTAACATTCCTTGTATGGCAAAGTGGGTAATAAATTAATGATTTAGTTTACCTGCAGACGATTCAATGTGTGCACGTACAAACCATTGAAACTGCTCTAAGTCACCTAGCTGGCTGGTGATCATATCCTCTGATACTGGGTCTAATTCAGACAGCGTGCCAATGGCTTTGCGGTGGTCGGCGTTTACGCCACTGTATACTTTGTCTAATGCACCTAAATGCTCTACTACAAAGGCTTTACCTAATGAGTATTCTTCCCATGTGCGGCGATCTACAATTGACTTAGGTGTACCTTGTGGCGTACCGCCTAATGTAGCAATACGCTCTGCGATGGTGTCGGTCATTTCGCGAATAGCATCGACTTGTGGGTCTAACATTTCATGCACACCAATAAAGCTTGGGCCTACTACATTCCAGTGAATATGCTTTAAAGTAAGTTGTAAGTCTAAAAGCGCTACGAGTCGGTTATCGAGTGTTTCAATTGTTTTTTTTGCTGATTCGTTATCCATACCTGGGGCTGTAAATTCAATTGGGTGTTGTGAGTTACTCATAATGTCTCCCGTTGTGTAATTTGTTGTATGTAGCCATTGCTACCATTTAACTTGCAATACATGAAGCAAAGCCTATGCCTACCAAGTTTATTTATTTAAGATATTGATATTTAATGTTTTATTTATAATTGGGTACGTAGGGTTAAAAAAGGAGAGGCGTAGAATATGAATTTTATGCACTTATTTTTGTAAATTGTGCACAGTAGTAAAAAAGCTGTGGCTGTTTATCGATTGAGTTGAAATTTGTTTATGCTCAATAAGGTATAGTCTGTGTAATACAGCTATCTAATGTGCTTAGCCTTACAATTCACGCCGTTATTAAATTGCCTTTAAAGCTCACCTTAATATTGCATGCGCTACAACCTCTAAATAAAACCCAGTAAATAAGCTAAGCAAGGGTATAAAAATATAAAGGTGCTTATTTATTACCTGCGTAATGATTAATTCAGGTGTTTTATACAGGGCTAACGCTGCTCTTTTAAAGCCGCGCTACTGGGCTTTACTACTTAGATTTTAAAAAACAGCCTTTGTACTTATTTAATCTCTTTAGTTGGTGAATGCTCACTGATATACTCCCGCCGCATTTTAATTGGGGTTATGTAAATAAATCATGAATTTTTTAAAAACACTGTTTACAACATCTATACTGCTTTTGTCTCACTCAGCACTAGCAGAAAATTGGAGCGTTACACAGCTTCACACAAATTTTGGCGATGCCTTAAATCCCTTTACCGGGGAGTCGTCATTTACACGCACCTACACCATAGAGCATGCCTCAGAGCATGATTTAGGTGATAACTACTTTTTTATCGACTTTTTAAACGACAGCCTTAGTGATGGTTTTCAAGATACGGGTATATATGGCGAGTGGTACACAACACTTAGCTTATCAAAAGCCTTTGATACCTCTGTGCGTTACGGTGCAATAAAAGACACAGGTTTAGTGTTTGGTATAAACGCCGGTGAAGAGGGGTTAATGAAATACACCCCAGGCATCAAGCTCAGCTGGGATGCCCCTGGTTTTGATTTTTTAACAACTACTTTTGCAGGTTACATTGATGCCAACGGCGGCGTGCAAAAAGATCAGCTAGCCAAGCAAGACAACAGCATTTTTATAGACCTTGCATGGGGTGCACCTTTTACACTAGCTAGCCAAGCATTTTATTTTACCGGCCACGTAGAATATATTTCTGGGCGTGATGACGAACTAGGCAATAAAGTTAATGAGTGGTTGCTTGCTCAACCCGCTGTGCATTGGGATGTAGGGCAAAACTTTAATTTAAACCCGCAACAGTTAATGGTAGGGGTAGAGTGGCGCTATTGGTACAACAAGTTAGGGACTAATAAAATAGAAAACCAGCCCTTTTTACATGCTATTTGGGTATTTTAAGCAAAGCTTGCTTTGCTAGGCTGATAAAAAAATAGCGCCTTTTGGCGCTATTTTTAGTCAGTGTGGTTGGAACTTTAAGTGGTTGACTGTTACTCGTAACCACGAGGTTTTTTGGTTTTAATAACTGCAATATAAGCATGCCAACTGGCGTAACTAAGCAAAGGCATAATTACAATAAAGCCCGTGGCACCGGTAGCAAAACCAACAGCTACCAGTAAAAATATACAAATTGACCATACCACCATAGCGGCAAAGTTAGTTTTTACAGCGTTCATAGAGCTTATTACAGCGGTCATAATATCTACTCGGCGCTCCATCATTATTTGTGGAGCAAAAGCAGAAAGCGAAAATACAGTCACCAGTAATACCCCTCCTATTATGCTGCCTAACGTTAAAAACGCCGATAACTCTTCAAAGGTGGGATTGGCGTGGCTAGGATACAAAGCATGCACAAGTGCGGCTAAACGCATCCAAGCAATCATGATAACCATTAGCATTATTGCAAAGCCCCATTCGCCTACTGGGTTTCTAAACATCGACTTTATAGAGTGGCTAAGTGTGGGTTTATGACCTTTTTCAAGCTCCCATGCTACATCGTAAAGGCCTGCCGCAAAGGCTGGGCCTATTAATGCAAACGCCACGGTTGCAGGCAGTATTACTAAATATGTACCTGTAAACATTGCCCAGTAAACAATAGCAACAGGAATAAGGGTAAATATTACCCCGTAAATAAGGCTCAATATGGGCGCACGGGTCATGTCTTTAAATGCCAGTGCTAGCCAGTGAAAAGCCGCAAATGTGTTTACCTTATTGCATTCAATGCAGCGGGCAAATTCAGAGTGTTTATTAATCGTATTTGTTGTTGGCATAACAACGCTCCTTAACAAGGTGTCTCTTAAAGGTTTAGAACACATTGGCTTTATTTACAAATTGAACAATATATACGCAATAAAAAATATTTTCGGTCAATTTATGTACTAATTTGTTTTTGTAACTGTTATTGGTGATAAAAATGAAAGGCAAATACAGCGAATAGGTAAAAATTCGTAACTTAGTTAATAAAAAGTTAATGTAAAGTGTTTAATGTGCTTTTATATTTACAACCAGTCTAACAGGAACAATAAAATGGACGAGATAATAAATAATATTGATGTAAATCAGTATTTGCCGGCAGCAGTAATGTGGGCAACAAATATTCTAATGGCAATAGTTATATTACTAATAGGCTTATGGCTTGCGGGTAAAGTGCGTAATATGATTATTAGTTTATGCCATAAATACACTCACTTTGATGACACGCTGTTTCGCTTTTTAGGCAGTATGGCGCGCTATGTTATTTTAGCGTTTGTATTTATTGCCGTGTTAAACCGCTTTGGTGTGCAAACAGCTTCAATAATTGCGCTATTAGGTGCGGCAGGTTTAGCTATTGGGTTAGCGCTGCAAGGTGCTATGTCTAACTTAGCTGCAGGTGTAATGTTACTTATATTTAGACCTTACAAAGTAAACGACTTTATTGAAGCCGCAGGGCGCTTTGGTAAAGTGACCGAGGTTGATATGTTTACAACAATTTTGCAAACGTTCGATAATCAGCAAGTTATTATCCCAAATAGCCAAATTTGGGGAGCGCAAATTATTAATCACTCGCATCATCCTATTCGCGGCGTAGATATGCACTTTGGTGTGGCATACGATGAAAACACCGACGCTGTTCGCAAAGTTATTGATAGCGTGCTTGAGGCTCATCCATACATACTAAAAGATCCAACTCCTTTTGTTGAAGTAGAAACACTAAACAACAGCTCGGTAGACTTTTTAGTAAGACCTTTTTGTAAAGGCGAGCACTACTTCGAAATTTTATACACGGTGCCAGAGCTTATTAAAAAAGCCCTTGATGAAAACAATATCGAAATTCCATTCCCACATCGTAAAGTTATTTTAGTTAACGAGAATAAAGATTAAGGCTTAAACCTAAGAGCACTTTTTAAGTGCTCTTTTTTTTGTCTGAAAAAGTTACACGCCTGTGTAATTTTTTCTTTTATAAATTACCTCAAATACTACTTTTTTGTCTGTACAGCCCTTTTTTACTAGGTTGGATGGCTGGTCTTTATTTTGCATTTGCATAGTCGCTTTTAGTTTTAAAGCTCATAAAAACTATCGACCCATTAAATCAAATTGTATGAAGGACTAAACATGGCTGAATCATTTAAATACTCAGGCAATAAAGGGCATGGTGGCGAATTACATCAAAAGGCTTCTGATGAATACCCAACGATGACCACCGCGCAAGGGTGCCCTGTTAGCGACGATCAAAACTCATTACGTGCAGGCAAGCGCGGCCCAGGTTTATTAGAAGATCATGTAATGCGCGAAAAGTTGTTTCACTTTGATCACGAACGCATTCCAGAGCGTGTGGTACATGCCAGAGGCTACGGTGCTCATGGTTATTTTGAAACCTACGACACGCTTGAAGATTTAACCTGTGCTGATATTTTTCAGCGCAAAGGTGAAAAAACACCGGTATTTGCACGGTTCTCAACTGTGGCAGGGAATAAAGGGTCTCCCGATTTAGCACGTGATGTTCGCGGGTTTGCTGTTAAATTTTACACCCAAGAAGGAAACTGGGATTTAGTGGGTAACAACATACCTGTATTTTTTATTCAGGATGCGATGAAGTTTCCTGATTTAATTCACTCAGCTAAGGCTGAACCAGACCGTGGTTTTCCACAAGCGCAAACCGCGCACGATAACTTTTGGGACTTTGTAAGTTTATCGCCTGAGTCAATTCATATGATTATGTGGGCCATGTCAGATAGAGCCATACCGCGCTCTTTACGCTTTATGGAAGGCTTTGGTGTTCATACCTTTAAATTTATTAATGCAAATGGCGATGAAAAATTTGTTAAGTTTCATTGGAAACCAAAAGCCGGTATGCAGTCAGTAGTGTGGAACGAAGCACTTAAACTTAATGGTGCAGACCCTGATTTTCATCGTCGAGACATGTGGGAATCTATTGGTAAAGGCGACTTCCCAGAGTGGGAGCTAGGTGTGCAAGTGTTTGATCAGCAATTTGCTGATGAATTTGAATTTGATGTTTTTGATGCCACGAAGCTTATACCTGAAGAGCAAGTACCAGTAAAAATTGTGGGCCGCATGGTGCTTGACCGTGTAGTTGATAACTTTTTTGCCGAAACAGAGCAAGTTGCTTTTTGTACACAAAACATTGTACCTGGGCTTGATTTTACACCCGACCCATTACTGCAAGGGCGTAACTTTTCGTATTTAGATACTCAAACCAAACGCTTAGGCGGTCCTAACTTTACGCACATTCCGGTTAATGCGCCTAAATGCCCAATGCGTCATTTTCAACAAGATGGCCACATGGCAATGCATAACCCTAAAGGGCGTGCTAACTACGAGCCAAACTCCTGGAGCGGCGATGAGCATAACCCCCGCGAATGCCCAGTGCATGGCTTTAAAAGCTCAAGCGAGCCAGAAGTAAGCGGTGGAGATAAGCTGCGTTATCGCTCAGAAACATTTAGCGATCACTACAGCCAAGCGCGCCAATTTTACTTAAGCCAAACAGACGTAGAGCAAGCGCACATTCAATATGCATTTGTATTTGAGCTTTCAAAAGTAGAGCATGTACCGATTCGTGAGCGTGTGGTTTCGCACTTATTAAATGTAGATAACACATTAGCGCAAGAAGTTGCAAAAGGCCTGCGCTTACAAGATATGCCAGAGCCGGCTGAAGCTGCTATGCCAACGCGTAACGATTTACCTGTATCAGATGCGCTAAGTATTTTAAAAAATGCGCCAGATACCTTTAAAGGTCGTAAGTTAGGTATTTTAGTGAGCGATGGCTTTGATGCTGATATTTTTAATTCGGTTACAAATGCCTTAGACGCTGAAGGTGCTAACTACGAAATTGTGGCCGCACAAGTAGGTGGTGCATGTTGTAGTAAAGGTAAGCATGTAGCAGCGGATCAAGTAATTAATGGCGGCCCTTCGGTGCTTTACGATGCGGTGATGGTACTTGCAACGCAAGAGGGCGCTAAGAAGCTTGCTGGTATCCCTGAGGCGAAAGACTTTGTGAGCGATGCGTTCGCGCACATGAAATACATAGGCTACACAAAAGATGCCATGGCATTATTTGAAGCCGCAGGGCTTGATGGTAAAGCCGACGATGGTTGGATAGATTTAAACATGCACTCTGCAGATAAATTTATTGAAACATTGCGCAATTTAAGATTTTGGCAGCGTTAGAACAAAACGCTTTAGCAAATAATAACCACACCCTGTAAAGGGTGTGGTTTTTTTATGGCTAACTGGTTATGGTATTAACTCTAAACAGTAACTAATTGGATTTATTATGAAGCTTAAAGGCGCTTGTCACTGTGGCAAAGTAACGTTTAGTGTGAGCTCTAAACACCCTTATCCTTATAACTTATGTTACTGCTCTATTTGTCGTAAAACGGCCGGCAGTGGCGGGTTTGTTATAAACTTGAACGCACAATACAGCACGCTTAAGGTTACAGGGCGTGAGCATATTACTATTTACCATGCCAAAGTGGGTGATAAAACCAGCCCCGCTGAGCGCCATTTTTGTAAGCACTGCAGCAGTAACTTGTGGTTATATGATTCGCGATGGCCTGAGCAAGTTCATCCCTTTGCTGGCGCAATAGACAGCGAATTACCCGTACCGCCAGAGCACACCCATTTAATGCTTGCCAGTAAGGCCAATTGGGTTACCCCGCATATTCAAAAGAATGATAAACAGTTTGATGAATACCCCGATGAAAGCATTGCAGCGTGGCACCAACGTTTAAACTTAGAGCAATAATACGCTGGCTAAAGTGCACTGCATCGTACTTAAAAGGTCATAACCCACAGTTAATAGGGTAAAATTTTAATGATTAACAGTGCACTTTGAGGCGTTACTTTGGGTGCAGTAATGAAAGTCTGTGTAATAGTGAGATTGCGCAGGCTTTTTATTATATAAAATGTAGTCGTGCATTAGCTTGGTGCTCAAGCGGCCCATTTCAAATGGATTTTGCCCTATGTTAGCCGAAGAGAGGCCCCTGCTTAACACATTGAGCTGTATCTCTTCTGTATCGGCAGAAACAATAATAATGTCTTTATCGGCAATACGTTGCTTAAAAGGCGCTAAGGCATTTACGTAATGAGGGTTAAACTGTGCAAACCCCGCCACAGCTAAAAAAATGGGTGGGTTGTCCATTTTTAATAAATGCATTAACTGCTTTAGTGACTCTTCGCGCTTACCTAAACTAAATAAGGGGCAGCGACTATGTTCGCGCCAGCCGTTTTTACCTGATAGGTGCGCTGTCGCTTGATCAGACAGCGCATACCTAACCCCAGCAATACGCTTGTTTAAATTAGGGGTTGTATGGTGCCCCGACTGCATGCAAAGCGTATTATTTGCTTTGTTGGTCAGTTTTTTTACTTGCTCGCCTAAGGCAACGCCAAAGTCGAAGTTGTTACTGCCTACGTAGGCTAGGCGGTACTGTTGGTGTTTTTCTAGCAGGTCAGAATCAAACGTTATAACAGGAATGTTTTTGCTTTTAAGCGCCATTAATGAACGAGTGACCAAATGCTGAGAGTCGGTTGTTGCTACAATTAACCCATCTATTTTTTGATCAACTAACCTATTAATGACCATAGATTGGCTACGAATGTCTTGAAAGTCTTTTGGTCCATCGTACTTGCATTCTATTTCTGGGTGCTCACTACTAAAGTGCAAACAGCCTTTAAAGGCTTGCTGATAAAAGGAGTCGTTTTTTGTTTTACCTACAATGGCAATCACAACTTTAGCCACGCTTTGGTGGGCAAATAAAGCACACCAGCTTAAAACTAAATACTTCAGAACTTTATACTTTCTAGCGGCGAGGCTAATTTTAGCTAACATTATAAAAGTCCTAAGCAAATAAAAGTAAGATATATATTACAGCTAGTATAGTTATTGACCACAAATTGGCTAATTTAATTATAGTGACTTAAATGAGTTAACACGTTGAAAGAAGTGTTTTTAACCTATAGGCTAAATACATACACCCATAAAAAAATAATGGAGAGCGTTATGACTGTTTCAGCAATTCCCAAAGGATTTAGTTCGGTAACACCGTACTTAATTATAGAAGGTGCTCAGCAAGCTATTTGTTTTTATCGTGATGCATTTAATGCGCAGTTAGTAATGCAAATGCCGCTGCCAGAGGGCGGTATAGCCCATGCTGAAATTATAATTGGCGACTCGCATATTATGATTTCGGACTCATGCCCGGATGAGTCATTTAAAAGCCCCAATGCACTTGGTGGCACACCGGTAAGTTTAATGCTTTACGTAGAAGATGTAGATAGCGTATTTAAAAAGGCAATTGAACTTGGCGCTACAGAAGTACGCCCAGTGCACGACCAGTTTTATGGTGATAGAGCCGGCACCCTACAAGACCCATTCGGGCATATTTGGACCATAGGCACCCATAAAGAAGATTTAAGTGAGCAAGAAATTAACCAACGAATGGCCGACTTAATGTCAAAAGAGCAAGATGCATAAAGCAGCTTGCCCTGCGTTTGAGCTAAATTGTTTACCCTAAATTTATCGCTAAATATTTTATTTCGTCACCGTTTATTTGCGGTAAAAAATAAATATCTTGGTACTTAAAATATTGTTGATCGTTAATCGTGACTGCCTCTGCCGAAATAGGGAGGGTGTCGTAGGTTTGCCCTAAATCATAATTTTTAGCACTGCCTACCTTAATAGCCTGATTAACCACTATTTTAGGCTCATCAACTACTCTATAACCATTATTATCTGCCACGTAATATACATTTTGGTAGGTATAGTAAGTGGTATTATGGCGTTTAAAGTGTGAATAATGCCTTGGTAGTGAGCGTATTCTTAAGCCTCTTGGTGGCTTAACTACGTGGTAGCCTCTTTTTGCTTTTCTATAGTAAATACCATCACTAAATGTAAACGTAATGCCATTAAATCTGATTGAAGCACTATTGCGCGGTAAATGATTAAAATAATGCCCAGGCCGGTAGGTCACTACGTTGTGGCGATTATGTTTAAAATAATTACGAGTGCGTTGCTGCTGTTTGTAATGGGCAACTTTGCGCTTTTGCTCTTTGCGGTGCTCGCGTTTGGCTTGTTTGCGCTCTTTACGGTCGTTTTTTTTATATTCTATACGCTGTTTTTTGTCATCGCGGCGCTCATCTCGTTTGTATTCGATGCGTTTTGCGCGCTCATTATTAAAACTTTTTGCGTGTTCTCGCTCATTGGGTGCTGCATATGCAGCGCCAGATACTGCACTTATGGCAAGTAGAGCAGGGAGTAATTGAGTCAGTTTCATACTAGTGCCTCGTGTATGTTGTTACATAACTGGGTTCAATACTAGCGCTTTAAACTGAATGGTAACTGACATGTAACCGATAACAGGGGCGTGTTTACAGCTTTTTACTAACGTTTACTGTTCTTGACACAAGCCAACGTTTTCTCACATTTTTGACGATTTTAGGAACTTTTATAGGCTATAAGTTGCGTAACTAATTGTTACGGCAAGTGCTTTTAACGCTTGACGTAATTTATAATTAGCCTGAATTTGGATAATAAATCTATCTCGGGCAGCTATTTTCAGTGCAAACCGCGTTTAACTTACTTGCAATAGGCCAGCGATTGACGCGTAAATTTGCCTTATTTTCACTGAAAGTTTCTGGTTAGAGAAAATAAACTTAAATATCATTATGGTTCAATATGTTAGTAAATCTCTAACCAGAGTTCAGGTTAATTAGCGTTTAGGTTTTTCTGGTAAGGCGGCTTTTAGCTGCTCCGGTGTTACGTTAAGTGCCTTTGCTACAACCGTTAAATCGGCATTAGGGCCGCCGGCTTTTTGCATTGCTTGCATAAGCACTTTTTCGCTAACGCCTAGTTTGTTAGCTGCCTCAGCAAACCCCGGTGGCGACATGCCGCCGTTAGGGCCACCCGCTTTTGGGCCACCGCCACCAGGTGGTTCATGGCGAGTTATTTTAGTGCCTTCAGGTGGCTTAGCGCCTACACCCGCTTGTGCTGTGGTCGTAAAATTATTTTGTGCAACCACGCCTTTTAAGCACTTAGGTAAGTTAGGGAATGTATTACTTGCATGGTAGTGGTAAGTAACTATGCCGCTTTCGCCTGCGGGGCCTGTGTGGCCATTACAGCTATCAAGCTCGGTTGGGGATGTACCATCAATTTCTTGGCTTCCGTAAATTGGGTAGCCATCAAAGCCATAACCAAATAGGGCGCTTGGCTTTTGCGCTAAATTATTACAGTTGGCGTTTACATGTTCGTGTTTATATACGCTGTCTATATCACTGGCGGTGCCGTGGTAGTGGTACCAACCGCCCGGATCAATATGGCCTGCGCAGGTATCAAGCGCGGGTAAATTACCAGTATGTTGCACACTTGGCGCATCCGAAAAAATAGGCACACCCGCAAGCGCTATACCCACTTTAGATACAGTGCCCAGCGCTGTTGATTGCTCAGACATAACAGGGTGCAGTGGTAAAAGGGCGGTAATTTCTACGCTTTTATCTACCGATACATTAATACATGCATGATCAACTGTTGGGCGAATGGTCGCGTTATCAACAATATGCACGTTGCCGTCTTCATCGTAAAAGGTAAAACCTTGCTCGTTAAGCATGGTTAAAAATGCTTTATCTAACCTATATAGCCCCGCATCGGTGCCATCCCAATCCCAAATACCACCTACGTCGTCGAGTGTTTCTGGGCAAAAAGGGCCGACTTCAATGTTGTCGGGCTGATATTTTAAAACCACTTGAGCACACTGAGTTTGTAAGCCGTTTTCAAGCGTACACTCTACAGTTTGTGGCAGCTTTACCATGGCTTTAATATTAAATTCATCGGTATTAATAAGCGTGTTTTTAGCGCTTTTAGCTTCTGGGGAGGCAGGTGTACTTTCGCTTTTTATCTGCTCGCCACATGCAGTTAAAAGTACCGTGGCACTAAGCAGGCAAAATGCGAGCTTAGTTTTTGTAGTGTTAACGCTAGGCGCTTTTAAACGACTTCGTTTAATTGTTCTCATACTTACCCCAAAACGATTTATATACGAAGGTTTTAGTATGGCAATAAATTGTGCAAATAAAATGAAAGTTTTAAAAGAGTTATTGATATGTTTAAAATGCATGGCTAGCTTTTAATTAACATTATTGGGAGTTGTTATTAAGTTATTTAATAAACTTACACGATTAAATACGAAGTATAAAAGTACAAGTTAGCAACTGCTGTTTTTACTTGCCCAAGGTTTACCAATAAAGCTCCATATATTTAAAACGCAAAAAGCACAAACCTAGGTTTGTGCTTTTATATTTTACGGTTAAATAATTATATTTTTTCCCAGTAGGGTTCGTCACCAAAGTAGCCGCTAAAGTAGTCTATAAAGGCCCTTACTTTTGGCGCTAATAAACGCGAACTTGGGTAAACACTCCAAATAGCGGTGTCGGATGCAAGTGGGTAGTCTTGTAAAATTTGTATCAGCTCACCACTTTGTAGTTTTTTATAGGCACACCAGCTCGACATTAACGTAATACCTAGGCCTTGCACGCACGCATCGCGCACCGCTTCACCGTTGTCAGCTTGTAATACGTTATTGGTTTTAATGTTTTGTGTGCCCTCGGGTGTAATAAACGACCACGTAGTTAACCCATGTAAATTAACACAAGTATGATTTTTTAAATCTTGCGGTGTTGTTGGGGCGCCGTGTTTTGCAAGGTAATTAGGCGATGCGCAAATTAAGCGTTTATCGCGGGCAACTTTTCGAGCAATTAGGGTTGAGTCGTTTAGGGCGGCGTCGCGTATTGCAATATCAAAACCACCGCCGACCATATCAATAATGCTATCGCTTAAGCGTAAATCAATTGTCAGGTCGGGGTATTGCTCAATAAATCCAGCCAATGCAGGAATAATATGCATACGCCCGAACGAAGCAGGGGCGGTAATGCGCAATTTTCCTTGTGGAGTTACACTGCCTATACCTACCGAGGCGCGTGCCATTTCAACATTGGCAAGCACTTCCTCGGCGTGGGGTAAAAAAGCTTGGCCCTCTTCGGTTAGCGATACTTTTCGGGTTGTACGATGAATAAGTTTAACGCCGAGCGTTTCTTCAAGCTTATTCATTTGGGCACTAGAAACCGCGGCCGACAAACCTAACTCCTTGCCAGCTAAGCTAATATTATGTGTTGTTGCGATTCTGACAAACAGATTTAAATGGGCAATGTTCATTATCAAATTTTTCAATAAACTGATTATTTAAACAACTATATTATCAATACTTAGTTGTGTAAATATACTAGCAGCTTATTCATTGTGACTTTTCCTGTGGCGCTTACTATAAGCGCCTTTTTTTTCGGTATTTTTCTCGTTTAAATTTTTAAGTTTAGAGTGAGCCTGCCTTATGAGCCGTAATACATCATTACTTTTAAAGTATTTATTTAAGCAAACCTGGCCTATGTTGGTTGGCTTGTTTTCTATTATGGGAAGCCAGCTGGTTGATAGTATTTTTATTGCTAAGCTAGGCGCTGAGCCGCTCGCTGTAGTTGCCTTTAGTATTGCTATTTTTCAGGTAATTGTGGGAGTACAAGTAGGCTTAGGTATTGCGGCAACTGCGACCATTTCTACTGCACTTGGGGAAAATAAAGTTCACTACGCACGCTACTTAGGTAGTTTAATCGTACTTATTGGCACCGTAATAGTAACGCTATTGTGCTTGGCGTTGTGGCTTTTTCAGCAGCCTATAATTTTAGCGCTGGGTGCAACGCCTTCGTTATTTAATTTAACTGAGCTTTACTGGTTGCCTTGGCTAATAAGCTGCTGGCTTGGAGCGCTGCTTTATTTTGGTTACAGCATTTGCCGTGCTCATAACGAAACCTTATTGCCTGGGCGAATTATGGTGCTAATCAGCGTGTTAAATATAGCGCTCGATCCATTGTTTATGTTTACCTTTGATATGGAGTTAGCGGGTGCTGCATGGGCAAGCTGTGTTGCTTTTTCAATAGGCTTAGTAGTGGTGTTTTACACGCTTATTAAACGAGAACTTGTAACCTTTGACGTTTTAAAAAACCGCACCGAGCAGGCAATAAAAGCCATTGCCAAAATGATGGCGCCGGCTTTACTTTCACAGTTTATTCCGCCTATTTCAGCCATGATAGTAACGGCATTGATTGCCGTGTATGGTGGGTTTGCTGTAGCAGCTTGGGGGCTTGCAAACCGTATTGAATATATTGCGATTATTTTAATTTTAGCGCTTACCATGGCGCTGCCCCCCATTGTTGGAAATTTAAAAGGGCGGGGCGAGCTTAGGCAAATATTAAGCGTAGTAAAACTTGCGTGCGGTTTTGTAATTGGCATACAAATTTTATTAGCGGTTATTATGCTAGGTGTGGCTAACCCGCTTGCAAATGCGCTTAGCAATAATAGTGAAATAGTAGCTAACCTAACAGATTACTTTGCATTTGTGCCCCTGAGCTACGCGGCTTTGGGTGTATGTATGATCACGGTATCGGTATGTAACGCGCTGGGCTTTGCGACCACGGCCTTATTTATCTCCATATTGCGGCTATTTTTGTGTTACTTACCACTACTTTGGTTAGGCTCGTATTTTTACGGTTTAACAGGGTTATTTATCGGTATGGCATGCGGTAATACCTTGTCGGGTATTGTGGGTTGGAAGCTTTTTAAGCAGCAATATAAGCGATTAACAACACACGTTAGCGTGCGCTCAAGCACTGTTTAATTATCAATATATTGAAGAAAGTTATTCCACTTAAATTGCAATTATCAAAATAGTTAAATGCAATTAGTATGCACCTCATTGAATCATTGCTTAATCTATAGCAGCTAAATTTGCTGTGTTTAGGTCAAGCAATTGCAATAAAAATAGAGCTGCTTGAGGTGAATAACATGAAACTTTATAAATTGTTTTTAATAGCTATAACGCTATACGCAGGCGCTGCAACGGCTGCACAAGATTACTTTTCGATGAGCTATATTCAAGGTGAAGGAGACGTGCGAGGGATTAAGGTGGCTTATCAATATGCCTTAGATTACCAAATAGAAGGCTTTGAAGAGCTAGAGATTTACCTAGAAGCCAATGCCAACTTTTTTGAATACGATGACCCAAAACGCTATGACGCTAATTTAGGCTTATCGCTTTCGCCTGTTATTTTTTATCCTATTGGCAGTGTGGCTGGGAACCGCGTTTTTGCCGAGTTTGGTATTGGTTTAAGCTTATTAGATGACACCAAATTTGCGGGAAAAAACATAAGCACACATTACCAGTTTGAAGACCGCCTAGGCATTGCCATGAAATTTGGTGAGGCTGAGCAACATAGCGTGTCACTTAAGTATTTTCATTATTCAAACGCTGGTATTAAAAAGCCCAACCCAGGCCTCGATTTTATATCGCTAAGCTACTCACGCGCACTTTAGTGAGTAGCTTACTATTTATAATATGCGTAAAAATGCCACTAGGTCTGCTTTTTCTTGCTTGGTTAAATTAAGCTTTATAAGCAGGTCGGTGGTTTTAGGGAAGTGTGGGTCGTTTAGTTGGTTTTTTCGTGGTCTTGGTCTAGCCCCGCCATGGTTATACATACTCACGATGCCTGTTAAATCTTCAAATAACCCGTTATGCATCCATGGAAAACTTATTGCTAAACCTAGTAATGAAGGAGTTCTAAATTGTCCTATATGATCAGGGTTATTTGTGGCATCAAAGCGGCCCTTATCTTCAAAGTGTCGGCCGTAGTAATGGAGTCCAGTGTTGTGAAATTTGTTATCACTTAGTAGGGGGCCATTATGGCATGTCATACATTTAGCTTTAGTTCTAAATAAATGTAGGCCGTTTAGTTCATTATCAGATAGTTGCATTACAGCTTTCTTCGGACTGCTTTTTACTCTTAAAATAAAAAGTTTAAAGCGAGTATTTGGAGCTGATAGTGTGCGCTCAAACGCGACTAAGGCTTTTGCCATTTGCTCGGTGGTTAACGTGCTGCTATTAAAAGCGCTTTTATTAAATGCACGGTAACTCTTATCTTTATTTACTCGGGCTAAAGCTATTTTTGGAGCTAAGTCCATTTCAATCGGGTTTTCTATTGGCATAAGTGCTTGTTGTTCTGCGGTGCTTGCGCGTCCATCCCAAAAAAAATGTTGCCATTGATCAATACCAAAAATAGCGGGGGTGTTACGCGTGCCTATTTGCTCGTCAATGCCTATGGCGGTTGTACGGCCATCATGAAAGCCTTTGTCGCGTTCATGGCAGGTGGCGCAGCTAACAGTATTATTACGTGAAAGCTGCACATCATGAAAAAGCTTATCGCCTAGTGCAACATGCTCCGGTTTAGGCGATGCTACAGGCAAAAGCGACATGGGCTCAACGCTTCTTCCGTCACTGGTTTGAATAGCAGGCCAATGAGCTTGGCCTTTACTATACAAAGCACGTAAGTCTTTATTGTTTAAAGCTTTAGAATCAGCCGTAAATAAGAATACAGCAAGGGCTACAAAAATAACTTTAATCATATTTGTAGCTCAGCCCTAACCAAAATACTCGACCAGGCTCAATACCTGATGCGCCCTCTGCTACTGTATACGTTCTCGTATTTAATAAATTAGAAATATCAGCACGTAACTCTAAGCTTTGGTTGCTGGTCAGTTTATGTTTGTATTTTAAACTTAGGTTTAGCATTGTTCTAGCACGTATAGTCTGTTCCTGATAAACATCAAATAGAGTGGAAACAACTGGACAGCTAGCACAGACATCTTCTATATCTATACTTTCGCTTCCTCCTGTACTTACAGCTGTATCGTAGCTACCTGAATATGAGATATTTAATCCAGTGCTAAATGAATCGACCCAATCTACGTTCCAGCCTAAGGCTGCTGTGATAGGTGCTCCAAAATTAGTTCGTATCTGAGATAGTTGACTCAACGTGACCAGTGAACCTTCATCTTTTGCATTAACATAGTAAACTAGTTCATCGAGTGGGGTGTTATCTACGGTTGCATTATAATTGTCATTTGATATTTCGTTTTCGGCATACGATGTATTTGCCCATACAGAATGGGCACCAAATTGAGCGCTCCATGCTAGTGAAATACGTTCTGAACTTCCCGTTCCTTCATTACTAATATCAATATAAGTGTACCCATCAAGATCTGTTTCGTCTGAGGTTGTGCGAGAGAACTGCTGATGTTTTTTTCGCTTTACGTATTTTAAAGAAATATTACCAATTGTCTCAAATGCGTGAGCGATACCCAGTGCAAATTCATCATCGTAAGGGGTATCAACGTCATTAAAACGATATTTAAAGCTGCCAGTGTAATTTGAATCTAACCAGTTTTGTAAGTAGCCACTTTCGATAGGCCTATATTGTAGATAAGAAAACTGTTGTTGTTCTTTAATTTTATAACTGATAATAGCGGAGTCGTAATATCGGCTTAGGCCGGCACTAATAATGGTTTTTTTATTATCAAATACGTCGTACCCTATTGAAATTCGCGGTGCTACATCATGGTTTTGTAAAAAGTCATCATAGCTGTAGCGCATACCTAAATTCACATCCAGTTTGCCGTAGTTAATATGGTCGGTAACGTAGAGTGCGTTGCGATTTAAATTTACATCTATGTATTCAGCAGGGCTAACAGTTCGGCCATTAAAAAATTGCGCTGTAGTAGTTATATTATTACTGTATGCGGTGACGTGTTCCGAGTTGTTAAAGTCAATCTCACCGCCTAATTGCTCAGCTAATTTTTCTATAGGGATGAGGGTTTCGAGTGCTTGACAATCAAGTGAATAACCACTGCAATTAAGTGGTGTACTAGCACTAGACCATATAACAGGCGAACTGTAGTTATAGCCATCTTGAAAGCGCTCACGTTCTATTTGCTGATATTTAATTTCTGCACCAGCCACAACTGAGTGGGTTAACCCTAAAAATTTAAAAGTTTCTAGATTAAATGTATTTTTCCAATTGGTGGTGAATTGGCGGTTATCTAACGCGCCATAACCACCTTGGCGTGAAAAGCGTTCGTCTGCATCGCCTTGGTTAGCGTATTGTCCCCAGTCTTTTCCTTTTGTTTGTAGCCAATTATAAAAATGCGCTGGGCCATCTCGGCTACTATCACTTATGTTAAAGCTTAAATTACTTGCCCATGTTACATATTTAAAATCTTGCTTTAATTGTATTGCGCTACCATATGCGCCACCTTCTAACTGATAGTCACTATCAAGTGCATCAGTAATAAAACCATTCACCTCGTAGGGAGAATAGATCATACTTATCGTAAAATTATCAACCCAGCCGTTCTTATAACCATATTTAAATATAGCGTTAATGTTACGGCGGCTTTGGGTTTTTGTTTGCCCCAGTGATAAGTCACTTATATCACTGTTAAGGTAATTTAAACTAAACATCACACCGTGGCGTTTATTAAGTTGCTTTTTACCGCTCAATGAATAGCTTATTTTTTCGTATACTGGAGCCTCTAATTCTGCTTCATCTGTACTACTTTGCTCAGTTTCATTGTCGGCTTGAATATAATGATAATCAGCCCAATCACTGTGATTCCCGCGTACAGTAAAACTAAAACTATCTTTGCCAAACGTTTCTTTTGTTTTGGTATCAACCACACCGCCAGAAAAGCCACCAAATTCAGCCGGAATGTTATGGTCATAAACAGTAATAGACTCAACTACATCAGAGTTTACATTCATGCTTTGCACACCGCCTGACACGTCATTACTTGATGATGTTAAGCGGCTACTACTGGCGGGATCAATACGATTATTGTAGTTCATACCATCAAGTGAAAAACCTGTTTGCCAAGGCTGGGCACCTGAGATGGATATTTCTGGCGCACTTATCTCTGCTAAGCTTTCAATGCTTAATGCCTCATTGCTTAATTGTACGCCTGGTAAAAGTGCAATTAGCTCATTTATGTCGCCATTCCCTTTGGCTGTTGCATCAATAAAACTGCGGTCTAAATACGAACGACCAATAACTTCAGGAACTTCTATCCCTATAAATTGGCCTTTAACTTCAATGTGTTCGATAGCTTCACATAAACTTTTTTTTTCATCAGTGAGTGTGCTGCAATCTTCAGGTGGGGGAGGGGTCTGTTTTTGCTCGGTCGCACCATATGAATTATGGGCAAGCAAAAACAGACACGCATAAATATAACGTGTCTGCATTGTTTTCTCTTATTTAGTTGCCAATTGGAGTGCTGTCTTCGCTATCAGCAATACCATCGTTGTCAGCATCTTCATCGGCTGTTAAACCCGAAGCGGCAATATCTTCATCAGTTACATTTGCTAAGAAGAAGTTTGGAAGCCCATCGTTATCAGTATCAACACTGGCAACACGGTTATCTCTAAAGTCATCTTTGCTTGCAATTAATTCAGCCATTGTGGTGTAAAGGTCAAGTTGGTCGGCTTCACCGTTCACATCATTAGTGACAAGCGCTGTTGCTTGCTCGTATTCGTCAAGTAAGGTATGTGCTTCGACTAAATCTTCCATAGCTTCAATAATGACAGTATCGGCTTGCGCTAAAATAAGCGTTTCAATATCAGCGAGAAGTGCTGAGGTTTGTGTTTTCACACTACTGTAAGTGCTGGCAAAGTCAGTAATACTGCCGGCATTAGCCCCCATGCTAGAAAGCATGCTGTAACGTTCCCAAAAGCCAGTTGTTGGAGCACTAAGTGAGACCGTTTCTTTTTTAAGGGCTTCAAGTATATCCAGCAATTGGTCGCTTGTTAACGTGCTTAAATTTTCGTTTACTTCAGCTATCGCACTATTAAATGTAGTTAAGGCTAAATCAGTAAAACCAGCATCGACTAAATAACCTAATGTTTCTAAGCTGTACTCAAACCGAACTTCAATGTCATCTAATACACTAATTTTACTTAGTAATTGCGTATTTACTGCGGCAATCTCGTCAGTCAAACCACCGCGGTCAAGTGATACCATTACATTGTTATGAACAGTAATTGCAGAAGTGTCGGTTAAAGTTCGTAATGTGCCTGTATTTAGTTTATTTAACATGGTTAAACAGCGATTTGCGGCAGCTGCAGAATCTGCGCCAATTTCTTCGCTAATGCTAACCAGTAAACCACATCCATTAGAACCCGCTAAGAAAGAAGCAGATGACTCTGCACTTATGTACTCGTCAGATGAAATAAACTCACCAGCATAAGTTAATACGTCTTTAGCCTGTTCTGTAAAGCCAAACTGATGTAGAACTTGTGCTGTGCCCGCGTTATTTGATGTTTTGGTTAGACTTCTAAAAAACTCATTGTAATCACTTTCCTCTGTAAAATAGGTGAAGGCTTCAGCCGTTGCATCAGCTACAGATGAACCCGCTATAATGCTTTTAGTTATACTAAAACTGTACATAATTTGTTTAGCACCACTGATATCAAAATCAGATGAAAGTAATGCAAACGCAGGGTTTTCTTCGAGGTCATAAAGGCCTTCTAGTAATCCGGCTAGAGTTTGTAGTGGATAGGTATAAGTACCTAAATTGGCCTCAGTGTATTCTGAAGCAGCAAAGTCATAGTTGCTATCTATGCCCGTTACACCATAAAACGACAGCGCTAGGTTTACGTATTCACGGGCTAGTTCAAGCGAGTTGGCTCGAAATAAAACCTCAGCTGCCCATGCAGTATAAAGCGCTCTTAGTTTCTCTACTTTTTCACCCGCATACTCGCCACTACCACCTTGAATTTGGTAACCTGTGTTACTTGAAATATTTACTAGTGCAGTAGCAAAAGTTTGTGCTGTGAGTTGATTGGCATCAGTTGGGTTTGCAGCATATACATCTAATGCACCTTCGGCTGCATTTTTAAATGCTGTTTGGAAGTAACCATATGTTGTTGAATATTGCTCTTCACGTACTATCTCTGCATAACTGTTAATAGTTTCCAGCAGTGTTTCTGCTTCATCGGTTTGACCAACATCCATATAATCATTTACTAAACCAAGTAACCAGGCTGCATCGTTACGGTTGATGTTTTCAAACCCTTTTTCAGCTAAATATTGGTTGTAAGCGGCTAAGGCGCGTGAGCGATATTGTGCACCTTGCTCTATTTCATTGATGCTATCTAACGCAACACCTACATCTCTTAGGCCTCCAGCAAGAGCTGTTTGCTCGTTAATGAGTAATAAATAGTCTTCGGCTGTATCTAAAAACCCAGCACGTGCATACGCCGCTGCTTGAACTTGGTATACGGTATAACGTGAAATTTCATCGTTAATGCTTTCGTTTACAATATCGGCTTGTTTTAAGTGTGATTTACTAGAGCTGTAGTAAAAATTACGTTTGTCTTCATTTGTTACATAAGAAGGGCTTAGTGTAATACTGGCCGTAATTGGTTCATCAATTACGCCATCCGTATAGCTTATTACGAATGCTTCATTAACTGAATTTAATGTTTGCGCTTCAAAGATAAACTCGCCCGTGCTTTCGTTTATTGTAATTACACCACTTTCAGGGGAGGTTACCAGCGTAAATGTTATTTCATCTCCATCGGGATCAACTACATTAATAGTCCCCTCTGTTGTTGATGATGAGGTAACAAATACGTTTGTTGTTTGTAATACCGGCGTATCATTAACATTTTCGACCGTAAAGTTTAGCGTTACATTTGAACTAAGAGAACCATCGCTAGCTGAAATTGAAGCACTATCGCTACCAAAAAAATCGGCGTTAGGCGTATACGTAAACTCACCATTTGCTTCTATCGCTATCGTCCCATTACTTGGCGCGTTTGCTAATGTGTAGCTAAGTGCCTCGTCGTCGGTGGCTGTTACTTGGCCTGAAAAAGTGGTGTCTTCGTTTACAGTAAAACTTAAATTAGGTTGAGAAAACTGTGGAGCAGTATTACCAGAGCCACCGCCACAGCCTGCCAACGCAAGCGCGCATAATATTGGGGTAAATTTAATTAGCTTGTTCATTATTGTTAATATTAAAAGTTAATGATGTTGCGAATGATAACGCATATCAATTAGATTTTAAAGTGTGTAAAGTATTTGTCATATTAATAGTGAGTATCCATAAAGTACTTATAAGGCAGCTAAAACACCAAACCCTGCTATTAACAGGGCTTTATTGTGAGTAAAAATGAGATTAGTAAAGAGGAGGATGGTTGTTAGTTTAAGTCGCTAATAATAAGCAGCGGAAAGTTTTTAACTGAACGAGGTTGCCAATTATTATAGCTAATATTGCTAATTCCAAAATAGTTAAGCACCTTAGGTGAGTACGTCCAGCCACGTGCACGTTGCTTTATGGCGGCACTGCGTAAACTGGGTTTTAGCCCTACGGTGAGTAGGTCGTGATTTACATTTAGCTTTGTGTAAAAGGCTTTTTCGCGCAAGCTTGCTTTAGCAATTACCTCATCGTAATGGGCGCGTAATGTTTGCCACTTTTGGCTTTTTTGTGGCTCTTTTAAGTGCTTTACCATGGCATCAATATCACTATCTAACCACTTAGCTGAGGCTGCATCCCCATGCCAGCCAATAATTGTATTGGGCTCAATTGTAGTAGGGTGGCCAGCAAGCAACACATAATTTGCACACGACGAAAAGCAAAACTGCTTTATGTTTACCGTTAGCTTATGCGCCAAAATTAATTCGGCTAAATCCATCCCTAAATCAATGTTTCCGCCGCCGCTGGTAATCGTAAATGTATTAATTGTAGGGTTAGTTTTTAAAAGCTCAGCTGCCGTATTGTTATTTTGTTTGTTGATTTGGCCACTGTATATAATGGTTTTATCACTTAAGGTTACTTGAGCCTGCAATAACGTGGGGAGTATTAAAAAAAGGGTAAAAATTAATTTATGCATTTGAGTTTTAAGTGAGTATTTTTGCCAAAGGCTACGTAATTTGGCTAAACGAGGCAAATACTAATTTGTCTTAAGTAAGTTAACCCCTTTTAACCCATCCTTAACCCTTGCCCTAATACACTGTGTGTAATGATGTAAATTAGGCACAGTTAAATGGTTTATTTTAAAAAGCGCTCAACGGTTTTATTGCTTGCACTTAGCTGCACGCTTGCTGCGTGTAGTAGCCAGCCAAGCTATACAGGTAATAGCACCGAGCAATCGCTAAAGCAGCATGCAAATTGGCAATACACACAAGATGATGCAACCGAGGTAAGTTATATCACTGATTTAGTGAATATAGCGGGGCTTGATTCGCTTATTAACCAAGCCGTTGCAAATAACCCTTCATTTAACCAAGTGCATGTGGCGCTAAAACTTGCTTATGCGCAGCGCGATGTTACCGCAGCAAGCCAGTGGTTTAGTGTAGATGCCGATTTTGACGCTCAGCGCAACGAAACAACTGGCACACAGTACAGCTCATCACTAGGGGTTAGCTGGGAGGCCGACGTATGGCAAAAAATTGCTGATAAAGTAGCCGCGCAAGACATGACCATAGCCAGTAATCAGGCCACTTACCAAGGCGCTAAAGACACCTTAGTAGCCAGCGTGATGCGCACGTATTTAAACATTATTTTGCAGCAAGATTTACTTAACATAGAGCAGCAGCGCTTAACGGTTTTAGAAAATAACGAGCAAAGTATTGTTGAGCGTTACCAATACGGCTTAGGTGATTTAGAAGCCCTTGATACCGCGCGTACAAATACCGCTTCAACCCGAGCCACTATTGCCGATTATCAAGAACAAATAGCGCAAGCTAAACGTGCTTTAGTATTATTAGTGGGCGTTGATAAACTTGAAAACTTACCTACCACCTCTGTTTTACCTGAGGTAATTGAGCCGCTAAGCGCGCTACCAGAGCAAGATTTAGCGCGTCGCCCCGATTTACAAAGTGCCTATTACAATATTCAATCTAAACGTTATTTAGTGGATGTAGCTTACAAAGATTTACTGCCAAGCATTACGCTTTCGGCATCGCTTAGCGATTTAGCAACTACACCCAGCCAAGTATTATTAACCAGCCCAGTTTGGAACTTATTAGGCAGTTTAAGTGCGCCATTGTTTCAAGGCGGGGCACTTCGTGCACAAGTTGATATTGCAAAATTAAATGCCGAACAAGCCTTTTGGGAATACCAAGACACGCTACTTAGCGCCGTAAACGAAGTAGAAAACGCACTAGGTCAAGATCAATCATTAACACAGCAGCAGCTACAAATTAGTAAAGCGCTTGCCAGTGCTAAGCGCAGTTATAGCAACTACCAAAGCAAATACCAGCAAGGTTTGGTTGATATTTTAGACCTACTCACCGTGCAGCAGCAGGTGTACGACCTACAAGCTCAGCTTAGCCAAATAAATTACACCCTTTTAACTAACCGTATAGATTTAGGCCTTGCCTTGGGCCTTGGAGTATCGTCATGAAAATTTCGCCAGTACCTGTTGTTGTAACTCTTGTTGCCATTGTTTGTATAGGGCTTGCTATTTCATATAACGGCCAAAAAATGGCGCAGCAAGCAAATGGCCCAAAGCCTGAGCTGGCTAAATCTGTGGCACCCAATGTATCGGTTATAAATGCTGTGCCAAGTACGTATCAAGCCTATGTTAGCGGCCACGGTGAGGCTAAAGCACACTGGGCGCTTAGCTTAAAAGCACAAGTTAAGGGCGAAATAACGAATATGAGCGAGCAATTTGCTACCGGTAATGTAGTTAAAAAGGGCCAAGTGCTTGCACAAATAGATAACACCGAATACTTACAAGCAGTCGCGAGCGCTAAAGCCACATTGGCAGATGCCAAACTTGCCCTACAAGAAGAGCAAGACTTAGGAAACCAAGCAAAGCGTGAATGGCAGCGCTCGGGTGTAACACAAGCGCCAAGCTCACCTTTAGTATTTAGAACGCTACAGCTAGAAGCCGCCCAAGCAACGGCCGATAACGCCCAATACGCACTACAAACTGCGCAGCGTGATGAAAAAAACACCCATATAAGTGCGCCGTTTGATGCTGTTATTTTATCGCGCGATGTAGATTTAGGCACTTACGTAAGCATTGGCGATACACTGGCTACATTAAACAGCACCGACAAAGTAGAAATTAGCGTACCGCTTTCATTAAGCCAATGGCAAAACCTGGCAAGCGATAAGTCGGGCGAGGTTATTTTAAGTGATGTAACAACACAGAATCAGTGGCAAGGTTACATTGCTCGTTTTGAACAGCATCTTGACGATAGCTCTCGCCAGCGCAGTGTAGTGGTTGCGCTAGACAAACCTTTTGAGCAAGCAACACCATTGTTACCAGGTACATTTTTAGCGGTACAAATTGCCGGTAAAGCGCTTAACAACGTAATTAAATTACCCGCCTCAGCAGTATCGCAAGAGGGCTTAATTTGGTACGTAAACGAGCAAAACACGTTAATGAGCATTCAAGCGCAAAAACTATTTGAGCGCGGTGATTACGTTTATATCTCTCCTATTGAAGGACACACTAATTTACGTGTGGTGGCTCGCCCACTCGTAAGCTACTTAAACGATATGTTAGTAAACCCAATTGTTGAGGAGATGCCATAATGAGCCCGCATCAAGCACCGCAATTACCTAATAATACTAACCCTTTGCACGGTATTATTAGCTGGTTTGCTAACAACTCAGTGGCCGCCAATTTATTACTCATTAGCGTAATAGTTATGGGCATAATGTCGCTTTCTACTTTGCGTAAAGAGGCGTTTCCAAGCCTTGAGCCAGATACTATTTCAGTATCGGTGGTTTACGACAGTGGCGATGCCTTACAAGCAGAAGAAGGCATCGCCCTAAAAGTAGAAGAAGCCCTTGAAACCGTACCGGGTATTAAGCGCATTACCTCTACATCCGATGCCAGCGGCAGTCATGTAAGCATTGAGAAAAAAACCGATTACTCGCTTGATGAGCTACTCACCGATGTTAAAAACCAAGTTGATGCCATAAATAACTTTCCGGCAGATGCCGAAGAGCCGGTGATCGACAAAGCGCGCAGGCAAGATCACGCATTAACCTTACAATTGTTTGGTGATGCCGACCGTCATACGTTGCAAAACCTAGGTGAAAAACTAAAAGCCGATTTATTAGCTAAATCGGGCATTAGCGATGTAGAGCAATCGGGTGTGCTTGACCCTATGATGTCGGTAGAAATCGACGAAGGCAAACTACAAGCCTACGGTTTAACAATTAGCGATGTAAGCGAGGTGATTAACAACGAATCATCGAGCCCGCTTTCTACTAGCTTGCGCGATAGCAATAAAATTATGCGCCTAAAAGCGGCAGACCAAGCTTACTGGCAGCGCGACTTTGCCAATATAGTGTTACTTACAACGCAATCAGGCACACAAATTAAATTAGGTGATGTAGCAACCGTTACCGACACATTCGCAGAAGATACCAACTCACTAAGTCGTTATAACCAACAAAATGCCGTAGGCATTGAAATTTTAATGGATGAAAATAGCGATATAACCACCATAGTTGAGCAAGCACAAAGCGTAATTGATACATGGCACGAGCGCGGCTTATTACCGCAAAATGTAGAGCTTGAAAGCTGGCACGACAAAAGCACCATGATCACCGAGCGCTTATCGCTGCTTACTAAAAATGCCGTAACCGGTATTATTATGGTGTTTGTTATTTTAGCGATATTTTTAAATGTACGCGTTGCGCTATGGGTTGCGGGTGGCTTGCCATTTGTATTTTTTGGCACGCTGTACTTTATTACCGACAGCTACACCGCACTGACCATAAATGAAATGACCACCTTTGGTTTTATTATGGCGCTGGGGATCGTGGTCGACGATGCCGTGGTTGTGGGGGAGAGTATTTACACCACTCGCAAAAAACACGGCGACACCCTTAATAACACGATTTTAGGCACCATGAAGGTGGCTGTACCCACCATATTTGGCGTATTAACCACGGTAGCTGCGTTTGTTGCGCTTTCGAATGTATCTGGCAACTTAGGTAAAATTTACTCTCAGTTTGCGACCGTAGTGACGATTTGTTTACTGCTTTCGGTTGTTGAATCAAAACTTATTTTACCGTCGCATTTAGCCCACGTAAGTACTAAACGTCAGTTAAAGTCGGGCCTTAGTGGCTTGTGGTCAAAGGTGCAGCATGGCGCCGACAGCGGCCTAACTTGGTTTAGCGATAAAGTGTACCGCCGTGTTATTGAATACTCGTTACGCTTTAGGTACGCCATTGTTGCTGCATTTGTGGCCTTTTTTATTCTGGTTGTTGGTATGCCTATGACCGGTGCGGTAAAAGTAGGTTTTTTCCCAAGTATTGCCGGCGATACCGTAACCGCAGAGCTTGTTATGCAAAACGATGCAGCGTATGGGCAAACTAATAAAAACTTGTTAGCGCTTGAGCAAAGTGCACTACAAGCCCAGCAAAATTTAATGGATAAGTTTGACTCGCAAGAGAGCGAAATAACGAGCTTACAATTAGTGAGCAGTAGCGATACTAGCGGTACGGTAAGTGTTGAGCTATTAAACGAGGGCGACTTTACTGCAAGCGAATTTGCACAAGAATGGCAGCGCCTTGCCGGTATGCCAGAGGGCAGCAAAAAGCTACAAGTATTGGCTACACGTAAAATGGTTGATAACTTTAAAGTGGAGCTAAAAGCCTGGGATGACGAAACCGTAATGGCCGCAGGCGCACTGTTTAAAGAGCGCTTACAAAATACTGCTGGTGTTAATGGCATAGATGATAATTTAAACCCAGGTCAGCCACAGCTTAAATTTACCTTAAATGCACAAGGGCGCGCTTTAGGTATGGATACGGCGAGCCTATCAGAGCAGGTTTTACAAGCTTTTGGTGGAGCAATTGTACAGCGTTACCAGCGTGATAAAGACGAAGTAAAAGTACGTGTACGTTACCCAGAAAACGCCCGTAAAACACCAGCCGATATTATGCAATCGCGTATTAGGTTACCCGATGGCACTGTAGTACCTTTGGTTAACGTAACCAATATAAGCAGCGAATATCAGCAAGATGAAATAACCCGCATTGACGGCCTACGTGCAATTTACTTAAGCGCACAAGTAGATAAAAACATTGTGGCATCTAACGAATTAGTTGCTAACTTAAGCCGCGATTTAGTACCTGAGCTTAACGCGCAATTTCCTAACTTAAGTATTCACTTTGCCGGAGAAGCCGAAGAGCAAGACGAAACAACAGGCTCAATGGCCACTATGTTTATAGCCGCGCTATTAGTTATTTACGTATTGCTGGCGATTCCGCTTAAATCGTACATTCAACCTATGTTGATTATGGTGGCGATTCCCTTTGGTATTGTGGGTGCTATTTTAGGCCATTGGTGGAACGACTTAACCATCAGCATACTTTCTTTAAATGGTATTTTGGCTCTCAGTGGGGTGGTTGTAAACGACAGCCTATTATTGGTATCGCGCTTTAACGAGCTGGTAAAAGATGAAGGCATGAGCACGCACGATGCCATTGTAGAGTCGTGTACAAGCCGCCTGCGCGCGGTAATGCTTACCTCAATTACCACCTATGCGGGCTTAGTGCCGTTATTAAGCGAAACCTCAATGCAGGCACAGTTTTTAATCCCTGCTGCGGCATCACTTGGTTATGGTATTTTGTTTGCCACGGTTATTACGTTAATCCTTATTCCGGCATTATTAATGATTCAAATAGACATTAAGCGCTTACTTGCCAATGTGTTAGACTTTTTAAGTGGTAAACGCACCCAAGGAGCTGCCTCTTAATGATAAACGTACTACTGGTTGAAGACGACATAGACCTGGCAACAACAATTGTTGATTACCTCGATATAGAAGACATTGAGTGTGACCATGCAAGTAATGGCGTTTTGGGCTTAAATTTACTGCAAATTAATGATTATCAGATGATTATTTTAGATGTAAACATGCCCAAAATGGACGGCTTAACAATGTGCAAAACATTGCGTGAACAAGGTAAAGATATTCCGGTATTAATGTTGACCGCACGTGATAGCCTCGATAACAAACTAGAGGGCTTTACCGCCGGTAGTGACGACTATTTAGTAAAACCCTTTGCCATGAAAGAGCTAGTAGCGAGGGTACAAGTGCTGGCAAAGCGCAAAAGTGGTGAGGCAAAACGCCTCACCTTAGCTAATTTAAATTTAGATTTAGCAAAGCGCAGTGCCGATGTAGAGGGGCAAACATTAAAGTTATCGCCCATTGCATTTAAATTGCTAGAAACCTTAGTACGCCATGCGCCGCAGCCTGTTACGCGCAGTAGCATTATGCAAGCTATATGGGGCGAAGAGCAGCCCGACAGCAACAGTTTAAAAGTGCATGTGCATCATTTACGTAAGCAATTAGAAGCCACCACACACCAAGTTACACTTGAAACCATTCCTAGTGTGGGCTTTGCAATAACAGCAAATGAAGGGCAACCACAATGAAAATAAGGCCTAGTTTAAGGCTCTACTTTTTTGCCAGTATGGTGGTGCTTAGCTCTGCTATGGCCATTGGCTTTTCGTTTTTAAGTGTAAATTACTTTATTGATGGGCTAGATAAAGGCTTAAACGGAGTTATGTTAAAGCTTTCGCAAACCACTGAAGTAAAGCCAGGGGAAACAAAAGAGCTGGTGGGCTTTAATATAGCAAGCCGCTGGGAAGACATGCCTGCGTCAATTCAGCAGCGTTTTAAAAAACCAACAGAGGTGGGGCTTTTACATAAAACAAAAGACAGGCCATCGATGTTTTCTATGCCGCAAAATTTATTTTTTGTGGTGTATTATCCAAGCCCCGAAGGCGAGCCGCGTTATATATCGCGCATTATGCTCGAAAAAGACAAACCACAATTGCTCGCTAATATAGAGCCCGAACAACGCATGCTATGGATTGCCATTACAGGCATTGCTGCCATTGTGTTATTTGCGTTTTTTTTGTTTATGGTAATGAAAAAAATAGCCAAGCCAGTGGAGTCGTTAAGGGGCTGGGCTAAATCGTTAAACCAAACTAATCTGCAGCAAACACCGCCCGATTTTACATATAACGAACTAAACACTTTAGCCACATTAATACGCAGCAGCTTGCTTTCCGCGAATGAAAGCGTAGAGCGTGAGCAGCGCTTTTTAAGCTATGCCAGCCACGAGCTGCGTACGCCAATTTCGGTTATTCGCAGTAACGTTGAGCTACTCAATCGGCTGAGCGAAAAAGCCCCGTTAAGTGATAAACAACAGCTTACACTTGAGCGTATAGAGCGCGCCGGTTTAACCATGAGCGATTTAACCGATACGTTATTATGGCTAAGCCGCAACGAAGAGCAGCAAAGTAGTCCAGAACCTGTAAACCTTAGTGATAAAATAACGACCCTGAGTAATGAGCTTAACTACCTGCTTAATGCTAAGCACGTTGAGGTGGTTTTAGACACCCAACAAGAGAGTGTTATTACAACCGATGCTACTGCGTGCCACATTGTACTGACTAATTTAATTCGTAATGCCTACCAACATACCCAATTTGGCCAAGTACATATTACGCAGCAAGGCAGTAAAGTCACTATTGTTAATTGTAGTAAGCAGGACGAGGCCCCTAAAGCGAGCTCACCTTCAGCAAAACACGCCAGTATAGGGTACGGACTAGGCTTGCAATTAAGCGAAAAAATAATTAAACGCCACGGCTGGGTTTACGATGTAAACGACATGCCAGGGCGCTATGAAGTGGTGGTCGATTTTAGTTAGTTATTTGGTTAATTAGGTTTCAAGTATTAATAACCGCGCTAAGGCTTTTTATAAAGTGTTAGCGCGGTTTTTTATGTGAAATTAAACATTTGATTGAATAGTATGCGATAGTGGAGTGTGAAACTGGGAATGGGAAATTGCTCTATAGTAATCAGGGCAATCCAGTACAAACTAGTTGCGATTATTGAATGTTTTATTTTAGGAGATGTATGCAGATACTTTTAGTTTTTATATTACTTTGCCCATTTTGGGTATGTAGTGCTGAAAACACATCGCTTGTTATTTCTGAAAATGTACTGAGCTCAGATGAAGCAAAAAAATTACACATTCATCGACTAGTTGATGGAAATAGTGAAAATTTGGACGATAGCTGGATAATACTAATGTATCCCGAAGTTGATCAGCAAGGCCAACCAATATCTGAGTTATGCATAAGTATTAATAGTGGTCCAAAGAAGTTAGCTTCGTTGTGTGCTGCTATAAACAAGTCTGAAATTAGCGGGTTTAATCGTTCTGATTTTGAAATAGGGGAAAGTGTTTCTGTTTCAGCTGATTTTACATATGGTGCGGCTAATTATACTTTACAAAATGTTTTATTACTTGAAAGCGAAGACTATGAGTCATTCAAAGAGCGATATAACAAACGCGGCGACCCAGAGAATGATTAATAGTCATATATTTAGCAAACAATACAAAAAACGATACCAACATATTTAGTGTTGGATAACATGGAGTGTTTATTTTTATGTTCAAAATTATAATTATTTTAATATCAATTATTTCTTTTAATGCCTTGGCAGCAGAAGAAGTGAAGCTTGGAGTTGTAGGGAACGTTGGGGCGGATGGCTTTTTTAGCCCAAAAGTAATGTCATTTATTATTGAAAACGTAAAGCCTAATTCACCCGCTGAAAAAGCAGGGATTGTTGCAGGGCAAAAAATTATTTCTATAGAAGGCTGTAAAATTCCGGGCTGCCCTGCCAGTAAAGCAAAAAAATTAATGCGAAAGGAGTCAGGGGACATCTTACAGTTAGTTTTAGAAAATGAGGATGGTAGCCAAGTTCCTTTAGAGGTTCCTATGAATGCTTGGTAAGACTAATGAGCTTTAAGCGCCGTTAATTGTCGGACGGTGCTGCGCTTCCGACCTACGTTTTAAAACGGTTTAAAAGTGTATTAAAAAAGCGGCTTAACGCAATGAACGTTAAGCCGCTTTTTTATGATTACTGATAGGGCGTATTACTTATAATACCCATCCTCAAAATAGATCACTTAATCAAGCGGATTGGTATAAATGATTACTCGGCTGCAGCTTGTTTGGTTTTTCTAAACATAAACTCAAGCGGAATGTGTAAGCGTTTTGCCCACGCGTTTTCGGTGTGATCTTCACCTGGAAAAAACTGGCTTTGCCATAGCTTTGCTGGGTATTGTTGCGCCATAAATAAATCATCAATTTGCGCTTGTAGCTTAGGGTACATGGCATCTAAAGTGCTGTCGCCGTAATCAAAATACACTTTTTGGTTACTCAGCTTTTCGATGTTGTTGGCAATGTAATTTTTAAACTCGGCAAATACTTCGTCGTCGTGGCTAAAAATACCTGGCCAGTGGGTCGACATACAAATAGCGCCTGCAAATTCGTTAGGATAATTAAGTAGTGTATACCACGATATAAGCCCACCCATGCTAGAGCCACCAATATAGCGATGCTGCGCGCCTTTATTTACGTTGTAGTTAGACTCTATGTAAGGAATAACTTCTTTAACTAAAAAGCGTGAGTAGTTGTCTGAGTACACCTTAGAGGCAAATAATTTGTGGCCTGGGTATTTTTCTAACTGGTATAGGGCGTTTTGCTTTTGCTTGCTTAAGGCCTCAAACGGCTGTTGTGGGTAGTATTCGCTGTGGCGGTTTTCAACGGCGTTTGGAATGCCTACCACAATAAATGGGCGTACTTTGCCTTGCTCTATTAATGAGCCGGCTACTTCATCTACGCGCCATTCTTGCTTGTTCCATGTGCTATTGGCATCAAACAGCATGCGGCCATCGTGCATGTAAAGTGCATCGTAGGTGGTGTTTTTGTTGTAACCTGGCGGTAGCCATACATTTAAAAAACGGTTTTTTACAAACTGTGATTCTATATTGTCGATCACCTCAATATGGCCCTTGCTTACTTGCACGGTGGGCGTGTTTGCATAGCTGGTATGCACTACAAATATTGATAAGCTAAACAGTAAAGCAACTAATTTCATGGTGGCGCCTTAGCATACAAAAAGTGCACTATCACAAGCTTGCATTGTTAATTCAATGTGAATACGTATGCACTTGCATTTAAGCTACAAATGCACACGCATACAATTTATAAATCGCTGCGCCAGCCCATGCCCGACTCTTCCATAAGGCGCTCGTATACGCCCTCAATATTAAGTGGCAGCCATGCTTTATATTGCTTTAAATCTGAAAACTCATCGAGCTTAACGTTTTGTTTTATTTGCTCTAGGCTCTGCCCTGCAAGCGCTGCGGCGGTTACTTGGTTGTACAGTTGCTCTATATAACTTAAATAACGTGCAACATCGGCTTTATTACCCATATCGGCATGGCCGCCCACAAAGGTATTAAAGTCGTAATTTAAAGCCGCTTGGGTTGAATTAATCATACCTTGAATATCGTAGCTCCATAGTTTTTGCCATGGCATTCTGCCAATGACTATCCAATCGACCACAAATAGTGTTTTTTGCTTTTCGAACAGCATACTTACCGAGCCTCGGCCATCGTTAGGGCCGTGGTAGTTAAGTTTTAAGGTTGAGCCGCCAAGGCTAAGTATTAGTTCATCATCAAAAGTAAGGTTAGGCATAACCGTTTTTATTTTTGTGTTTTTAATATCTTGGGCGGTAAGTTTGTGCGCAACAAAGGTTGTGTGCGGGCTTTTAAATACCTCTGCGCCGTAAATATGGTCGCTGTGATTATGGCTATATACAACGTATTTTACCGGTACGTTATAGCGGGTTTTAATTTGCTCCTTTAACCACGTGGCGGCTTTTTTATTAAGTGGGTCGGTAACTATTGCACCTTGTGGGGTGATTAAAAATACCGAGCGGTGTCTGTCGTCAATAAAGCGGTGGAGGCCATCGCCTAAATCTTCAATTTCGTAACTTTGCGCCATAAAACCTGTAAATAGTAGGCTGGTGGCAAGTAGTGTTAGTAATAAGCGAAGCATGCACAATCCTGTTTAATGTTCTAAGGGTCTGTTGACCTTTGCGGATTAAAATTTGTTCAAACTAGGGGCTATTTAATCGCGGCGCGAGGTTTGTAACCTAGTGGGCTAAGTAAAAGCCGAGCAAAGCTTCCGCGTCCTGCTCACGCCCTTTACCTACATCCATGTAGGCAACAAAGAGTAAATAGCCCCTAGGAAGAACCCTTTGGGCAGCGCCTGTTTGGCATTAATGCTACGTTATCGCCTATTTGTGGGGAACAACCACACTATATAGGCTCTGCCTTGCCTAAATACCAAACAGATAGCTGCAAATTTAACCTTAAAAGATCAACAGACCCTAGCATTAAGTAAGAAAGTGCTAATGAGTATAAAATTTCAGTCAAAGTAAAAGCCATTTTATTTTAAATATAAAATGGCTTTGTTAGGTTGGATTTAACGCAGGGTGAGCTGCTGGATTATTTCTTCAAAAATACCGGCGTCGTCTATGGTTGAAGGAATTTGTAGTTCGTCGCCATCGACCAATTGGCGTAAATTTTTGCGTAGTATTTTACCTGAACGAGTTTTTGGTAATCGCTCTACGCTTATTATTGTTTTAAGGCACGCTATAGCGCCTATTTGGTTGCGTACTGTTTGCACAAGCTCTTGCTCTACATCGGTAGGGGAGCCGGTAAAGTCGTTTTTAAGTACGATCATGGCCATCGGTAATTGGCCTTTTAGTGTATCGGTAACCCCAAACACCGCGCACTCTGCAACGGCTGGGTGGGATGCGACTATTTCTTCCATTTCGCCGGTTGAAAGCCTATGGCCTGCTACGTTTATAACATCGTCTGTACGGCCCATTATAAATAGGTAGCCATCGTCATCTATGTAACCACCATCGCCGGAAAGATAATACCCCGGGTACTGAGTTAAATAACCGGTTTTAAAGCGCGCTGTATTTTGCCAAATGGTGGGTAAGCAACCTGGCGGCAGCGGCAATTTTATAGCCACCACGCCTTGCTCGTTTGGTGCGCATTGCTCGCCTTGCATATTTAATATTTGCACATCAAACCCAGGGGTTGGCACGGTAGAGCTACCTGGTTTTGTTACTAATTCTTCTATGCCTACGGGGTTACAGGCAATGGCCCAGCCGGTTTCTGTTTGCCACCAGTGATCGAGTATTGGCAGGTTGGTTTTTTCTTTTAGCCAGTTGTACGTTGGCGGGTCGAGCCGCTCGCCAGCTAAAAATAGTCGTTTTAAACTACTGGTGTTGTACTGCTTAAAGCCCTCTGCATTTGGGTCTTCTTTTTTGATGGCTCTAAACGCAGTGGGCGCTGTAAATAATGCAGTTACTTGGTACTGCTCTACTACTCGCCAAAATGCACTGGCATCAGGTGTGCGAACTGGTTTGCCTTCAAACAACACTGTTGTACAGCGATAAATTAGCGGGGCATACACTATGTAGGAGTGCCCAACGACCCAGCCTATATCTGAGGCAGCCCAAAATACGTCGCCGGGCTGCATGCCGTAAACGGTTTCCATGCTGTAGTGCATAGCAACACCATGGCCGCCGTTTTCACGCACTACGCCTTTAGGCGTGCCTGTAGTGCCTGAGGTATATAAAATATAAAGAGGATCACGCCCACTTACAGGTACTGGCTCTACTGCAGTGGCTGTTTGCATTGCCTCATCCCAGTTAATATCTCTTGTGGGGATAAGCGTGGCAGCTACTTGTTCGCGCTGGTAAATAACGCAGTGATCTATTTTATGATTGGCAAGATCTATGGCGTGATCAATCAGCGGTTTATATTCTATTACGCTATCTACCTCTACACCGCACGAAGCGCTCAGTATGAGTTTAGGTTTAGCATCGTCTATACGTACGGCGAGTTCATGCGCTGCAAAACCACCAAATACCACAGAGTGTATAGCGCCTAATCGGGCGCAGGCCAGCATGCTTATTACAGCTTGGGGGATCATGGGCATATAAATAACAACGCGGTCGCCTTTACTAACGCCTAACGATTGCATTACACCGGCAAATTTAGCTACCTCTTGCTGTAGCTGGTAGTAGCTATACTTCTGCTGCGTATTGGTTACGGGGGAGTCGTAAATAAGCGCGGTTTGCTCGCCAAAACCGGCAATAACGTGTTGGTCGAGCGCTAAAAAACTGGTGTTTAGTTGGCCATCATCAAACCAATGGTAAAGGCCGTCAGTGTCTTGTGTGAAGGCGTGTTCGGGCTTTTTATACCAAGGTAGGCGCTTTGCTTGTTCAAGCCAAAATTGTGCTGGGTTTTGTTTAAAGCTTTCGTATTGTTGTTTATATGGGCCTAACATAGTGGGCTCCTAATACTAAATGTGTGTGAGAGACCTTACAAAAGGTAGGCTTTTTTTTAACCGATAGGTATTCGACTATGGTCGGCTAAAAGTTAAACAACACTTTGGGTTTTAAAATACAAAATTGACAATACAAAGCGTGTGGCTCAGCATGGCGAGCAATTAAAATAAGAGAAAACGCAATATGAGTAACGTAGTAAGAGTAGGGGTTGCGGTTATTATAATGCGCCAAAACACTATTTTATTAGGTGAGCGAATAGGGTCACATGGTGCAAATACATGGGCAACGCCTGGTGGACATTTAGAATTTGGTGAAAGTGTTGAGCAGTGCGCAATACGCGAGGTATTTGAGGAAACAGGGCTAAATGTGAGTAAAATTACTAAGCTTGATTTTACTAACGATATTTTTAGTGCTGAGAATAAACACTACATTACTTTATATGTAAAAGCCGATTACGAGGGCGGCGAGCCTGTGCTAAACGAGCCAAATAAATGTATGCAGTGGCGCTGGTGCGACATTAATAATTTACCATCGCCACTGTTTACATCACTTAAAAACTACTTAACTACAACAACGCTTACGGCTTAGTTGATGGGCTTAATACTAATTTTTTAAAGCTCACTTGGGCGTAATCACCATTTTGTTTGTCGGTGGCCCAATCGCCAGTGCCTAAACAGCCTGGGTACCAAATGCCTTTAGCGCTTTTGGTGCTACATTGGTTATAAGCACCCGCTTTAAAGTAATGCCAATCGGCAGCATAGCCATTAGGGTGATCTTTTTCATCTACCTTGCCATAGGCATCTACGTTATTGCCTAAGTTAATTGCGTAGTTAACGTCTTTTTTGCCTTGGGCGCTAAAGGTTAAGTACATCATGTTTTTATGCACGTTTACTGTGTAACTAAAGTCTTCGCCAAGCGCTATGCCTGTCGCTCCGGGATCGTCCGAGTTTTCCCAGGTATTACCCCACACAGGGTATGTAATGTCGGTTCGGTTAGGATCTTTTTTTGGTAAGTTACGTTCGTAGTTCCAAAAAACAGATCCGGTTTTATGGCCAGGCCATTTTTTATAATAAATTTTAAGTGGTTCGTTACCCCAGCCAAAACCCAGTTTTGTATCTATTAAAGCTTGATCTTTACCTGCGTGAATTTGCCCTACCACCACAGAATAAGCGGCTTTTTTATTAGGATCGTTAGCGCGAAGTGCAACATGATCCACCTTGAGGGTGGCTTCCATTTTTCCGCCTACCGAGCCAAAGCGCTCCGATAGCGGGTGTACAGCTAGGGCAAAGTTATTCTTTGAATTTTTAGTTTTTATTTTGGTATTGGTGCCGCGGATCATTTGTCTTAGTTCACTGCGGGTATTGGTTGAATTGGCACTGGTAAGCGCTTTGTTTGGCGAGGTAAATACCATATAACCTTGATCATCAAGGTAGAAAAAATCAGGGTGCGCGTAGGTTTGGATCTCTTCTACGTCTACGGTATCTATTTTTCCATCGTTATTGAGATCTACAGGTACGTTTATTTTCCATTGCGATAAATCAAATTTTGACGCAGGTACTGCGACATTACTATCAACAGGTGTACTTGTGCTGGCACAGCCCATAAATAGCAAAGGGGTAACAGCAGCCAGTGCTGTGAGTTTAAAAGTAGATGTTAGATTTTTCATTGTTGTCTCTGTGTGATGATATTAAAAATGAGCGATATTAACTTCGCTTAACTTTAATCTAACATACCAATTTAAAATATCAACATTACCAATTTTTTGTTTTCGTAGTTTTTATAGTGCCTTTTTGGTTATACCAAAGTGGTTTTTTGTTGCTGTTGTTTTTTGCGTTTTTTATTTAGGTGTTTGCGCTGCGCTTTTTTTACATGCTTAACTATCCACTTTGTCATAAGAGGCATAAGTTCTGGCGCAAAATTATGGCCCATCCCAGGGACTACTCTTAGCTTGGCTTTTTTTATAAGGCTTGCCGTTTTTTTGCCTGCACTTACGGGTATTACCACATCGTCGCTGCCGTGAATTACTAAAGTAGGCGTTTTAATTTTACGAATTAAATGTTGCCTGTCTTTACTCGCGGCCATAGCAATAAGCTGGCGTTTGTAGCCACTTGGATTATGCGAGCGCTCTACAATTTGCGTTGCATGATGGCGAAGTGCGTTTTCTGATTGAGGGTAAGCGGGGCTGCCAATAAGTTGGTTAAGTTTAATGTTGTAGTTTATCGCCTCATCACGGCTGGATGTTTTGGGCTTTAATTTGGCAAGCTTTATAAATACGCCAATGCTTTTGGCATTCAGCCTTGGCAGGCTAGAGCTTGACATAATAGTGGTTAAACTTAGCACCTTTTTTTTATGTTGAGCTGCAATTAGTTGAGCAATCATACCGCCCATAGAAGCACCTACAAAATGCGCTTTTTTTATTTTAAGCGCCGCCATAAGCGCTAATACATCGTTTGCCATATCATCAAGTAAATAGGGCGTTTGCGTGCGTATGGGCAGGCGTTTACTTAACCACGATTTAAATAAACTCGGGCTAGGGTGGTGCTCTAAATGAGTAGAAAGGCCAGTGTCGCGGTTATCAAAGCGTATAACCCTAAACCCTTTTTTTACTAAGGTGTAGTAAAGCGAGTCCGGCCACACGGTCATTTGTGCGCCTAAACCCATAATAAGTATGATTGCGGGGGCTTTTTTATCGCCTTCGTCTTGGTAACTGAGTTTTATACCCTGAGGTGTTTTAATTGTTCGCATAGCCAACTAGCAGTGTTTGCGTTGCTAAAATTATAGACCCTGTTTATTACAACTTGTTGGCAGTAGCCGGAAGCGGTAGTTGCCACTTGGTTAAAATAGCCTGATATTCGCCGTTTTCTTTTAGCGTGTTAAGTGCATGGCTAATAGCGCTTGCGGTGTGTTTATCTAGGGTTTTGTTGGCACTAAAATATAATTTTGAAGGGTAGTCGGTTAAATGAATTCGCTTAGTTATTAAATTGGGATTTAGGCCTGAGTGCTTTAGCTCGTTATTTAATGTAAGTGTATTGGTTAGTACAAAGTCAATGCGTTTTTTATAAAGCATTTGCCACAGTTGCTGATAGTAGCTTACAAGAACTAGGTTTTTGTCTTCGGTAAAACCGGCGTTTTTTAAATAGGTGGCACTTGAATAGCCACGTATTGTGGCCACTTGGTAAAATTTTGCGTGATTAAGGTGGGTAACTTCATCAGTACGGTTTTTTAAGCTAACTAAATAAGCATCGGCAAAGTATGACTCACCTAGCCAGGTGTATTGCCTTGCTCTAATAGGGGTTTTTAAAAGAGACAACGCAATTGCATTTGGGTTGTTTTTAAGCATTGTAAAAATACGCGCCATAGGGATTATTTCAAACTTGGCGGATAGCTTTGTGTGTTTAATAGTGGCTTTGGCTAAATCGACTAATGCGCCGTCGGGTTCGTTATTTTCATTTATAAAATGATAAGGCGGGAGATCTTCTGCTACAAAGGTAATGGTTTGTGCGTTGCACATGGCGCTATAAAGCATAAACACACAAATACTTAATACTACACGCACAAATATAACCCACATTTTTAATTATTATGCGCTCTAGTTTAAAGAGTGTTGATTAAAAGGTATACCATAAATGTTTATTTAATGTGAATAACACTGCGGTTCATTTACGTTTTAAAAATTGTGTGGGTGTGCAATGGTGCCATCGTAAAAAAGCACGATTAAACGAGCTCTGATCTTTAAAGCCTAACAGGTTAGCTAGTTCGCTAAGTGGGAGCGTACCAATTAACGTGTGGGAGCGGCTTTTTCTTTCTTGTTCGAGCAATTGCGCAAAGGTTACATGTTGTTTTTTTAAATGTCGCTGTAGCGTGCGCGGTGTTACGTTTAGTGCGCTTGCAACTGCAATAAGCTGGCAATTTTGTAATGTTGTTTTTGCAATAAGTAGCTGTTTAACTTTTTCTGTTAAGCACTGCTGACTTTTAAAACGCGATAGCTGCTGTTGTGAAAGCTGCTTAAATGTAGCATTTACAATGGCGTTATCGGTTTTAAAGGCAAGGTTTAAATAACTGCTCGGAAAGTTTATTTGGTTATGCGCTGCGCCGCTTATAACGGGGCATTTAAACCACGCCTCTAACTGTTGTGTGTGCCTTTTAGGCCAATTATGTATAAAGCTGATACTGCTTGGGCAAAGCGATGCGTTTATTAACTGGCGAATAACGCTGACCCACGCAGTCATGTTTCGTAATACTACTTGTTCATTACAATGAGGATGAGCATGCCAGCGCACCGTAGCGGTGTCTGCAACTTGCAAAAACTGCGCTTTACCAATATCTGCCACTAAGCTGTCGTAATTTAACAGTGCCTTTATAGCGCTACTTAGGGTATCGCTCGATTCTATTAAATAGCCCAATATACCGTAATCTGCTGGGCGAATGTGCATACCTAAAGTAAAACCAAACAGCGCATCGTTTAGCGCTTTTTGGCCATACACAAGCAGCGCATTGTAACTTTGTAAACTAATACGGGGGGCTAATTGCTGACTATGCTGGCGACTAAATTCAGTAAACCCGATTGCCTTAAGAGCCGTATTAGAATCAATACCTTGGGTTTGCAAGTAATCTAAAATGCTTGAAAAGTAATGATCAGCCAGTGTATGCATTTGTCGTCTAAAGCTAAAAAATGGTCGTGTATGAGCAAGCTTGCCATGTTCAATTTTTATATGCTAGTTACATGAGTAATTATCTTCGCTGTAAACAATGATCTTTATATCAATAAAGCAAACGCTTAATGCAGATCCTTTGCAAATAATAACCACCTTGTTGGATCATCAGCAGTTAGATCGCTTTTTTAATGCCAAGTTTGAGCTAATAAAAACAGCAAATAGCGGTGAGCTAAAAGGCGGTAAAGGCGCTATTAGGCAAGTGAAAATGGCAAATGCCACGTTTAATGAGCGTATAATAATGGCTAACCCCAGCCACATTTGCTATCGAATAGAAGGTAATAAGCCTGTGGCGCACCATCAAGGTGATATTTATTTAGTTGCTAATACAGGGGCTAAAAGTATCACTACCGATCTTAATTATTGTATACGCTGCAAAGCGCCGTGGTGGCTGCCAAATGCTTTGCTAAAACACCTAATTAGTAAAGATATAACCCAGGCATTAAATAAACTGCAGCATTACTTTATGGTGGGCAAAGTATGAACTCAGAAATTATTTTACTTGCCCTAAGCCCTGTGTTTTTAGTGTTTGTATGCTTTGAATTTGTAAAATTTAAGCGCTATTACAATATAAAAGACAGCCTAGCAAACACCGTTTTAGCCTTGTTGCACCAAGGCGCAGATGCAATGGCACTGCTGCTACTTATGCCATTTTTTTACATGCTTTACGAGTACCGTTTATTTGATATAAAGCTAAGTGTATTAAGCGTTGCTTTTGCATTTTTACTGCAAGATTTTTTGTACTATTGGTTTCATCGTGCGTCGCATCATATTCATTGGTTGTGGGCTGCGCATGTGGTGCACCACAGCTCCACTAAAATGAATTTTACCACTGCGTTTAGGCAAAGCATAATGTACCCAGTAGCCGGCATGTGGGTATTTTGGCTACCTATGATACTACTAGGGTTTGACCCTTTAACCGTATTTAGCGTAGTGGCACTTAATTTGGCGTATCAATTTTTTGTGCACACGCAAATAGTGGCTAAATTAGGCTGGTTTGAAAGCGTATTTAATACGCCATCGCACCACAGGGTTCATCATGCAATTAATAAACGCTACCTTGATAAAAACTTTGCCGGTGTGCTTATTATTTGGGATAAATTATTTGGCACATTTGTAGAAGAAGACAAAAATCAGCCCTGTAAATACGGCATAGTAGGGCAGCTAAATAGTAATAACCCACTAATAATAACGTTTCATCAGTGGGCTCATTTATTAAAAAGTACCTATACGGCGAAAGGGTTAAAAGCTAAATGCAAAGTACTATTTGGCTACCCAACCAGTAGCGTTAAAGTTAAAAACGAGTGATTTAGCCAAGTGGCTTTTTACTTCTTGGCGCTCCGAGTAAAATAAACATGTGGCAAATACAAATAGATAAAAACGCACTCACACCTAAGGCACCGCCATAACCATCAAGCTTTGGTACTAGGTATTCAAATAAAAACGAAAATAAAATAGATGAGCTGGCCACGGTATAAATACCAAATCGGTGTGGGGCGCTCATGCCTATAAATGTGCCGCCAAAAAACACGACTGAGTATAAGTCGGGGTTTAGGTTTAAAGCACTTAATAGTAAGTAAGCAATAATAGAAAGCGAGGCCGATGCACGTATGCCATCAAAACGATTATGTTTGGCTAAGTAAAACGTTAAAAACGCACCTAATAAGGCTATAAATGGGTATTCTAAATTCATAAAACCATTCCTTTGGCCAACATAAATAAAGCCACGCTTGCAAAGGCAACACTGCCAAGCTTACCGCCAAATCCGGTAAACATATTTATGGTAAGCACATATAAACTGGCGCCAATAACAGAAATTATGGCTATTTCCCAATAACTTGTAATTAAGTGTGTAGAGCACATGCCGGCAAAACTACCTGCGTAAATAGCCGCATAGGGATGGTTTTTAAACCGAGCAGGAAAAGGAATAAACGAGCCAATTAGCCCTGTAAGCGCCGCCGAAATAACTAAGGGCAATGCAAAAGTTGTGTGCATGGCAAAGCAGGCTACAAAGCCTAAAAAGAAGGTTATAAACTTTAAAAATAAGAATTTAATCATAGCAGCGCATTTTAAACTAATCCTTTTACGCTTTCTAACTATCTCTAATAAATAAAATATGGGTGTTAGCGTTAAATGTTATTAAGGCTACTTTTTAAGCTGGATTGGTATTAACTATGCTTATTTGTGGCTGTTAATGTTTCATAAATTATATTTTATGTATAATAGGGGTTATTAATATACAAATTTAAAAGATTAAAGGTAATTTATGTCTAACTGTTTGCACTTGGCTATACCCGCTGGCGATTTAAAAGTAGCGAAAACGTTTTACTGTGATGTGCTTGGCTGTAAAACAGGGAACAGCGAAGAAGGGCGCTGGGTAGACATAGACTTTTGGGGTAATGAGCTCACATTACACCAAAGCGAAGAGCGCTTACCCACTGTTCGCCACGATGTAGATATGGGCGCAGTGGCGGTACCGCATTTTGGTATTCATTTATCTGAAGATGAATTTAACGGTTTAAAAAAACGTATAGAAGATGCGGGGCTTGAATACCTAGATAAACCGTATCGCCGTTTTGTTGGTGATGAGTTTGAACAAGAAACCTTTTTTATTGAAGATCCAAACGGCAACGTGCTTGAAATGAAAACCATGGTAAACCCTGAGGTTTTATTTAAAAAAGCGTAAGCAATATTTATTAAAGAATAGGCCACTTTTGTAGTGGCCTTTTTTGTACCTATAGATGAAAATAATTACACCGTATGAGTGATATTTATTCACTCTACAGTACGGAATTTTAAACGTAGACTAACGCGCAACTCTCATACTTTATAGTTATTTATGTTGCTGTTAAAACTCACCATTGCGCCATTACTTTTATTATTTATTCACTTTGCTCAAAAACGCTTTGGCAGTTTTGTGAGCGGTATTATTCCGGGCTTGCCTATTACATCGGGCCCTATTTCGTATTTTATTGCGCTTGAGCAAGGTAAGTTATTTGCTAGTAACTCGGCTGTGGCGTCGTTGTATGGCATGAGCGGTATAGGCTTATTTTGTTTTTGTTATGCTGCCATGCTTGCAAAATATGGGGTAGTTAAAGCGTTGTTTGCTGCATTAACACTATGGTGCGCTTTTAGTGCATTTACCTTGTTATTGCCGGTGAATATTGCCTTTGCATCGGTGCTCTCGCTTAGTACTTTATTGGTGCTTGCGCTGGCATCGAGTAAGTTAAAATTTACGCCCGATGCCAAACCTTTTACCGCTGCGTGGGAGCTGCCGCTAAAAATGTTATTGGTCAGCTGCTTTATTATGTTAGTTACGGTTATATCGGCAAAAATAGGGGCAATGTGGAGCGGGTTACTTTCTACTTTTCCGGTAATTTTGGCGGTTATGGGCAGTATTGCGCATGCAAGTGATAAAAAATACTCGGCGTATAAGGTGCTTAACGGCGGCATTATTGGCTCGTTAGGGGGCTGTGTGTTTTTTGCTGTGATTGCACTCGCGCTTAAGTTTGAATTTGTGATTTGGCAGGTATATGCAGCGGCTGCAGTGTGCTCAACTTTATTTACAATTATTATGAGCCACTATGTAAACCGTAAACAATTTGCCAAGCCGGCTACGGTTTAATAGCAATAAGCAGTATTGCCTAAATTTAGCCATCTACTAACGTGAGTGGCTTAACCTTTCGTTGTATTTTTTCATGGTACATGGCGGTGTCGCCCGCTTTTAAAATTTCATCAATAGAGTGGGGCGGTTCACTAAATACGGTAGTACCCATACTCGCTTTAATGGCTATAGGGTCGTTGTTGTGATTTATTGTGAGCCTATTTAAGGCGGTTTTTAAATGATGAGTTTTAGGGTTTACCTGCGCATTAGTATAAAAATGTGCAAGTACGACAAATTCATCACCGCCTAAGCGCCCTACAGCATCGCTGCTGCGAACACTGCTTTTTAAGCAACGGGCTACCTTGCATAAAGCGTCATCGCCTACAGCATGGCCGTAGCTGTCGTTTATTTGTTTAAAGTCGTCTAAATCTATATACATCAAGCATAATACGCCGCCTTTTTTGGCGTGCATATTGATAAGCGCGGTTGATTTTTTAGCCCAGCCCCTGCGGTTTAAAATACCACAAAGGGGGTCGTAGTCTGCTTCGGTTTCGGCGCGCTTTTGTGCAATTCGCATTCGGCTTATGCGCCTTGAAACCGCAACAGCTAATAAAAATGATTCAACCGCAAACGCTAACACAAACCCATAACGCTGCATAAACGGGCTTTGGTTAATAAGCAGCACCCTAAAAATCATACTTACTAATACAAAGCTAAGCGCTACAAATACGAGTGTTGCCTCGCGTACACCTTTGAGGGCTTGCATGGCTGCTAAAGTAAAAATAACAGCCACAATAAACAGCGAAGAATAAGCCATTATATGCCCTGCTATTGTCCAAAATAACAGGTCGGTAACGAGCATTTTAAGTACCGCGCATAGCATTACAGTACAGGCCAATGTTTTGAGCAGCTTAGTTAATTTAGGCCAGCGTTTATTAGTCTCGAGTAACGCAAGCATAAACCACGTGGCACTTAGTACGGTTAAGCCAATGCTAAGTAGGTATAAGTTAAAAATAACGCCAGAGACATGCTGCGTTACAAATAAATACAGTTGCCCTTCTTGGAGTAAAATAAAGCTGCCAATACAAAAAATGTAAATGCTGTAGAGCTTAAATACACTTTCGTTAAGTCTATGCCCCATTATTAATACATAAAAAATAAGCGTAATGCACAACCCATAAAATGAGCCCATAATCAGCGAATGTTGCTGTGCTTTTTTAAAATAAGTGTGGGTTGGCTGCCATTTAAACCGCGGTGTGTAATTAAGCTTTGATTCTAATGTTATTGTGGCTGTAAAAGCCCCCGAGTCCATTAAGTAGGCTACTTGCCCTGCTTTTAAGGGCGTTTTTACAGTGTTGTTTTGCTGCCAAGTAAAGCTATCTAGCCCCGGGCGTAAAAAGCTTAGTACGCCACCATTTTTAACAGAGCAACTTATTTGATATTGATTAACACCGCGTTGAGCAGTGAGTTCAGAAGGAGTATTTACCTTTAGCACAGAGGCAGGCGTGGGTGAGTTTAAGTGCTTTATTTTACATGTATCGGCAGCATGAGAATCAAAAGTAATAAATAACGCGAGCAAAGTAATGAAAACAAAAAAGAGCGCCCCCTTATTTTTAGGTGGGAAAAACGTCAATCTATTACCTTTATAGCTCATAAGCGGATCCAATTTTTACTACTTTTTTTATACTAGCAGAGCCGGACTATTTAGCTATTAGTTTACTGTTTAATAACGCTTAAAAGTGCGCTATTAAACTAGCTCCTGAGGTGCTTATGCCCGCTAAGTACAAAATAGCCGCAACTTAGTTAAGCAATTAAAAACACCATGTTGATAATTTGGCAATAATATTCGTATTAATTGTTTTAAATGATGATAGTAAACTGTACTCATTGGTTACTAGCCTTATTAACAATAAAACAGGATCACACTATGAAATACTTACACTCATTATTAAGCTCTAACGCAGGCATGGCAGCACTTATTTTACGTGTACCCGTTGGTTTGATTTTAGCAGCGCACGGCGCACAAAAATTATTTGCTTGGTTTGGCGGCTACGGCCTTGAAGGCACAGGACAGTGGATGGCAAGCATTGGCCTTGAGCCTGGCTACTGGCTTGCAATGATGGCAGGCAGCGCTGAATTTTTTGGCGGTATTGCCTTAGCTATTGGTTTATTAACGCGCCCAGCAGCTGTAGTTACGGCGTTTACTATGCTGATTGCGATATTTAGCGTGCACATTAGTCATGGTTTATTTGTAGCAAACAACGGCTATGAGTTCGCACTTACCTTGTTAGTTGCAACGGCTGCACTGGCTATACAAGGGGCAGGTAGCTTATCGGTTGATAACGTAATTGCTAAAAAGTTAGCGAATAAATCGCTGCCTCAGTAGTAATAAATAACAATTCAGTGTTAAAAAAATAGCGGCTAAATTAGCCGCTATTTTTGTATGGATTAAGCGCTGTTTTATTTAGCGCTAAATTTTAAAGAGTAGTTGTATTGCTTTTGCTCTAGTAAATACTCTTTATGGGTACTTGGGCTCCATGAGTCATCGCCGCCAACCCCCATATGTTGATGGTCAATATGTACATGTAAGCAATCATCAGCGACTAGCTCATTAGTGTGTTTTGCTTGCGTTAACATGCTTTGTGAGTACTCGCTGGCGGCAAATAAAAACGCACCAGTTATGTTTAGGTTATTAATGCAAAGTAATTGGCAATCACTACGTACGCCATTATCGGTTGGGAATATATACGGTGTATATAGCTCATTATATTGTGCGCTGTAATACCCTAAGCGCGCAGCCGCTTTACGATCTGGGTAGTTTTCAAATGGGCCTAAACCAAGCCAATTTACTTGTGTATCGCTTGGTTTATTAAGCGTTGTGCTTACCCCTATGCGTGGCATGGGCGGGAGAGTATCGCTTAGTTGTACATCAACATTTAAGCTAATTTCACCGGTATTATTAAGTGTATAAAGCCAAGTTGTTTTTGCTTGTACTGCGCCATTAAATTCATAACTAAATACACAGGTAATACGTATATCTACGGTTGATTGCACTACTTCAAACGAGCGACATGTACGCTGCCACTGCCCAATACCTGCTCTTAACCAGCGTGCTTCCCATGCGTTAGGGTCTAGGTTGTCTACTTCGCTTACGCCTATGTCGTTATCAAGCGGGGCGCGGTAAAAATTATCAACCAATGGGCTTTTAATAACTTGGGTTTGATTGTGTAACCATTGCTCAATAAGGCCTGATTGGCTATTAAACACAAGTTTAAAGGTATCGCCTTCAATATTTAGCTGTGTGTTGGTTTCGCTAATATTTAGTGCGCCGTGCGTTGAGGCGTTTGCTAAAGCAGGCGAAAATGTATCAGCGCTTAAACTTTGGCTATTTATAAGCTTAAATTGCTCGGTGTTTAATACATGCTCGGCACTTGCAAAGCTTGAGTCGTTAATCAGTGCAACATCTAAATTAAGGTGATATTGCGCACCTGCTTTAAACACCGTTTTTGTATTAATAGTTAGCGTTTGCGTACTTTGCGGAGCAATATTAATAACTTGCTCGCCTTGCTCTACACATTGGCCATTTTCTATTAACTGCCAAATAAGCTTTTCGTTATCGGTTGCTCTAAATACATAATCACTAAATATATTAACGGTGTATTGGTTTTGAGTTTGCTCTCGCAGCGTAAATTGTAAATGTTGCTGACTGTATTTAGCTTCAAACAGGCTTGGGTGCGGTGTACGGTCTGGAAATAATAAGCCGTTTATACAAAATTGGCGGTCGTTTAGTTCATCACCAAAATCGCCACCGTAAGCCCAATAATGCTTGCCGTTTTTATCTGTTTTAGATAAACCTTGGTCTACCCAATCCCAAATAAAGCCACCTTGCAGGCGTGGGTATTCTCTAAATGCTTGCCAGTAATCGTCAAAGCTACCTAGGCTGTTACCCATTGCATGGGCGTATTCACATAAAATAAGTGGGCGCGTTTCACCCGGTAGGCTTAACCATTTTTTAATAGAATATTTAGGTACGGCGTCGTCGGCAACATGGGTATCTACACGGGCATACATAGGGCAAATAATATCGGTTGCGGTGGTATTTGCGCCGCCACCTTCGTATTGCACTGGGCGCGATGGGTCAAAGCTTTTAGACCAGCCGTACATCGCATCGTGGTTGGCACCGTGCCCGCATTCGTTACCCAGTGACCAAATAATAATAGAGGCGTGGTTTTTATCGCGCTCAACCATTTGCGTATAGCGCGACATAAATGCGCCAGCCCACTGCGGATCGCTTGCAAGCCTACCCATAGGAAACATACCGTGAGTTTCTATATTGGCTTCGTCTACTACGTATAAACCTAGCTCGTCACACAGCTCGTAAAAACGAGGGTGGTTAGGGTAGTGAGCGGTACGTACAGCATTAAAGTTATTTTGCTTCATCAGCTTAATATCTTCAATCATGTCGGTGGTACTCACCGTGTGGCCGTTTTCGGGGTGGTGTTCGTGGCGGTTAACACCGCGAATAAGTAGCGGTTTGCCGTTTACGCAAAGCTGCCCGTTGAGCATTTCTACTTTTCTAAAGCCAATATTATAGGCTTCTACATCTACTGTATTGCCTTGCTCATCTAACAGGCTTACAACACAGCGGTATAAGATCGGGGTTTCAGCGGTCCACTTTTTAGGGCTTTGTATATCAATTGTTTGAAATACGACATCGCTCCAACCGCCTTTTTCATCAACGCGTTTATTGTTAGTGCTTTGTATGTGTGGCTCACACAGTGCTTGTTCACCATCAAAAACCTGTACGGCTACTTGGTAGTTATTTGGCGCATCTATTGCGGTTTTTATATGCAAAGTTGCATCGCGGTAGCAGGCGTCTAAATCTGGGGTTATAAATACATCGCGTATTTGGTGTTGCGGTTTAGTAAGTAAATTAACATCGCGGAATATACCGCTTAGCCACCACATGTCTTGATCTTCTAAGTAACTGCCATCGCTCCAGCGAATAACCATAACCGCAATGCGGTTGGTACCAGCCACTAACAGTTTGCTTAAATCAAATTCGCTGGGTAAGCGGCTATCTTGCGAGTAGCCCACCCATTGTCCGTTACACCAAAGGTGAAACGCCGAGTTAACGCCTTCAAAAATAATATGGTTACGCTGCGCTAATTGATCTGCCGTAACAGAAAACTCAGTGCGGTAGCAACCTGTTGGGTTATCGCTTGGTACAAATGGCGGGTTTACAGCAAAGGGGTATTTAACATTACAATAAATAGGTTTATCAAAGCCGTGTAGTTGCCAGTTAGAAGGCACTGGAATACTTTGCCAGTCGCTGGCGAGTGTTTCACTTAGCAATGACTCATCAACCGCTTCGGGTTTATCAAATAATTTAAAATCCCACTGGCCGTTTAAACTTTGTTTTTGTGATTGTGTGTTGGTACGGGCATGGTCAACGCTTTTAAAACCATTAAGTGGGCTGTGCGCTTTTACTTGATTAACTTGCACCGAAATAGGGTTTTCCCAATCGCGGCGGTTAATTATGTGCTGTAGTGAGTTCATTCGTGTCCTATTGCATGTGTGGCAATTATAGTGGCTTAAATATAGCTAAAATAATGCGTTGCGGTTATGCTTAAAGCTCTCTTTTATTTATCCAAAACTATTATTTTAAATTATGCGCAACACCATTGTAGATGTACTCAATATTGGCCCAGAGTGTACAGAGCGGTTTATTGATTTAAACACGCTTTCGCAAATTCCAAGCCTTGAAATAGAGCTGGCAGGTTGCTCAAATTTATTGGGTGATTATTGTGTTGCGCGTACTAACCCGCTTGAACACACTCTTTTTTATACCTTGGCTGGCCAGGGCACGCTAAAAACCATTAATAACCAATATGCACTTGCCGAAAATAGCTTAGCTATATTGCCTGCAAGGCAAAGTTTTGAGGTTAAAATAGCGAGCGAAAAATGGGATGTGATTTGGCTAAACCTTGCAAACACCAAGCGTTGGCAACATTTAAATTTAGCGCAGGCTAAAGTATTAACTAATCAGCAGTTAGCGCCATTACATTTAGCGATGGAGCTTTTATACAGCGAGGCAAACGCTACTTTGCGCGAAGGTGTAATGCCTATTTTAAGCCACTATTTAAACACTACGCTTCAAAGCGAGCCGCAAATAGGCTCACACAACAGATTAACCAGCTTGTTTTTAGAAGTAGAAGAGCGCCTGCAGTTTGATTGGACAATAGAGGCTATGTGCGAACAAGTACATTACTCAGCACCGCATTTACATAGGTTATGCCAAGCGCAATTTGGTAAAAGCCCAATGCAGCAGCTTATTTACTTACGTATTAAACGGGCTAAAAACTTGCTACTAAATACCCGCTGGCCGGTTGCCCATATTGCCGCTTATGTGGGGTACCCTAATATATTTAATTTTTCAAAACGGTTTAAAAAATCAGTGGGCGTGTCACCTACTGATTTTAGAAATAAGTCGTTTTAAATATTTTAATTATATTGAAAAAGATTATCCCAGCGCTCATCCAAAATAGTTTTTGCATGATCTAAATTTATTGCACTATACACATCGTTAGTGCAGGTTACTAAACGCATCCGAGTGAGCTTTTCAAGCGCATCGCTAATTTCAAAGTCGAGTTCGCATTTATACTTTGTTTTAAACCACGCCTCTATTTGCTCATCAAGCATTTGTGCGCTTAAGCCACTTTCTGATTTTAGTAAAAATGTATAGGCAAGCAGGGCTTCTTTTATGTCTTCTTCTTCGGCGGCGTCTATAAGGGTATGAAAAACACCGGCATTGTTATCTAGATTTTTAAAGTAGAGGTTATCGCTTAGCGCTTTCATAAACTTAATTTTACGGTTTTTAAATTTACTCCACTCTTTAAAAATAAAGCTGCCAAAAACTCCCATTCCAATAGCAAAGGTAATAAAGTGTTGTTGGGTCATTTCTACGGCCTCACTCCTAAAGCCACCCCAAAAAGCAAATAAAGCAAATAACAATAAAATAGATGCGCCAAGCTTAGTGATTAATACCACAGCACCGCCTACTAAAGCCGATGAGCCAATAATTACTTTATCTATAGGGCGCATACGTACTTCGCTATTCGGAAATAGCATTTCAAGGTCGGCTTTTGGTACATTTTGAAACAGCTTAACTATGGTAGAGCTTGGCTCAAACCCTAAAGGCGTTTTATTTTTAGCCTCAAAGTAGGCTTTATCTTTAAAGCGAATAAACACCGCAACGCGGTCGTAATTGGTAAAGTGCAGGGGCTTTTTACGCAAGCCCCAAAAGCTGGTTATTGTTTCAGTAAGTTGTGATTCGCCACGGCGGTAAAAAACCACTTCTTCAAAGTCGTCAAACTCTACCTCAAGGCGTACTTTAAATAGTGACTCTTCGTTGAGTGCATCTTGCAGGTCTTGATGGGTGATCACTTCAAAGTTAGCTGCATTAAGTACCTTAGCAAAATCTTTAGCAAATTCGCGTTGGCACTGCGCTTTTTGATCAGCTGATACTGGCGCTAAAGATCGCGTATCGCTATCGGGATCAAAGGGCGCGTAGTTATTTTTGAGCGACTCAAGTGTTGAATGGTAATCGTAATGGATAAGGCTTGCTAATAAATCGCAAAATTGTTTAAACGATGTTTGCTCTGAGTTGTTTGTGAGCTCAGCGCTGCACATATCAACAATATCTTGTTTTCTAAAGGGGATAAAACGTGCACTTTGCATAAATTTTAACTGCTTTGGTAGGTATTTAACTACATTGGCACATAATAAAATATTCTTATAAATATTGCTAATTTGTTAACGGTTATGTGGGAGGTAAATCTTTAACTTTTTTCAGCGTGTATTAACGTAAATATGTAAGAATTAACCCATTGAGCAACGGCTTATCATCACAAGCAAAAAAAGGATTTACATGGCTATTCAAAAAAAACTAAAAGAAAAAACACGGCACTTTATAGATTCTAAACATATGCTAACAGGCATTACCGTAGCGTCGTTTTTAGAATCTACGATAGTGCCTATCCCGCTTGAGGCAGTGCTTGTTCCGCTTATGCAAGCGCGTCGTGAGAAGCTGTGGTTAATCGCCCTTATGGCGACATTAGGCTGTATTATTGGTGCTTTATTTGGTTATGCACTGGGTTATTATTTATTTGACGCGATAGGTGACTGGGTTATTGAAATGTTTTCGAGCCAAGAGCAGTTTGAAAATGTAAAGCAGCAAATGCAAAATCAAGGGTTTTGGTTTGTAATGACGCTGGGAATTGTGCCTATTCCGTTTCAGATTGCGATGCTCGCTGCAGGCGCTACAAAGTACTCTATAGCTTTGTTTTTATTAGCTTCTGGTATTGCTCGTTCAATTCGCTATTTTGGATTAGCAATAGTGGTGTATTACGCAGGTAATAAAGCTGAACAAATAATCAGTAAACATAAAACTAAAGCGATGATTGCTATTACTATTTTAGTATTGGCATTGTGGGGTATAAGCACCCTAATATAGCTTTTAAACTCTAAAGTTAACTACACTACGCCATAACTGCAGCTTGATACCAAAGCTGCAGTTCTATAGTTGAGCTGTGTATTTTTTTGCATTACTTGGCTTTAGTCTCAGGTCATTTTTATGCTAAAGGACCAAAGCAACAAATACTTTAAGGTACACTTTCATAACGGTTTTTTCTTATATGCTATAGTTTGTTAATAACGCACCAAATAACTACAGCATATGATTGAAACTGTAAAACTTACTGTTAGATTGTCAAACTTTTATAAAATGAGTTGGGTAAATAAAGCGGTAAGTATAGCATTATTGCTTTATATCATTACCTTCTCGCTTTATGCTTTAAATACTTTCCCCCCTTTAGATGTGCAAAATAACGTGTACGGTTTTACTACCGATTTTTGCAATCTCATCGTGCTCGTATTTTTATTTTGGATAGTGCAATGCTCTGAGCTTTCAAAACAAGCGTACGTGTTTTCTACTTTAGGTTTATTGCTATGGAGTATGGGTACAACAGCTGATGTAATAGATGAATTAGTTGTGCAGCCTTATTGGATGAGTGTTTATTTTGAAGACTTATGCAGAACCATGGGAATGCTTTTTACCGCCTATGGGTTATTTAAGACCATGCGTTTTGTACAAAGTATACATAACCGTTTAGCGCACGAGTTGATAACGGACGATCTTACACAAGTACATAATAGACGCTATTTTTATCGGCATGTTAAAACTGCCCCTAGTACGCCTTACGTTATTTTAATTATAGATATTGATCATTTTAAGGCTATTAATGATGAGTTTGGCCATGATGAGGGTGACTTAGTACTACAGCAGTTAGCTACTAAGTATAATAGTGCATTTGTTAATAATGCAGTATTTGCTCGTTTAGGCGGTGAGGAGTTTGGCGGCTATTTGCCTACCGGTAATATAAGCCAAGCGGCTGAATTTTGTGGGCAACTAATAGACATTGCACACAATATTAAAGTTAAACAGGTCAAACAGCTTACCGTAAGTATTGGTATGGCGCTGCAAAGCGCTAACGAGCCCCTCGACAAGGTAATGAAGCGGGCAGACATGGCTTTATACGTTGCTAAAAATAATGGCCGAGATCAATATAAAATAGCCCCTTAAGCTTTCTACGCAAATATCCTTATTATTTGCACATTTATTACACTTTTAAACGTTTTCGTAAAGAACTGTCAGCGAGGGTAATACTTTGTAAACTATGAAATTAAAATGCAGCAAAGAAGTCATAATAGTGATTTTAATAATAAGGAAACTTTAATGACCAACTCTCTGTTGAAAGCTGCTTTACCTCTAAGTTTAATGTCTATTCTAGTTGGTTGTGGCGGCAGCGACGGCTCAAGTGATACAGGCTACGTACAATTATATAATGGCTCTTATAACAGCCCATATACGCGTTTATTTGTAGACGAAACTGAGCGCTCAGGCACTGATTTTGCTGATGTAACCACGCGTCATAATTACAGCACCGGCACTTACGATTTAAGCTTTGAATACTTAGATGCAAACGACAGCTACATTACAATTAGCGAACAAGAAGTATCAATCAAAGGTGACAAAACCGAACTAATTGTAATGAGCGGTAACTTTGACGAACCTACGTTCACAGAGCTAAGCGTGCCCATTTCAAGTGATACAGATGAGTTTAACTTAGGTTTTTACAATATCACCAGTGAAGACACTAGCTACGATATTTACCTAGCAACCGATGATGGCGTATTTGAAAGTGCTGAACTATTTACATCAACACAGTATTTAAGTGAACTAGATTTACAAACCCTTGATGAGGGTTACTACACAATTTATATCACTGAGGCAGGTAGCACTGATGTAGTGTATGAGTCGGAGTCGGTTTATTTTTACGATGAAGAAAGCTACGTAGCCATGATCCGCCCAAGCTATGCAACAGAAGAAAACGGTATCACGCTCGATATTGTGACTGACAATAACTATGTTACAGCGCTAAAGCACCAATCAGCGTTAGGCCAATTGCGCTTTATAAATACCGTTGACGATTACTCGCCAGTTAGCTTTAGCACGACCCGTGGCACCACAGTTAACGATACCAATACGGTAGCAAGCGATACCTACACCGATTACGTTGAGCTTTCGCCAAATAGTTACAGCGTTGCAATGTACGACGAAGAGGGCACTAAGCTTGCCGATAACTTTTTAATGACCCTAGAGCGCGAGCAAAGTGCGGTAGGCGTTTTTTACAACGATGTCGATAATGGTTTACGCATGATGAGTGTTGAGGAAAACCTAACACCTAGCAGCTATAGCCATACTATTTCGGTTGTTAACCTAATTGAAAGCTACGCAGGGCAAACAGTAAGCGAAGTTGACGTGTACTTTACCTTAAATGGTGAAACTGTTGATGACGCCACCAATGTAATTGATGGCTTAGATAGATACGATCAAGAAGAAATTGATGTAGATGATGAAGCTTACACTGTGTATGCCGTATACGAAGATAACGGCCAACAAATAGTGTTAATTCAACAAAGCGATATAGATTTTACCGAAGAAGGTAACTATATCTTAATTTTAGAGCACGATGAGACAACCAGTTCAGGCTTTAAAATGAGTGTAACGCGCACAATTACAGACAGCGTAGAATAAGTAACATGTAACACGTTCTAGAAAGTAAAAGCCCTAAGCATTATTGTTTGGGGCTTTTTTTTGCCTGGCTGTAGCGTGATTTTGTTTACATTAAATAAACCCATATATAAGCAGATTGCTATAACTTTTAAAAATTTTAGGTACACTCATAACATAATAAATAAAAAGAGTGTGCCATGGATGAGTTTTTAGGAATAGTGGGTTTATTTGCATTTGCAATAATGGCCGGTGCTATTTGCGGTATTGTCGCAATTGCACAGCTTAGTAATTTAAAGCAAGAAATTACCCAATTAAAAGCAAAAGTACTTAGTTTAGAATTAGCTAACAACGCACAAAGCCACGGTGAAAACGCCGATAAAAGCACCGATTGCTCCACAGCTGAACATGCGTACACGGCTCAAGCAAATAGCAATGAGGCGACTTTTAATCAAGTTAGCCCTAATCAATCCAATCAGCCAAGTCAGCCTCGTGACCAGGTAAAAACGCCAGCTTCAGCAATAAAGCCTCCCGGTAATGCTTCTGCCAGTAAACATAAGCAAGGCAGTAAAAATCTCAAACCCACACTATTTACTTCTTTTTTTGAAAAACTGCGTAGCGACTTTGAACAAAACTGGATGACCTGGATAGGCGCAATCGCATTGGCGCTAGGCGGTATATTTTTAGCAAAGTACAGTTTAGAAGCCGGGTTGCTCTCTCCTGCAATGCGATTAACCCTAGGCGGTTTATTTGGTGGTGGCTTAATTGCAGCCGCAGCTTATATGCATTACAAAAATAGTGTATTTGAAGGGTTTAATAACTATATACCTGCAGCGCTTGCCAGTGGGGGTTTTATTACGTGCTTTGCACTGACCTTATTAGCGTATAGCAGCTATAACATGATCAGCCCTTTAACAGCATTTGTTGTCCTTGGGGTTATTGCCATAAGTGCGAGCGCTATGGCAATAATGCTTGGCCCAGTATTAGCCGTACTAGGTATTATTGGTGCTTATTGTGTCCCCGTGCTGATTAATACTGGCAGCAATAATTTATTTGCGCTTTATATGTACATTGGGTTTGTGAGCTTATCTGCTGCGCTGGTCGCGCATAAAGTACAGCGTGCATGGCTGTGGTATTTACTTTGGGCGGGGCATTTGAGCTGGTATGTTGTTGGCTTTACTTTAGCTAACAGCAGCACCATTTGGCTTATGGGCACCTATGGGCTATTAAGTGTTATTGGTTTAATTGCCGTGCCACGTTTGGGGTTAAAACTTGCGGTTGTTGAAACTCGCCCACATAGTTTAAAGCGCCTAATAAATGCACTCCCTAGTAACCCTTTAATGCTTGCCTGTATTGTCCCTTTGTTACTGGCTATGCTTTTTGATAGTAATAACTACTTACAGTGGCAAATAATAAATGCGTTAAGCATATTAACACTGCTGTTTTTAGTGCTTAAAAATAGCCGCTGGGATTTATGGCAAGGGGTGGCGATGTTAATAGCTGTACTCTGGCTATTAAGCACGCCTTCTTATTATGCTGATTATTCTGACTCGCTATTTATATTTAGGCACCAATATGGTGGCGCTATATTTTTAGGGTTAGCGCTCAGCGTATATGGGCTTTATTTTGGTATAAAGTTGCAACCTAAACGATTAGCTTTTCATATTACTGCCTCGTTTAGCGTATTTATAATGATTGCCACCTTATACGCTATAATCCCAAACCATGCGTTGGCCACAGCCTATCCATTGTGGGCAGTGATACTACTTACAAGTAGCGCCATTTTAATTAAGTGCGCAATAGGTGGCGCAACGCTTTTTCAGCGCTTTACATATTGGGTGGGGGCAAATGCCAACATCACGCTTGCTATCACTATGTTATTAAATGACAGCGGGCTAACCATTGCACTGGCTATTCAAGTTTTACTTATTAGCGTGTTAATAAACCGCTATCGGGTGCCTATGCCACATTGGCCTATTAAAGCGCTGGTGGCTGCATTACTACTTCGCCTAACACTGTCACCGTGGACCCCAAGTTACGAGGCGCTTAGTGTATTGGGTGTACACTGGAGCTTAGTAGTTTATCCTTTGTGTGTGGTGTTATTTTACACTGCAGCCAAATGCTTTAACGCATCGCAGTTAAAAGTTTGGCTTGAAGGCGCAGCGCTGCATTGCTTGGCGTTATTTATTACCACCGAAACCAGCTATCAACTGGTAGGGCACTATCCGCAGTTTGATTCTTTGAGCTTTTACGAACAAGCTTTACTCACCTGTAATTGGCTTGCACTGGGTTGTGTATATTTACACCGTGCTCGTATTGCCGGTAGCTTAGCTAAATTATACCAAGTGGCAGGCATGGCATTAGCAGGTGCTGCGGGTGTTACTGCACTGAGCACCTTACTAAACGCTAATCCATTTTTAAGCTCTATTTATATTGGCGAATATTTTGTATTTAATTGGCTATTTTTGCTTTGGTTAGTGCCTGCGGGTCTCGTGCTTTGGCTTTATACGTTAATTAAACCGCTGTATACAAAAGCTGCGCCATTTATACTCACAGTAGCGGGTGTATTGAGTGTGTTGGCAATTAATGGCTTTATACGCCAATACTGGCAAGGCCCTTATATTTACTTATCAACAGGTGCAAGCAACGCAGAGCTTTATAGCTACTCGGTTATTTGGCTTGTGTTAGGGGCTATTACTGTGGTGCTAGGGCATTTAAAAAATCAGCTATTAATCCAAAAAATAGGGTTAGGATTATTGGCAGCCGTTATTTTAAAAGTATTCTTAGTGGACATGGCTAATTTAACGGGGCTTTTAAAAGCGCTGTCGTTTATTGGCTTAGGCTTGTCGTTAGTGGGGCTTAGTTGGTTATTTCAAAAACTGCGAAGCCAAGCCAAACCAGCCTAATAATTAAGTGTTCCTACGCTTTGTTAAGCACATAAATAAGCCCAGCTAATGCTGGGCTTATTTTTTGCTGCTAATTGGCTATTACGTGCTGTGATTAAGTAAAGCTTTAAGCTTACCCGGCTTAATCGGCTTACTTAAATAATGAATATTAGCCGCTTTGGTTTCTTGTTTAAGCTCGGTGTCGCGTACGGCGGTTATAAGTATGGCGGGCACTTCGCTTTGCCATGTATCACGCAGTGTTTTTATAAGCGAAATACCATCGCAATCATTACCTAATTGGTAATCCATTAAAATTACATCGGGCGCTGCGTGCTGTTTAGCATGCGCGAGTACTTTATTTACATCGTCAAACAAGGTGTAATTGGCTTGCCACTTTTTAAGTAAACTGGCCATTGCTGCTAGGTTTTCGGGGTCATCGTCTACCGCGACTATGTTAATCGCGGCGCGGTTTTCTACTAAGCTGCTGGCCGTTGCTTTTTGTTGTACAAACTGCGCATCGCCATAGGGTACTTCAATACTAAAGCGGCTCCCTTTACCGGGCTCTGAGTGCACATCAAGCTCTAAGCTAAGTAAATCGGCCATACGTTTTACAACGCCAAGCCCTAAACCAACGCCTTTGTTATCACCGGCTTCTATACGGTAAAAGTCGTTAAATATTTTAGCTTGTTCTATTTGGCTAATACCTGGGCCGGTGTCCCATACTTCTATACGTAAATTGTGTTTACGGTTTCTGCACGCTATTAATACTCGCCCTGTTTCGGTGTATTTAACCGCATTAGACACCAAGTTTTGTATAATTCGGCGCAAGTAGGTAATGTCGCTATGCACAATTTGTGCGTTTGAACGCACGGTTAGTTTTAAGCCTTTATCGCTTGATAAAATAGCGTACTCACTTTGCAGTGGCATAAGTATATCGTTTATACAAAAGTGCCGTGGAGTTGGGGTCATTGCGCCTTGCTCTAACTTGGCAATTTCTAGTAAGGCCGACATTAAATGCACGGTTGAGTCTAAACTGTGGCCAAGCTTATTAAAGCTATTTTGGTTAGTTGTATCAAGCTGCTTTTCATCAATGGCTGCAAGGTATAAACGCGCCGCGTTAAGAGGCTGTAAAATATCGTGGCTAGCCAGTGCTAAAAATCGCGTTTTACTGTCGTTGGCTTGCTCTGCTTCGCGCTTGGCTAAAGTAAGTGCTTGCTCTGTTTTTACTCGGCTATCTATTTGTGCTTGTAAATCTTTATTAATGGTTTGCACTTCTTGGGTTCGCGCTTCAATGCGGTTTTCAAGATCCATGTTAATTTCTTCAAGCGCATTTTGCGTACTTATATGGTTTGTAATGTCTGAAAAACTCGTTACAAAGCCGCCATCGGGCAGGGGGTTACCTATCATTTCGTACACTTGGCCATTACGGCGGTGGCGAATAAAGTGATGCGAGCTACCATTTTTTAAATGCTGAACGCGTTTTTCTACTTGGCGCTCTATTTCGCCTGGGCCACATTCACCGCGTACTGCGTTGTACCTTATTATATCTTCAATGGGTTGCCCCACTTCTAAAAAGCCGTCGGGGTAGCCAAACATTTGGCTGTAGCGCTTATTCCATGCCACCAGTTTTAAGTCTTTATCGACCACCGAAATACCATGGCTTAAGTTTTCGAGCGAGGTATACAGCAAGTTTTGGTTAAACTGCAATGCTTGTGTGGTTTCGTCAAAAAAGTTAACCACCTCTTCAAAGGCCATACGTTTACCCGATGAAACCGTACGGATTAGCGCCTGCGCCGAAGACGCCCCTAATACCCCAGTTAACGCACGTTCGCAGTAGGCTATAAATTCGGGCTCGGGGTGGGCATTATTGTCACTTAGCTGGTGCGAAAGTGAAAAGTGCGCCAGTACTTGTTGGCTACGCTGAATACCTAAAAAGGTTTGCAGTAGTATTTTAAAGTCGTAAACCGTGGCTTTAACATTTTTGTTTAAGCGGCGCGATAAAATAGCCTGATCTTTAGGGTTAACAAATGCAGCCGCCTGAATTTTGTCTATCAAGCGCTCTTCTGCCCCTAACGAAAAGCTAATATAACAGCCAATGTTAGCAAATAAGGCAATCAGAGTGCCGCGTGTAATAAGTGTTTGCTGAAGCTCGCTATCAAGAGCGCTACCGGCATCTAAAATTGGCATCATTAAAAATAATACCCAACAAATAAAACCCGCTAATAGCCCCGCATATACACCATAAGCATGGCCTTTTCGCCAGTAAAGCCCACCCACAATAGCCGGGAGCAGCTGCGTTACTAACGAAAATGCCACCAGTCCCATACTGGCCAGCGCACTACCATGGCCAAACCATTGCTGATAAAAATAAGCCAATATAAGTATGCCGGCTATGGTAAAGCGCCTGACTAATAAAATTTGCGATTTATAACTGCTGGTAATTAAGTTGCGCTTAAATTTACGGCGTAGCATAAGCGGCAGCACTACATCGTTAGAGATCATGGTGCTAAGCGTAAGTGTGGCCACCACGATCATGGCGGTGGCTGCAGAAAGCCCGCCAATAAATACAAAGGTACTTAAAAAAGCTTGGTCGTGAATAAGCGGTAGCGCTAATACAAAGCTGTCGGGTGAAAAACTGCTACCAATACTTGGGTGAATTGCGGCAGTAGCAATAGGAATTATCATCGCGGCGGTGAGTAATAAATACAGCGGAAAAGCCCAGCGAGCAGTAAATAAATGGCGTTTGTCTTGGTTATCTACCACGGTGACATGAAATTGTCGTGGTAAACAAATTATGGCCGCGGCAGCCATAAGTGACTGGCCAATAAAGTTAAAACTAAAAAAGTTAAAGTTGCCCCAGTGTTGCCAAATCGACTCTGTGACTTTGTCGCCGCTAAGGGTGGGTAAATTAAATAAGGTGTACAAGGCTAAGCCAGCGACGGCAATAAGCGCAATGAGCTTTATCATTGACTCAAAGGCGACTGCTAGCATAAGCCCAGAGCGGTATTCGGTAACATCTACCTTACGGGTACCAAAAAATATTGCAAACAGCGCCATAATTAACGTGGCGGTGAGGGTAAGCATTTCGCCAGATATTTGATTGCTGTTTTGCAAAAGCAAAAAGCTGGTACTGAGTGCTTTTAACTGCAGCGCAATATAGGGAATGGTAGCAAGTAGGGCAATAACAGTGACCAGTATTGCACTGGTTTGGCGTTTACCGTAGCGGGCAGAAATAAAATCGGCAATGGTGGTAATGTTTTGTTTTTTACTTACTAATACCAGTTTGCGTAAAAAGCCTTGGCCAAAAAAGAACAACAATGAAGGCCCCAATAAAATGGGTAAATAGCTCCAACTACTGGTGGCGGCGGTACCAACCGAACCATAGTACGTCCACGAGGTACAATAAATCCCTAACGATAACGAATACACAAAAGGATGATGGCTAATCCGTTTAGCAAGTGGTGTTGTTTTATCGCCCCAATTAGCAAGCCAAAACAGCACCCCAATATAGCCTAATGCTACAAAAATCAGTACAGCAGTCATGTTGTTGTTAAACCTTATTATTTATACCCACACACAATAACAGAGATAACTTTAAGTGTGCGTGCACAATTTTATGCAAAATATTAACGTTGTTTTTATTGTGTTGATTTTAAATGATTATTTTTATTTCTGGTGATTTATTAGACTAATGTCGCATTTTTACACAAAGCCACTTAAATTTTGCCGTTAACGCCCTTTGTTAAAAGCTAAGTTACTGAAAATTATGTGTAATTGTATTTTTAAATACAATCACATTTGCAGTTTACGTAAACGTTAATAGTCTGTTACGACTATGGTCTCACTTCACTCTTCACGCCGCGTTGCTAAATTAATAACCGACTATAAAAAAACCACTCATTGCAATTATGCAATGCTTAAAGGGGAAAATAAAAATGGCTTTTAAAGATGAAGAACAAGCAAAAGCTTATTGGGCAGAAAACATTTCACTACTGTTTAAGTTACTAGCAGTGTGGTTTGTGGTCTCATTTGGCTTTGGCATATTACTGGTAGATGTACTGAATGAAGTACGTTTTTTTGGGTTTAAACTTGGCTTCTGGTTTTCACAACAGGGCGCTATTTACACCTTTGTAGCTTTGATTTTTGTTTACGTTTTCAAAATGAACACGTTAGATAAAAAATACGGCGTAGACGAATAGGAGCTAGGTAATGGATGTTCAAACACTCACATTTATAATTGTTGGTTTAAGTTTTGCGCTTTATATCGGCATTGCAATTTGGGCGCGTGCAGGCTCTACAAATGAGTTTTATGTGGCAGGGGGCGGCGTACCTCCGCTTGCCAATGGTATGGCAACCGCAGCCGATTGGATGAGCGCAGCGTCGTTTATTTCAATGGCGGGTATTATTTCGTTTGCAGGTTACGATGGCGGTGTTTACTTAATGGGGTGGACTGGCGGCTATGTATTACTCGCTATGTGTTTAGCGCCTTACTTACGTAAATTTGGCAAATTCACTGTACCTGACTTTATAGGCGACCGTTACTACTCACAAACAGCACGTGTTGTTGCTATTTTGTGTGCCATTTTTATTTGTTTTACATATATTGCTGGGCAAATGCGTGGTGTAGGCGTGGTATTTTCGCGCTTTTTAGAAGTAGAAATTGAAACCGGTGTTTACATTGGAATGGTGATTGTATTCTTTTATGCGGTACTTGGCGGCATGAAAGGCATTACCTACACGCAAGTAGCGCAGTACTGTGTGCTTGTGTTTGCCTACCTTGTGCCCGCTATCTTTATTTCAATGATGATGACAGGCCACTTTTTCCCGCAAACCGGCTTTGGTGCCACATTGAGTGATGGCTCAGGCATGTATGTACTTGATAAGCTAGACGGGTTAAGCGCAGAGCTGGGCTTTGCACAATACACCGAAGGCTCTAAAAGCATGATTGACGTATTTGCTATTACCGGCGCTTTAATGGTGGGTACTGCAGGTTTACCGCATGTAATTGTTCGCTTTTTCACTGTACCACGCGTTAAAGATACCCGTATTTCAGCAGCGTGGACACTGGTATTTATTGCTATTGTTTACACTACTGCACCGGCGGTTGCCTCGTTTGCACGCGTAAACATGATTGACACCATTAACGGTAAAGATGGTAGCGGTACAGAGTACGCTCAAGCACCAGCGTGGATCAAAAACTGGGAACGCACGGGCTTAATTACCTTTAATGATAAAAACGGCGACGGCAAAATGTTTTACACCGCCGGCAAGGTAGAAGACCCAACAAGCGCAAACGAAGTAAAAGTAGACCGCGATATTATGGTACTGGCTAACCCTGAAATTGCTGATTTACCAGCATGGGTAATCGCATTAGTTGCGGCCGGTGGTATTGCTGCTGCGCTTTCAACCACAGCGGGGTTATTGCTGGTTATTTCAACATCAGTGTCGCACGATTTACTTAAACGCACCCTTAAACCCGACATAAGCGATAAACAAGAGCTACTAGCTGCTCGGTTAGCCGCGATGATTGCCATTGTTATATCAGCTTACTTTGGGATTAACCCGCCTGGGTTTGTTGCATCGGTGGTCGCCTTTGCCTTTGGTTTAGCGGCGGCGAGTTTCTTCCCGGCAATTATTATGGGGATATTCTCTAAAACAATGAATAAAGAAGGCGCAATTGCTGGCATGGTGACCGGTATAGGCTTTACCGCTGCGTATATTATCTTCTTTAAATTTGTAAGCCCTGAGCTTAATAGCCCAGAAAATTGGTTCTTAGGTATTTCGCCCGAAGGAATTGGCTTAGTGGGGATGATCATTAACTTTGTGGTTGCTGCAACCGTACTTAAATTAACAAAATCGACACCGCTTGAAATACAACAAATGGTGGAAGGTATTCGTAATCCTAAAGGGTCAGGTGAAGCACACGCACATTAATGCGCTAAGCCTACTTAAAAATAAAGCACCAAAAGCCCGACTTTAGTCGGGCTTTTTATTTGTTCAAATAATGAGTACATTAGATTTTGTGTATACTTTTTAAGAGTACAGCAATGAGTGTAGAGCAGCAGGAAGTTGCCCAGTTTGTGTGTATGCAGGCGCCATTTAGCATGCTACACGACAGTGCGTGTGAGTATTTTGTAAGCCATATTGATAGTGTTTATTTAACCCGAGAAAACCAAGCGCAGTGGCTGCAAACGCAAACCCCAAAGCTTTTTTTAATTCGCTCTGGTTTATACGACCTAGTGGATGCAAAAGGTGATGTAGTAAAGCGTTTAGCGCAGGGGGATTACTTTGGCTATCCTTCTTTGTTAACCGGAGAGGCGATTCAAAATAGGTTACAGGTACAAAAAGAGGGCATAGTGTATATGCTTGCGCAAACGCATTTTGACTTTTTACGTCATCAATACAAACCGTTTGAGCAATATTTTGTACGCGCGCACGCCAATCGTTTACTTTCATCACATTATAAAAGTAAAAACGATAGCTGGTCTGAGCGCAGAATATCTGAGCTGATGACCCGCACCGCCATAACCTTAGCACCCGATGCCAGTATTAGGCAAACCGCTAAAAAAATGAAAAAACACGGTGTATCGTCAATTATGATCACCGAACACGCCATTTTAGTTGGCGTAGTGACCGACCGCGACTTACGTAACCGTGTACTGGCCGATGAAGTCGACCCACAAGATGCGGTTAGCAGCATAATGAGTGCAAAGCCTAAATTTATATTTGAAAACAATCGGGTGTTTTCTGCTTTGCATTTAATGCTTAAATACAATATTCATCATTTACCTGTACTTGATGAAAACCATAAGCCTTTGGGTATGCTTACTAGTACCGATTTACTGCGCCAGCAAAAAAGTGACCCTGTGCAGCTTATTGGCCGCATTTATAAAGCCCACAGCATTGCCGATTTAAAACGTTATGCAGGCGAAATCCCTGAGTTACTGCGAAGTTTTTCGTACAACATAGAAGACATATCGCTAATTGGTAAACTGCTCAGCGGCTTAACCGATGCACTCACCTCGCGTCTTATTCATTTATTTCAAGAAGAAAATGGCGCAGCGCCCACCAGTTTTTGCTTTATATGTTTTGGCTCGCAAGCACGCGAAGAGCAAACCTTACATTCAGATCAAGACAACGGCTTATTACTCCCAAATGATTTAAGCGAGCAACACCAAGCTTACTTTAAACACATGGGGGAGTTTGTATGTGAGCAGTTAGTAGAATGTGGCATTAGGCGTTGCCCGGGGAATATTATGGCCAGCAGCGATGAATGCAGAATGAGTGTAAGCCAGTGGTGCGAGCGCTTTTTTAAATGGATAAAAAGCCCAACCCCAAGCGCCATGCTTAACTGCAAAATATTTTTTGATTTGCGCTTTATAGAAGGCTCCAATGCTCTATACAGCGGCTTTTGCGAGCAGTTAAACAGGATATCGCGCGATGAGTTATTTTATGCTGCTATGGCAACCGATATAAGAGCCAGCTCAGTGCCTATAGGTTTATTTAATAAGCTTAAAACGCAAAAAAGCGACAACAACCATAAGTACATAGATTTAAAAAAACGCGGTGTGGTGATCATTAACGACATAGTGCGTTTATATGCGTTAAAAGCCGGAATAAAACGCGCCAATACCCAAGAGCGCTTAGATGCTTTACTTAAGCATTCACTGCTAAATAAAGACGATATTTATAATTTAAAAGATTGCTGGCGATTTTTAACTCAGTTACGTTTTAGTACGCAAATAAACGAAGAAGGTTTGCCAAGTAACTGTATAAACCCCGATAAATTAAGTTCATTAGAGCGCCATCAGCTTAAAGAGGCTTTTTATTTAGTAAAACAAGCGCAGCAAGCCGCGGCGTTTAAATTTGCCCGTGGCAGTTTGTAATAAGAGGTAAGCGCTGTGGTAAAAAAATGGCTCAGTAAGTATATAAAAAGGCGTAATTTATTAAGTCAAAATGCGTTAACGCAACGCTATTTAGTGATTGATTTAGAGCTTACTGGGCTTGATGTAAACCAGCATGAAATTGTCTCAGTAGCCTGGGTTAAAATAGACAACCAATGTATAAAAATGAGCGAGTCGCAGCATTTAATAAACAAGGATGTAAAAAGCCTAGAGCAAAGCCCTGTTTTTCACGGCATTATTGACGACACAGTGGCTAAAGGACAAAGCCTGCACACTATATTAACGCAGCTAAGCCGTGATTTTAGTGACCATATTTTGGTTTTTCATAACGCCATACTGGATTGGGGGTTTTTAAAAGCAGCCCTTAAAGGTTCCAATATAAACGCACAACCTAAGTTGATACTCGACACCCTCCACATAGAAAAAAAGCGCCTTATTTGCCAAGGTGCAGAAATAAAACAAGATGATTTAACCCTAAGTGCGTGTCGCAAACGTTATGAGTTACCAAGCTATCATTGTCATAACGCACTTACAGACGCACAGGCCACCGCCGAATTATTACTAGCCCAGTGCTACCAAATAAACCGTGGGAAGGAGTTGCAGTTGAGGTCAATAATTTAACAAAGCTACAGCATTTACTAATTATTTTGTTAAGATAAGAATTTTAAAAGGATTTATTATGGTAATTGAAGCCGCCAGTAAGTATTACAACCAGTTAAACAATGACCTTAAAGCAGTTAAAAAGTACATTCACAATAATTTTGGTGTGTTTCTTACTATTCTTTACTTACTGGGTAGTTTATCAGGCGTTGTGTATCTTTACGTTTTACTTAATAACTTCTCGGTTGATATATTCAATTTCATTGAAATAAGTGACTTTTTACTGGCACTGATTTCAAATTTTTTACTTATTACTCTTTATACTACGATCATCGTTTTAACAGCTATTTATTTAAATTGGCGCTCAGGACACATGCCAGATCCTAGTAAAACAACCGTGTTAAAAAAACTTTATTATGGCTTTGGTTACCCGTTCTATTTATTAAAACCTAGTTACTCATTAATGTTATTTTTAGCACTTATAATATCTACATACCCTACTATGTTGGCGCATTCACACAGTAAAGATATAATAAATGAAAGAACAATGAATTATCACTTGTCATTAAATTATCCAATTGCTCAGAGTAAAGTAACTCAACTTCAAAATGTTCAAATAGTAGCCTCAACAATGCGGAATTTATTTGTTTATGATAATAAACAAGATGAGTTACTTATTATTTCACAAGAAAATATTTCAGCTTTGATACCTAATCTACACCAAGAAAAAACGATTAAGCCAAAGTCAAAAGCTGCATCAAGCACACAGTAATTAAACATTCGCTGAAACACGATTGGCTGCTATTTATTAGTATGGACGCATAACCAAGCATGGCACTTATTCAGGACAAATTATGAGACTCATTACCACTATTCTTCTAACCTTATTCCCTGTGATCGCTTGTGCTAATTCGAGCTTACCTGCCAATCGTCATATCTCAGTGCAAGGCACTGCTGAGGTATTAGTTGAGCCTGACATGGCTAAAATACTATTTAAGGTGAATAGTGTTAAAAATGAGCCGAATGCCGCCAATAACGCGCTTGAGAATAAAGTGAAGTTATTAATAGATGGGCTCAATCAATTTGAAATAAGCGCCGATGACGTAGTTGCCTCAAACGTTAAAATTGAAAAAACAGGAATGGATTATATTGAAACAGGGCATCAGGCACTTAGCGAATACGCAGCGATAAGAACGTTTGAAGTAACGCTAAACAGTATTGAGCGTGTGAGCGATTTAACCGATTTTTTATTGAACCAAGAAGTAAATGCGATTCAAAATATTGCGTTTTTATCTTCAAAATTTGAGCAATTACAAGCGCAAGCCACACAGTTAGCAATTGAAGATGCAAAAATAAAAGCGGATTTACTTGCTGATTCATTCAATGCAAAAGTAGGTGAAGTACGCACTATTCGCTCAACTAAAAACAACTATGACAGTGGTTTTAGTACAGCTATAACCAAGATGCACAGGGCGCAGTATGATAATAACTCTTTTCCTCAAATACTTAGTAACGATTTACAGGCAACAATAAGCTTTAAATCATCCATAAACGTGGTGTTTGATTTAGAGATAACTGATTAAATTAATAATTTCATTTCAAATACATGTTCGTACTGTAAGCTAGTTTTATGTTTTTGATTAATTTGAAGGTAGCAATACTATGAGCGATGAAAGCAACACATTAAAAGCACAAACCGAAGCAAAAATAGCAGCAGGGCGAAAAGGTAATCCTGATTTTATGAAAGGCGTTGATGAAACCATTGCTCAGGCAAAAGCGTTTCAAGAAGGGGCAAATGCACTTAATTTAGATCAAAATGCCCCACGCTTTGAACTGCCTAACCAGCACGGTGAGCAAGTTTTATTAGATGAGCTACTTGCAAAAGGGCCTGTGGTTATAACTTTTTATCGTGGTAGTTGGTGCCCTTATTGTAATTTACAGCTAAAAGCATTGCAGTCACGCCTACCTGAAATTCACGCATTAGGCGCACAGCTGGTGGCTATTAGCCCACAAGCGCCCGATGGCTCAATGAGCGAAAACGACATACGTAATATGGATTTTGTTGTGCTGAGTGACCAAAATGCAGATATAGCAGCAAGCTATGGCGTAGCGTGGCAAGTACCTGCATTTTTATTAGAGCATATGCGCGAAGACCGCGGCCTTGATTTAGAGTCGCTTAATAACGGCAACGGCAGTATTTTACCTATCCCTGCCACGTTTGTTTTAGATAGCGAAGGTAAAGTGACGTGGCGCTATGTCGATGTTGATTACCGCACCCGCTCAGAGCCACAAGATATAATTAATGCTTTAAAAGCACTACAGTAAGCACTCAAGCAAGCTCGCTTTATGCCCAAAAGTAGCCAAGTAAATTAGCTACTTTTGGGTTAATTTAAAGTTTCTAATCGCTCCCTCTTATAATAATGTTCAAGGTCGATTACAATACAGCCATCTAAAAGGCATCGATGCCTTTGTCTGCACGTAAAGAGAGTGGATTTTATATTTCATGGCAATCAAACTTGCAATTAATGGTTTTGGTCGTATTGGTCGAAATATTGTCCGCGCGTTGTACGAGTCAGGTTTGAGCAACGAGATAAAAATTGTTGCGATTAACGAACTTGCTGACCCTGAAGCTATTGCTCATTTATTAAAATACGACACGTCCCACGGTCGTTTTTCTTTTCCTGTAAAACTTGGTGAAGACACCATTAGCGTTGCAAGCGATACCATTGCACTATTTTGTGAAGAAAACCCAGTAGAATTACCTTGGCAAACCCTTGATGTAGATGTAGTGCTTGAATGTACCGGTGTTTATCACTCGCGCGAGCATGCACAATTACACATTACTGCGGGTGCTAAAAAGGTGTTGTTTTCGCACCCAGCTGATAACGATGTAGATGCCACCATTGTGTATGGCATTAACGATGATGAGCTCAAACGCGAGCACACTATAGTATCTAACGGCTCATGTACTACAAACTGTGTGGTGCCTGTTATTAAAGTGCTAGATGATGCGTTTGGCATTGAATCGGGCGCTATTACCACTATTCACGCGTCGATGAACGATCAACAAGTGATTGATGCGTACCATCATGATTTACGTCGTACCCGCGCTGCGAGTCAGTCTATTATTCCAGTTGATACAAAATTAGCACGAGGAATAGACCGCATTTTACCCAAATTTGAAGGGCGCTTTGAAGCCATTGCGGTTCGCGTGCCGACAATTAACGTAACGGCAATGGATTTAAGTGTTACAGTAAATGCCGATGTAGATTTAAACGCGGTAAATACGGCACTTAAAGCCCAAGCAAAAGACCGCTTAGAAGGTATTTTAAGTTACACCGAAGAGCCATTGGTATCGGTTGATTTTAATCACGACCCACATTCTTGTATTATTGATGGCACGCAGACACGCGTTAGTCACAAACGCCTGATAAAGTTACTTGTTTGGTGTGATAACGAATGGGGTTTTGCCAATCGCATGCTAGATACAGCACGTGCGATGATGGCTAAGTAAGCATTTTATAATAATTTTAAAATTTATTTTTCAGGTTCAAGTATCGTTAACTAAGGAGATGTTATGTCGGTCATAAAAATGGCAGATTTAGATTTAAACGGCAAGCGCGTATTAATTCGTGAAGATTTAAATGTACCAGTTAAAGCAGGTAAAGTGACCTCAGATGCACGTATTCGTGCTGCACTACCTACTATTAAGCTAGCTCTTGAAAAAGGCGCTAAAGTAATGGTTATGTCGCACCTTGGCCGCCCTACGGAAGGCGAGTACGATGACGAATTTTCACTTGCCCCTGTAGCCGATTACCTAAACGATGCACTTGAGCAAAATGTACGCCTTGAAAAAGACTACTTAAACGGCGTTGAAGTTGCCGATAACGAAGTAGTTGTATTTGAAAACGTACGATTTAATAAAGGCGAGAAGAAAAACGACGAAGCCTTATCAAAACAACTTGCTGCACTGTGTGATGTGTATGTAATGGATGCATTTGGCACCGCGCACCGCGCACAAGCGTCTACTCATGGCGTTGGCTTATTTGCAGATGTTGCCTGTGCTGGCCCGTTATTATCAGCAGAACTTGAAGCACTAGGTAAAGCACTAGATAACCCAGCACGCCCATTAGTGGCCATTGTAGGTGGTTCTAAAGTATCAACTAAATTAACTGTTTTAGACTCGCTTTCAACGATTGTAGATCAGCTTGTAACAGGTGGCGGTATTGCTAATACCTTTATTGCTGCTGCGGGTCATCCGGTTGGTAAATCACTTTATGAAGCTGATTTAATGGATGAAGCAAATCGTTTATGTGCAGCAGCTAAAGCAAACGATGGTGAAATTCCGGTACCGACTGATGTTGTGGTAGGTAATGAATTTTCAGACTCTGCAGTCGCTACGCTTAAAGATGTAAGCGAAGTAACAAGCGATGACATGATTTTTGATATTGGCCCTGATACAGCCAGCCAGCTTGCAAAAATTATTGCAAACGCCGGTACTGTTGTATGGAATGGCCCAGTTGGCGTATTTGAGTTTGATCAGTTTGGTAATGGTACACGTGCTATTGCTCAGGCAATTGCTAACTCTAATGCGTTTTCGATTGCAGGCGGTGGTGACACTTTAGCGGCAATTGATAAATACGGCATTGCCGATAAAGTATCTTACATTTCTACCGGTGGTGGTGCGTTCTTAGAGTTTTTAGAAGGCAAAAAACTTCCAGCAGTAGAAATGCTAGAGTCGCGCGCTAAATAATAAATTTTTAGCCGCATTAGGTGAGGGGAAACCCTCACCAACGATTAATTATTAAATACCTCTCACCCTTATTTAATAGTTAATTAAGACAAAACTAAGCAGTGTAAATTGCTTTATTTTGTGGCGCAGTGATTGCGTCAAACTAACATATCCGTTCAAACTAGATGGCAGGAGACTGCTGTCGATAAATTGGAGAATACCCAATGGCTTTAATCAGTATGCGACAACTTTTAGATCATGCAGCTGAACACGGTTACGGCGTTCCAGCCTTTAACGTGAATAACCAAGAGCAAATGCGCGCAATAATGGAAGCGGCTGATAAAACAAACAGCCCAGTAATTGTTCAAGGATCAGCAGGCGCACGTGCTTATGCTGGTGCTCCATTTATCCGCCACATGATTTTAGCAGCCGTTGAAGAATGGCCGCACATTCCAGTAGTAATGCACCAAGATCACGGTACCTCACCCGGTGTTTGCCAACGCTCAATTCAACTTGGCTTTTCATCAGTTATGATGGATGGCTCATTAATGACTGACGGAAAAACCCCATCAAGCTACGAATATAATGTAGAAGTAACACGCGAAACCGTGGCTATGGCACATGCTTGTGGCGTATCGGTAGAGGGCGAGCTAGGTGTACTTGGCTCACTTGAAACCGGTGAAGCGGGCGAAGAAGATGGTGTAGGCGCAGAAGGTAAACTAACTACTGATCAAATGCTTACCGACCCAGAAGAAGCCGCTGATTTTGTAAATAAAACCCATGTTGATGCCTTGGCAATTGCTTGTGGAACATCGCACGGTGCGTATAAATTTACGCGCCCACCCACAGATGACATTTTAGCGATTGATCGTATTAAAGAAATTCACGCACGTATCCCGAACACGCACTTAGTAATGCACGGATCGTCGTCTGTACCACAAGAGTGGTTAGAGATCATAAATCAATACGGTGGCGAAATTCCTGAAACGTACGGTGTACCTGTTGAGCAAATTGTAGAAGGGATCAAATACGGTGTACGTAAAGTAAATATTGATACCGATTTACGCCTGGCCTCTACCGGTGCTATTCGCCGTCATATGGCGCTTAACCCATCTAACTTCGATCCGCGTAAATACCTAGCAGAAGCAACTAAAGCAATGACAGAGATTTGTGTTGCGCGTTACAACGCGTTTGGTACAGCTGGTCAAGCAGGTAAAATTAAGCCAATTTCACTTGATGACATGCACCTTAAATATTTAAGTGGTGAGTTAGACCCACAAATTAAATAATGATCTTTGATTAATAAATAGCGTTATAAAAACCAGCTGGCGTAATCCAGCTGGTTTTTTTATACCGCAAAGCACTGGGATCACTGTTGTACCAACTTAATAAAATGGGATCACTGATTTACTAACCGCCCCGCATTCGGATCATTTATTTACCAACTAGCGCATAAATTTACGCCATGTTAGGCGCTCAATCAATCAGATCGTTTTTTATTTGTACAATAGATCAGATGCTTAGTTGTTTGACTAAGTATAACCGTGATCCCAAACCCGATCGGCTTAGTAAAAATCTGATCTTTTTATAGGCTGCTTAGTAAAAAACAGATCTATTTTTAACCACGTAATGACATCTTCCAGTGCAAACTCAGTTTCGTATCTGGTTTTTTACTGTGTTAGTAAAGCAATGATCCCGCTATGAGTATCTACTTAGAAATAAAACTGTCATCTTTTTGTAAATATGTTTTGATTAACCGTAATTTGCAAAATAGTTTTAAAAATATGACGTTAATGAGGTTTTTTGTCACTATTTTGTGTTTTTTTTACCAGGATTTTAATTTACACGTTACACTTTCATAAAAATGTCATACTTAGTCATAATAATGAAAACTAATTCGATAGCGTAAGAGATAATTTGGAATGTCACGTAAAGTACTAGTCGTAGATGATGAAGCTCCTATCAGAGAGATGTTAGTTTTTGTTTTAGAGCAAAATGGATTTCAAGCAATTGAAGCAGAAGATTACGATTCTGCAATTGCAGCTATGGTTGAACCATACCCAGATATGGTTTTACTCGATTGGATGTTACCAGGTGGTAGCGGTATTCAAATTGCTAAGCAATTTAAGCAAAGTGAATACACACGCCAAATTCCAATCATTATGCTTACAGCCCGCGGCGAAGAAGAAGACAAAGTACGCGGCCTAGAAGTAGGGGCAGATGACTACGTCACTAAACCTTTTTCTCCTAAAGAGTTAATGGCTCGTATTAAAGCGGTTATTCGCCGTGTATCGCCTACCTCATTAGAAGAAGCCATAGAAGTACATGGCTTGCGTTTAGACCCAATATCGCACCGCGTTACCTCTGAGGGAAGCGAGCTTGATATGGGCCCAACCGAATTTAGATTATTACATTTTTTTATGACTCACCCAGAGCGTGTTTATAGCCGTGAGCAACTGCTTGACCATGTTTGGGGAACTAATGTGTACGTAGAAGACCGTACAGTTGATGTGCACATACGTCGTTTACGCAAAGCGATTGCACCGCTGGGGCATGATCGCTTAGTACAAACAGTACGTGGTGCAGGTTATCGTTTTTCTAGTAAATTATAAGGTACCGCAGCTAGGGTGTGAGTACGCATAAATTACTACTCAAAGGTAAAGTGAGTGTATGTATCGAGTTATTAATAAACAGGCGTTAGTAAAACGTCTGTTTATCTATTTTTTACCCCTGTTATTAGTTGGTGTGCTTATTGGTGCACCATTTTTGCTTTTATTTTTAGGCACTTCTTCTCTTTTAGTCTGGCATTATCATCAACTTTATCGCTTAAGCGATTGGCTTTTAAATCAACGTAGCTTTAACCCACCAGAGGGCGAGGGTGCGTGGGAACAAGTATTTGAAGGCATTTATCATTTACAGCACCGTAATCGTAAAAAACGCAATGAACTGGCCGATTTAATTCGTCGCTTTCGCGATGGAGCTGAAGCCGTACCCGATGCCGTAGTGGTGTTGCAAAGTGATTTAAGCATTGTTTGGTGTAACCAACTTGCACTTAAAGTATTGGGGCTCCAATGGCCGACCGATCATGGCCAGCGCCTAGATAACCTAATACGCGAACCTAAATTTGCCAAGTACATGCTGCGCGGTGAATTTGAAGAGCCATTAGAGCTTGATAACGGACATATTGTTGACCAAGTGCTTGAATTTAGGGTAATGCCGTATGCCAACACGCAGCTTATGGTGGTAGTACGTGATGTAACACGCCTAAAGCAGCTAGAGCAAATGCGCAAAGATTTTGTTGCCAATGTATCACATGAGCTGCGTACGCCACTTACGGTTGTTACTGGCTACCTTGAGATGATGGATGGCGATATGATGCCACCGCCTGCAATGTGGAATAAAGCGCAAAATACCATGCTTGAGCAATGTAAGCGTATGGACAGCTTAGTTAATCAGCTTTTATCTCTTTCGCGTATTGAAGGGGCGCGTAGGCAAGACAACGACAAAGCCATTAATGTGCCGCAAATGCTCAACTACATTAAAACCGAAGCGCAATCTATAAACCAAGATAAAGGCCATGAGCTTATTTTTGATATAGATAATGAGCTTGATATTAAAGGCTCTGAAGATGAGCTACGCAGTGCATTTTCTAATTTAGTGTTTAACGCTATACATTACACTAAAGCGGGCGGAAAAATTGTTGTTACCTGGCAGCGTAAAGAGGGGCTTGCGCATTTTAGCGTAAATGATAATGGCGATGGTATTGCACCAGAGCATATAAATCGTTTAACTGAGCGCTTTTACCGCGTAGATAAAGCAAGGAGTCGCACAACCGGTGGCTCAGGTTTAGGCTTAGCAATTACTAAACATGTGCTTACACGTCACGATAGTAAATTAAATATAAGCAGTGAGCTTGGTAAAGGCTCGTGTTTTTCTTTCGACTTTTCAAAGGATAAGCTTGTTAACTTAGCAAGTTAAAGGCAATAAAAAGCAAAGTCATAAAAGTGTCATTTAAGAGTAATGTAACTGTCATCTACTCACTTTACAGTAGACGACAGTTAGGAAATGGGACGAACAAATCGGAGAACCCCGCATGAAATTTAAAAACTTAGTTGCCGCAATGGGTGTGGCTGTTACAACATTAGTATCTGCACAGGCTGTTGCTCTTGACGACGCAATTCCTGAATATCAAAAAATTAACGGCGTTTCAGGTAACTTTTCATCTGTAGGCTCTGATACTTTAGCTAACATGATGACTTTCTGGGCTGAAGAGTACAAACGTATTTACCCTAATGTAAATATTCAAATTCAAGCGGCAGGTTCGTCTACTGCTCCACCAGCGCTTACCGAAGGCACCTCTAACATGGGTCCTATGAGCCGTAAAATGAAATCAAAAGAAATCGAAGCGTTCGAAAAACGCTACGGTTACAAGCCTACAGAAGTACGTGTAGCGATTGATGCACTAGCGGTATTTGTACACAAAGATAACCCAATTGAAGGCTTACGTATTGACCAAGTAGATGCTATTTTTTCATCTACTCGTAAATGTGGTGCGTCTGAGCAAGTTAACCGCTGGAGCGATGTTGGCCTAACGGGCGACTGGGCTGCAAAAGACATTCAATTATACGGACGTAACTCTGTATCAGGTACTTACGGTTACTTTAAAAAGAAAGCGCTGTGTAAAGGTGACTTCCGTAACAACGTAAATGAGCAACCAGGTTCAGCCTCTGTTGTACAGTCAATCTCATCTTCATTAAACGCGATTGGTTACTCAGGTATTGGTTACAAAACGTCGGGTGTACGTACGGTTCCTTTATCTAAAAAAGGCACTAACTACGTAGATGCAACGCTTGATAATGTTGCTAAAGGTAAATACCCACTTTCTCGTTTCTTATACGTGTACGTGAACAAGCACCCTAATAAGCCGCTTTCACCAATTGAAGCTGAGTTCTTAAAAATGGTACTTTCTAAAGACGGTCAAAAAATCGTTGAAAAAGATGGTTACGTACCACTATCTGCTAAGTTAGTAGAAGCAGAGCTTAAAAAGTTAGGTTTATAATTTAAACCCAACCAATAAAAAAACCGCTCAATGAGCGGTTTTTTTTTGTGTAAAATTTAAAACGTAAAACAGACTAACTTACTAAAAAGCGATTACAGATCAGTCAGCTTTTGCGCTTGTGCTTTACACTGATTATAGCTCTCTACACATTTGGCAGAGCACACTTGCTGTTTTAAACCTTTGTCAATTGATTGCTGATCGCAACTATTTTCGCACTGATAGTTTTGTTGTGCACATTGGTTTAACTCAGGGTTTTTCACTTGATTTTGGCAAGCTGCTAACAATGAAAATGAAAATGAAAGGGCGAGGGCACTCGTTTTAATAAATGTTTGCATGCTTATCCTTAACGTTGAACTGCGCTTTTGTTAAATCTCAACTTGTAAGTTGTCGATTAATCTAACATTGCCTAAAAAGGCGGCAGCTAAAATAACAAGTTGTGTATCATCAAGTGTAGCAGCTTTTAATGTATCTCGTTGAGCTATCTCAAAATAATCAGGCTTTAAGCCGGCTTGCTCTAAACTAAGCTGTGCGCTTTGCTCAAGTGCTTTATAATCGGTATTGCCTGCTTTGAGCTGCTCAGCGCAACTGTTTAGTGTTTTAAATAATGCGGTAGCCGTGGCTTTTTGCTCTGCAGATAAATAGCCATTTCGCGAGCTCATAGCTAAGCCTGAAACTTCACGCATGGTCGGTACACCAACAATTTCAACCGGAATTGATAAATCGCGTACCATGGTTTTAATCACTTGCAGCTGCTGAAAGTCTTTTTCGCCAAAGCATGCATAATCTGGTTGTACTAAATTAAATAACTTAGTCACTACCGTGGCTACGCCTCTAAAGTGTCCTGGGCGCGTGCCGCCACAATACCCCATAGATACGCCAGGTACATCTACAAAGCTTTGCTCACCAAGCCCATTTGGGTAAATGGTGTCTACGCTTGGGGTAAACACAATATCGGTGTTTAAGTCGGCTAAGCCTTGTTTGTCTTCGTTTAATGTACGCGGGTAGCTATCTAAATCTTCGTTGGCACCAAATTGCATTGGGTTGACAAAAATACTCACAACCACTTTATCGGCCATTGTTTTTGCTTTTTCAACCAATGAAAAGTGGCCGCGGTGTAAGTTGCCCATGGTTGGCACTAAAGCCACGCTTAAACCTGCTTGGCGCCAAGCTTTAATTTGACTACGTAATGATTTAATTTCAGTAATTGACTGCATTATTTAAACTCATGTTCGGCGCTTGGAAATGCGCCACTTTTAACGTCTGTACAATATTTTTTAACTGCATCTGGCATGTTGCCAGTTTCCAGTAAAAAGTTTTTAGAAAATTTAGGAATGTATCCTGCCGAAATACCGACTAAGTCGTGCATTACCAGTATTTGGCCATCCGTTACATTACCTGCGCCAATACCTATGGTAGGAATGGTGACGGCATCGGTAATGCGTTTAGCGAGCGCACTTGGGATACACTCAAGCACTAATAATTGAGCACCTGCGGCTTCTAGGGCTTTTGCATCATCAATCATTTTTTGCGCTTTGTCGTCTTCGCGGCCTTGAATTTTAAAGCCTCCAAATACGTGTACTGATTGCGGCGTTAATCCTAAATGGCCACAAACAGGAATCCCTTGCTGCGTTAAACTTTTAATGCTGTCGTAAAGCCATTCACCGCCCTCAAGTTTTACCATATTAGCGCCTGCACGCATTAACTCTGCTGCATTTTTACAGGTGTCGCTAACATTTGAATAGCTCATAAAGGGCATATCGGCTATTACAAAAAGCTCACGGCTGCCACCGCGTACACAGCGGGTATGATAGGCTATATCTTGATTGGTTACGCCTAGGGTATCGTCGCCACCTTGCAGCACCATGCCCAAAGAGTCGCCAACTAAAATAACGTCCACACCGTTATCATGAAATAACTTAGCAAAACTGGCATCGTAAGCGGTTAATGCGGTGATTTTGTTATTTTCTGCTTTCATTTTATTTAAAGTAGAAACGGTTATTTTAGACATAATATCCTCGCAGGCATAAGCCTTGGTTAATTACAGAGGTAATTGTTGTAAGTCGTTGAGCGGTAAGTCTTGCGCAATGGTTTTTAATGCAATGCCGCTTGGTAAAATCAGTTCTGGGGCAAGCTCAAGTAAAGGGTAAACTACAAACTCACGTTCGCACAGGCCATAATGTGGCACAGTTAAGCGCTGGGTATTAATCACTTGCTGACCAAACAGTAAGGTATCTATATCGAGCGTACGCGGCCCCCAACGTTCGGCTTTTCTTACCCGCCCATGTTCAAGCTCTATGGCTTGAGTTAAATCAAGTAATTGCTCAGGTTCAAGCGCGGTTTTAATACACGCTACGGCATTTACATAGTCGGGTTGATCTTGTGGGCCCATTGGTTTGCTTGCATAGTAATGCGATACACTTATAAATTCACAATGAGGCAGCTTTTTAAGCGCACAAACGGCGTTATCAAGCTGCTCTTTGGGTGAGTTTAGGTTGGCACCTAAACCCAAATATACACACTGCATGCAATTACTCAGCTGGCTTTTTAGTGGTGCGGCGGCGCGGACGTTTACGTGGTTTTGGTCCACCTTGGTGGCCTAGGTTTTTTACCATTTCTTTTTGGCCATTAATATCTAGGCTCAAGTATTGTGTCCACCACTGGGCAAGCTCACTATGTTGGTGCTCACCGGCATCCACTCGTAATAATAAAAAGTCATAAGCGGCTTTAAATCGTGGCTGCTGGGTAAGTCTGTAAGCGCGTTGGCCGGCACGTTTATCTAAACGTTGCTGTATATGCCAAATGTCGCGCGCGCCTAAGGTAAAGCGTTTAGGTACTGCAATATGCTGGGCATTTTCGCTCAGAACTTTATTCATGGCTTGAGCAAAGGCATCAAAGTAAGACAGCTGTTCTTGTTGTTTAATTTTAGTTGTGCGCTCAAGCAGCGGAAACCACATTAAAGCAGCAAATATAAACGCAGGCGTTACTTTTTTATCTGCATTTATGCGTTTATCGGTGTTTTGAAACATTTGCTGAATAAACGCCGCTTCTAAGCCGCCAGGGTTTTTATCTAAAATTTTATCAAGCACCGGAAATAACGACTTAAACAAGCCGTATTGGCGTAGCATTAAATAGTTAGCTTCGGCTTTACCGTTTAAAAACAGCTTTAGAACTTCTTCAAATAAACGCGCTGGCGGTATGTTATCAAGTAGGCTGGCAAGCGCAGTAATTGGCTTTTCGCTTTTTGGCGCTATGCTCATATCAAGCTTAGTTGCAAAGCGCACCGCACGTAGCATACGTACAGGGTCTTCGCGGTAGCGTGTTTCTGGGTCGCCAATTAACTCAATTTGTTTTGCTTGTATGGCCGCTAAGCCATTGGCGTAATCGTATATACAAAAATCGTTAATAGAGTAATACAGCGCGTTGATAGAAAAATCACGGCGCTCGGCGTCTTCTTCAATGCTACCAAACACGTTATCGCGCAGTAACTGCCCGTGCTCGCTTGATTGGCTAATTTGGTTTTTGTCTTCTTGCGCTTCGTGGTGCCCGCGCATGGTGGCTACTTCTATAATTTCGCGACCAAAAACAATATGTGCTAATCGAAAACGACGACCAATTAGGCGGCAATTTCTAAATAGTTTTTTAACTTGCTCTGGGGTGGCATTGGTAACAACGTCAAAGTCTTTTGGTTGTTGACCTAACAATATATCGCGAATACAACCACCTACAAGGTAAGCGTCGTAACCACCGTCTTTTAAACGGTAAAGTACTTTGATTGCATTTGGGCTAAATTGTTTACGTGAAATACCATGTTCGCCGCGTGTTACAACAACCGGTTCATCACTTGTTTGAGTGCTTTGCACATCGGCATTTGGGCCGATTATTTGCCTGCAAAATTGAAAAAGCTTGGAAATAATAATCTGTCTCCTACAGAAATGATGATTGGCTGGTCATCGCAATCAAAAAGCACATAAATTAGGTATTATAGTGCGGTGCTTTGTATTTATTGTAAATAGCCTCTATTTAGGCGGCTATCATATACCAGCGCGGTATAAAAATTAAGTTGATGGACTGAAATTAAGCCGTTTTTAAGTTTTTTATTTGCTTAAATGCGTAAATTTAGTGCTGTTTGGATGCTGACCTTGCGAAATTTGAATTTCGGGTATGTTTGGCACCGCTGTTAAGCTAAATTCGTTAATAGCCCACGTAATTAATTGCTCTACAGACAAATCATTCAATTGGCTATGTACAGGTAAGTTTAAAAATTCAAACGCATCAATAAGCGCAGGTTTTGGATTGTCTGTGCTAATAGCGGGCGCATAATTTTGTTTAGAGAGTTTAAAACCAGGCTCGGCCACCACAAGGGGTAAATGTGCGTATTGGGGGATGGGCGCATTAAGCTGTTTAAATAAACTGATTTGCCGTGCTGTAGGCTCGATTAAATCGGCGCCACGTACCACACGATTAATACCTTGCTCAATGTCATCAATAACCACCACTAGTTGGTAGGCAAATAATCCGTCACTGCGCTTTATTATGTAATCTTCATGGGCTAATGCACTATTTACAGTAATATCGCCTTGAATCAAATCGTTAAAATGGCATGTTGGGTGCTGTTGGCTAAGACGAAGTGCACCTTGCTCTGTTGATAAGTTAAGCGTTTTGCAGTGACCTTGGTAAATGCCACCCATGGCTTTTATTTGTTTGCGAGAACAGCGACAACCATATACACATTGTTGGTGGATCAGCTTATTTGTTACCTCTTGATAAAGAGGTAGGCGCTGAGTTTGATAAACAACGGATTCGTCCCAGTAAAGGCCGTAGGCTTGTAAGGTATTTAGAATATGGGTGTCGGCATTTTTAACCACGCGGGTGGTGTCTATATCTTCAATGCGCACTAACCATTTACCCTGATTTACTTTAGCATCAAGGTAGCTGCCCACAGCCGCCACAAGTGAGCCAAAATGAAGTGGCCCAGAAGGAGACGGTGCAAATCGACCGCGATAGTCACGCTTTGGCGTGGTAACGGCTGTAGGAGACATAGTTAACTAATTTTAATTAACCGCGCCCAGCTTGTTTTTCTTTAATTTCTGCAAGGGTTTTACAGTCTACGCATAAATCTGCAGTTGGACGCGCCTCTAAACGACGAATACCAATTTCGATTCCGCATGACTCACAAAAGCCAAAATCATCTTCTTTAATTAAGATAATTGTTTTTTCAATTTTTTTGATCAGTTTACGTTCGCGGTCGCGAGTACGAAGTTCTAAAGAGAACTCTTCTTCTTGCGCAGCGCGGTCAACTGGATCAGGAAAGTTGGCAGCTTCGTCTTGCATATGCGATTTCGTGCGGTCAACTTCATTACGTAAGTCGTTACGCCACGCTTCTAAAATCGCTTTAAAATGAGCACGTTGTGCTTCATTCATATACTCTTCGCCCGGCTTTTCTTGGTATGGTTCTAAACCGGCTTGAGCCAATAAACCATGTCTTTGTTGGTCTGGCATAACTCTCTCCTAAATCCTTAATTTAATGCCTCAGCATTAGCCGGCGGTATAAATAGCAGAATCTTATACCCTAGGCAAATTTATTTTTTAATTAATCGAATTAGCTTCAACCAGTGTGTTGACTAAAAAGGCTCATATTTTGATTTTGATGCTTTATTAATCGTTATTTCGGTATTTAAACTTGCCTAGTTATATGGGCATAAAGTTTAAAAGCAAGTTAAATTTTTTATTTAAAGGCCACTTTCTCACTAAGCGTTACTTCATTTGGTGAAATAGATGCCTTATAAGCGTACACCTCCACGCCTTTTTTAATCGCGTGGTTTAATAAGTCGCTGTATTTTTTATCTATGTGGCTTGCTGCACTCACCGTATTAATACCTTGGTGCAAAACAGCGAACAGTAATACTGCGCGGTGGCCTTGTTCGATCATTTCTATTAATTCGCGAATGTGTTTTTGCCCACGCACGGTTTGCGCATCCGGAAAGTAGCCTTGCCCACTTTGTGGTGCGGTTTCGCTTAACAAAGTGACTGACTTTACCTCTACATAGCAAGCGGGTTTATTGTCACTGGTGAGTAAAAAGTCGATACGACTGTTTTCGCTGCCGTATTTTACTTCACTTTGAAGCTGCTCATAGCCGTTAAGCTCTGTAATAACCTGGTTGTTGATAGCCTCTTCGACCACTTTATTTGCCACGGCGGTATTAACGCATATTAATTGCGAGAGGGAGTTTTGAGTGAGCTCTAACGACTGAGGGTATTTTCGTTTACTGTTATCGCTGGTTGAATAAAAAGCGCTAAAACCGGGCTCTGCGCAACCTGTCATTTTACCGGTGTTGGCGCAGTGGGCGGTAAATTCAGTTCCATCGTTAAGTTGGAGATCGGCTAAAAAGCGTTTATAGCGTTTTAATAATGTGGCGGGCTGTAAAGCTGGGGTGTATTTCATTTAAATTCCAATGCTAAACGCTGCAGATGCGTTGGTTTATGTTATTTATCTCAAGCTGTTGGGAACTTGTACTCACTATAGTAAACTCGGTGGCACATTTAAGTGTAAGGGTATTCTAACATGAGTGAAAAATTTGTTGTTCAACTAAGCGAGCAAGCAGCACCAAGCCATTGGGGCGAAAACGCGGCGTTGTCTTTTAACGAGCAAGGCGCAACGGTTCATTTATCTGAGCAAGAAACATTAAAAAATGTTCAAAAAGCGGCGCGAACAATTGCAAGCCAAGGTGTTAAACAGGTTGAGCTTGCGGGCGATACATGGTGCACAGAAAGCCAATGGGCTTTTTACCAAGGTTTTGTAACACCTAAATCATTACATGGTGTTGAATTTGTTGATAACGCACAATCAGATCTAAACGAGCTGGCGCATTTAAAAGCCTCAGCTACGTGGGCACGAGAAATGGTAAACGGCACAGCCGATGACATTTACCCTGAAAGCCTTGCTGAAAAAGCCGCCGAATTTATTCAATCGTTAGCGCCTGAACACGTAAGCTACCAAATTATTAAAGGCGATGCGTTATTAGAGCAACAGTGGATTGGTATTCATGCTGTGGGCCGTGGCTCTGAGCGTCCACCTGTTTTACTTGAGCTTGATTACAACCCAACAGGCGATGAAAACGCACCGGTAAGCGCAGCGCTTGTAGGTAAAGGTATTACGTTTGATTCTGGCGGTTACTCAATTAAATCTAGCGAAGGTATGCTAGGAATGAAGTGCGACATGGGTGGCGCGGCAACGGTAACAGCGGGTTTAGCACTGGCTATTAACCGCGGTATAGAAAAACGCATTAAGCTATTTTTATGCTGTGCAGAGAACTTAATTTCGGGCCACGCTTACAAACTAGGTGATATTTTAACCTACAAAAATGGCACAACCGTTGAAATTGTAAACACCGATGCTGAAGGGCGTTTAGTGCTTGCCGATGGCCTAATGGCTGCAGGCGAAACTGGCGCAGAGCTAATTATCGATGCGGCAACACTAACAGGTGCTGCACTCGTTGCTGTAGGGCAAGAGTACAACGCATTATTTGCCCTTGATAAAGAGCTGGTTCGCGAAGTAGAAGACTTTGCATCGCAAGAAATGGAAGCTGCATGGCCTCTTCCGCTTGAAAAATGGCACCAGCAAAACTGCCCATCTCCATATGCTGATACGGCAAATAGCCGTGCTCAAAAAGGTGGCGGTTACGGCGGCGCATCAAATGCAGCAGGCTTTTTATCTCGCTTTGTACCAAACGATGGTAAAGGTTGGGTACACATTGATTTAGCTGCAGCATTTAATATGGGTAGCACTAGCCAATGGGCTGCAGGTGCAACTACGCAAGGTATGCGCACAGTGGCACGTACATTGTTAGAAAAAGCTTAATAGTACGTAACTAGGCGTTTAATACATAAAATAGGCACCAATTGGTGCCTATTTTGCTATTTGCAGGCAAGCAATTTATTTTTATTTACGGTAAAATCCTTCGCCAATACCTGTTTGGGTGTTTAATTATTGGCTAAAGTGCCTACACTCAAATGTTATACTCACCACTGGGGTTCTAAACTATGTCAGATAAGTGCTACATCACAGCTCAACAGCTACTTGAAGATTCATTCCGCGTAGCGGCACAAGTTTATAAAGATGGCTTTCGTCCAGACTTTATAATTGGTATTTGGCGAGGTGGTGCACCTATTGGTATTGCTGTGCAAGAATACTACGATTACAAAGGCATTGAGACTGATCACATTGCGGTGCGTACGTCGTCTTATTACGGTATTGGCAAGCAATCTAAAGAAATAAAAGTACACGGCCTACACTACATTGTAGAAAACGCTAATGCAGGTGACTCACTGCTTATTGTTGATGATGTGTTTGATTCTGGCCGCAGTATATTTGCACTAAAAGAAAAGCTTTCTGAGCTTATGCGCTTAAACTTACCACGCGATATTCGTGTGGCATGTCCGTACTATAAGCCTAAAAACTCAAAAGTAGAGATGGTGCCAGATTACTTTATTCATGAGTCAGAAGAGTGGTTAGTGTTCCCACATGAGTTATCGGGTTTAACGCCAGATGAAATAATTGAAGGTAAATCTGATTTAGTAAATATCCAAGATATTTTATTAGATAAGTAATTGCCAAAGCGTTAAGTAGGAGTTTATTTGCGCGGGGGCGTGTTTGTGTACTCGTTTTAAATAAATTACTGCTATAGCGCAGTGCTAATAAATACCACAAAAACTAAAAAAGGCCATTACGGCCTTTTTTTGTGTCTGATTTTTTTACAGCTGCGCAAAACTGTCTACGTAATCACTTAAACTTTGTGTATCGACCGCTTTTAGCCCATGGGAGCTGCGCTGCACTAAGCCTTTTTCAACAAGCTCGGTAACTACGCGACGATAAGCTCGCTCAGTGGTTGCAAAGCGCTCTGCTTCGGCGTTAACGGTTGGGTATGCGCGCAGTAGCGTTGGGTTATTGTTCTCGGCTCGTAGTAAGCAGTCTTTAGCTATGTTGTAGCTTAAAGGCAGCAGTAACTTATCTAAATTAATTTTTTGGTTTTCTTGAAATTTAGCCGCAATGGTTTGCGCGGTGTATAAGCTCAGCTCTGGCTTTTCGAGTAGTAATGCTCGCCAGTGGCGAAGCTCTATTAAGTTATAGGTTACATCGCTAAAACAGGTGACCGTATAAATACATGGGTTATTGTTTAGTGCTTCTATTTCACCAATTAGGGTGTTGTTGCAATCTAATTGGCCTAATAATAGTCGGCGTCCGTTACCTACATCATAACTAAATGAAATAGTACCGCTGCGCACCAGCACAAGTTTACTAAGTGGTTGATCTTGGTGGATCAGCACTTCTTTTTTTGATTGTTGATAGCTACTCCCTGCAAAAGTGAGTAATTGTTCAACAAGGTAACTAGAAAAATGGTATTGAAACATCAATATGCTCTTCGGACAATTGTCCTATTTATTACACCTTAATGACGATATTATTAAGGCTCTAAGAATTTACGCTAACTTGCTACTGTATTTAGCCTTGCTAAGTACGTAATACCTTCATTTCCCGTGTAATGATTTAGGAAGCTATTGGCTACAACCAATATACTTTTTAAGGTTTTTTAAGCAAGTTAGTTTTTTTATTTTATACCAATCAACCTAATTAAGTGATCAATTCTAAGGCTAGGAAAACGTGTTGATAGCTAGGCAAAAAATCGCTATCTAGTCGTTCTCGGCAATTGCTCCTGTATTGCTCTACCTTCTGCATCCATGCAGTCGTAAATGAGCATTTTTTAACGCAGGTAGCGACACGTTTAGCCCCACAAAATGATTGAGTATTATTGCGAATTGGTATTAAACGTTGTAACACTGACAAGTGCCACACGTTAGCATTGGCGTAATGCTAACCTAAAGGGTAGGAGAGAACAATTGAGTTGGGAATATTTAGGTTATATTGCATCAGCTTTCTTGGTTGCATCGTTAACAATGACCGATGTAGTAAAACTGCGTTGGTATAATATGTTTGGTTGTATTGTATTTACTATTTACGGTGTGGCTATTGGTGCAGTGCCTGTTGCGTTTACTAATGGCTTATTAGCGCTGGTAAATATGTACCATATTATAAAGCTCTACCGACAGCCTAAAGTCAAAGAAGCGTGAAGCTAAAAATTCAAAAAAAGGGTTAACATTTAAGTTAACCCTTTTTTGTTTTAAAGCACCGCGTCTAAAACAATGCCATCAGTTCTACGGGTTGGATAAAGTGACTCAACAACAAAGCTTGGGATAAATCCTTTAGCCGATGAGACCACTACTTTAGACTTTGCCCCAATAATACGAGCGTTAACTATTACACCACGATTCGTGTAAGTTAGAGTGCCTGATAAAGTGTATTCAATATGTGGGTAACCTTTAATTTCTTTACCATTACGACTAAACGAGAAATCACCTAACGGGGTTACATGCACAGCGCCTGTGTGTTTGTAATCAACTACCGATAAGCCAAACTCCTGCATTTCAGTAATAAAGCTTTCAGCCAAGTGATTACCAAATATATTTGTGGTTTGTAAATTGTCATCTAAGTTCACAAACGAAGTAATTGCAACAGGCGTTCCACTGTTGATGTAGTTCATATTCTCAATCAGCTTCATTGCTAATTGTTCTGTATAGTTACTTAATAATTTACTGCTGTTAATAGGGCGGTAGTTATTTTCTGGGAACTGCCAGTTATTTACGCGTGGCTGATGAACGTCTGTGTAACGATTATGGCTATTGTGATGGCCAATATTATTATGCGAAGCGTGGCCATTATAAACTGGGTGAGTAGAGCATGCACTAAGTGATAAAGTAAAAAGAGCCGATAAAGTAAGCGATAGTTTTTTTGAAAACATGTTTTCTTCCTGAAACATAAGAGATTTTTTAAATTCCCTCACTTATCGACACTCTTTTTGATTACTTTAGTAAATATTCGTAATTACTTTGTTTATTTTTAAATTTGCCTGTTTTATAAGCTATTCTTTTTTATAGCGTAATTCTCCAGCTACCCAAGTCTGTAAAACCTGTGTTTTATAAATCTCATCGACAGGGGCTTTAAAGTAGTCTTTGTCTATTAAAATAAAGTCTGCCCATTTTCCGTTTTCTAAGCTGCCTATTTTAAACTCTTGGTGCGCTGCATACGCGCCGCCGAGGGTAAACGCTCTTAAGGCTTGTTCGCGGCTTAGCACTTCGCTTGCGCGCCAGCCGCTCTCAGGCAGCATATTATGATCCATACGGGTAATGGCTGAATACAAGCCATCAAAAGGGTTTGCCAGCTCTACTGGGTAGTCAGAGCCTGCTGCAATTACAGAGCCTTGCTTTAAAAATGTTTGCCATGCATATGCACCTTGTAATTGGTTATCGGTCAAGCGCTGCTGAGCCATATGCATATCTGAGGTGGCATGCACAGGCTGCATAGATGGAATGATTTTAAGTGCTTTAAAGCGCGGAATGTCATCAGGGGTGACTATTTGCGCGTGTTCAATACGGTTACGCAGTAACATACCGCCCGTTTGCTTAAACACGTTTTGATACGCATCAAGTACCACTTTATTTGCCTTATCACCAATTGCATGAGTGTTGGCGCTAAAGCCATTTTTAAAGCTTAAAGTAAATAATTCTTCAAGCTTGGCTTGGGTTTCTAGCATAAGGCCGTGGTGGTTTTTTCTATCTGCGTAGTCATCAATTAGCGCAGCCCCGCGCGAGCCTAATGCGCCATCGGCATATACTTTTACACTGCGGATAGACATAAACGATGCTGCATCTTGATAGCGCCCTGCCTTAAGCATGTGCTTTAAATCGGGGCTAGCAGCACTTAGCATGGCGACTATTCTTAGTGGCAAATTACCTTGCTCGCTGCGCTCTTTGTAAACTTCCCAGGTGGTTTTATCAATACCGGCATCGTGAGTAGAGGTAATGCCTAAGCTTAATAAGTGCGCGCCTGCGGCATCTAACGAGTCGCTTATAGCTTGTTTTGAAGGAGCGCTCATATGCTGGGTAATTAACGACTCGGCCTTATCAACAAAAATACCGGTTGGATTACCAAATTCATCTTTAATAATTTCGCCGCCGTCAGGGGCTTGAGTGGCTGCGGTAATACCGGCCAGCTCTAAGGCTTTGCTGTTAACCCAAATTGCATGGCTGTCAACGCGCGAAAGTACCACTGGACGGTCATTGACTACTTTGTCTAAGTCTTGGGCGGTAGGAAAGCGCGTGTCGCTCCACAGCTCTTGGTTCCAGCCTCGCCCTAGTATCCAGCCTTGTTTATTTTTCGCAAATTGTTCTAACTTTGTGGTTATTTCAGCGACCGATTTAGCGCCGCGTACATCAAGTTGCGATAAGTTATCGCCAAGGCCAATTACATGCCCGTGAGCGTCAATCAACCCTGGCAGTAACGTATTACCTTTGGCATCAATAAGTGTGGCATCAGGAAAAGTGTTTTTAAGCGTATCATCACCAGTTTTAACAACTTTACCGTTTTTAATCACTAAAGTAGAAAACGTTTGAATACCACCTTGGTACAAGGGAGTGTAACCATTAGCGTTGTAAATGACCTGCGTTTGCGCAATCGCAGTGCTGCTTACAAATAAGCCGGCAAGCAGTAGTGGGTTAAATAGTTTTTTGAGTTGCATAAGTTGGTTATTTTTTATTGTTAGTAAAATAACACTAGCAAACTCACTTTTAGAATACCAATATGTTGAGGTAGATAGCTTAAAAGCGTAAGGGCTGTTAAAAATTTAGCGCTTACGCTTATAAAAAAGAGTTACTTACTGGCGTATATGCCATATTCCGAAAGAGTAAGTCTGCCGTCTTTATCTTTATCATAACTTGAAAAACGCGACCAAAGGGCGGGGTCAATGGCAGTTTCTGAACGGGTTAAAAAGCCATCGTGGTTACGGTCAAACTTTTCAAATTTATCGGCAACTTCTGTACTTTGGCCAAGGCTTACATCGCTAAAAAGGCCCAGCGCAACAAGCGCTAAATAGCTTACAGTCTTCATACTTATACTCAGTAAAGGTTATTGGTTAAATAGTCTTTAAACTCAAGAAGCGAGATTTGTTTGTCTTGGTTTTTATCCCAGCGAGTAAAGGTGCTGAGTAGCTGAGGCTGTGGCTCTAATTCGTCTTCTGTTAAGAAGCCGCTTTTATTGGCATCAAGGTGATCAAAACGTTGTTTAACATCTAACGCAACAGCATTAAAGCTGATCATAGTAATAGCGATAACACTAAAAAAAACACACTTCATGGTTTTCCTTCCAACATACAGTGTTTGTAGATTAATAAAAAAAGCACTTGCCATAATTTAACTTCCCAACATTAAATCCGTTTACACATTCCCTCAGGGATTATGGCAAATGCTTTTGAAACCTACCTTACTAGGTAAAAGCTTAAGTAAAACTTAATTAACTTCAGCGGTGGATAATAAATCTAATTTAAGCAGTCAGCTTTAGCGCTAACTGCTTAAAATTTCTAGCCAGAGAAAAAGACTTAAACATCGTTACTATTGAGTTTGTTATTAAAGCGCTTAATCACAATTAAGGTTTAAAATTTTGAAACTCTTCTTTAGAAATTTTCTTGTCTTGGTTTTCGTCTAAATCGGCAAATTGCCTCATTACTTCTTTATCTTGTTTGGCTTCTGCAAGCGATACTGCTCCATCCATATCTTTGTCTAAATGAGCAAAGCGAATGTTGACAGAAGAGGCTAAAGCCGTGGCGCTAATGGCTAAAAACATTAATGCAAATGCTGCGATAAGTTGTTTCATAATCATGTTCCCTAATTAAATGAATTTACTGAATAAACTTTTTGAATTCACTTAGCGACAACTGGCCATCTTGGTTAGTGTCTATTTGTGAAAAGTTTTCGTGTAGTACGGCATCTTCACCCGCTTCTGATTCGCTAAGTGTGCCGTTACTGTCTTTATCTAGCTCATTAAATGTAGCTTGAACGTCCATAGCTATTGCATCTGTGCCCATAAACCCAAAAGCCAGCATGGGTAAAATTACTAAAAAGCGGTTGTTCATTTAATTTCCTTATTGATTAAAGTTGCACTCACTATTACAAAAATGGTGCCAATTTAAATAAATGCTTAAAATCAAAGGTTTATGTTGTTTGAGGGGCGCTAGTCGGAATTTTTTACTTAAATGTGTGTTATTTTTGCAACAGGCGGAACGTGCTATTAGTCGTTGATATAGTTATCAATAGCTTAGTGTGTTGCTAAATGGCAACAGGTGGATATATTGGGTTAAATATAGAAGTTGATTCAGCGAGAGTATAAGGTAAGTAACTAAAATAGGGCGCTTAAAATAATAAAAGGAAATGATAATGCCTGTAACGTTGGCTAAAAAGTATCGTGCAATGCTTAATTGGCGGCCTAACTTAATAGGTCAGTTTATAATTAGTATGCTGCTGTCGTTACTGCCGCTTAGTTTGGTGGTTATTGTTTTTTTAAATGCGTTAAACAAACAGCTCGCTGTTACCCAGCTTATTGTCAGTAATAATTACCAAGTTACTAAGTCGTTTAATTTTTTAAAGCAAGAGCTTAATAGCCTAGAGCGGGCAACGCGACAAAACTGGGTGTTAAAAAGCGAGTCGCTCGACACGTTAATAAACGAAAAGTGGCAATCCTCCTTACAAACAATCGACACGCTCAGCCAAGCCAGTGCCACACAGCAATACACTATGCAGTGGCGCCGCTTAGCAACAACATTGCGTAGCACTCATCAAGCTTTAATTGAAAATAACCAACAAGATGCTGCATTGTTTGTGCCTATTAGCGATTTAGTGGCTGAGCTTACGGTGTGGTTGCGCGATACGAATGCAGCACAAATTCAAAACAACCAAAGTGAATTAAGTACTTTACAAAGCTCGTTTATTAACTGGTTAGTGGCGCTTATTCCGCTTACTTTACTAGTGGGTGGGGGCTTTTTATGGCGCATAAGTAAGCGCTTAAAAGGGCTTACGTCGGTAATAGATAAACTAGGGCAAGGCCACTGGCAGCAAAAAATTGCAGTGCAAGGCTCAAGTGAGTTAGTGGAATTAGGCGAAAAACTACAATGGGTGCAAGAGCAGTTACATATGCTTGAACAACAAAAAGATACCTTTTTACGCCATGTAACCCACGAGCTTAAAACGCCGTTGGCTTCAATGGTCGAGGGCACCGATTTACTTAGCGATGAAATAGTCGGCCCCATTACAAAAGAGCAGCAAGCCGTACTTGAGCTTATTAGCCAATCTATGGTGCGTTTGCGCACTATGATTGACAGCCTACTTAGTTATAACGCTATCAGAACCAGTAAAGACAGCGTTAGCGAAGTCGAATTTGGCAATTTAATAAATAAAATAAACAGCCATTTTGAGCACCGTTTAAAGGCTAAGCAGCAACGCTTAAATTGGCACAACAGCATAACAAAACAGCCACTTGCATTACCCGCAGAGCTGATAGAAATGACCCTCATTCAGCTCATTTCTAATGCATTAAAATTTTCAAATACAGGGCAAAGTGTTGATGTAACCTTAGCACTTGAGCAAAAGCTATTAATAATGCAAGTGCGCGACGAAGGCTGTGGTATTAAAGAGCAAGAAAAAACCCAGATATTCAGCGCATTTTACCAAGGCAAGCATAATAAAGATGTTACGCTGCAAGGCAGTGGCTTAGGTTTAACCATAGTAAAAGAGTCGGTTGAGCAGTTACAAGGCCAGCTTAGTGTTGAGCATAACCAGCCCCAAGGCTGCTTATTTACAATAAAAATACCTTTAATTAATCAAGGAGTTTAATAGCATGCGTACGCGTTTAATAGCTATTTTATGTGTGCTCAGTAGTACGGTTGTTTTAGCTGGGTGTGAAACAAATAACACACAAACAGCAGTGTCGCAGGAGGTTAAGCCTGCAAAAAATGCGGTGCCAAATCCTAAAAAGCGCCCTAAAAGTGACCCCGTTTACCCCAGCGCAGAACGTGTTGTTGCATGGCATGCTAATCAATGTGGCGGTTTTAAAGTAAAACCAAGCCTACATACTTATTTAGGTGAAAAAGAGCTAAAACGTTTTTTTAAATTCATGTGTGTTAACACCTCAAGTGCACCAGAGGAGGTAATGACACGATTACAAAAACTCGATTTAGCCTACTTTTGGCCTGAGCCAATAAAACAATATTTATGGCTTCAAAAGCAGCATGTTACTCGGCAAATAAATGCTCTAAAAGAGCAGCAGGCGTTAAATGACAAAATGCAGCAAACGTTATCGTCTTTAGCCACCATAGAGCAGCAGCTGTTACTACGCGAAGACACTAAGGAGCAGTAATTATGGCAACACACACACCACAAGGTGCAAAAGTATTACTCGTTGATGACGATGCAAGTTTACTTAAATTACTCGCGCTAAGAATCGAGTCTAAAGGGTATGACGTAACAACCTGTGAAAGCGGCATACTTGCATTACAAATTCTTAAAAACCAAGTGTTTGATGCAGTTATAACAGATCTGCGTATGGACGAAATGGACGGCATGGCCTTACATCGCCAATTACAAAGCCGTTACCCAGCGCTGCCGGTTATAATGATGACAGCGCATGGCTCTATACCCGATGCGGTGGAGGCGACAAAACAAGGTATTTTTGCGTTTATTACAAAACCGGTTGATAAAGACGAGCTGTTTGACAGCCTAGCCAAAGCCATTGAAATACATGGCGTAAACGCGGAAGAATCGCCCCAAAAAAGTAATATAGTAACGCGCAGTGGCGCTATGTTGCACCTCCTTGAGCAAGTAAAGTTACTGGGGCCAACCCAAGTAAATGTACTTATTTCAGGCGCCAGCGGCACAGGTAAGGAGCTGCTGGCTCAGGCGATTCATCAACACAGTCATGTAAGTGAAGGGCCTTTTGTGGCTATTAATTGTGGCGCAGTGCCTGGGGAGCTTTTAGAGTCAGAATTATTTGGCCATAAAAAAGGCGCATTTACAGGGGCGGTGAAAGATCACCAAGGTTTGTTTCAGCAAGCTCAAGGCGGCACCTTATTTTTAGATGAAATTGGCGATATGCCGCTTAATTTACAAGTTAAGTTACTGCGTGTACTGCAAGAAAAAACCATACGCCCGGTGGGCTTTCAAGAAGAGATTCCTATTGATGTGCGCATTGTATCGGCCACTCACAAAAATTTACCCGATGCGATTAGTAATCAACAATTTAGGGAAGATTTATACTACCGGCTAAATGTTGTTAATTTAAAATTACCGCCGCTGTGTGAGCGCCGAGAAGACATAAGCCTGCTCGCCCAGCACTTTAGCGCAAGTATTGCTAAACGTATGAACCAAAAAGAAAAGCGCTTTGCAAACGATGCCATGCATGCACTAGTACGTTACGACTGGCCTGGGAATATTCGCCAGCTACAAAATGTTGTAGAGCAAGTGGTCGCATTGAGCGCCAGCGAGGTAATTTCTGCGCACTTAGTGTTAAACGCACTTAACTCAAACCAAGCCAGTGCAGAGCCGCTTTCTCTAAATGATGCCAAAAAAGAGTTTGAGCGCGATTATGTAATAAACACCCTAAAAATGGCCGGCGGTAACGTAGCCGAAGGCGCAAAGCTTGCCAAACGTAATCGTTCGGATTTTTATAAGTTAATAAAAAAACACAATATTGATGTCGATAATTTAGTGTAATTTAAGAGTAAGGTTATTAAATGCAGTTATTTATGGTGTATCTAGGCGGGCGAATTCAAGGCTGCCACATAGAAATGCACGATATTCGCTTTGTTGTAGGGCAAAGCATTGAGCAAACCTACTCAAAGCTAAAAAGCCAATGGGTGGGCGATAAAAACAATGTGCATATGGACAGCTACATGGCAATTAACCATATCGACGGTTATAAAGTAGAAGTCGTTGATACCTACGTTGAGCAAAATAAGCAGCTGTATTTTGTTAATTTAGGCGCTTACAGAAGCGACTCTATGGCTGAGCAACACGACTTTGCATTGTATGTTGCCAGTAGCGCAGCAGAGGCCAAGCAGCGCGCTAAAAGCGATTTGCTTGCAGGCCTTAGGCATATTCATAAAGATGATTTACATGATGTAGATGACTGCTTTGCTATAGACCTGCTCGACAGCCAACTAAATATTAAGCTTACACCAAGTGGGCATGCTCAACCAATAAAACCAGATTGGTTTGGGTATTATATTCTTTAACAGTAAAATTAAGAGTCTTGCTCGCTTTGCTCATTGGCTTCGCTTTTAGCTGCCATTTTAAATGCCACAATAACTAGGCCAAACATCGCAAAGGGCAGCGCTGCCAACATGTATTCAACCATGTTGCTATCTTGAAAGTTAGCCTGTAGTAAAAAGTGACCCGCCACGCACATTACAATAACCACAAGTAATATAGGCAGTAGCATAAGTTCTTTTTTTGATGAATGATTTTTCATTGAGTGTAAGGCTATGGCTTAAAATAAAGCGCTATTGTAATGAGCTTATTTAAGCTTGGCAAACTATGGTGATTTTAATGGTATGATCGACATCAAATAACCACCCAGTGTGATTAGGATAAACAGTGAAACACAACCTTAAGCAAGTTTACCTTGTTGGTGGCGCGGTACGCGACCAGCTACTTAATATAGCATCAAAAGATAACGACTATGTTGTTATAGGCGAAACACCCCAAACTATGGAGTCGCTTGGTTTTGTGCCTATAGGAAGTGATTTTCCGGTTTATTTACACCCAAAAACAAAAGAAGAATACGCCTTGGGTCGCACCGAGCGAAAAAGCGGTAAAGGCTATACCGGCTTTGTGGTAGATGCCAGCCCTAATGTCACCCTTGAAGAAGATTTAGCACGGCGCGATTTAACCATCAACTCAATGGCACTTGATGAAAGCGGCACCGTTATTGACCCTTTTAATGGCCAAAGCGATTTACACAATAAAATACTGCGCCACACCACAGAAGCCTTTGTAGAGGACCCAGTAAGGGTATTACGCATAGCGCGTTTTTTAGCACGCTACGGAAGTGAATGGCGTATTCACCCAAGTACTTATGCATTAATGCGCGAGCTTAAAAACAAAGGTGAGCTTAATCATTTAGTGCCCGAGCGCGTATGGCTCGAAACCGAAAAAGCACTGGGTGAAAAACACCCTGAACTGTATTTTCAAGCATTACATGGCTTAGGTATTTTCCCTGAAATAGAGAGTATGCAAGGGGTGCCGCAACCTGCAAACCACCACCCAGAAGGTGATGTATTTGTTCATACTATGTTGGTACTTAGGCGCGCTGCCGATTTAAATTTTAATTTAGAAACACGGTTTGCGGCACTCACTCATGATTTTGGTAAGGCCCTGAGCTTTAAAAAACACGGTAATTTACGCGGTCATGAACGCGAAGGGGTAGCCGTAATAGAAAAGTTTTGTAAGCGTTTAAAAGTGCCTAATCGTTTTCGTGATATTGGCGTACTCACCAGTGATAATCACACCTTATGTCATACGCTTGAGCAATTAAGGCCACAAACGATTCATAAATTAATCGTCGCTAATTTAAATGCATTAGTGCACCCTGAGCGATTTATTGCGTTTACCCAAGCATGCCAATGTGATGCGCAAGGGCGCGGAGAAACGCTCGTAAATAAGCCCTATCCGCAAGGGGCTAAGCTGCGTGCAATTTTTAATGAATTACAAAAAATGGATAAAAAGCAGGTAGTGCAAACTGCACTTAAAAATGGCAAAAAAGGCCCAGAAATAGGCGAAGAGGTAAAACTGGCAGAAATAAACTGCATTAAAGCGTTTTTACAAAACGAGCAAGCAACGCAATAGGCAATACCCTAGCTGAGGTATTCAGACACGCCTTCGTTTTTAACTTGTTCTGGCTGTCGTAAGTTTTTATATGTAGAGGTGGCAGGCTCTGAAGGCAAGCTAGGTGCTTGCTCTTGGGGCCTGTATAGATCAAAAATAAATTCGATCTCTTCACGCTCAAGTGGGTTGTTCATGATCTATTCTCCTTAATTAGCGTTCAGGGTATGGCCGTTTGACTGAATTAAAAGTGAATAGTTACATTTTAAGTTGTAGTAAATTGTAATCGATGTGCAAAAAATAAGGGCGGTTCAGCAAGGCGCCACTTTATGCACAGCCTAGCTTTGTAAAGGCAGGGTTACTTTAAACACCACGCCATTACCGCACTCGTTGTTTTGCGCAGTGACACTGCCTTTATGGTAATCACACACCAGCCTTACAATATAAAGCCCCAAGCCTAAGTGCGGTTGTTGCTGCATTTGCTGGCTACGCACCGACACCATAGAATCAAAAATATGCTCAGTTAGCCCTTCAGGCAGGGCGGGGCCTGTATTACTCACTGTTAATATTGCTTTATTTTCGCTCTGCTTAAGACCTACATTAATAGCTGTATTTGCTTCACTAAATTCCAGCGCATTATTAATAAGCTTATCAAGTAGCTGAGCTATAAATTCGGGAGCACCTTGCATAGGTAAAGGGCTTTGGCATACATCAAGCTCAAATAACTGCTCAGGGTAAGTGAGCTGGTAGCCTTGCATACAGCCATTAATTACTTTTTGTAAATCAAACGGCTCGCTCTCGTTGCTTTGAATGCTTTGTTCAAGGCGCGTGGCTTCGCTCATGGTGGTTATTATTTTACCTAATCGCTCAACCCCTTCACTAGCTCGCTCTAGGTATTTTTGGCTAAGCTCATTTTGCTCTAAACTTTGTAGGTTTTCTAAAGAAGAGCGAACCACAGCCACCGGTGTACGTAGCTCATGAGATAACCGCGATGACATATTTTCTAAATAATTCGTGTACCCGCCTAAGCGGCCAACTATATTGGCAAAACTTCGTGAAAGGTCGCCTATTTCATCGTTTGAGTCGCTGTAATTAATACTGCCGGTAATGCGCCCTTGAGCATCAATAGCTTGCTCTGCGGTGTCGCGCAGTCGCCTAATGCGGCTCGAAATACGCGAGGCAAAAAAGAACAACGTAACGGTGCCAATTAGCATCACCGCTAAAATAACGTTAAAAAGCTTTTCGAGCGATTTATTACGCAGGGTGCGTACACCGTTAGTGGTTTCCTCGGCGATTACTGCGCCAATCACTTTATCTTCTATCCAAATAGGGTAAGCCGCCGATAAAATAACGGCTTTACTGTCGGGGGTTAACCGCCAAGACGACGCTGGTTGCCCCTTCAGTGCCTTAGCTAAATGCGTGCCTTGCATTGAGGCAACATCGTGCAGGGTATCTAAAAATTCGTTTTCGGGGCGAGTTAAAATTTTATAATAAAGCGGGTGCAAATACGTTTGCTCAAAGCGTTGCCAGGCATTTTTAGGCGGCTGGTTTTTAAGGCCGTCGGCCCATACGCCATCGGCATTTTGAATTGTGCCCGACTGCGCTAATACGCGATGATGATTATCAACCACCCAAATACGGCTACCACTGTGACCCATACCTTTTAAAATTCGGTTAATTTCTGGTGAGGGCACCAATACCGAGCCTAAATCGCTTGGGTTATTTAAATTAGAGGTCGACATTGTTTTAAAATCGAGCGGCGCTTTTTTTGTGTCAATATCGACCACGGCAAAGCCTAGCTTGTTACCAAGCATATTTATAGGAAAGCGCAGCTCTACGTTATATCCCGATTCAGTGCGTATAAAATAGCCCTGAATTTTTGTAAACGGTGTTTTGGTATTAGCATCAAACGCATTTACCCAGCCATCTTGGCGTGGGGCAATAATGTACGTATTAAAATCTCCGTCTGGGCTTTTTAGGCCAATTATTAAATGGTCGTTATTAGTAATGCTTAAACTATTTTTAGCACGATATACAAGGTGAGCGTCAGTTACTTTAAACACGGCATATAAATAGTTATCAAACTTGCCAACCATATGATCAAACGATAAATCCTCAGCTTTATGCTCCTTGTCTGCTTTTTGTAAATAGCGTTTATCGTAATGCCAAAAGAGTGGTTGATAGCTTTGCCAGTCGCTCAGTTTGCCATCGAGTTGAATGGCGTTTTTAACATTGTACGCATATAAGTCGCGCCCTTTTACTACCTGGTCTAAAAAGTTGGTTTGCTCATCAAAAAGGGCTGGGCGTTCATGCAGGGCGGTGGCGAGCGCCCGTGTGGTGCCTACGAGGGTTTTTTCTTGGCCTTGGCGTAAAAATTTTTCCATTTCCCACACGTACTCGTAGCCAAGCCAAGGCAGTAAAAACAAAAAACACGACAGTAATATAAATTTACTGCGCAGGCCAAATCGTAACATTAGCGTTGTTCCCACCTGTAGCCCATGCCGTACACCGTATCTATGCAGTCAAAGTTGTTATCAAGGGCGATAAACTTTTTACGAATGCGTTTTACATGCGAGGTGATAGTGCTGTCGTCTACGTAAATTTTTGCATCGCTCATTAAATCGTTACGGCTTTTTACATGGCCTGGGCGCTGCGCAAGTGAGTGCAACATCCAAAATTCGGTCACGGTTAAATCAACCAATTGCTGCTGCCAAAATACTTGCATGCGCTGGGTGTCGAGCGTTAACTGGCCGCGTGTAATTAATGCATTGGCATCGGCGGGTTGCTCAAGCGCTTCCATGCGTCTAAATAGCGCGCCTATTCTGGCAGCCAAGTGGGCTAAGCTAATATCTTTTGTTAGGTAGTCATCGGCGCCCATACGCAGGCCACATACGGTATCTATTTCACTATCGCGGGCGGTTAAAAAAATAATAGGCAGTGTTTTAGAAAGCGTACGCAAGGTTTGGCAAAGTAAAAAACCGCCGTCTATTTCGTGGCCTAAACCAATATCAACAATGGCTAAATCGGGTAAGGCGTCTTTAAATGCAATCTCTGCGCTGACGCGGTTAGCAAAACCACTTACCTGGTAACCTTGGGCGCTAAGCATTTCAATATAGTTTTCGCGGATGGCGGTTTCATCTTCAATGATGGCTATTTTTTTCATTCTACTCACCCTTATTTATTTTAAAACGCACTATATCGAAGTTTTTCAGTTATGTACGCTTAAAAAGGCAATTGCCATTTTTTTGCCACAATTGCTCAGCGGTTTGCCATTTTTGCTCCCCTTTGTTGCCACTTGCAGCTGTTTTAATACAACCATCAAAACAAAACATCACAAATTAAAACAAGTTTAAGGATTACATTATGAAGAAGACATTAATCGCATTAACGCTAGTAGCCACAGTGTTTACACCTGCATTTGCAGCAGCCGCTAACACCCCTTCTAAAGAAGCACATAAAGAAACCGCCATCGGCTTAGGTACTGGCGCCATTATTGGTGGTGTCGTTGGTGGGCCAATTGGTGCTTTTATTGGCGCATTTGCCGGGGGCTTAATTGGTGATTCAAAAGTAGCTGATGACAAAATTGCCCAGCAGCAGAGAGCAATAACAGTGATGCAGCAAAAAACCAGTGACTACCAACAGGTACTTAATCAAAACAATAGGCTAGAACAGCAGTTAGATGTACTGACTAATCAAAATGAGCAGTTAACACAATCGCAAATAAATAACTTACTTGCCATGACAGTACAATTTAAAACAGGCTCAAGTGCTATTGCCCCGCACTTTGCTACGCAGTTAGACCAGCTTGTGGTGCTGTTAAAAAATCAGCCGCAACTAGCATTAGATTTAAGTGGCTTTGCCGATCAGCGCGGTGATGAGCAAGCGAATCTTTTATTGTCTAAAAAACGTGTAAACGCAGTGCAAAGTTACCTTATAAAGCACGGCATTAGCCATACACGTTTAAGTGCGCAGGCATTTGGCGAGCAACAAACATTAGCGCGCAGCAATACCGTAGAAGATAACTTTTTTGATCGACGCGTAACACTTACTACCCGCTCAATAAACCCAGTAAATGGCCAAACGGCAAGTAACTAAAGCCACTTTTATTTGAGTAAAGTTAAGCGTTCGATGGAGTGATTTTATGTTGAGTAACCCAACCAAAATGCTTACTAAAGTAAGCATTTTTATTTTCTTAGTGGCTGTGCTTCTACTTAGTTTTAATAGCCGTGCACAGTCGCCCAAGCTTGAACTTTTTGACAGCAGCGGTACACCTGTCGCGCCGGCAATTATATTAAAAAGCGATGCTAACATGACCCTAACCGGGCTGATAAATCACGTGGTCGTTAAGCAAACTTATCAAAACGATAATCCGTTTGCGGTAAATGCGCGTTATGTGTTTCCGTTACCTGATGAAAGCGCCGTACATGCGATGACGATGCGCATAGGTGAGCGAGTCATAAAAGGCCAAATAGATAAAAAAGTAGAGGCCGAAAAAAAGTATCAGGCAGCTAAAAATGCTGGCAAGCAAGCCGCACTTGTACGCCAGCAGCGCGCTAATATGTTTATTACTAACGTGGCAAATATAGGCCCTGGCGAGCAAATTGTGATAGAGCTTGAATACCAAGAGATTATTGATTACAGCAATGGCACATTTGCTATTCGCTTCCCAAGTACTATTACGCCGCGCTATCACACAATAAGCGCAAATATTGAAGCTGAGCAAACTAGCCTAACCCATGCACCACAAGGATGGTTAAGTCCTGTGTATAGCAAAACGCAGCACAGTGAGGCGCCAAACAGCCAATTTAGTTTAAATATTGATATAGATGTAGGCTTAGAGCTTGTAGATATAACGTCTAAATTTCATCGTGTAGAAGTACAAAACCCGGCCTTTGGGCAATATACGGTTGCTTTAAATGAGCAAGCGGGGGCTAATCGCGACTTTGTACTTGAGTTTAAACCGCTGCAAAAAGAAAGCGCACAAGCAGCATTTTTTACCCAGCAGTTTGAAAACGGCGACCGGTACGGGCTTGCTATGCTAATGCCGCCAGCAGATCACTTTACACAAACGCAGCGCCTACCTCGCGAAATGGTGTTTGTTGTAGATACCTCAGGCTCTATGCACGGGCAATCTATGGAGCAAGCTAAAAAGGCCCTGTTTTATGCGCTGTCTTTGCTTGATAGCGACGACAGTTTTAACATTATTGGCTTTGATAACGTGGTTACCCCCATGAGCGATAAACCCCTTATTGCTAGTGACTTTAACTTACGCCGCGCTGAGCGCTTTATTTATAGCCTAGAGGCCGACGGTGGTACCGAAATACAAGGTGCGCTTGATGCGGTACTTGATGGCAGCAGCTTTGAAGGCTTTGTACGCCAAGTGGTGTTTTTAACGGATGGCAGTGTGAGTAACGAAGATGCCTTATTTAAAAATATTCAGCGTAAATTGGGTGATAGCCGCTTATTTACTGTAGGCATTGGCAGTGCACCCAATAGCTTTTTTATGCGCCGCGCAGCTGATATAGGTAAAGGGTCATTTACGTTTATTGGCAGCACAAATGAGGTGCAGCCTAAAATGCAGCAGTTATTTGATAAGCTTGCTCATCCCGCTATCACTAATTTAGCACTTCGCGATGAAAGCACTCACAGTTTAGATTTTTGGCCATCACCTTTGCCTGATTTATATTTTGGCGAGCCAATAATGGTGGCTATAAAACTAAATGATACAAATCAAATTACGCTTAGTGGGCAAACCGCTCAAGGCCCTTTAAATATAAAGCTAAGCGCACAAAATAGCGCCAGCGCAAAAGGGATTGATAAGCTGTGGGCGCGCCAAAAAATTAAATCGTTGCTTTTGTATAATGACCGTCAGTCAGTTAAAAATGAGGTGCAGGGGCTTGCACTCACACATCAACTACTGAGCCCGTTTACTGCTTTTATAGCTATTGAACACACTCAAATTAACGAGCCTGCAAAGCAAACGGCACTGGCTAAGAACGCAGCGCCACAAGGACTGGCTATGCGTTTACCACAAACTGATGGGCAAAGCCGACTGTACATATTGCTGGGCTGCATTTTATTACTTGGCTATGGCGCGTTTAAAATAAACCGAGGGCCTAAATGAATAAGTGGCTAAGTGCGGGCTTATTAATCGCCGGGCTGGGGCTGTTTTCTCATGGTGCTTATATGCAAGCTAAGGCATGGCTTGCCCAAGTATTAATAGAGCAGGCCTGGCAAGAGGCACTTATTACGCCACACGCTCGTGTTAAACCGTGGTTTTACGCCGACAGCTTTGTAACCGCGCAGCTTAACTGGCCTGTGCATAATAAAGTGCTTAGCGTTTTAGCTGGGGCAAGTGGTCGTAATTTAGCATTTGCACCAAGCCATTTTTTACCAGGGGCAAAGCTTGGAGATAAACATGGCGGTGCGTTAATAGCGGGTCACAACGATACCCACTTTGCATTTTTAAAACACACCAAAGTGGGTGAAACGTTTACGCTGCAGCTGCAAAGTGGCGTAATACAGCATTATAAAGTGAAGGGGATTGAGGTTATTCATCAATCCCAGCAGGCATTTTTACAAACCCCAGGCCTTTATTTATTAACCTGTTACCCTTTTGACTCGCTGGCATCAGGTACTGATTTAAGATGGCTTGTATCGGCTGAGTTGATAGGGTCATCGCCAGCGTCATTAAGCGGTATGTCTACCACCAGCTCTTGATGTCGTTGGCTTATCATCACCCCTGCAAAAACAACAAATATACTCACCCATTGCCAAAAATCGAGTACTTCACCCAAAATAATGGCCGATAAAATAAGCGTAAAAATAGGAATTAAATTTGAATAAGCCGCAGCCGTTAATACCGACACTTTGCCAATTGCATAGTTATACATACCATAGCCACCTAAGGTGACAAACGAGCCTAAATACAAAATACTCATAAGGGCGGTTAGGTCATGCTGGTTTTCGCTGGGTAAGTCGATAAAAAACAAAAACGGTGCAAAAAACACACTGCCGCTTATGCCTTGTAAAGCAATTAGCGTTAACGGCGAGTAGCGATTGGCCAAGTGCTTAATGCTAATGGTGTAAAACGCCGCGCATACCATGGCCATAAGCTCTAAAAAGTTACCCAATAATGGATTAGGGGCCTGATCGGTATTTGGTGAAAGCAAAGTAAGTAAAATACTGCCGCCAATACATAGGGTAAACCCAATCACAATGGCTTTACTTATATACTCTTTAAGCATAAAAAACGCCATCAACGCCACAATAATAGGCAAACACGAAACAATAACTCCCGCCTGAGAGGCCGAGGTGTATTCCATTGCGTGGCCTTCAAATAAAAAGTACAAGCATGGCTCTGCGAGCGACATACCTAATAAGTACTTCCAATCGCCTTTTAAATACTCAAACCTAATTACATAACGCCATAAACACAGCGATAAAACTAAGGTGGTTAGCATGCGTAAAAATATAACAAGTGCAGGGTCGTAAACGGCAATAGCATACTTAAGTGCAATAAAGGAGCTACCCCATAAAAAGGTGGCAATAATTAGGCATAAACTGGCTGGCATAAATGAAATTTTATCAAATTAAATTAACGCCGATCCTAGCATGAATAATTTTAACTTGTTCAAAAATACCGAGCTGGTATAAGTTTATTTATCTTTCATTTTAATAGTAAATAATAATGCGTAGGGAACAGGTAATTGTTGTTAAGCTTGGTACAAGTGTACTAACCGGCGGCACCGATAAGTTAGATAAAGCCCATATGGTTGAGCTGGTTCGCCAATGTAGCGAATTAAAAAAGCAAGGCCACCAAGTTATATTAGTATCAAGTGGCGCGGTTGCTGCGGGTCGCGAACAACTTATTAAACCCTGTGGCCGTGGCCTAATAGATAAACAAATGTTGGCAGCCGTTGGGCAAGGCCAGCTTATACATATTTGGCAAAGCTTATTTGCCTTGTATGGCATAAACGTAGGGCAAATGCTGCTTACCCGTGCAGACGTAGATGACCGCGAACGCTATTTAAATGCGCGCGATACCTTAAATGCGTTATTAAGCCACGATGTGGTGCCTATTATTAATGAAAACGACGCGGTAGCAACCGCCGAAATAAAAGTAGGCGATAACGATAATTTATCGGCGCTGGTGGCTATTTTAGCTAATGCCAATAAGCTATTACTGCTTACCGATCAAGAAGGTTTATTTACCAGCGATCCGCGCACAAATACCGACGCAAAACTGATTGACGAAGTCACTCATATAAACGATGAGTTACGCCAACTGGCTGGTGGTAGCGGTACAAGTTTAGGTACCGGCGGTATGGCCACAAAACTACAAGCCGCCGACGTAGCAAGGCGCGCAGGGGTAGAGGTTATTATTGCAAAAGGCGCTGGCAACAACGTTATTTTAAAATGCATGAGTGAGCAATTACCCGGCACGCGGTTTTTAAAACTTACTGCGCCAAAAGATGGCCGTAAAAAATGGCTAATGGCAGGGCCTAAAAGTACCGGCCAAATAATGATTGATAAAGGGGCTATTTCGGCGCTACAAAACAAAGGGGCAAGCCTGCTGGCAAAAGGCATAACTAATGCGTTTGGCCGTTTTGAGCGGGGCGACTTAATAGATTTAATAGACGCCAACAACCAAGTTATTGCACGAGGGTTAACACGTTTTAATCAAGTTGAAGTAAATAAAATTAAAGGTGCTCATTCAGAGCAAATAGGCGAGCTACTCGACTTTGATAGTGGCGCTGTGGTGCTACACAGAGACGACTTAGTTTTGCTTTAGTTTTATTTAGCTTTTTTAAATAGCGCGTGTTGCGGCCGTATATTCGGTATTTAAGCAAGGCAGAGCCTATGTTGTGTTTAGAATAACTGGTTGTACAAAAACATAAATACAAAGCATAAATGCAAAGCATAGGCTGTTTTAGGCTCTGCTGTGTGTAAGTTATTAAATAATACCGCAGTAGTTATTGAGCTCACTAAGTTACTAAGCTCGCGCTACGATTTAATAGCGCTTAGCTAAAACAAACTTTAATCCACATAGCTCAATTCGACCTAATTCAAAAGTATTGGTTAATTAATTAGCAAAGTTGATGATTTTGTCTAAACTGATTGAAGTTAAAACAGTTTAGGCAAACTAATGAAGGCAAACAATTGCGGGCACGAATGGATAATCAGTCTAACTCAGCAAGAAGAAGAAAGTGATTTAGATGCATCATTAGTGCAGATTATTGGCGACCTACTCGAAGTTGAAAATTTTGCTATTTATATTAATAAGCACTTTAGTGCGCAATTACCGCCTACGCTAATAAACACCCACACCCGCCTTGAAGTATTAGAGTCTAACGAAGCCTTAGCGCTGCTTAATAAAGTAACCCAAAACAAAATAAGAGTAAGCCGTGCCTTAGGTGTAGTAACTACGTATGTGCCAGTGTATTACTTTGGTAAAGTAATTGGCATATTACTAATAGAAACCACAAAAGAGTTAGCGCAAACCACCACAATGCTCGCCGTGCATATTTTAAATATTTATGCCAACCAGCTAGGGCTATTACATAAATCGCGATTAGACCCTTTAACCGAGCTTTTAAATAGACAAACCTTTGATAAAAAAGTGATCGAAATTGTCTCAGGCAAAGGCTTTTTATTACCCCGTGATGATACCAACGAAAAGCGACGATGGTATTTAGCCATTGCAGATATCGATCACTTTAAACGCGTAAACGACAGCTACGGCCATGTAATAGGCGATGAAGTTATTTTACTTGTGGCGCGGCTGTTAAAAAATAACTTTAGGCTAGAAGACTACGTATTCAGATATGGAGGCGAAGAGTTTGCAGTGTTATTTCAAACCAAAACCGAGGCACAAGCACATATAGCACTTAACCGTTTACGCTCAAATATTGCTGAGTATCCTTTTCCGCAAGTTGGGCAGCTTACAATAAGTATTGGCTTTTTAGAGCTGGCAAGTATTGATACTGTATCTAGTATCGTAAACCAAGCCGATATGGCGCTGTATCATTCTAAAAATAGCGGCCGTAATAAAGTGACCGCTTATAGCGAGCTTGAGGTAAATGAAGAAGTGACCACCGATAATAGTATTGAGCTTTTTTGATTGTAAATTTGTGCTAAAATCTGGCTCCTTAAATTGTTGTAGGCAGGCACAAAACATGAAATTCGTTCGTTGGTTTTTAGGTTGTATAATTTTATTCTTTAATTTTGTATTTACTCCTCGCAGTAAAAAGCGTGCAAGCGATGTGCAAGCGCAGCTTGATCAGCAAACCTCACAATTTAAACTTTATCAATTTAAAGCATGCCCGTTTTGCGTAAAAGTACGCCGTGCAATTAAGCGCGAAGGCTTAAAAATAGAAACGCGTGATGCAAAAAATAATCAACAATTTCGTCAAGAGCTGTTAGAGCAAGGCGGCAAAATTAAAGTGCCATGCCTTCGTATAGAAAAAAATGGCCAAGTAGAGTGGCTATACGAATCTAACGATATTATTGCTTACTTAAACAAAGTAGCGGCTTAAACGACCCCCTTAATTTTTATCTCACTTATTAAAAGAGACATTATCATGACAATCCGTACTCGTGTTGCCCCATCTCCAACAGGTGACCCGCATCTTGGCACCGCTTATATTGCTTTATTTAACTACTGTTTTGCTAAACAACAAGGTGGCGAGTTTGTGCTTCGTATTGAAGATACAGACCAAGTTCGTAGCACGCCAGAGTCAGAACAAGCGATTATGGATAGCTTACGTTGGTTAGGTCTTGAGTGGGATCATGGCCCTGACGTAGGTGGCGAATTTGGCCCTTACCGTCAATCAGAGCGCAGCGATTTATACAAAAAATACGCACACCAATTAGTTGAGCAAGGTAAAGCATTTTACTGTTTTGCAACCAGCGAAGAGCTTGACCAAATGCGTGAAGAGCAAATGGCAGAAGGTCTGCGCCCTAAATACGACGGCCGTGGCTTAAACCACACCGAAGATGAAATTAAAGCAAACCTAGCTGCAGGCAAGCCTTACGTTATACGTATGAAAATACCAAGCGAAGGCACTTTTAAATTTAACGACTACCTACGCGACGAAATTGAGATCCCGTGGGAAAACGTAGACATGCAAGTGCTATTAAAAGCCGATGGATTCCCTACGTACTTTTTAGCAAACGTAGTGGATGACCACCACATGCAAATAAGCCATATTTTCCGTGGCGAAGAGTGGATTAACTCAGCACCTAAACTATTAAAACTTTACGAAGATTTAGGTTGGGAAGCACCCGTACTAGGGCATTTGCCACTACTGCGTAATCCTGATAAATCAAAGCTTTCTAAGCGTAAAAACCCAACGTCTATTAATTACTATAAAGAAATGGGTTACCTACCAGAGGCCGTGCTTAACTACTTAGGCCGTATGGGTTGGTCAATGCCAGATGAGCGTGAAAAATTCACTCTTAACGAGATGATTGAACACTTCGATATGAAGCGTGTATCACTTGGTGGCCCAGTATTTGATGTTGATAAGCTAAGCTGGTTAAACGGCATGTGGATCCGCGAAAACCTAACAGACGAAGAGCTTGTACAGCGCTTTGTTGATTGGAAGTTTAATGGCGAAATGCTAGCTAAAGTATTACCAGAAGCTAAAACGCGTATTAATACACTTTCGGACATGGTTGATTTAGCAGGGCATTTTGTAGGCGGCATTCCAACTTACGACCCAGCACTGTTAACGGCGGGCAAAGCTGACGAAAACGTAATACGCCAAGCGCTACAGTTTTTTGTATGGCAGCTTGAAGGTTTACGTAGTTTTGATAAGCCAGCTATTTTTGCCATTGCAAAAGAAGTTGCTACATTCCACGAGCTTAAAATTAAAGACTTTTTAGAGCCAATATTTGTAGCAATCACGGGTAAAACGTCTTCAACGTCAGTACTTGATGCAATGGAAATTTTAGGCTCAGACTTATCACGTGCGCGTTTACGTGTAGCGCTTGCTCATTTAGGCATTTCTAAAAAGCAGGCTAAAAATATTGAGCGTGCGTACCGCACATACCCAAGTGCATAATCTTTAGTCGTACTTTATAAAAAGCCGAGCTTATTAATTAAGCTCGGCTTTTTTGTTTCAGGCCGTTTGGCTATATGTCATCGCGTTTTGATATTGTTTAGCGCAAGCCGTGGCGCTTTAGCAAATGCTACAATGCTGCATGTAAATTAAAAGGAGGCAGTATGATTGCACCTGTAAAAAATAAAGCTTTATTTAGCAGTAATGCCTTTTCAATAAACCTAGTTACTTACCCTACACATCACAGTGTGATGAACCATATAGACCCAGTACAGCAAGGGCGCTACTACAAACTTAATTTTGTACTAGTAAAACCTAAAGCTGGTGGGGTTTTTAAATGCTCAAAATGCATTATTAATTGGTTTAACCGCGTGTATTTATTTAGACCCGACAAATACGAGCATAGCGTTTCTAAAATTGAGTCGGGAAAGCGCGTACTACTTAGCTTTGCGCTTAATATATAATTTATTAATAGTCGTAGGCCTGTCCGCTGCATAAAACAGACAGGTCACAATACGATACAGAGATTTCGCTACAAGAATTTATAGTAAAGGCATTACCGCCTCTGCGCATTGCATCTGCTTTAAGTAAATCTATAGCATTTGATTTTAAGCGATTGTAGCTTATATTATTGTCGCCTCTACCGTCGCCATTGCAGCTTTCGCCTTCAATTCGGCCTAAAAGTGTGGCGCCACTTTCGTGTGCTTCTTGGTCGCTATAAAACTGTTGTAAATCTCGTTTTTTAACGTACGTACCAATTTCCTCAGATAAAACATCGTTATCTATATCGGTATGAAAAGTCACGCTAGAACATCCAGCCAAAGTAGTGAGTACGCTTATTACTGCAAAAACACGTAACATAATAATTAGTCCCTTATTTAGTTTGGTACCTAAATTACTAACTAAAACAGGTGTGTGCAACATTTACTCTTAAGTTAATTGTATGAATTTGTAAGTGATTCGACCTCTCTTTAAATTTTTTCTGGTAGTATGGGCAGGTTATAAGCAGTTTAAGCAGTGAACAATCTATGTTAAGTCCTTACTTTCAGCAGCATGCTGATTATGTTTCTATCTCTCGTGAGCAAGGGTGTCGTTTCGCAAAGTGCGTTGCCGATGATTACAACCCACTTCATGACAAAGATGCCAAAAAGTTTTGCGCGCCAGGAGACTTACTTTTTTCTTTAGTGTTAGACCGCTACGGTATAAGTGAGCGAATGGAATTTACCTTTGCCGGTATGGTTGATGAAAACACCAAACTTAACTTCCCAGAAGGGGATGACGAGTTTGATGTAACCAACGGCGACAAAGTAATTTTAAAGGTAAAACGCGAAGGTAAAACCAGCAAATGCCCAACACTTACAAATAGCTTAATAAAAAACTATGTTGAGTTTTCTGGTGCTGCATTTCCGCACGTAATTATTCCGCTAATGGGTAAGCAAGATGTAATGATTAACCCAGCGCGCCCTATGGTTATTTACGAGTCGATGATCATTAACCTTGATAACATTAATATTCAAGCGCCAACCCTTGAGTTTGCTGAGCCAAGTTTTGAGTACACGGGTAAGCGCGGCAAAATTACCTTGCGCTTTAATTTACTAGAAAACGGCGAAAAAGTGGGTTTTGGTGAAAAGCACATGGTGGTGTCGGGTATTCGTGAATACTGCCAAGCAACGGTCGATGACTTAATCGCGTTTTATAATGAGCGAAAAGCCACCTTAAAACCGGTTTAAAACGTTATTAAATTATAATACCTATCCGCAATAATACTTAATCATTTTTAGGGGCTAAAAGTGTTGCTATCTGCATTAAGAAATTCTCATTTAGAACAACTAAATAGCGAATTTTTTACCTAGCTATCAACACGTTTATCTGTCCTCAAAATAGCTCACTTAATTAAGCGGATTGGTATAAAAAAGGCGCTAAATACATTGTTATTTAGCGCCTTTTTTATTGATTAGCGAATGCAGCTAGGCTGAATACTTTTCTGAGCTGGTTAATTTACGCAGTACCGTAATATGCGTACAATAGCGCTCTTTGTTATTTTAAAGCTAAGCCTATGTCTGCCACATCGTTCTCATCTCTTAAACTCGATTCGTTATTACTAACCGCAATTGAGCAAAATAATTACACCACGCCTACCGCAATTCAGGTTAAAACTATTCCGCACATATTAGCGGGCAGCGATGTAATGGGCAGCGCGCAAACAGGCACAGGTAAAACAGCCGCCTTTGTATTACCACTACTACATAAGCTTTTAAATACACCAAAAAAAGATGAGCCAGGCATAGCCCGAGTGGTTATTTTAACGCCCACGCGTGAGCTTGCTCAGCAAGTGTTTGCAAGCTTTGAAAAATACGCTCAAGGCACAAATATTCAAGGCGCTTTAGCGTATGGCGGTGCAAGTATTGGCCCGCAAATTAAAGCGCTTAAAACGGCGCAAGTGATAGTCGCAACGCCTGGGCGTTTACTTGATCATATCGTTAAAGGCAGTGTGGTGCTTTCAAGTGTTGATTCGTTAGTATTTGATGAAGCCGACCGCATGCTGGATATGGGCTTTATTGATGAAATAAAACGTATTTTGCGCCACATTCCGGGCGATCGCCAAACCTTATTGTTCTCAGCCACATTCGATGACAGCGTGTTTGAGCTGAGTAAAAAACTACTTAAAAACCCCGAGCTGATTGAAGTTGATAAACGCAACTCTGCTGCTGTAGAGGTTGAACAAGTTATTTACGCAGTAGATGAAGAGCGAAAGCGTGAGCTTGTATCACACATGATTGGCATGAAAAATTGGCGCCAAGTACTTATATTTACACGCACAAAACAAATGGCCGATAAACTTGCCAAAGAAATGTGTAAAGACGGCTTAAAAACTGAGTCTATCCATGGCGATAAAACTCAAGGTGCACGCGACCGTGCATTACAAAACTTTAAAGAAGGCACAACGCGGGTTTTAGTTGCTACCGATGTAGCTGCCCGCGGTTTAGATATTCCAGCGCTTAAATACGTAATAAACTTTGAGCTACCTTACATAGCAGAAGATTACGTACACCGAATTGGCCGTACGGGGCGCGCTGGCGAGCAAGGCCTTGCTATGTCACTGGTAAGTATTGACGAGCAGTGGTTACTGGAAGAAATTGAAGTACTACTGGATACCCGCTTAGCACCACAATGGCTAGAAGGTTACGAGCCTGATTTAAACAAGCCCCCTAAAGATAACCGTAAAAACACCAACAAAGCGCGTAAAGATCGCGATAAAAAGCGCATTACCGGGCAAAGAGCACCAAGTAAACGCCGCAGAAAGTAGCCTTAAACATATTTATTTGGCTATACTAAGGCCACTAAATAGCTGAGGTATAGTTATGTTTGAAACAGATCAATGGGCGTTTTCTGGTGTCGATGGCCAAATATCATTACATAAATGGCAAAAAACCATTGATCTTATTACGGGGCTTTTTTCGGCCCCCTCTGGTTATATAGTGCAAGCTACTAGTAAAGGTTATCGTGTAGTTATTAGAGCTAATGAAGGTGGCTCACACTTTGAAACCAACCCTATACTCCCTCCCGAAACTCCCTTATTTTGTAAATATGTAGCCGAAAACAACAACACTTTGTATGTTAGCGATACCCGCAGCGATACGCAGTGGAATACCATGCCCGAGGTTATTGAAGATGGCGTTGAATCCTACCTGGGCTTGCCAATTCACTGGCCTGAAGGTGAAGTATTTGGCACCTTGTGTTTAAAAGATTCAAAAAAAACCAGTTATACCGATGAATATTTTGAGCTAATAGAGCAGCTTCGTGATTTAATTGAAGACGATTTAGCCCTTATTTATAGCTTTGAGCAAATGCGCGAAATAGCCATGCTCGACCCGCTTACCAATATTTATAATCGCCGTGCACTTAGCTTACTTGCCCAACACAAACTTAATTTAGCGCTGCGTTTAGGTTTTGATGTGTGTTGCTTGTTTATTGATGTAAACGACTTTAAAAAACTAAACGACACTTATGGCCATGAAATAGGCGATCAAGCGTTAATCCTCTTAGCAAATACCTTAAAAACACATTTAAGAGAGGCTGATATAGTAGGGCGTTTAGGCGGCGATGAATTTGTAGCTGTGATGCAAATTAGTGATAGAAGTAAGCTTAGCCATATTATTGATAAAATAAAAATTGAGTATAAAAACGCACTATTAGAAAACAACGTGTGCGCGCTGACACTCAGCATAGGCGAAAGTTTTACTAATAAACAAAAGCAACCTTTTGATACGTTATTAAATTTGGCCGATCACCAAATGTATAAAAATAAACAAGCGTACAAATTGGCTAAAAAGCATAATAATAAAAGTAATACACTTAAACATAGCAACAAAAAAGCAAGCCATTAGGCTTGCTATAAACGGGGATAATTAGGCTTTAAGCGATTTGTTTTTCGGCTAGGTTTAATTCCATAATGGCTTTTAATAAACGGTATAAGTTTATTGATGCGTCAATTTCTTCTTTACGGTTTGTTAAGCTTTCAATATTTAAGCCCAGTGGCACATCTAGGTGCGCACAACTTTTGAGTATTAGGTCGAGATTTTCTCGGCAAATACGTACAGATTCACTTAAGGTATTGTCTGCATCAAGCATGCGCCATTTAGTGGCCTCTGGCACTGAGATACCCAACCATTGCATAAACTCTAAGGTTTTATCGCCACCGCACGGCGTAAACGTTAAAATAATCCGTTTTGGTGTAATACCTTGTGCTTTACAGGTACGCGCGTAACTTGTTATTAGCTCTATAGTTGCTTGCGCGTCGTAAACCGCTTGCGATATAAAAAACTGACAACCTTGTGCTGTTTTTTCTATAAGGCGCTCGTGTTCATTTCGCTTATTTGAATGTCGCTCAGCAATGGTAACGCCCCCTAAAAAGAAGTCATCACTTTGCTCTGCAAGCGTTTTATAGGCATCGGGCAAGCTTAGTTTTATATCACCTACCGATGAGGGGCTACCCACTAAAACGACATTTTTTAAATCGTAGTCGTTTTTAGTTTCATCCAACCAGCCTTTAAACTCCTCTACACCACGTTGTGCCACACTTTTGTAAGTAATGACATCTGGAGCAGATAAATTACGTAGTAAGTGGCTGTATTCACGTGGGTCTACAGTTTGTTTAAACGGAAATGGGCGTGCTTTATCTGTACGGCTACTTTCATCTTGAATGTCGTAAATTATCACGCCGTCGTATTCAATTTCGTGTAAGCGAGCAAGTAGTTTTTCTGCAATGATTTTTAGTTGCGCTTTATCAGTACCAATTTTAGGTGGAGTAGTACCAATAAGATAAACACCTTGATTGGTGTCTTCTATTTTTTCTTGTAGTGATAAAGCCATAATCCTCATTCCAGCTTAGTCCAATGTATGTAATTTAATATAGCAGCCATTTAGACGTCTAGATAGATTTATTTAGTGAAAGTTTTTCAATCAACTTGAGCTTTTTTCATACTTAAATGTTTTTAAAATGGGGAATTGACACAGTTGTTTACATTATAAATAGCCGATGGGCTCTTATATTTAGTGGCTTTGGGGCATAATTTAAGCGAGTTAGTATTAAACCTAATAAAAAATTTGCTCAATTTAAAAAGGGACAACAATGAAATTTAAATTACTAGCAACAAGCTTAGCGGTATCGCTGGCACTAACAGGCTGCGCAACACAGCAAAGCGAAAACACCCAACCGGCACAGCAACAGCAAACAACAAAAGCTGACGAACGTGTATTTTCGCAAAAGTACTTAATCGAAGAGCTTGATAACGGCTTACGTGTAATGGTTGTTAAAACTGATTACCCCGATGTCGTTTCGCTGCAAATTCCGGTATCGGTTGGCTCACGTAATGAAGTAAAAGCAGGTAAAACCGGTTTTGCTCACTTTTTTGAGCATATGATGTTTAAAGGCTCTAAAAAATTTCCGCAAGACGAATACACAGCCATATTTAAAAATGCAGGGGTCGATAACCGTGCTTACACCACTAACGATTACACAAACTACCATTTAAACTTTTCAAAGCAGCACCTTGATAAAGTACTTGAAATTGAAGCCGATATTTTTCAAAACTTAACCTACACCGAAGAGCAATTTAGAACCGAAGCGCTAACGGTTAAAGGGGAATATTTAAAAAATAACGCCAGCCCAATTCGTAAGTTATTGAGCGCAGTACGCGAAGAAGCGTTTGATACGCACACTTATAAACATACCACCATGGGCTTTTTTGAAGATATAGAAGCCATGCCAGATCAAATGGCTTACGGTAAAGAATTTTTTGATAAGTTTTATAAGCCTGAATATGTATCGCTAGTGATTGTGGGCGATGTTGACCCTAAAGCCACAATGGCTATGGTTAAAAAACATTGGGGTGGCTGGGAAAAAGGCGATTACGTTGCCGATATTAAAGCTGAGCCAAAGCAGCAAGCACCTAAATATGTACATGAGAAAAACGAAGGTTTGCCTGGTCATTGGTTGCTTGTATCTTACAAAGGTGCTGCATGGGAGCCTGCTAAAAAGGACAGAGCCGCACTTGATTTAATCTCACAGCTTTATTTTTCTAATAACTCCGATTTATACCAAGAGCTAGTTGTTGATAAACAAATAGCGAGTCAAATGTTTACCTACAACCCAGAGACAAAAGATCCTGGCTTACTGCATGTGTTTGTAAAAGTAGAAAACGAAGATGATTTAGCAAAAGCACGCGATGCTATTAACCGCACTTACGCAAAAGCACGAACCGAACTTGTTGATGAGCAAAAACTAAGTGATTTAAAGTCTAACCTTAAATACAGCTTTATTAACGGCTTAGATTCATCACAAGCGATTGCATCAACCCTTGCAAGTTATATGCATTTTGAGCGCGACCCAGAGGTTATTAACCAGCTTTATAAATCGGCCGACAACATCACAGCACAAGACATTAAAACCGTGGCTAATAAGTATTTTGTAGATGACGCGCGTACTACCGTAACTATGTCGGCACTTGATAAAGCGCCAGGCTTTGAGCAAGAGGCTAACTTAAACGCATTAGTAGCTAAGCATGATAAAGCGCCAGAGGCACCAGTATTTAAAGTACTTGATAAAACGAATAGCTCGCCGCTGATTGATGTAAACTTTTTATTCAATACAGGGGCTGCTGCAGACCCGCAAGGTAAAAAAGGGGTTGCTGCGCTCACAGCCGCTATGCTTGCTCAAGGTGGCTCGCAAAGTACAAGTTACAAAGACATACAAAAAGCGCTTTATCCGCTTGCTGGCAGCTTTGGTTATCAAATAGATAAAGAAATGCTGTCATTCCAAGGGCGTATTCATAAAGATAACGCTGCCACATGGTATGCGCTTGTAAGCGATCAGTTACTTAACCCAGGTTTTAGAGACGATGACTTTAAGCGCCTTAAAAAAGAAATGATCGACGGTATTAAATCGGGCTTAAAAGCCTCTAATGATGAAGAGCTAGGTAAAGAAGTGCTTTACAGCACACTTTACAAAGGCCACCCATACGAAAGCTATAATTACGGTGATATTTCGGATTTAGAAGCACTAACGCTTGATGATGTAAAAGCATTTTACAACACAGAGCTTACCCAATCTAAACTAACACTGGGTTTAATTGGCGCTGTGCCAAAAGCGCTTAAAGCAGAAATCATGAGCGACTTAGCAACCTTACCTAAAGGCGAGCAAAGCCGTTTAAGTATTCCTGATGCGCCAGCGCTTAAAGGTCACCATGCCACGATTGTAGAAAAGTCGGCGCAATCTACTGCGGTATCGTTTGGTTTTCCAATTGATACTATTCGTAGTAGTGAAGATTGGACAGCCCTTTGGCTGGTGCGTTCGTACTTTGGTGAGCACCGTAGTTCTAACTCATATCTGTATGAGCGAATTCGTCAAACACGTGGTATGAACTACGGCGATTACGCCTACATTGAGTACTTCCCACGTGGCATGTTTCAAACTAAGCCTGATGCAAACTTAGGACGCTCTGAGCAAATATTCCAAATTTGGTTACGCCCGCTGCGCTCTAATAACGATGCACACTTTGCAACACGTACCGCGTTGTTTGAGCTGGATAAGCTTATTAAAAATGGCTTAACCGAAAAAGACTTTGAAGCAACACGTAACTTTTTAATTAACTACGTACCGCAGCTTGTCGCAAGTCAAAACCGCCAATTAGGTTATGCACTTGATAGCGAATTTTATAACACAGAGTCGTTTGTAAAATACGTGACAAGTAAACTTGAAAAGCTAACGCTTGCTGATGTTAATCGCGTGATTAAAGATAATCTACAAACAGATAACGTACAGTACGTGTTTATTACCGGTGACGGGGAAGACATGAAAAAACGTTTAGTGTCAGAGCAAACATCGCCAATGGTTTACAACACAGAAAAACCAGCAGCGCTTGTTGCTGAGGATAAAGTCATTGCCGATTATAAATTAGCTATTCCAGCTAACAACATTGAAGTAATGGCTGTTGAAAAAGTGTTTCAGTAATTAATCTCTTTTTATAACATATAAAAAATGCCCCAGTGCTTATAGCCTGGGGCATTTTTATTTAATTAATGCTATTAAAGCGTAATATTAGTTAGTCGCTAAAAGCACTGAGCCTGCGCCTAGAGCAAAGCTTATTAAGGAACTAATAACCACTCCCGCTAAAAAGCTTTTAGTTGGCGTACTTTTAACGTCATTATTTATAGGCTCATCAAGTTTAATTAGCTCGCCTTGGCGTACTTCAAGTACCGCGCAAAGCGCCATAGTGGTTTCTTTAGAAGCGGCGCCTTCTTTTTCGACCCGTTGAATGGTCCGCAAACTTACATCGCAGGCATCTGCGAGCTGTTGCTGCGTCCAATCTAACTTATTTCTAAGCGATTTAACTGTTGTAGGATTTAATTGCACGTTAAAGCTTCCCTACAAATAGTTCAACAATAGTTGCCGTTGTATAGCCAAACACCGCCCCACCTAATGTACAGCCAGCAAGAAAAAATGCTGCCTTTTTAGGATCGTCTGAAAGACTACTTTGAACTTGTTTGGCTATCACACTGCTATTTTTATAAAGAGTGCACTCCAGACGCCCCGTAAGTATATTAAGCATGTCAAATTTTACTTGGTACTGTGAACCCTCAAAAGCAAAAGAGTGCGTGCTTGCACAGTAGATATTTCGTTTTTTACTGAATAGGTCATCGTTTACAAATACTTCTTCTTTACCAGTAAAGTAGCTTCCAAAACAGGCTATTTGATTGTCGCCATCTTGAAAGTAAAATTTATAACCAAGCTTTTTTGTATTCAATATATCGTTTTTCATCATCGTTATCCTTGTTGAGTTGATGATGCTAATTTAGCGTTTGTTTTTATTTTTTACGCCGTCAGTAGTATGCCAGTAGCTAGTTTGGCATATGACAGTAACCCTGTCATGCTGCTTTAGTATCTGATTTTTAATGTAAAAGTAAATTTTTTATATTTTTTATAGACTGCTTAGCTGTCATACGGAGTATTACTTCACATTAATAAATTATGCAACTAGCGTGAAGTAAAGTAACAATATTGTGTTAAAAAATTGTTATTGATTATACTGATTAACAACAAAGCTAAAATGGAAAGCTCGTGATTGACGATAAAGCGTTTTTTAAGTTGGTACTAGATACCACGCCCGACCAAGTAGTGGTTATTAACTCTAACGGCGACATAGTTTATATAAACCGAAGCTGGCAAAGCTTTGGTGAGCAAAACGACTGTGCCTGCTGTGATATGTGGGAGCAGCAAAATTACTTAGCAGAGTGTGAAAAAGCTGCGCAAAAAGGAGATAGCTTTGGCTTAAAGGCATTTAACGGCATTAAATCAGTTATTTCGGGGGCTAATGACGACTTCTATTTAGAATATCCATGCCATAGTGAAGATGAAAAGCGTTGGTTTATGATGCGAGTAGTGTCGTTTAGCCATACCGATAAAGCGTATTACGCTATTAGCCATCAAAATATTACCGAGCGTAAACTGGCTGAAGAGCAAGTACAAAAACTTGCCGCTATTGATGGCTTAACTGATATTGCTAACCGAGGCTTTTTTGATACCTTTTTAGAGCAAGAATGGAATCGTTGTCAGCGTTTAGGTATGCCGCTTTCGTTGGCTATTATTGATATAGATGATTTTAAATTACTCAATGATACTTACGGCCACCAACAAGGCGATACATGCTTAAAAAGGGTGGCTAAAGTACTCAATGAATTTACTAAACGCCCAGGGGATTTATGTGCCCGTTTTGGTGGTGAAGAATTTGTATTAGTGTATGGAAATACAAACTCAGATCAGGCCTTGTTAGTATTGAACGATATTTTAGAAAAATTAAAACATTTAAACATTGAAAATAAACATTCATTACCCAGCCAAACCCTTACAGTGAGTGTAGGCCTCACTACTATTACACCCAGTAGTGACTTTACCTGCGCGTATTTAATCAAAGAAGCAGACGATTTACTTTATAAAGCAAAAGATAAAGGAAAAGATGCTTTGTGTGTGAGTGATTTAGCACTCATATAATTTTTTTACTCTTAGTTATACCTAATAACCAGAACAAATAACTAAGGCGTTAACACCTTAGGCTTTAAATCCGTTAAACTTAGGAAAAGGCTCTTTTTATATCAATTTAAGGCAGTGTAGTATTATGCGTCATGAAATTTGGCAACAGCTTCGTAGTGAAGCGAATGAAGTTGTAACTCGCGAACCACTTTTAGCAAGTCATGTGTATTCATGCATTTTAAATCATGAGTGTTTAGGTTCGGCGTTAAGCTTTATTGTTGCTAATAAGTTGGCAGATGCTGTTGTATCGGCTTTTACAATACGTGAGTTGTTTGACCAAGCGTTTGTAAAGTGCGACCGTATGCTTACCTATGTGGCCGAAGATATTAAAGCCGTTAAAGACAGAGACCCGGCAGCCGAAACCTACCTTACGGTTATTTTAAACCTAAAAGGGTTTCATGCTATTCAAGCGCATCGTTTAGCTAACTGCTTGTGGCAGCAAAACCGTAAAGAGCTTGCTCGTTTTATTCAAAGCCGAACCTCAGAAGTGTTTGGGGTTGATATTCACCCTGCATGTCAGGTTGGTAAAGGGATAATGTTTGACCACGCCACCGGTATTGTTATTGGTGAAACGGCGGTAATTGAAGATAACGTATCAATACTGCAATCGGTCACGCTTGGTGGTACGGGTAACGAGCAGGGCGACCGTCATCCTAAAATTAGAGCCGGTGTGCTTATTGGTGCAGGCGCTAAAGTGCTGGGTAATATTGAAGTAGGCGAGGGCGCACGTATTGGCGCAGGTTCAGTCGTTTTAACTGCGGTACCGCCACATACCACCGCTGTAGGCGTACCGGCTAAAATTATTGGCAGACCGGATTGTCCGTGTCCGGCGCAAAGTATGAACCAAAACTTTTTAACCACACCAGAGCCTGAAAATGAATCACACACCAGCGCCATGCTGTAATAGCAGCCTGTATAAATAAAAATAATTTTAAAAGGAATTAAAATGAACAAAAATAGCTTATTAACACTAGGGATAGGATTTATTGCGGGTGTAGGTTTAACGTGGAGCTACTTTAATTTATCTTCAAGTGACGCAAACCCCGCAAAGTTACAACATGCTGATACAAAACAGCAGGCATCTTTTGTTCAGCCAGTTAAAAGCAGTGAGGCAACAGCAAAGCGTGTTGTACCAGCAGTCCCTGAGCAAAGCGCTCGTATAGAGCAAAAAGATAATCCCTCTAAACCAGAACCGGTAGATGAGCTTCCTTTAGAAGAGCAAGTATCGCAGCTTAAACAGCAATTAGCAGCGCAAAAAGCCTTGATGAAAAACGCGGCGCAGCAGCTGCGTGACCCCTCTGATGCGCAAGCCGTTTTGCAAGCGCAATTTGATGAGCAAATACGTAATGAAGAGTGGGCTTATCAAACAGAAATAGCTTTACAAGATTTTTTACTTACCTCTGATCTAAGCTCTATCCCAGAGATTGTTAGTGCAGCGTGTAAAACCACCGTATGTAAATTTGAACTTGCTGCACCTACTGATAACGACTCGTTTGATCATACCCAATGGCGAGAGCTAAACGATAAGTTAATGAAGCAAGAGTTTTGGTTGCAATTTAAAAGAACAACCTCAACGTCAAGCGACACCGAGCTAACCTTACTAATGGCCACAGAGCTTTAACTGAAAGAGCTTTACAACACCGTTGATTTTATAGCGCCATCGGCCAGCTCTGTAATTAGCACGTCACCCGTTTTAATGTGATCTACCGATTTAACCACTTTGCCTTGCGGGGTTTTGGTTATGCTGTAACCGCGCGCTAAAACATTAAGTGGGCTTACCGAGTCAAGCCTACTCGCTTGCAGCGCTAAGCTATTTTGCGCGTGTTGCAACTTGTGCTGCATTGCTTGCTCAAGCCGAGTTTGTATCTGCATAAGCTGATGGCTGGCCTGCGATAACTTTTTATCAGGCGATTGACGCATTAAACGCGGGGTTAAATTATTAAGCGTGCGCTCTTGTTGGTAAAGGCGATTGCGCATGCCTTGTTGTAAGGCAATAGTTAACTCATCTAATCGCTGCGCTTTTTGATTAAGTTGATTGCGCGGATGACACAAGTTAAGCCGATGCTGTAACTGTGTTGCTAGTGCGCGCTTATCGGCCATATCGTGTTTAAAGGCATTATTTAACCGGTTAATGAGCTCAATAACCTTGCTATGTAGCTCTTGCGTGTTAGGGCTGACAAGCTCAGCGGCTGCTGAAGGCGTTGCTGCGCGTACATCGGCTACGTAGTCACTGATGGTTGTGTCTATTTCGTGGCCTACCGCACTGACTATGGGTAATTCACTTTGATAAATAGCACGCGCAAGCTGCTCATGGTTAAAGCACCATAAATCTTCTAACGAGCCACCGCCTCGCCCTACAATAAGTACGTCTACCTCATTGCGTGCATTGGCTAACTGTATTTGGTTAATTAAGTGCACATGAGCTTCTTTGCCTTGCACCATGGCTGGGTAAATAATGACTTCTAATTGCGGTGCGCGGCGTTTAAGTACGGTTAATATATCTTTTATAGCAGCGCCCGTTGCTGAGGTTATTACACCTACACGGTTTATATTTTGCGGCAGTGGTTTTTTATAGGCTGAACTAAACAACCCCTCAGCGGCTAGGCGCATTTTTAATGCATCAAACTCTTGCTTAAGCTGGCCTTCACCGGCAGGTTCCATATGCTCAACAATAAGCTGATAATCACCGCGTGGTTCGTAAAGTGAAACACGGGCTCTTACTGTTACTTGTGCGCCGTTTTCGGGGCGGTAACTTTGAGAGCGGTTATTGCCGCGCCACATAGCCGCTTTAATTTGTGCTTTTTCATCTTTTAACGAGAAGTACCAGTGCCCAGAAGCAGGGGTAATAAAGTTAGAAATTTCGCCTGTTAAAATTAGCGATGCAAAGCCCTGCTCAAGAACTGTACGAATCTCTCTATTAAGGCGCGATACGGTGTAAACCGTTTGCGAAGGCTTCGAAAACATAAAAAACAACCTAAAACTATTATGAGGCAAGTTATAAGGCAAGTTTATCATAAATATTTGCGAAATATTATTTACGAATGCCCACAACGCTGTTAAAATTTGGCCGCAATTCCTTATCTTAGATCCACATGTGAGAAGTTGCCAAAATGCTTAGAATCGCTAAAGAAGCTCTTACCTTTGATGACGTACTTTTAGTACCTGGTCATTCTACTGTTTTGCCACACACGGCAAATATTTCAACTCGCTTAACGCGTGGTATCAAACTTAACTTGCCGCTTATTTCAGCATCTATGGATACTGTTACAGAAGCTCGTTTAGCTATTGCCCTCGCGCAGGAAGGTGGTCTTGGTTTTATCCATAAAAACATGACCATTGAAGAACAAGCGAGAAACGTACGTAAAGTTAAAACCTACGAAGCAGGTATTGTGTCATTCCCTGTTACTGTGTCTGCCGATTTAACCATTGCAGATGCGACGCTTCTTTCGCAAGAAAAAGGGTTCTCGGGTTTCCCGGTTACTGATAGCGAAAATAACCTACTAGGTATTGTTACTGGTCGTGACATGCGTTTTGAAACGAAGCTTGAACAGCCTGTTTCTAGCGTTATGACTAAAAAAGACAAACTGGTAACGGTTCAAGAAGGCGCATCGCGCGAAGAAATTTTAGGTTTAATGCACGAACACCGCATTGAAAAAATCTTAGTGGTTGATGATGCGTTTAAACTAAAAGGCATGATCACCGTAAAAGATTACCAAAAAGCGCAAGACAAACCACATGCATGTAAAGACGAGCTAGGTCGTTTACGTGTAGGTGCTGCAGTTGGTGTTGGCGCAGGTACTGATGAGCGAATTGCTGCATTAGTAGAGGCGGGTGTTGATGTTTTACTTATCGATACTTCACACGGCCACTCACAAGGCGTTATTGACCGTGTTTCTCAAACTCGTGAAACTTACCCAGACTTACAAATTATTGCCGGTAACGTGGCTACAGCCGAAGGCGCAATTGCCCTTGCTGATGCAGGTGTGGATGCGGTTAAAGTAGGTATTGGCCCAGGTTCTATTTGTACTACGCGTATTGTTACAGGTTGTGGTGTGCCACAAATTACGGCTATTTCTGATGCGGTAGATGGCTTACAAGGGCGTGACATTCCAGTAATTGCTGATGGCGGTATTCGTTTTTCTGGCGATATTGTTAAAGCATTGGTTGCGGGTGCATCGTGTGTAATGGTGGGTTCAATGCTTGCTGGTACTGAAGAAGCGCCAGGCGAAGTTGAACTTTACCAAGGCCGTTACTACAAATCTTACCGTGGTATGGGCTCATTAGGTGCGATGGATCAAAAAGAAGGTTCGTCGGATCGTTACTTCCAAAAATCTAACCAAGCTGACAAATTAGTACCTGAAGGTATTGAAGGTCGCGTCGCTTATAAAGGCCCAATTGCAACGATTATTCATCAGCAAGTGGGTGGCCTTCGTAGCGCAATGGGATTAACGGGTTGTGCCACCATTGAAGAGCTAAATACAAAACCGCAGTTTGTACGTGTTACATCTGCAGGTATGGGTGAGTCGCACGTTCACGATGTGCAAATTACCAAAGAAGCGCCTAACTACCGCTTAGGTTAAACAACACGTTTAAATTACGGGGCTGGAATTACCAGCCCTCTTTTATAGCCACTAAGCAAATTAGTGGAATCTAGCATCTACTTTACGAGATCCTTCATGAGCAAAGATATTCACGATTCACGAATTCTAATTTTAGATTTTGGTTCGCAATACACTCAATTAATCGCGCGTCGTATCCGCGAAATTGGCGTTTACTGTGAGCTGTGGGCATGGGATGTGACCGAAGAGCAAATTCGCGAATTTAATCCACAAGGTATTATTTTATCTGGTGGTCCTGAGTCAACCACACTAGAGAACAGCCCGCGTGCACCTGAATACGTATTTAACGCTGGCGTGCCAGTGCTGGGTATTTGTTACGGCATGCAAACCATGGCAGCTCAACTTGGCGGCAGTGTACACAGCTCAGATAAAAAAGAGTTTGGTTATGCACAAGTAGAAAAAGTGGGTAACTGTGCATTATTCGATGCAATTGAAGATCATATTACCGATGGCGGCAACGGCGTTTTAGACGTGTGGATGAGCCACGGCGACAAAGTAATGGAAGTGCCGGCAAGCTTTAGCACCACAGCTAAAACACCAACGTGTCCGCATGCTGCTATGTCTAACGAAGAAAAACGTTTTTACGGCGTACAATTTCACCCAGAAGTAACGCACACTCATCAAGGTCAACGTTTATTAGAGCGTTTTGCAATTGATATTTGTGGATGTGAAAAGCTATGGACACCTGCCAAAATTATTGATGATGCTATTGAGCGCATTAAAGAAACCGTTGGCAATGACGAAGTTATTTTAGGCTTATCAGGAGGTGTTGATTCATCTGTTGTAGCAATGCTGATCCACCGTGCAATTGGCGAAAACCTAACATGTGTATTTGTTGATAATGGCTTACTTCGCTTAAACGAAGGTCAGCAAGTTATGGACATGTTTGGCAATAAATTTGGCTTAAACATTGTTAAAGTAGATGCTGAGGAGCAATTTTTAGCTGACCTTGCAGGCAAGTCAGATCCAGAAGAAAAACGTAAAGCCATTGGCCATACGTTTATTAATGTATTTGATGAGCAAGCTAAAAAGCTTAAAAATGCGAAGTGGTTAGGTCAAGGGACTATTTACCCAGACGTAATAGAATCAGCCGCTTCAGCCACAGGTAAAGCACACGTAATTAAATCTCACCACAACGTGGGCGGCTTACCAGATGACATGAAAATGGGCTTAGTTGAGCCATTACGTGAATTATTTAAAGATGAAGTACGTAAAATTGGTTTAGAGCTTGGTTTACCTTACGACATGCTTTACCGCCACCCATTCCCAGGGCCAGGTTTAGGTGTACGTGTACTTGGCGAAATTAAAAAAGAGTACTGTGATTTACTACGCCGTGCTGATGCTATCTTTATTGAAGAGCTACACAAAGCTGAGCTTTATCATAAAGTAAGCCAAGCGTTTACTGTATTCTTACCTGTTAAGTCGGTAGGGGTTATGGGCGATGCACGTAAATACGATTGGGTTGTATCACTGCGTTGTGTTGAAACTATCGACTTTATGACGGCGCGTTGGTCACATTTACCGTATGAGTTTTTAGGTGTGGTTTCTAACCGTATCATTAACGAAATTGACGGTATTTCACGTGTTGTTTACGATATTTCTGGTAAACCACCGGCCACTATTGAGTGGGAATAATGCTCCTTTAAGAAAGGTCTGGCATTAACAAGCACTAAATCATACTTAAGTCCGCGTAATTGCGGACTTTTTTTGTTTTTGGCTTAGTCATTTTTGGCAATGTCTGGCAACGCCAAGCACGGTTTGACCGTGGTATTTTGATGGGTATGATTCATCGGTAATGCCATGGATTACGCCCGATACCATGCTGAGTGTTTTTGATGGGACATGGTATTGAATTTTTATATCTATCTGTTTTGTAATGATTAATCTCTAGTTTTTTAGAGGTTTTTCAGCATGGTATCAAACAAGAATAATAGGTCGAAACATGCTGACTGATACCAAGCTACGCAATCTCAAACCCAAAGATAAACTATACAAAGTCAATGACCGTGATGGCCTCTATGTTGCTGTGACCACTGCGGGTTCTATCTCATTTCGCTACAACTACTCGATCAATGGCAGACAAGAAACCATTACCTTTGGTCGCTACGGAGTAGGAGGCATCACGTTAGCAGAAGCGCGTGAGCGTCTCAATGAAGCGAAGAGAATGGTTACTGATGGAAAGTCACCGGCCAAAGAGAAAGCCCGTGCGAAGGCGAGAACGAAAGATGCTGAAACCTTTGGTGCTTGGGCTCAGAAATGGCTGCGTGGTTATCAGATGGCCGACTCTACCCGGGATATGCGTCGCTCAGTCTACGCCCGAGAGTTAGAGGGCAAATTTGGCAATCAGAAGCTGACCGAAATCACCCATGAAGATCTGCGAGCACTGACTGACGCGATAGTAGAGCGTGGAGCGCCCGCAACGGCTGTACATACGCGTGACATTGTACTCCAGGTGTATCGATGGGCGATTGAGAGAGGGCAGAAAGTTGAGAACCCGGCAGACCTGGTGAGGCCCGCAAGTATCGCGCGGTTTGAGCCAAGAGACCGAACGTTAACACCGGCTGAGATTGGTTTGATGTACCGCTATATGGAAAAGGTAGGAACCACCCCTTCGATTCGTGCTGCGGTAAAGTTGCTATTGCTGACTATGGTACGCAAAAGCGAATTAACCAATGCAACCTGGAGCGAAATTAACTTTAGCGAAGCGTTGTGGACGATTCCTAAAGAGAGGATGAAACGGCGTAACCCTCACCTGGTATTTTTGTCACGCCAGGCGATGGACATTCTGATCGCCTTGAAGACATTTGCCGGTGGGTCTGATTACATTCTTCCTTCCCGTTATGACTCCGATGCCCCAATGAGTAGTGCGACGATGAATCGAGTTATGGATTTGACATACAAGGCCGCTCAAAAAGAAGGTCGGCCACTAAGTAAGTTCGGTCCTCATGATTTACGTCGAACAGCCAGCACGCTATTGCATGAAGCTGGGTATAACACGGATTGGATAGAAAAATGCCTTGCGCACGAACAGAAAGGGGTGAGGGCAGTTTACAACAAAGCAGAGTATCGAGAGCAAAGAGCATCAATGCTACAGGACTGGGCAGATATGATTGATGAGTGGATATCAGTTTAGATTCATCAAGTAGTTTTACCTATCAGAAAAAATCGGTAGACTTAATCTAATATAACAAAGAAGAAGAGCTAAAAGTGTCTCAAACATTTAACATATACGGTGACGAATCTTGTCACATAGAAAATGACCATATTTCGGTGATGGTTCTAGGTGTTGTTTGGTGTCCAAACACAATAACAAAAAAAATTGGTAGGGATATTAGAGAAATAAAGATTAAGCATGGCTTGAAGTCAGATTTTGAGATTAAATGGACAAAAGTTTCAGATTCTAAAATAGATTTCTATCTGGAGCTTGTGGATTACTTTTTCTCAAATCAGGCTCTTAGGTTTAGAGGACTTGTTATACCTGATAAATCGTTATTAGATCATGGTAAATTTAATCAGGAACATAACGAATTTTATTATAAAATGTACTTTTACGTGCTAAAGAATATTATACAGAATAACAATAGTTATCGTGTTTATTTAGATATAAAAGATACTTTAGGGCGCGAAAAGCTGGATATTTTGCAACGATGTCTTTATAACGCCAATTACGATTATAACCGTGATGCAATAGAAAGAATCCAGCATATTCGATCTCACGAGGTAGAACAGTTACAACTTGCAGATTTATTTATTGGTGCCTTAGGCTATGTTCATCGAGAGCTTAGTAGTAATAAAGGTAAGGTTGCTGTTATTGAAAAAATACGTAACTTGTCTGGAAAGAGTCTTATAAAAAGCACTTTGCCGTCTGAAGATAAATTTAATGTATTTGTATGGGAGGCTAGACAATGATTCTGCCACTGCCTCCTTTAGTACCATTTTGTGGTAATTGGGGAAATTATATTGAAACTATCTACGAGATATATACAGATACGATTCTTAATTCTGGTTTGAATTTAAATAATATTCCAATACAACCAAGGTACACACCTGAAACACAAGGGAAAGAATTTGGTTTTTGGCATATTACATCAGAAGGTGAAGAAGAAGAAGATAGACAGCCAGATTTAAGACGGTGTGAAAGAATTAGATGGATTAAGTGGACTATCGAAAATTTCTCCCAATTTGCTGAAGTAAGCTACTGGGAAGAAAAAAGAAAAAATACTACTGAAATAGTAATATGGATTGAGTCGGAAAAGTATGTTGTTGTTTTGTCTGAACGTAGGGATTATTGGTTACTGAAGACCGCTTATCTAGCAGAAAAAAGTGGTAAAATTAGACAGCTAACTCGTAACAGAAATAAGTATCAGAAGCACAAATAAAGCTGAACCCGATACATGTTACCATGCACCGGGTTCGTACGCTCTTTCCACACCTGGTAGATGAGACAACGTGATCATAGATAAACTTGTCTATGTTGTCAATGGCATTAGATATGTAATTATAGGTAATGGATTAATGTTTTGTTGATGTTACGGCTATAAAATTACTTTACTATCAGTATATTACTTAAGTGTTAAACACTCATTCCTTAGTTTGGTCACGATAGGAACTGGAAATAGAAAGTAAGAACCCTTTACGAACACCTCCTATTGCCTTAGACACTGCCTGGTTTGACAACGGCTTACCTGTGATTTCACCCAGCAATATACCAATCTGTTTATTAGACATGTTTTGCTTCCGAAGAACCAGCATGCGCTTTTTGTTGTCGGTTAGTCGATAATCTACCATCTTGCGCGCTAAGTTGCGCAGCTCGGGTAAATTAGTTGGATCCAGTGAAGAGTCCAGCATGAAGTGATAAAAGTACTCATCAATTAATTTATCTCCGGACTTAGCGTTATGACGGTCTGGATGCGCGATTTGGCGTCGTAACCTCAAGACTTCTTTCTCAAATTGTTCTGCAGAGCGTTTGGCTTGCTTATATAGAGAATTCCAAGAACCATCATGAAGCTTGGGGCGATGGGTTAGACAGTAATTCGTACTCAGATCCGGTCGCTTTTTTTTTCCTGCTTTTTCATCATTGTCACGATCATTGTTTTCTCTCTCAATATATCCGTGTTTTGTCCATGTGTGCATGAAATGTGAAAACTCTGTTGGGTTTCCACACAGGGCACATAGTCGTGTTTTTTTAGCCGGTTTTAACCAGATATCAGGAGCTAGTTGTGATCTATTAGGTTTCTTTCCTTCACAAATCATAAACAATGATTCGAGCATATCTTGAGTCGATATGAACAGTATGTCTTGCTCTGTATGGGAACTGGTAAGACCCCACTTCCCTAGACACTTAATAGCTATATAATTAAACAAACTATGAGGTGTTGTTATGAGCGGAAAACGCTACACAGAAGAATTCAAAATCCAAGCCGTGAACAAGTCACTAAGCACGGCCATACTCTTAACTCAACGGCTGAGCGACTGGGAGTGAGCTACAAGTCGCTTTGCGAATGGGTTAAAAGATATGAGAAGCCAGCGGAGCAGCGTCAGCAAGAAGATGATCAAAACGCTGAAATAAGGAAGCTAAAAGCCGAGCTAAAGCGGGTGACTATGGAAAGGGACATATTAAAGGAAGCCGCCGTGTACTTTGCCGGGGAGTCAAAGAAAAGTACACGTTCATAAGCGAGCGACTTCAGCGATACCCTTTGAAAGTGATGTGCCAAATCCTTGAAATCCAACGCAGTGGATTCTACGCGTGGCAGCGTAAACCGCTAAGTTGTCGCGCGAAAGAGGACCAACGCTTACTAGGTAAAATTAAGCAGTTTTGGCTTGAGAGTGGGTGCGTTTATGGTTATCGCAATATCACTATCGATCTTCGAAGTGATGGTGAATCTTGTGGGAAGAACCGAGTATATCGCTTGATGAAGCAAGCCAATATAAAGGCGGTACGAGGCTATAAACGTCACCCAGGATTTGGTCGAGGTAAAGCTCATATCGCCGCTCCAAACGTTCTAGATAGGGGATTCAACGTTGATAAACCAGACCGAGCTTGGGTAACTGATTTTACCTACATCCGTACGCACGAAGGATGGCTATACTTGACGGTTGTCATCGACCTATTTTCTCGGAAAGTGGTTGGTTGGACAATGAAAAGCAGTCCTAAATCTGACCTAGTCATCGATGCATTGTTGATGGCTATTTGGCGCAGAAGACCTAAAAGTAAGGTTCTGATCCACTCTGATCAAGGGGTTCAATACACCTCGGGTGATTGGAAGAACTTCCTGAAAGCGCATAATATGGAAATCAGTATGAGTCGAAAAGGAAACTGCCATGACAATGCTGTTGCTGAAAGCTTTTTCTCACTGCTTAAGAAAGATCGAGTGAAGAAAAAAATCTATAAAACCCGCGCTGAAGCGCGGTCAGAGATATTTGATTATATCGAGTGTTTCTACAATCCCAGACGAAATCATGGTACTAATGGTGGACTGTCACCCAATGACTATGAAAGGCAGTATTTTCAGAAGCTTGAGAGTGTATAGAGTTCTGGGGTCTTACCAGAGCTACCGCTATTCTATCTACATAGACTAGGTTGTCACCCGTATTTAGTCTCGATTGCTTGGGAAACAAAGCATGTAGTACACCTTCAGGTTGACCATCAACAATGAAATAAAACGTTTTTTGCTCATATCCATTAGTATCAGCATTACTGACTATTCCTTGCCAGTTCCAGTGGAAGTCTGAGATACCTTTAGTGCACAAATCACTAATAAAGTGCTCTTTTGAGGTTGCTGCAGACTTGAGTGCAATAGCTTTTCCAAAAAGAAGAGTTTGCCATTGTTGATCCATTACAGCGGGATATATATGGTCTGCGTCAATAACTATACTGTAATCACATTCTTGATTATCTGTAAGTCTATTGATTTTTCCTTCGCTTAGTTGTTGCATTTAACCTCTCAGTATAAAGAGTAAGTTATTAAACTAGATGTCATTTTATAGCATATATACGATGTGCAACATTGTGATATAAACTAGGTTACAGTTAATGTGGGTGTTTTTTCTTCTAATTTGATTAAGGAACCTAGTCACTAGTCATTTGGTACTGCGGGGCATTTTTGCAAATTTAGGTTAGCTGCTACCAGTAGATTATCTTGTTGAAAGACTTCTTCTTAGGGTTGTGGTACTTGAATAATATAATTGATATTTTAAAGCTTATCGTGAAGTTGTACGAATGGAGAAGATGAGTTGCTAGAGAGCAAAACTATGAGCTGGAGACAAATGTGAACATATCTAATCCTAACCCACGTTTGCTTACCGCTGAAGAAAAGCAAGAGCTTCGTCGTGATATGGCAGAATCCTCAGCTTGGGCTAAAGCAGAACTAAAGCGTCGACGAGCATCAAAAAAGTCTGGGATTAGAGTTGAGAAAGACCGTCTTTCTAACTAGCTGTTATATATATGTTAATTTTCTTCTCGTTGATATTCGAGTGGGAGTAGGGCTAGCCATAAATAGCTAATAAATGAAATGCCAGTCAGTTTTACTGACTGGCATTTTTTATGGGGATAATGACTGTTGGTTTTCAGAAATCAGTGTATCCAGAAAATCGACAACAGCTCTAACTCTGCGTGAGTGTGCTAAGTCTGAGTGAATAGCCAACCAAATCGGCTGATCACAACCCACATCTCCTTGCACACAAACCAAGTCTCTTTTCTTAGAGGTAAAATGAGGGAGTATCGCCATACCAACCCCTGCTTCTACAGCGCTCATTTGTGCCGATAGGCTGGTTGTGGTCAAGCGGCAAGGCTTTCCTCTTAACATTTTTGTTAGCCATTGTGCTGTTGGCAAATTTTGCTGCATTTCAGACCACCCGATGAAATCATCATGTTCGAAAGATAGGCTAGTGGTGTCTGAGCTCTTTCTATTGTTTACGTAGTCTTGTGAGGCGTAAAGCCCAAACCCTAGTGTACCTAGTCGACGGATGCTCACATTACCCCGTTCCGGTCTTACCATACGCAAGGCAATGTCAGCATCGCGTCGGTGCAGGTTAACTGTGGACACGCCCGTGACTATCTCCACGGTTAAATTTGGATGAGCAGCAATAAGTTTTGGCATGGCTGGAATAATGAGGTGATCAGCTAATCCTTGCGCTGTTGCCAGGCGTACATGACCCATCACTTCATCATTATTACGATACGTAGCATCTCCAAAAGCAAAGCCGGCTTGCTCTAGGGCTTCAGCCGGTGAAACCAGATCTCTGCCTTCATCGGTTAATGTATAGCCCTGTTGGTCACGCGTAAATAAGCGAACCTGTAGCGCAGACTCCAGACGTTCTAAACGTCGAGAAGTGGTGGCAATCCCCAAATTTAATCGTTTTGCTGCGCGACTTAATGTGCCTTCTCGAGCGATGGCGAGAAATATCCTGGCATCATCCCAATTCAAAGATGGTGTATTGTTCTGATTTCCATTTTCGGAAATCTGATTGCGGTTTATGTGCATATGAATCTCCATTTTCGGAAAGTATACTGAATATCTCAACGTAAACCAAGGGATATCAATCATGAAGAAACGTGTATTAGGTCAAAGTCTTGAAGTCTCCGAGATAGGGTTAGGCTGTATGGGCATGAGTGAATTCTATGGGCCCAGAAATGACGCCGAATCTAAGTCGGTGCTCCATAAAGCTATTGATCTTGGCTGCACTTTTTTAGATACCGCAGATACTTATGGCCATTATCATAACGAGCAGCTACTTGGGGAGTTTTTGAAAGAAAGCCGTGCTGAAATTAAAGTTGCGACTAAGTGTGGAATTGTACGTCGTCCTGGGGAGTACCAACGAGTAATTGATAATAGTCCAGATTATATTCGCCGTGCTTGTGAGAGTTCACTACGCCGCTTAGGTGTTGAATGCATCGACTTATACTATATCCATCGATTAGATCCTAATGTGCCTATAGAAACAACCGTTTTTACGTTGTCTCAATTGGTTAAGGAGGGGAAAATTGCAAATATTGGCTTATCTGAGGTCAGCGCAAGTACACTGAGAAAAGCGCATGCTGTTCATCGAATTAGTGCCGTGCAGACCGAGTATTCACTGTGGACCCGTGATGTGGAGCAAGATGTTTTGCCAACTTGTAGAGAATTAGGTATTGGTTTTGTTCCTTATTCTCCATTAGGGCGTGGTTTTTTGACAGGGAATATTACGCCTGACAGTGACTTTACTCCTGAAGATGCAAGACAATCATTACCGAGATTCACGCCTGATAACCTAAGAGCAAATCGGCCGCTAACAGAGGTGGTTGCTAGCATGGCCAGTAGTAAGTCATGCTCTTCGGCACAAATTGCATTGGCATGGTTATTAGCACAGGGGCCTGACATCGTACCTATTCCGGGTGCAAAGAAAATGAAGCATTTGATTGATAATTTGGGGGCTCCTGATGTCGTATTAACGGCAGCGGATTTGGCCCGCATTGAATCAGCAGTGCGAGAATTTCAGCCCGCAGGGGAGCGTTATACAACTGAAGGTATGAAAGGAGTGAACGCTTGAGCCCGTTAAACCACACAAATTGGCGCAGCTGGGTCGCTGTTTTTATGCTTGGTATTGCGTCATTTACGGTTGTTGCTACTGAGTTAGCACCAATAGGTATGTTGTCTTCGATTGCACAAGATATGCAGCAGAGTGCTAGCTCTACAGGGTTAGTTGTTACTTTGTATGCATGGCTTGGTGCCGCTGCCGCTTTAATTTCAGTCATGATGATTAGTCATTTACCCCGTCGACCATTGTTAGTCGGACTGATGCTATTGTTGGGGCTGTCCAATGGCGTGGCAGCTGTCAGTCATAGTTTTAGCGTATTGTTAGCTGCCAGGCTTGTCGGTGCTCTTGCTCATGGTGCTTTCTGGGCAATGATTGGCACTTTGGGCGCACAGCTGGTCTCAGAAAGTAGCGTGGGGAAAGCCACTGCCATTATTTTCGGGGGTGTTTCAACCGCGAGTGTTTTAGGTGTCCCACTTATTAATTGGATAAGCGCTGATGCTGGCTGGCGATTATCATTTTCACTTTTAGGAATATTATCTGTTGTTACGGCATTAACTCTGGCTCTAAGCCTTCCGCATGTATCAGGTACACCGCGTTTGGGAAGGGGGCAACTCTTCTCTGTGTTTCGAAATTCGAAGTTGAGAATCGTATACCTCATTGCGGCTTGTGGTATCGTTTCACACTTTGCTGCATTTACTTATGTTGAGGTGCTACTTTCTTCAGTGATTGCCCTGCCAAACAGTTGGATCTCTATCTGTCTGTTGACATTTGGTATTGCTGGCATAGTCGGCAACTTCATGTGCGGAATGTATATAGACAACCACTTAAAGAGAGTCCTTAGCACAGGGCTTCTACTTATTTCGTTGTGTTTGATGTTAATTAGCCTTCCGACTGTTAACAGCAAAATCATGACATTGCTGCTCGTATCCGGATGGGGCATTGGTGTTGCGATACTATTCGTTGGTCTTCAAACATGGGTCATCCGATTAGCCAAAGACGATGCATTACCAGCTTCAGCTATTTATGCTGCTATTTTCAATGGTGCTGTTGGTATGGGAGCCGTATTAGGAGCAGGAATTTTAGACCATTGGAATATTAGTACGCTTTATTTATCTGCTTCATTAATTACGCTGCTAAGTCTTGCTTTGGTGGTTGCTAGTCGTAAAGGAGCTACGGAACAAGCTACTATTGTATAAGTTTGGAATGTTATGAAATATGTCGACAATCAGCAAAAAATTAAAAAAATTCTGCGCATGGTATAGATGATGGTATTGAGAAAAAGTACCTTTCTAACTGGCTGTTATATAGATACATTTTCTTCTCATTGATGTTCGAGTGGGAATAACACCCGTCTTTACTAATGGTTAATGCCTTTTAGATAGCAAACATAGTTTTGTTATCTAAATAATAAAAAGTCCGCTTACACGGACTTTTTTTATGCCTAAAAACCGTTAGCTCTTGCCCACTAAACTCATTAAGTGAAGTGGGCTAAGCGGGTTTATTTTGCAGGAACGGGCGTAGGTTGCTCGGTTTCTGTAAGTAGCCCTTTAACTAGGCTAATACAGCCTAAAATTAAAATAATAGTAAAGGGCAGGGCGGCAATAATAGTAATGTATTGCAATGCTTGGATTGAATCGGTGCCACCAATCCACAGCATTAACATAGCAATAATACTGGCAATAACGGCCCATACTAGCTTTTGCTTTATAGGTACTTCTAGTTTTCCGCCTGATGTAAGGCTATCTATTACAATAGAGCCGGAGTCGAGGGTGGTAACAAAAAAGATAATTATTAACGCCACAGCTAAAAGCGAAAGCAGCGTACCAAATGCATAAGCATCTAGCATATAAAACAAGCTAAGCGTTACATCTGTAATGCCTTGATTTGCGCCAAGTACCCCAACTTCATTTATAATTTGATCAATCGCAACACCACCAAAAACCGACATCCAAGCAGTAGTTACAAGGGTAGGAATGAGTAATACATACACTAAAAACTCGCGTATGGTGCGCCCTTTTGAAATACGCGCTACAAACATACCAAAGCAAGGTGCGTATGCAACCCACCACGCCCAATAAAACACAGTCCAGCCATGTAGCCACTGCGTATCTTCTCGGCCGGTGCTGTAGCTTAGAGGAATGATATTTTTAACATAACCTATTACTGCTGTGTAGGCAGAATCAAGTACCGTGGTAAAGTTTAAAATAAACACTAAACCCAGAAACACAAAGGCTATGCCCATATTTATATTGCTTAGGAGTTTAACGCCACCATCCATACCGCGCACAATAGAGAGGATAGCCAAGCTCATAATTAATAAAATAATGCCTTGTTGTAATAATAAAGAGCTTTTAAAGCCGAGCACGTGGCTAATACCACTGGCTGCTTGTGCCCCGCCTAAGCCTAACGACGTAGCAAGACCAAAAAGGGTTACTAATACCGCCATTACATCGATAACATCACCTAACTTGCCCCATACTCTATCTCCTAAAAGCGGGTAAAATATTGAGCGCATAGAAAGCGGTAAGCCTTTGTTATAAACAAAATAGGCTAGGCACAAAGCGGTCATACCGTAAATTGCCCACGCGTGCAGACCCCAATGGAATACAGTTGCCCCTAAAGCCATTTCTCGGCCTTGCTCGGTAAAGGCTTCTGCATTGAGAGGCGTGCCAAACCAGTCGGTGTAAAAGGCGGTGGGCTCTGCCACACCCCAAAAAATAAGGCCTATACCCATGCCTGCAGCAAAGAGCATAGATACCCACGATAAGGTTGAATAGTCTGTAGTTGCTTTATCGCCGCCAAGGCGAATTTTTCCCAGCGGTGAAGCGGCAATACCTACTGCAAACAGCAGTAATATATTGGCGCCCCACATAAATACGTAGTCAAAATTAGTTAGTGCGGCATTTTTTATTGAGTTAATCGCCTCTTTAGCTTCGTTAGGCGAGAGTGCAAGTAGAGTAATTATAAAAAGTAGAGATAGGCCAATAGAAACAGAAAATACATTAGTATGAATATCCATGCCCCATTTGCTAACGTTATCTTGTCCTACTTGGTAATCGGTTGAATCGATACTGTATTTTTTTGATTTAAACTTCATATAACACGGCGTGAACTACCAGCAACTGCTAATAGTAAAGCTCCTCCATATTTGCATTGTGAATGACCCGCGTAAGTAAGATACATGATGAAATATGCAATTAGGTGGTAATACCAATCGACTTAAATACTTAGTCTTTCTAGCGAGCTAAATAAAGCGCTAACAGCGTTATAAATTTCTCAGGTAGAGCAACTACATGTAAAAATTAATGCCTTGTAACCGCTCTATTTATCTGTCGCTATAAGCGACTAATAACTTAACACGATTGGTATAACGCGGATCCCCTAGACGCTAAATTGTATCATAAATGCTGCCAATGTTATTGACTTGTTTATGTATACAGCAACTCAACCAAGCTAAACCGCTATAAAAATAACTAGCAGCAAGTGTAAATACACCATGCTACTTAAAGTATTTAACACTTAAGAAGGAATTTACAACATAGCGTTTGGGCTAAGCGAAGGCAGAAACAGTACCGCGGTTATTAAGCACGCACGGTTTTAAAGCACACACTGCAGTTTTAATTACGCTAAGCTGAGCAGCATTTATTTTTTAAAGGTAAGTGCTGTTAAAGCTAAAGTGGCTTTACAGCACTATTTAGCTTGCTAATTCAGCGTTTTGTATAATTAAAAAGCAGTTAAACTAAAAAGTTAATTTTTTACTTTACCTTTTCTAAAAGGTCTCTATAATTCGTCGACATTGCAGGGGCGTAGTTCCAATTGGTAGAACAGCGGTCTCCAAAACCGACCCTGCCATTTCTTCTTTACATCGTTTTTATTACTTCATATATTGTTCTAGTGTTTAATCTACTGAGTTGTTATGCATCCACGTTACGCAGCTATTTTTGGTATAGAAAACCTTGAACTAAATCAGCATTATCGTCCTAAAAATACTGATCCTACTTTAGCCGTTTCACAAAGCACTCCAGCTGAGCCTTTAGCGCTGAGCAAGCAGTTATTAAGTGATATACGTTTTAGTGCACCTTCTTTAACAATTAATCATGTTTTAAAAGGGGCAGACATACAGTTAGCCGACGATAAGCTTACACTACCAACCTCACAGCTCAGTGCTTCTGATAAGCGCGCTTTATGGGCTTTAATGAGCACACACCTTGATAAACTTTAAACCTGTAAACGAAAGCGCAATAGCACAATTAATGGCTATTGAAACTGCCTGCCACTCTCATCCTTGGTCTCTTAAAACAATGAGCTCTTGCATGGGCGGCCGTTACTTTAATTTAGCGGCGTTTGATGAAAACACCCTGGTAGGTTTTTATATAGGTGAAAAGGCAGGGCCTGACTTTACCCTTATGGATATATGTGTAACGCCCAGTGAGCAAGGTAAAGGCATTGCAAGGCAGTTACTTAGCCAGTTTATTGAATATGGCGAGCAGCAAAATGCTGAAAACCTTTTTTTAGAAGTACGCGAATCAAACGCGCGTGCAATAACGCTTTACGAACATGCTGGCTTTACGCAAATGTCGGTACGTAAAAACTATTACCCAAGCGATGAGCCCTCTAAAAATGGCTATGAAGACGCCATACTAATGGGTATGGCGCTTAACTTAGGGTTTAGTTAAAGGGTTAAATTAAGCGCTAAATAAACGTTTAAAGTAAAACGCGTATTTTTAGGCTGTTACTTTACTTTTAGCTATGGTTTGCTCAATAGCATTAATTAAATTTACAATTAAGGTGGGACGCTGCGCTTGGTCATTACTAAGCAGGTTTTCTTCTAGTAGCGCTGCACTGTGGTAAATATCGTCAAAATTAAAGCAACCCGCACTGCCTTTTAGGCTATGAGCTACGCTTCGAAGTGCCTCTGCATCGTTACTGGCTTTTAAGCTGTTTACCTTTTGTAAGTAACTTGGCAGGTTAGCCACATAGTTATCGTTAATTTGCTGAAACTTTTCACTTTTTAGTAAACTATCCCACTTGTTCTGATTATCTTTTTCAAGGTTTAAGTAACTAACTAGCACGTTTTCAAGCGCGTCTTTATCAATGGGTTTTGCCAGAGCTTTATCGCAACCTGCCTCAATGTATGTGTCTATATCATGGTTCATTACATTGGCAGTAAGCGCGATAATGGGCCCATCGTAGGCTGCATGACGTAGCATTTTAGTTGCCTCAAGGCCGCCCATTACAGGCATTTGCATATCCATAATAATCAGCTGGTAGTCGTTTACTAACGCCATTTCTACTGCTTGTGCACCATTGTTAGCCATATCTGGCTCTAGGCCCCAGGTTTGTAAAAGCAGTTTTATAAGTAGCTGGTTATCGGGGTTATCTTCGGCAACTAATATGTTGGCATCAAAACTAGAAGTGGCAAACGACAAGAAAGGGTCTTTTTCTGGAATAAGCTGTGCTTGCTCAGTTAAAAGCTCAAGTGACTGTTTCGGCTCGTTAATATGGCAATCAACGGTAATAGCAAAGCGACTGCCTATGCCAATTTCGCTTTTTAAAGTAACATCGCCACCCAATAATTGCGCTAAGTTTTTAGAAATACATAAACCTAATCCTGTGCCTCCAAAGCGGCGCGTGGTGGTGGCATCGGCTTGTTCAAAAGGTTTAAATATACGCTCTATTTGGTGCTCAGACATACCAATACCGGTGTCTTTAACCACAAATTCAAGCTGCTGCTTACTTTGCAAATAATGCACACAAATTGATACTTTGCCTTGTTCGGTAAACTTTACGGCATTGCTGGCTATGTTTATCAAAATTTGTTTTAAGCGCGTCATATCACTATAAATAGTGCGCGGTAATGGCAGCTCGTAATGAATGCTAAACCCGAGTTGTTTTTCGTGTGCTAGCGGTTCAATAATTGATTCTATATCGTGAACCAGCTGCACTACATTAAGGGGGGCTTGCTCTACAGCGAGCTTTTCTGCTTCTATTTTAGATAAATCGAGTATGTTGTTTATTAGCTCTAATAAGTGTTTAGAGTTTCGTAAAATGGTATTTAAATGCTGTTTGTCGTTAACCACTTTATCGTTAATTAATAACTGCTCGGTAAAGCCCATAATGGCTGTAAGTGGGGTGCGAATCTCGTGACTCATATTTGCTAAAAAACGGCTTTTAAGCTGGTTAGCTTGCTCTGCTTGAGCTATGGCAAGTTCAAGCTGGCTGTTCATCGCTTCGAGCGCTTTAGTACGGCTTTCTACTTTGTCTTCTAGGTGGTGCTTATATTCTTCTAGTTGTTCTTGGTAGTGTCTTATTTGGTTGATCATGTGGTTAAAATCGTTAAACAACACGCCAACTTCATCATTTGTATGAGCAGGTAAATTTACCGATAAATCACCATCACCTACACGGTGGCTGGCGGCCCCTAAAAGCTCAATTGGGTTTAGCAGTAAATTGCGCACAACCACAAAAATAAGGATAGGCAGGGTGATCACCGAAATTATCACAATTAAGCCTGTGATTAAGCTAATTGCCTTACCCGATTGATAAAGCACGCCTTTTGGAATGGTTGATACAAAGTAATAACCGCCACTCATTTGTACAGCAAATATCATTCTTTCTATTTTATCTATGCTCGAAAGCTCAATCGTCGAAAGGGTGCCTACATCGGCTAAATCGTGAACCTGCTCAAGCTCGTGCTCGGTAATATATTGCCCGCGTAAGCTGTAGTCTGAGCTAAATAAAATTTGCCCGTCGTTGGTTAGCAGTAAATTAAGGGTGTTGTTATAAGGTGCCTCTAAAATACTGGTGTTTAATATGGAGGGTTCAACTTGTAATACTATAAAGCCAAGTTGTTGTGGGCGTTTTAAATAGTAATCAACACTTTGTACGCGCTGTACAAAAAATAAGTTGGTGGTGCCGTCGTTGTTTTGCACCATAAATTGTTGTTGGCGCAAATTACTTTGCAGTACTTGCTTAAAAAATGGGTATGACTGCGGTGCGGTTGTTAAATTATTAGAATAATACGCGTCACTTTTACCACTGGCCGAGACTAAGTTAATACTAATTATGTCTGGGTAGGCTTCGCTGTAACTGGCAAAAACATCCATTAGTGCCCCTAAGCGGCGGGTATAGCTGCCATCAGCATGAATGTCGTTTGATAAAAAATCGTTTAAAACAGGCGAGGTAGACAGTAGTTTTGCTGTTGAATGAAACGAGTCTATGTAGTTGAAAACCTTTTGCTGTTGCTGCTCAACAAAGCGACTCATTATAAGATCAGCCTGCTTTTGTGTTGAGTTGGTTACGTTAGTTAATGTAAAACCACCTAAAAACAACAAGGGTAATATAACAAGCGGGGTTATATACCATAATAATCGAATACTTAACTTACTGGTTTTCATGACCAAACTACTTATCCTCCGTGCAATCTAGCAATGATATGCGTTACGACTTTATTACACAAGAAGCGTAAGCTGATTTGGGTTAATTTAGCGTAAAAAAAGTGTGTATATAATTGGTTTAAATACGGCTAGTGAGCACCGAAAGCGAGATTATATTTTAAGGCGCTATATTTAGCTTTGTTTTAAATAAGTTAGCGGCTGCGCTACTTGGTTTTTTAATTATATAGCTAACAATGCAGTATCAATGCCTGTCATAAATTGAGCGCAAGGGGTAAACCCGTAGCGCTATTTTTATATTTATTAGTGTTTAGCACAATGCATTAAAATATGCGTTGTTAGGGCATTGGCATTAAGGGTAATTTAGCCACGCTTAAAATTAATGCGTGGCTTTAAAATGCTATTTATTTAAAGTATTACACATTTAAAAATTAGTTCTTTTGAGTGTGAGCCGTACCGTAAGAGCGCACTAAAAAGTTTATTGCTACTTCTACCCAGCGGTCTATATCTTTTTTAAGCACAGGCTGATCGGGGTGAGTTAAGTACATTAAATGTAGCTCACTGCGCATTAAGGCAACAAATAGGTTAGTGGCTTCTTCAATGTTTAATTCTTCAAAATCAAGCTCTTTAGATTCCACTGCCGCTTTTAAATAATTAGAGACTTTGTCTTTTACCACCCGCGGGCCAGAGTTATAAAACATATGACCTAGGGCGGGTAAGCGGGGGGCTTCAGCAACAACAATTCGGTATAGAGCCATGGCCGACTCTGATAGAGCGATTTGTAAATAAGCATGCCCAAGGCGGCGTAAGTTTTCTGTTAAGTTCCCTGGCTTAAACGTTATATTATCGATTGATGCTGTAAATATTTCGCATTCGCTTTTAATGACCGCTAAAAATAAAATTTCTTTATTTGCAAAGTGAGCGTAAACCGTCGATTTTGATACGCCTGCCTCACGTTGGATCATGTCGGTGGTTGCACCATTAAAACCATGAATTAAAAATATTTTACGTGCAGCGTGTAATACCGTTCGTGCTTTTGCGCCAAGCTCTAATTCACTTGGAGGCAGAGTGTTTTGGGCATTAGTAAGCGTTTTTGTCATTACATTTCACCTTGACATAATGTTAAATTACGGCTAGCATATCAAACCGAGCGGTACAGTTCAATTTGAGCTTTAAATTAAGGGTGTTTTTAGCAGCTGTTAACTATCGGTATTACCCTGTTTAAATGTATTTGAGGTGTGGCTAGGCAGCAATTAGCGTGCTTAGCTTTTTTTTGCTTATCACTCGAACCGAGCGGTACAGTACATAAATAATTGTGTTATTAATTTAGGATTTAAAAATGGCTAATCAGTGTCTTAATAAAAGACTTTTTAATTATTCGCGGCATTCAGCTATTGCGCTTACATTAGCTGCGGCTTTGTCGGGTTGTGTAGTGGGTCCTAACTTTGAAGAGCCTAATACAAATATAAACAACGATGCTATAAAGCCAACTCCCGAATTTACTCAGCTACAACGCGGTAATGCTGAATTGGCGTGGAATTGGTGGACAATTTTAAACGATCCTATTTTAACGGAGCTAGAGCGCAAAGCACAGTTAGGCAATCTTGACTTACAGCTAGCATCAAGCCGAATTGCCCAAAGCCGCGCGGCATTGGGTATTGCATCGGCAGACCGCTTACCCAGTGTATCTGCTGGGTTTGACTACAAGCGCGAAGGGTTGAGCGAAAATGGTAAATTTGTTGCACTCGGTGCGCCCTCAGACCCTGATAACTTTTGGCAGCTTGGTTTTGATGCCAGCTGGGAACTTGATTTATGGGGCCGTAATAAACGTGTTGAAGAAGGGGCCGTCGCTATGCTGCAGGCCTCTTTGTATGCGCGTGAAGCCGTGCGTGTTAGCTTAGCTGGCGAGGTGGCTAAAACATATTTGTTACTGCGCAGTGCGCAAACGCAGCTCAACATAACACACGAAAACAAAACCATTGCAGAGCGTGTGTTAAAGCTTGCACAAAGCCGCGAAAAAAACGGTGTAAGTACACGTTTTGAAACAATTAGTGCAAAAGCAGAGCTGGCAACAATTAATGCTGCGCTACCAGAGCAAACGCAGCGCCGTAATGTGTTAATGAACGCGCTTGCGTTGCTAGTAGGTGAAAAACCACGTGCCTTAAATACTTTGTTAGCCGAGCGTATTGCTGCGCCTGTTATGCCAAGCGAAATCCCTTCGGCTATTCCATCAGAGTTTGTGAAACGCCGCCCAGATATTTTACAAGCGCAAGCAAACTTACACAGCGCTGTTGCCGCTATTGGCGCGGCCGAAGCGAATTTTTACCCACGCATTACTTTAACGGGCTCATTAGGAGTTGAAGGGTATGCGCAGAGTGATTTATCAACCTGGGATTCACGTGTTTTTTCAGTGGGACCAAATGTTTATTTGCCTATTTTTCAGGGTGGGCGCTTAAAGTCACAGCTTAAGCTGACTAAAGAGCGCGAGAAAAACGCGGCATTAACGTATCGTCAAACTGTACTAAAAGCGTGGCACGAAGTTGATAACGCAGTAGATGGCTGGGCTGCGCAGCAAAATCACCATCACAAAGTTGAAATTGCCCACGACTTTAATAAGCAGGCTTTACAAACCGTTGAAAGAGCCTACCAGCAAGGTGCAGCCGACTACCTTAGTGTTTTAACGGCGCAACGTAATTTATTAGCAAGCCAAACTAAGTTAAATAACAGTGCAACCAATGCCTCGATTGCGGTTGTAAATTTGTATAAATCTCTCGGCGGTGGCTGGAACCCAGACGCGTTACCTGAAAGTGCGCTTGCGCCAATGTCAGCCAAGGCGGAGGGCGAGTAATGAATGCAGTCACGATTAATGTGCCTGTACAAAATGCAGCACCTGTTGCTAAGCCCGCAGGGCCATCAAAACAAGCACTGGCTGGGTTATTAGGCATTTTTATTGCCGCTATGATGGCGGGTTTAAATAACCGAGTAGGGGCACTTGGATTAGCAGATGTGAGGGGCGTAATGGGGGCAAGTTTAGATGATGCCTCTTGGCTTTCAAGCGCCTATACCGTTGGGGAGCTAATCGCTATGCCTTTTGCTTCTTGGTTCGCTATTACGTTATCGGTTAGACGCTTTCATATTTCTATGGTGACTATATGTGGTGTTATTGCGGCTATTTTGCCTTTTATTAATGATTTAAACTTATTAATTGCACTGCGTTTTGTGCAAGGGGTAAGTAGTGGCGCGCTCATTCCTATATTAATGATGGCTGCACTTAAATTTTTACCCCCTAACATACGTTTACACGGTTTAGCGCTTTACGCCATGACCGCTACATTCGCTCCAAATTTAGCTATTTGGCTAAGCGGGCAGTGGGCTGATGTGTTATCGGACTGGCGCTGGATTTACTGGCAAGTTATTCCGCTTTGTATTATTGCAGGCTCACTAACTGCGTGGGGGCTCCCAAAAGAGGGCGTTAAATATGCGCGCTTTAAAGAAGGAAACTGGTTAGGCCTAGTATGCGGCGTATCGTCTTTGACGTTAATTGCCATCGCGCTTGATCAAGGTGTGCGTTTAGATTGGTTTAATTCATCGCTTATTAGTGTGTGTTTTTTTGGTGGGCTAATTTTATTTGGCTGCTACGTATTAACCGAGTGGCATCACAAAGCGCCATTTATGAGACCGCAATTATTAGGCCGTCGCAATTTAGGTATTGGTTCTGTACTGCTTACCATGTTGTTAGTGGTGTTGATGTCGGGCTCAATGTTGCCCTCAACCCATTTAGCCAGTTTGCATAGCTACAGAGCACTACAGCTAGCGCCAGTAGGGTTATTAATTGCGCTACCACAACTTGTACTTGGCTCGGTAGTGGCACTGCTTTTATACAAAAAATGGGTAGACGCCCGCATTGTGATGTCAATTGGATTATTTTTAATTGCGCTGGCCTGTTTTAGCGGCGCACAAATTACGCCTTTATGGCATCGCGATCAATTTATCACAGCGCAGCTGTTGCAAGCATTTGGCCAGCCCATGGCAGTGGTCTCTATTTTATTTTTAATGACCAGTGTACTAGACCCAAGCGAAGGGCCGTTTTTTTCGGGAACCATAAACACATTACGTGTGTTTGGCTCGCTTATTGGCGGGGCTGTTGTGGGGCAGCTATTGACGGTGCGCAGTCATTTTCATAACGAAATGCTATTAGACCGCGCCTCTCTGGTCGGTAACTCATTGGCAAACACCATACCTAATGAGCAATTAGGCGGCGTTATTGCCCAGCAATCGTTAGTGATGTCGGTAGGTGATGCCTACTTGGTGCTAGGTGTGTTAGCACTTGTATTAATTCCGCTGGCGCTATGTATGAACTTTGTACCAGCCCCGAATCTTAATAAATCTTAAATTTTAATCGTTGAGTAATATATTATGGCCTTACCAAAAGTAGTTAAATTAACCGTTGCAGCAACTATACTTGCCGTTGTTGCAGGCAGTATTATTTATCTTAATAAACCGGAGTCGCAAAGTGCAACTCAAACAACTGACGATGCCTACGTGCAAGCCGACTTTACCTTTGTGGCGCCTCAGGTATCTGGCACGGTAGATCAAGTACTCATTAAAGATAACCAGCGAGTACAAAAAGGCGATTTAATTGCCACCATAGATAATCGCGATTTTGTAGTGGCCCTAGATTCCGCTAAAGCCCAAGCTAATAGTGCTAAAGCTAGTGTAGCTAGCTTGCAAGCTAAGTTAACTTATCAAGATTCGCTGGTACAACAAGCGCAAGCTGCGGTAGAGGCCGACACTGCATCACTTAAATTAGCGCAGTTAAATTTAAAGCGTTATACCAACTTAGCAACCGATGGCTCAGGCACTGTGCAAGCACGAGAAGAAGCACAAGCAAAGCTGGCTATTCAAAAAGCAAACTTGCATAAAAACCAAGCAGGCCTTGCGGCAGCAAAGCAGCAGATTGAAATTTTACGTGCCGATATTGAAAAAGCCAAAGCTGTGCTTGTACAAGCTAAAGCACGTGTAGTAGATGCCGAGCTTAAGTTATCGTACACCCAAATTACAGCGCCTATTGATGGCATAGTTGGCCAAAAATCGGTGCGTGTAGGGGCGTATGTAAACCCAGGCAGCCCGCTGTTGGTTGTTGTACCCCTTGATAAAGTGTTTGTTAGTGCAAACTACCGTGAAACTCAACTAGCTAATGTAAAAGTAGGCCAAGAAGTTGAAATAAAAGTAGATGCACTACCAGGGCAAATTTTACTCGGCCACGTTGATAGCCTAAGCCCTGCCAGTGGCGTGAGCTACTCGGCCATTGGTGCTCATAACGCCACGGGAAACTTCACCAAAATTGTGCAGCGTTTACCGGTTAAAATTAGCTTAGATGCAAACCAGCCGGCGCTTAAGCAGTTACGAGTAGGTATGTCGGTGGTGCCAAGTATTTCAATAACGCAGTAGCACATTGCGTTAATTACAAGGCCAGTAACCAGGTTGCTGGCCCTTAAAATTAGTTACTCCTTCCTTTTGCATATAAAGCCAAGATATTTTTGAGTTAGATAGCACACTTTTATACCGACTCCTGTTACAATTGCCACTATTAAAAAATTAGCTATATGGCGTTAATTGTTGTCAATTTATTCACACTAAATTGCTCAAAGCCCAGTTAATAACGATCAACTTAACGGGTTGCCTTGCATACACTCAATGTTATGCATGTAACTTGGCATCAAACTAAAAGAACTTATTAATGGCAGACCAGAATATTATCAACGAAATTAGCAAGCGAAGGACTTTTGCAATCATATCGCACCCGGATGCTGGTAAAACCACCATCACCGAAAAAGTACTTTTGTTCGGACAAGCGATTCAAAAAGCCGGTACTGTAAAAGGCCGTGGCTCTAATCAGCATGCAAAGTCTGACTGGATGGAAATGGAAAAAGAGCGTGGTATATCGGTTACTACCTCTGTAATGCAGTTTCCGTATAACAATGCGCTGGTTAATTTACTTGATACCCCTGGACACGAAGACTTCTCAGAAGATACTTACCGTACATTGACCGCGGTAGATTCGTGTTTAATGGTTATTGATGCCGCAAAAGGTGTAGAAGAACGTACCCGTAAGCTAATGGAAGTTACGCGCCTACGTACCACGCCTATTGTTACCTTTATGAATAAGTGTGACCGTGATATTCGTGACCCAATGGAACTACTTGATGAAGTAGAAACAGAGCTAAATATTGCCTGTGCGCCTATTACCTGGCCAATTGGTTGTGGTAAAGAGTTTAAAGGTGTTTATCACATTCATAACGACGAAGCGGTTTTATACAAAACAGGCCAAGGTCATACTATTCAAGAAGTTCGTACTGTAAAAGGCCTAGATAACCCAGAGCTTGATACCGCCATTGGTGAAGAACTCGCTGAGCAATTACGTGAAGAGTTAGAGCTGGTAATTGGTGCCTCAAATGAGTTTGATCTTGAATTGTTTTTAGCAGGTGAGCTTTCTCCAGTGTACTTTGGTACAGCCCTTGGTAACTTTGGTGTAGACCATGTACTTGATGGTTTAACGCAATGGGCACCAACGCCATTACCGCGCGAAACAGATGACCGCCAAGTAATCGCAACAGAAGAAAACTTTACTGGCTTTGTGTTTAAAATTCAGGCCAACATGGACCCTAAACACCGTGACCGCATTGCCTTTATGCGTATTGTCTCGGGCAAATACAGCCAAGGCATGAAAATGAACCACGTACGCCTTGGTAAGCAAATTAGTATTTCTGATGCAGTAACCTTTATGGCGGGCGATCGTGAGCGTGCAGCAGATGCATATGCGGGCGATATTATTGGTTTGCATAACCACGGTACCATTCAAATTGGTGATACCTTTACGCAAGGCGAAAAGCTTAAATTTAGCGGTATTCCTAACTTTGCGCCTGAGCTATTTCGTCGTATTCGTTTGCGCGATCCGCTCAAACAAAAGCAATTATTAAAAGGCTTAGTACAACTTTCTGAAGAAGGTGCTGTACAGGTATTTAGACCGCTTACTAACAACGATTTAATTGTAGGCGCGGTAGGTGTACTTCAGTTTGACGTAGTTGTAGCGCGCTTAAAAGCTGAGTACAACGTAGATGCAATTTACGAAGGCGTAAATGTAAATACGGCACGTTGGGTAAGCAGCGACGATGTTAAAAAGTTTGAAGAGTTTAAACGTAAGTGCGAAAGCAACTTAGCACTCGATGGTGGCGATAACTTAACTTACATAGCACCGAGCCGTGTAAACCTTAACTTATCGGTAGAGCGTTACCCAGAGGTAACCTTTAACCATACGCGCGAAAACTAGAATCGACTGACTAAAGTTAACTGAAAGCCTGCTATGGCGGGCTTACAAAGGTAAATAATATAATGAACATTCGTACTATTTTAGTAGAAAAAGCCATTGCCGCCATGACCGCGGCAGGCCTACCAGAAGACACAAACCCAGCTGTTACACAAAGCACACGCCCACAGTTTGGTGATTACCAAATTAATGGTGCAATGGGCGCCGCTAAAAAAATGAAAAGCAACCCACGTGAGCTTGCGCAAAAAATTATTGATAACCTAGATGTAACCGACATCGCTGAAAAAACAGAAATTGCCGGCCCGGGTTTTATTAATATTCATTTAAAGCCTGAGTTTTTAGCCAACAGTGTAAAAGCAGCAAACAGCGATGCAAAACTGGCTGTAAACGAGCACGCAAATCCACAAACTGTCGTGGTAGATTACTCATCACCTAACCTTGCAAAAGAAATGCACGTAGGCCATTTACGTTCAACCATTATTGGTGATGCCATTGTACGTGCGCTTGAATTTAGAGGCGACAAAGTCATTCGTCAAAACCACATGGGCGATTGGGGCACACAATTTGGTATGCTAATTGCGCATTTAGAAGATCAAATTAGCCAAGGCGTAGACTTAGAGTCGGTAGCGCTTGCTGATTTAGAAACGTTTTACCGCGATGCAAAAAAACGTTTTGACGATGAAGAAGGCTTTGCCGATAAAGCCCGTGACTATGTAGTTAAACTACAAGGTGGCGACGCGCACTGTGAAAAGCTATGGAAGCTATTTATAGCGACCTCTGTTAAGCACTCTGAAGAAGTTTACAAACGTCTAAACGTAACGCTTACCCAAGACGATATTATGGCTGAAAGTGCTTACAACAGTGAGCTTAACGATATTATTAGCCTATTAAAAGATAAAAACATAGCGGTAGAGTCGCAAGGCGCACAAGTGGTCTTTTTAGATGAACTTGCTAATAAAGATGGTGAGCCATCGGCGTTTATTGTGCAAAAATCTGGCGGCGGCTTTTTATATGCAACCACCGATTTAGCCGCGTGTAACTACCGCTCAAATACCTTAGGCGCTGAGCGTATTTTAATATTTGTTGATGCACGCCAAAGCCTTCACTTTAATCAAGTGGAGCTTACCGCACGTAAAGCAGGCCTTTTACGCGATGAAACAAGCTATGAGTTTTGCCCTTTTGGCACCATGATGGGCGCCGATGGTAAACCATTTAAAACCCGTACAGGTGGTACAGTAAAACTTGCTGATTTACTTGAAGAGTCGATTAGCCGTGCAGCAACAAAACTTGCTGAGCGTGAATCTGATTTATCAGATCATGATCGCAGCGAGATTGCGCGTAAAGTAGGTATTGGCGCTGTTAAATACGCTGATCTTTCTAAGCATCGTACCAGCGATTACATATTCAACTGGGACACCATGTTAAGCTTTGAAGGCGCAACAGCACCTTACTTACAATATGCTTATACCCGTGTGCGCAGTATTTTCCGTAAATCAGGTGTCGATGCCGCTACGCTAAATGCAGATGTAGCCATAGCCGAGCCGCAAGAAAAAGCACTCGCGCTTAAACTGCTTCAGCTTGAAGAAGTCCTTGATTTAATGATCTCTGAGGCTACTCCGCACGTACTATGTAGCTACTTATACGAGCTAGCTAGCCTATACATGACATTCTATGAAGCCTGCCCAGTGCTTAAAGAAGGCGTAGAGCCAAGCGTACGTGGCAGCCGTTTAGTGTTATGTAATTTAGTGGCAGATACACTAAAAACAGGATTGGATTTGCTTGGCATTGAAGTCATGGAGCAAATGTAATCACCTTCTGCTTCGTGTAGTTCGCTTTAGCTGCGTTGGTAAAACTATTTAGCCTAAGTCACATACAAACCGTATGCTCCTTGGCATAAATAGTTTTACCGCCTTGCTAGCACTCCTACACTTGCAGATGATTTTAGGCTTTACTTGACGAACTTTTGTAAGTTAATCAATTTTGTAGCTGATAGCTGATAGCTGATAGCTGATAGCTGATAGCTGATAGCACCGTAGGTTGGGTTGAGTGAAACGAAACCCAACATTAACTAAGCACTAACCCAAAATATAAAATTGTTCTTATTACTGATTACTATTGATTGCCTGGCCTTAACTTACCCACATACGCTTTAATAAACAGAGAAGGATTTGTTTATGAAACTCGAAGACATCCGCCGTGAATACCTGCAAGACGCGCTAAGCGAAGATAACTTGCAAGATGATCCATTCAAACAATTTGAAACGTGGCTTGAGCATGCTGTGGGCAGTAATATCCCAGACCCAACGGCCATGGTTGTGGCAACGGTTGATGAAACCGGGCAACCTTCACAGCGTATTGTATTGCTAAAACATTTAGATGATAACGGGTTTGTATTTTTTACTAATACCGGCTCACGTAAAGCGCAAGAGCTAAAAGGCAATAACAAAATATCGCTGCACTTTCCGTGGCACCATATGGAGCGCCAAGTGATTGTATACGGCGAGGCAAAACCATTACCGACGGCTGCAGTCGCTAAGTATTTTTTATCGCGCCCTAAAGAAAGTCAATTAGCAGCATGGGCCTCAGCGCAAAGCAGGCCAGTCTCATCGCGTAAAGTGCTTATGGAAACCTTTGCTAATATGAAGAGTAAATTTGCTAATGGTGAAATTCCATTGCCTGATTTTTGGGGCGGTTACTGCGTAGTCCCTTCTAAAATAGAGTTTTGGCAAGGTGGCGCACATCGTTTACACGACCGCTTTATATATCAGCGCCAAACCGATAATAGCTGGCAAATAACACGTTTAAACCCTTAACCGGTTTACGCTGTGAAGTTTATAGACTCCCACTGCCACCTCGATTTTACTGAGTTTGACGCAAAGCGCGAATCACTCATAAAAGAGTGTACGGCTAAAGGTGTTGAGCGCTTTGTTGTGCCAGGTATTAGCTTGGCGCAATCTCAGCAGCTAATTGAATTTAAAGCTAAATACCCACAAGTACATATTGCCGCAGGGCTTCACCCTTACTTTTTAGATGAGCATAAAGATGCTCACTTAGCGCAGTTATTCGATTTTGCAAAAGCCAATAAAAAGCAGTTGGTGGCAATAGGGGAGTGCGGGCTTGATAGAAGTATTGATGACCTTGAAAAACAAACCAGCCTATTTGAGCAACACATTACCCTTGCTAATGAGCTCAAGCTGCCGCTTATTGTGCATCACAGGCAAAGCCATGATTTAATTGCGCATGCGTTTAAGCGCTGCAAGCCAAAATATGGCGGGGTGATACATGCATACTCAGGCTCCATGCAACAAGCACAGTATTATATTAAACAGGGCTTTAAATTAGGTGTAGGTGGCGTTATTACTTATGAACGAGCAGCAAAAACCCGTGATGTAATTGCTCAAATAGAACCGCAGCATTTAGTGCTTGAGACGGACGCGCCCTCAATGCCATTAAGTGGCCATCAGGGAGAAATTAACACCCCTGCGCATATTCCTGCTGTATTTGAAGTTTTATGTAGCTTAAAGCCAAATAGTAATAAAGCCGAACTTGCTCTGCAGCTTTACGATTCTTGCTCTGAGGTTTTTTGCATATAGCGATTTACCTGCCAACGTTTTAGGCCTCGCCCTAGCTGCCATGTAAAAATACAGGCTATTACTAGCATTAATAAAACTTGCCTGCCTAAATCATGAAAATGATTGTGGCTGTCAGATATTGCCGCGCGGGTTAAATAAGTAATAGATACAAAGCCTAAAGGCTTATCTATGTCGCTTACAACGGGCTCAACAAATGGGGTTTTTAGTTTACTAATCCCTGGGGTGGACTCTGGCAATTGGCCAAATATGTGGTGCGATTGCCAGTGATCGCTGCTGGCTATAAGTACGCCTTGCTGATCGTAAATTGTGGCTGAAAGTACAAACTCGTCTTTGCTTATATCATTACACAAAGCTCTAAGCTGCGGCTTATTTTTAGCAAGCAGAGGCTCTTTAGCATTAAGAGCCATAAATGAGGTTAAGCTTTTGGCAGTATTATCGGCACTATTATAAAGTAGTTGGTGGCTTTCAAAGCTACTGTTAACACCTACAAAACTCAGTAATACAAAACAGCCCGCAGCCAATAACAAGCGAACGATTCGCTTTCTTTGTGATGCAGACAAAGGGCTTTTTATATGGTTATTTTTCATAGTCACCGTATATGCTACTGACAGCATTTTGATTTGATGTTACAACTACGCTAACTATAACCTTAAATCTACCCCGATGGCGAATTTAGCGTTATGAATACCCTAATTGATACGCCAAATTAGAAAAATAAATAACAAACACGGAGAACCCATGTCGCAAATGAACATGGCACAGCCAGCTGCTGAGCAAGCATTACATTCTTTAACGCTAAACACATGGTTTGATTACAAAGAAGGGAGTTTTACTCCTGCTCAAACAATACCAGATAAAGCCGTTGGGTTATTTAGTATTGCGTTTGCGGGCGATTTTGAACTAAAGCATGTAACGAGCATTATCGACTTTTTAAAAACGCACGCGCTTAAAGTAACCGCTGTATGTCAATATCAGCCCGACTTAGGGTTAGCCCCAGCTCTGTGTTTTTATAGCCCAGAGGCAGAGCAAAAAATTAACCCGCTTGCGCTAAGAGAGTTTGCAAACACGCTTGATTTTCAGCTAGTGCAAGTTACAACGCCACCCAACCTATATGAGCCAGGGCTGCTGGTTATGGATATGGACTCTACCGCCATCACCATAGAGTGCATTGATGAAATTGCACGTTTAGCAGATGTATATGACGATGTGGCTTCGGTGACCGCGCTTGCAATGGCGGGCAAACTAGATTTTAGCGAAAGTTTAAATCAGCGTGTAGCAAAGTTAGCCGGCATAGAACAAAGCTTAATTGAAGATCTAAAAAACACCCTACCATTAATGCCAGGTATTAAAGCGTTATGCCAAATATTAAAGCAGCATAATTGGTATCTTGCTATAGCATCAGGCGGTTTTGTGCCCTTTGCCGAGCGTGTGCAGCAGCTGATTAATTTAGATGAAGTACATGCTAATGTGCTTGAATTTGCAAACGATAAACTGACAGGAAAAGTCTCTGGTGCCATTGTTGATGCGCAGCAAAAAGCGGTTGTTTTAGAAACACTGCAGCAAAAGCTGGGCTTAGCAAATACGCAAACGGTAGCCATTGGCGATGGTGCAAACGATTTGCTCATGATGGAAAAAGCAGGGTTAGGCGTTGCCGTACACGGTAAACCAAAAGTGGTGGAGCAAGCGCAAGCGGCTATATGTCAGGGTTCGTTACTGCAATTGTTGTATATGTTGGCTATTCCCTTAAATAAGTAACCTGAGAATATCCACCAAAATTAATTATACCAATCGGGTTAAGTTATTTAGACATTTATAACGCTATTAACGCTTTATTTAGCACGCTATAAACTTTTAAGTCGATTGGTATTAAGCCGCTTAGCGCAAGCGGTTTAACCATAACAGCTTTCTGCGGCTCATTTGAGCGACCTGCTTTTGATCTAACTCTAAATGGCTAAGCGCTTCGTCGGTTATATCTACAATATCACCCACCCCAGATACTGCCCACAGCGCTTCTTCTATGTCTTTTGCTTTGTGCATTGCATATTGGCTTACATATTTAAGTTCGTTTGATAGGTAGTCTGTATCTGGGCGACCCGTTCGCGATAAGTACAAGCGCATAACAAATACCAGCTCAGATTTAACGCCTGCGCTAATTTGCTCACTAAAGCTTGAATAGTTTTCGCCTAGTATGCATTGGCTCGTCACAGCCTTTTCAATGTTATCTTGTTTAGGGTCAAAATTAATTGCGAGTGTAAACGGCAAAGGCGGGTCTTGTCGGCTACGATCTTTAATGCTTGGGGTGATCACATCAATAATTTGTTGCTGCGTTAAAATATGGCTTAGGTCAGTTTTATTATTTAATAAGCCAAAATTTTGTAAAATCACGTGAATTGGGCTGGCATATAAACCAAAACCTATGGCGCCTGGAATAAAGTGGCTTGCTTCTTTATGTAAATAAAGCGGGAATTGGCACACACTTTTGGTCACCATATTTCTCAGTGCGGTAGAAAGGCCTTCTATTTTAGGGGCTTCTTCAGACACTTTTAATTTATCTTTATTACTTTGAATTAATTGGGTAAAAAAGTTAACCCCTGCATGTGGTAAGTCAGCAACTCTGTTGGCTTTTAAATTAATGGTCGTTAACGACTTACTAATTGCCATCACTTCGTATTTAAGCTCACTTAAATTATGCTTTTTAGTTATTTTTTGTAAATCGGGGAAAGACAGTAAAACAATATCGCCTTTTTTAAAGCTAACCGGCGAGGCTGACTCTAATTGCAAACCCATAACCGAAAAATCCCGAGTATGAGCCTGATACTGCTTATCCTCAAACGTAAGCTCGGCAGGTGTTTTATACAAGTAACGTTTGTGAGAGCGTAAGTTTACATACTCTAGTGGCACAATATCTAAATAAGGAGGCTTATTATGCTTAGCGTGGCCAAAATGTTTAAGCTGGTTAACTAACGCCTTATCGTAGGGCTGCTTCTTATAATGCGCTTGTTCTTCACTGTTGCCAATGGCGGTTAAAACCGCAATGTATTTTACATCTTTTATAAGGCCTGCCACTCTTGGAGAAGGTGGCTTATTTAGCTTTTCTATGTTTTTACCCGCCGAATTAGGCAACGATAATGGAATAAACGAATCATCAGGGTGGCTTGGCATAACTTGTAACTTAAAGCATTGCCAGCTGTCTTTTTGGCTACCAAACCCTAAAAACTGGTTTCTTAATTTAGGGTTGTTATTAAGCTCTGTACGCGTGGCTGAGTAGTAATAAATTTTTCCTGCAGAAACATGAGTAAACGTATATAAGTAATCTTCTTTTACTGCGTTTACTTGGGTAAGCATTTGGCTAATACGTTGATTATTTAAAATGCTATATAAGCAGGGCACTTTTCGTTCATCAGTAAAATAGCGCTGAATAAAAATATTATTTTCAGTGGTTAGGCTTAAACTAGGAACAATTTGTTCGCCTTTTTTACTTAAAAACACGTATAAAGAGGTAACGCGCGGAATATAATATTGCTCATAACCCTTTGAAACCACTGCATCTAGGGTGTTATCTAAGTTCACTTTATAGCGGCGTTTATTACCGTTTATAAAGCTATCTAAAAAATTATCGAATGCTTCATTTTTTTCTATAAAAGTACGCTTTAAACGAATGTGGTTATATTCACGAGATATGCTTTCAACTGCAACTACTTCATATTGAATGCCATTTTTAAGGCCTAGCTCAAAATCTTGCTCAAGCCCTACTAGCCGCATGGCAATTAGCTGCCCTTTTTTTATAATTTGGCGGGTAGGAAGTTTAATTTTACACCCACTCAAAGAGATATCTGAGGTACTCGCGGCAATGTTTTTCTTATCGTTGTACTCAATTTTAACTTTAATCGAGTAGTTCATTCGCTCCTCAGAGCGGCTTTCATAAGAGGCAAATTTTATTACGCTGGTAGTCAGAGTGTCGTTTTCAACTTGTGTATCACTTTGCTCTTGTGCTTGCTTTTGTAGTACGCGATGGTTGTTTTCGGTATTCATTACCGCTTCGTATACCGCTAAAGTATAGCCGCCGTGTTGTTTTAAGGCTGCCTCAAATACTTCTATGGCGGTGTCATCCATAAAGTGTTGTTTACCATTGTGCTCATACGGGCGAACTTGGCCTGTTACTAAGCCTCGCAGGTCAACAAAACGGGCAACTGGCTGAGATAGGCGCGACATTTCCATTTTCATTAAAAACTGCTCAGGCTTTGTTAAACCTGCCGTTTTAGATTTGAAAATTAGGTCGAACTTTGCGTTACCTAAATAGGTTTTTAGCTCATTTACGAGGTCTTCGTGTTTGAGCAGTATGTCTTCAGCCATTTATAAATCGTCACCGTCTAATTGAAAAGTAGGTATACTGTAAAGTCCATTTATTTGAAAAATTCAATAAACGTAACATCGTGCTATGTTATTAATATAGGTACGATTTTTCGTGTAAGTACAGTTTAACTCTTGTTATTATGTGTTAAATGCCAATTTGTTGGCAAGTTACTTTAAAGTATTTAAAAGCAATAAGTATGCCCTAACTTAAAGTAAAAGAGAAAATTACATGTGTTTGTTTCTAATATAGATCCTAGAGTGGCTTTAGCAATGTAGCGCTGCTATGTCGTTCTCCCCATGATAAAATAAACAACTAAATGTATGCATTTTAAATTAAAGAATAGTAGGTAAGGTTATAAATGGCTAAGGCGGCAAAAGTAGAATTTGTTTGTACAGAGTGTGGTATGAACTACCAACGTTGGCAAGGTCAGTGTCGCTGTGGTGCGTGGAACACGTTGGCAGAATTTAAACCCTCTGCAGGGCAAAGTAAAAAAGCCGCTGCGCGAGCAACCGTTGGTGGTTATGCAGGTGGTATTGGTGGTGGCTCTAAAAAAATTGATGATGTAGCCACCACCGAGGCCGAAAAGCAGCTAACAGAAATAGGCGAGCTTGACCGTGTACTAAGCGGCGGCGTAACCACGGGCTCGGTTAATATTATATCGGGCGACCCAGGGGCAGGTAAAACAACGCTATTATCTGATTTAGTAGCCAGAATGTCGCAGCGTATGCCATCACTTTACTGTACTGCTGAGGAGTCGTTGTCGCAGTTTAAGAACCGTGTAAACCGCTTAAAGCTTAACTATAACGCCGATGAGCTTTATTTACTTTCTGAAACTAGCGTAGAAACCATTATTGAAGAACTTGATAAAAATAAAATTAAGTTTGCTGTTATCGACTCTATTCAGGCGGTTGTAACCGACACTGCAAATGGCAGCCCAGGTTCGCCTTCGCAAGTAAAAAGTGCCGCACAAGCGCTTACTCAGTATTGTAAGCAAAACGATGTCACTATGTTTATTATTGCCCATGTAAATAAAAACAACGAAATTGCAGGGCCGCAAACATTAGTGCATATAGTGGATGCCTTATTGCACATTGACACGAATGATGGACAGGTACGTACGCTTAGAGCTAACAAAAACCGTTTTGGTGATATTGATACCGTAGGCATTTTTAAAATGTGCGAACGCGGCATGCTAAGTGTTGATAACCCCAGCGAGATTTTTTTATCGGGATCAAGTACTGAATCACCAGGCTCTACTATTACGTGTATCCGAAAAGGTAACCGTAACTTATTGCTCGAAATTCAATGTTTAACCACCGAAACCGAAGCCGAATTTCCGCAGCGTGTGTGCGTGGGTTTAAACATGAACCGAATAAAAATGCTCACTGGTATTTTACGCAAACACACCAAAACTAAAATATTTCACGATACGTTTTTTAATATTGTGGGCGGCTTACGAATCGATGAAACCGAAACCTGTATTGATTTAGCGTTAGTAACCGCGCTTTTAAGCAGCTTAAACGAGTTTGTTGTACCGCGTACAACCTGCATTATGGGAGAGCTTAGTTTAAACGGCGATGTGCGCCCAATCGACAGCGGTGTACCACGGGTTAAAGAAGCGGCTCAGCATGGGTTTACTGAAATATTTATCCCGTTTCGTAATTACCATAAATCGATGGAAGGACTAGGGGCTAAAATTACGCCAGTAAAAACCGTGCACGAGTTACTGAGTTTAATTAATTAACGCTTACAGCGGCTGCTGTGCAATGTTACTCTTGAGCAAACACAATTTATATACAGAACAGAATAAGGAAATAGCATGAAAAAACTCGTAATAGCCATAGCCATCGTTGCAGCCGGCGTAGGCGGTGTTAGCTACGCAAACTATGTAGCAACTCAAGAAGTACGTACCGAAGTAGACAAGCAGCTTGCTTTAGTGAGCGATCAAACCGGTGCAACATTTAAATACGCGGGTTTATCGGCAAGTGTTATTTCTAAAAGTGTTGAAATTACTAACATGGAAGTAATTAGCCCTGAAGGTGATAACGTAGCGCATATTCAAAGTATTGAAGTAACCGGTTACGAAACCGATAAAATATCGCCACATACATCGTTTATAGTAAAAAGCTTTCAGTTCGATAAAGACTTTGTAGCAAAACTACCTGCTGATACAAACGAAATGCTTGCCTCTGCAAGTTACGACTTAAGCTCATCGCTCGATTACGATGAACAATCTGGCGACAGCGACGTAGTTTTAAAGCTTGATGCAAAAGATATTGCTAGTTTTAATATGGATGTAGGACTTGCCAATTCTAAAGCATTAATGGACGCATCCCTTGCGATAAGCAAAGCACAGCAAGAAGCAGGTGACACGCCGCTTACGTACGAGCAAGAGTTACAACAGCAAACCTTAGTTATGCAAGCTATGAGTAAGCTTGAGCCACGAAATATTAATTTAGTACTTAATAACCAAGGCAAATTAAAAGAGCTATTTGTGAGCGAGCTTGAAAAACAAGGTATGACGCTTGAGCAAATGCAAATGACGCTACAGCAACAGTTACAGCAAGCGCCCGTAACTGAAGAAATAGCACAGGCGCTGACTGATTTTGCCAAAGGTTTAAACTCATTAAGCATATCGGCAAAATTGCCTGAAGGTAAAACCATGATGGAAGTAAACCAGCAAATAATGATGTTAGCTGGCCAGCCAGAAGAGCTAGTTAAATTTGTTAATTTAGAAGTTAAAGGCGAGTAAAGTCGTTTTAGCTTTGTAGTTGCCTATATGGTTGGCTGCAAACAATAAAGTTGTTAGAGCGTGGGTATATCTCACGCTTTTTTATGCAATATAATAATCTGTTTTTAAATGCTTTTTCATTGGTTGAACTGCTTGTTTTTTAGTCTCTGTTTGGCTAGTGTATTAGTTATACATACGGAAATGGACCTAATTATGCGCTTATTTTTAATTCTTACCCAAGTAATAATCTTATCGCTTTCGCCTGCCTTATCAGCAAAAACTAATTTTGAGCACAATATCAAGGTGGAGTCATGCTCTTCAGAAAAATGTAAGGAAGAGTTTAAAAAACTAAAGCGATACTCACGTCAACAGATCCCACTTGCTCAAGAGATGTTGGGCACTTTTTATTATAATGGTTATGGTGTAGAGCAAGATTTAAAAAAAGCAAGAAGGTACTTTTATGAAGCCGCTCGTTGGGGGCTGCCTAATAGCCAGTTTAAACTTGGCATAATGATGATTGAAGGCCAAGGTGGTGAAGTTAATAAAAGCCTTGGCTTTACAAATTTACGACACGCCGCTAAAAAGTTACCAAAAGCAAATTATTATATTGCAGCATATATGCTAACTAATAACCCGACAAAAGATGATGCTTTAGAAGCAAAAGAAAAGCTAGAACTGGCAGCAAATAAGGGCTATGTGAGGGCAAATTTTTTACTAGCTAAAGTGTATGAATCAGCAATTTTAGGTCAATCCAATAAAGAAAAAGCAATTAAGCATTATAAAAAGGCGGCTATAAAAGACCCAAGGGCAAAACTAAAGCTTGCCGCTTTAGGCATCGATTTACCAAGAGAGCCTGAAAATAAAGATATTGAGCGTATAACCGTTGTTAGAGAAAAGCAAACAATGGGTAATTTTATCACTAATATAAAAAATTTGCCTAGTATGCGAACAGCCGTATCGAGTCGTATTAAAGGAGGTAAATGCGAGGATAGCATCAGCTGTGAAAGTATAAGTGGTTATGAAAACTTGAAACTGTTTAAGCAAGGCGCTACTCAAGGTTTATAATGGGCACCTAGGTAAATGCGTTGAAATGAGAGCCTAAAGTTAAGTTAGCTTTAAAATAAAAACACCGTATTTATTTTAAACACGGTGTTTATTTAATTATTTTTTACACTTCATCTTTTAGTGAAGAATACGCGCTCTAATTGTACCTTCTACTGCGCTTAGCTCTTTAAGTGCAACTTCTGACTGATCGGTATCTACGTCAATAACTACATAACCAATTGATTCATCAGTTTGTAAGTACTGAGCGGCAATGTTAATACCGTGCTGGGCAAACGCTTGGTTAATTTGTGTAAGTACGCCAGGGCGATTGTGGTGTACGTGCAATAAGCGGCTACGGTTAGCAAGCTCTGGTAGCGAAACCTCAGGGAAGTTAACAGCTGTAATAGTTGAACCATTATCTGAGTATTTAGCTAATTTACCGGCTACTTCAATACCAATGTTTTCTTGCGCTTCTTGGGTTGAGCCACCAATGTGCGGCGTTAAAATAACGTTGTCGAATTCACGCAGTGGCGATACAAATTCTTCTTCGTTAGATTTTGGCTCAACGGGGAATACATCAATAGCTGCGCCGCTTAGCTTTTTCTCGCTAAGTGCTTCGGCAAGTGCATCAATATCCACTACAGTACCGCGTGAAGCGTTAATTAGTATTGAGCCTTGCTTCATTACGGCAAGTTCTGCTGTGCCAATTAGGTTTTTAGTTTGCGGTGTTTCTGGTACGTGTAAACTAATAATATCAGCGCGCTGTAAAAGCTGTGTTAGGTTATGAATTTGTGTTGCATTACCTAAAGAGAGCTTATCTTCAATGTCGTAATACTCTACGTTCATACCTATGTTTTCAGCCATAATACCAAGCTGGGTACCAATGTGGCCGTAACCAATAATCCCGAGCGTTTTACCACGCGCTTCAAACGAGCCGGTTGCTGTTTTTAACCAGCCGCCACGGTGCGCTGCTGCATTACGCTCTGGGATGCCACGTAATAGTAATAGTATTTCGCCAAGTACAAGTTCAGCCACTGAACGAGTGTTTGAAAACGGTGCATTAAATACTGCAATACCGCGCTCGCGAGCTGAGTTTAAGTCAACTTGGTTAGTACCAATACAAAAACAACCAATGGCTACTAGCTTTTCAGCTGAGTCTAAAACTGCTTGGTTAATATGAGTACGAGAACGAAGCCCTACAAAGTGCACATCTTTAATACGCTCTTTAAGTTCGTCCTCAGGTAGCGATGTTTTTACGTAGTCGATGTTGCTGTAACCATTACGTTTAAGCGTTTCTACTGCGCTTTGGTGAACACCTTCAAGCAAGAGAATTTTAATTTTGTCTTTTGCTAACGATACCTTACTCATAACCTCATCCTATTTAATTTGTGGCCCATTTTTAGTGCCGATAATCACTTTATCAGCGCCGCGCATCGCAAATAGGCCGTTGGTAACTACGCCAACAATTGAATTAATTTGTGTTTCAAGTTGTTTGGCATTACTAATACTTAAATTGTGTACATCTAAAATAACGTTACCGTTATCGGTTACTACGCCTTGGCGGTACACAGGGTCGCCACCAAGTTTTAATAATTCACGCGCTACGTAGCTGCGTGCCATTGGTATAACTTCTACCGGAAGCGGAAAATCACCCAATGTATCTACTAATTTTGTGTCATCAACAATACAAACAAATTGTTTTGCAACGGCTGCGACTATTTTTTCGCGGGTAAGTGCTGCGCCGCCGCCTTTGATCATTTCGTTTTGGGCATTAATTTCATCTGCGCCGTCTACGTATACATCAAGAGCATCTACATCGTTTAGCTCAAACACTTCAATACCTAACGCGTGTAAACGCGCTGTTGAAGCCTCAGAGCTAGATACCGCACCCGTTATGGTGTCTTTTACTGTGCCTAGGGCATCAATAAAATGATTTACGGTAGAGCCTGTCCCCACACCAACAATGGTGTTTTCTTTTACAAACTCGAGTGCAGCCCACGCAGCTGCTTTTTTTAATTCGTCTTGCGTCATTGTTATGCTCATATTTCAAATGTGTAGTGGGTGTTTATTACCAGTGATAAATTTTATCGGGAGTAATAATGGTTTTAAGTGGAACATCCCACGATTCAATTGGCAGTGCATCTACTTTTTGGCAGCTATGTGCTAAGCCTATAAGTTGCGGTTTTTGCCAATTGTAAGCGTGTAATTGCGCCAGTGTTTTATCGTAAAATCCACCCCCCATTCCTAATCTGTTACCTTGATTATCAAATGCTACAAGTGGCATCAGTAAGTAATCTAAATCAGTTAATGGGCATATTTGAGAGCAGTTCAGCTTAGGCTCCAAGATACCATAGCGATTTGCCCTCATGGGTGAGTTTTTTTCATAGCGTTGAAACAGCAAAGTAGCCCCATTAAATGGGTGTATAACGGGTAAGTAAAGGGTGTGGCCTTTTTCCCATAACTCATTAATTAACAATGAGGTATCTAATTCTCCATCGTTACTAAAGTAAATGGCTATTTGTTTTTTTGAGGCTGTTTTATCGCTATTTAGCTGTTGAGTAAAATTCAACTTTAACTGTGCCGCGGCTTTTTCTTGCTGTTTTTTTGATAGATTATTGCGTAATTGGCGAATAGATTGGCGTATGTGTGTACGTTTATTGCTCATTGTAATTACGCACCTTTGATTAAATAGACACTAAATCAGGAAAAGCTAAGTAAACAGCAAGCACAATAAGTAGTAAAACGGCGGTGGCAATCAGTGAATATAACAAAATATTGCTACGCGTTTTAACAGGTTCATCGAGCTGCTCGTCAAGCATTAGATCATCTTCTTGCCACTCATCGCTTTCGTCTGTAGGGCTTTTTAGCTCATTGGTTGGAAGCCTTTGTTCTAGCTCTTCTAGCTTTTCTTCTAGGCGGATCAGGCTGCTCGTTATGTAATCAAGGGCATCAAAAATCCGTTCATCACGCTGACTAGCTGCGCTAGGGCTTTGAGTGGGCAGCTCACCTGTGGCTTGTAACTTACTTTTAATGCCTAGGCTTGCCAGTAATTTGGCCTGCTTTAAGGCTTTGTCTTTATTGCTAGGTGCAAAGAGTGCTTTGCCATTAAAAAACTGAGTTACTTTATCTTCAGACGTTTTTAGCTTACTTGCTAAATTTACGCAGGCCGTTTTAGCCTCAGTGCCCTCGGCGAGTCCTACAAACATAACACGAAAATTATTGGCCATTTACTTATCCCTTAAGCTTTTATTATGCAAAGAGTATATACCTAAAACCGTACGAAATTCGAGGGCTAGCTAATACCAATTTAATTCAAAACACGATTAGTTTAGCGTATTAAATAGTGCACTGATTGCGTTAAAATTATTTATATAAAATAACTGTACGCCGTAAATTCCTTTGTTATTGCACTCTTTACTGGGTGCTATGATAAACAACTAAATTAATGCAATTGATATAAAGCGCATAATTAGCCTTTGCTTTAGATATAAAAACGGCCCTTAAAAGGGCCGTTTATTATTTAATGTATTTTGGCTTAAAGGCCAGCAGCTGCGCGAAGTGCGTCTGCTTTATCTGTACGTTCCCAAGGGAATTCGTCACGACCAAAGTGACCGTATGCCGCTGTTGGTTGGTAGATAGGGCGCTCTAAATCAAGCATTTGAATTAAGCCGTAAGGGCGTAGGTCAAAGTGCTCACGAATAAGCTCAATTAAACGACCTTCTTCAAGCTTGCTTGTACCAAAGGTTTCAACGCTGATAGAGGTAGGCTCTGCTACACCAATTGCGTAAGATACTTGTAGCTCACATTTATCAGCAAGGCCTGCAGCCACTACGTTTTTAGCTACGTAACGTGCAGCGTATGCAGCTGAGCGGTCAACTTTTGATGGATCTTTACCTGAGAAAGCACCACCACCGTGACGTGCCATACCACCGTATGTATCTACGATGATTTTACGACCCGTTAAACCACAGTCGCCCATAGGTCCGCCAATTACAAAACGACCCGTTGGGTTAATGAAAAATTTAGTCGCGCTAGTAATAAGCTCGGCAGGAAGTACTGGCTTAATGATGGTTTCCATCACGGCTTCTACTAAGTCATTTTGCGAAATTTCTTCTGCGTGCTGAGTAGAAAGCACAACTGCATCAATACCTACTGGCTTGCCGTTTTCGTATGCAAAAGTTACTTGAGATTTTGCATCTGGGCGTAACCAGTTAAGCTCGCCGCTTTTACGTACTTGCGCTTGGCGCTGTACTAAACGGTGTGAGTAAGTAATTGGCGCAGGCATTAGTACTTCTGTTTCGTTACATGCATAACCAAACATAAGGCCTTGGTCGCCAGCACCTTGTTCTTCTGGGCTAGTACGGTCAACACCTTGGTTAATATCAGGAGACTGCTTACCAATTGTGTTTAAAATTGCACACGAGTCTGCATCGAAACCCATGTCTGAATGCGTGTAGCCAATTTCACGTACTGTTTTACGTGTAATTTCTTCAATATCAACCCATGCGCTAGTGGTAATTTCACCACCAACCATAACCATACCGGTTTTTACGTAAGTTTCGCACGCAACACGGGCATGAGAGTCTTGCTCTAGGATAGCATCAAGTACCGCATCAGAGATTTGATCGGCGATTTTATCCGGATGACCTTCAGAAACAGATTCAGAAGTAAATAAATGTTTTGCCATTGTATTTCTGCTCACAAATATTGCGCTTCACAAACGTCGGTATTAGCGCTAAAAAATTAAGGGGCGTATTTTATCTAAAACAAAACACCTTGCATAGTGTTTTTACGCCTAGACGTCTAAATAAAATGAGTAATAACTTTTTGGTCTTAAAAAATATTCATAATAGCCCATTTTTATGGGGTTTTTAATTGCACACTGCACCCACATTAAGTAAGAATGGTTGCTATAACAGCTCTTAAGTTACTTAAGGGTATTAACGAACACATAAGTACCCGCGCAAATACACATAAAGGTAGGAGAATTCATGCCATCTCGCAAAGAACTTGCAAATGCTATTCGCGTCTTGTCAATGGACGCAGTACAAAAGGCCAAATCTGGCCACCCTGGAGCCCCAATGGGCATGGCCGATATCGCAGAAGTATTATGGCGCGATTATCTAAAGCATAATCCAACTAATCCAGAGTGGGCTGACCGTGACAGATTTATTCTTTCAAACGGCCACGGTTCAATGCTTATCTATTCTCTATTGCACCTAACTGGTTACGACTTACCACTTGATGAAATTAAAAACTTCCGTCAAATGCATTCTAAAACGCCAGGCCACCCTGAGTACGGTTATGCACCAGGAATTGAAACTACTACGGGCCCACTAGGTCAGGGGATCACAAATGCGGTAGGTATGGCGATTGCTGAAAAAGCGCTTGCTGCACAATTTAACCGTGAAGGCCACGACATTGTTGATCACTACACATATGCATTTATGGGTGACGGTTGTTTAATGGAAGGTATTTCTCATGAAGCATGTTCACTTGCTGGCACATTAGGCCTTGGCAAGTTAGTGGCTTTTTGGGATGACAACGGTATTTCAATCGATGGTGAAGTTGAAGGTTGGTTTAGCGACGATACACCAGCACGATTTAAAGCGTACGGCTGGCATGTAATAAGTGACGTTGATGGCCACGACAGCGATGCTGTTAGTGCTGCAATAGCAGAGGCTCAAAGTGTTACCGACAAACCATCACTAATTTGTTGTAAAACAGTGATTGGTTACGGTTCACCTAATAAATCTGGTAGCCACGATTGTCACGGCGCGCCATTAGGTGATGACGAAATTACAGCGTCTCGCGAATTTTTAGGCTGGTCTGGCGGTGCATTTGAAATCCCTGATGATATTTACGCACAGTGGGATAGCAAAGAAAAAGGTCAACAGCTTGAATCTAGCTGGGACGAAAAATTTGCAGCATACGCAAAAGCATACCCAGAGCTTGCAGCTGAATATAAGCGCCGTATTAACAACGAACTTCCAGGCGATTGGGCTGAAAAATCTCAAGCATACATAGAGCAACTACAAGCAAACCCTGCAAATCCTGCATCTCGTAAAGCGTCGCAAAATGCATTAAATGCATTTGGCCCGTTATTACCAGAATTCATGGGTGGCTCAGCCGATTTAGCTGGCTCAAACTTAACAATTTGGGATGGCTCTAAAGGGCTAACTGCAGACGATGCAAGCGGTAACTACGTTTACTACGGTGTACGTGAGTTTGGTATGTCGGCAATTATGAATGGTATTGCCCTTCATAAAGGCTTTATTCCTTACGGTGCAACGTTCTTAATGTTTGTTGAATACGCAAAAAATGCGGTACGTATGGCTGCACTAATGAAGCAACCAAGCATTTTTGTTTACACGCACGATTCAATCGGCCTAGGTGAAGACGGTCCAACTCACCAACCAGTAGAGCAAATTGCTAGCATGCGTTTAACGCCAAACTTATACAACTGGCGCCCGTGTGACCAAGTTGAGTCGGCAATTGCATGGCAACAAGCTATTGAGCGTAAAGATGGTCCTACATCACTTATCTTTACTCGCCAAGGCCTTGAGCAACAAGCGCGTGACGCTCAGCAATTAGCAGATGTTAAAAAGGGTGGTTACATCCTTAGCTGTGACGGCGAGCCAGAGCTAATTATTATTGCAACAGGTTCTGAGGTGCAACTAGCACAAGACTCTGCAACAGAGCTACGCAGCCAAGGTAAAAAGGTACGTGTTGTATCTATGCCATGTACTGATGTATTTGAAGAGCAAAGCGCACAGTACAAAGAAAGCGTACTACCGGCAGCCGTTACACGCCGCGTAGCAGTAGAAGCAGGTATTGCTGATTACTGGTACAAGTACGTAGGCCTAAATGGTGCAGTAGTAGGTATGACTACCTTTGGTGAGTCGGCACCTGCTGGTGAGCTGTTTGAGTACTTTGGCTTTACAGTAGAGAACATTGTAAATAAAGCAAACGCGTTGTTTTAACCGTTAGCTTTAATATTTAAAAGCCCGCCCTGTGTAAAACAGGGCGGGCTTTTTTGTTTGCTGACTGAGTTATAAAGTGGCGTAGTAGCCTTAAGATACTTCAATCACACTGCTTGTAATACGTAGTACTTTTTTGGCTTAAAGCCTTTTGAGCTTGAATTTCAGATGAGTAATTTTCACAGCGCTTTTCTTGCAAGGCTATGACCTATCAGGCAAGGTGGTGGCCGATTAAATAAAATAATACAACAGGAGTGAGGATGTCTCAGTTTGAAAATGTAAGCGTAATTAAAAAAGCGAACGTGTATTTTGACGGTAAAGTATCAAGCCGTACCGTGGTATTTAACGATGGCACAACCAAAACGCTAGGCTTTATGCAACCAGGCGAATTTGTATTTGATACAAGCAAAAAAGAACTCATGGAGCTGTTAGGCGGCCAATGGGATATTTTATTACCTGGCGAAACGCAGTGGAAAACATTTATCGCGGGCGAATCATTTAACGTTGATGCCAATGTTAGCTTTAAAGTAAAAGTGAGTGATTTTGCTGACTATTGTTGTTCGTACACAGACTAAACGCTAAAGGCTAGACGTCTGAAAGCCCATACCCTATGGGCTTTGCATAAACTTTGCACAACTTATAATTTAAATCAGTTTAAGTAACAAATTAATTTCAAAAATCAGTGCTTTTTCCTTGTGTTAATCTAAATAGCCCCCAATACTATTTATGAGGTAACAAATAAAAGGATACCCTATGAAAATTAATCTTTCTGGTCACCATGTAGACGTTACTAACTCTATTAGAGAGCATATCAACGAAAAGTTTTCAAAAATCGAGAGCCACTTTCCATCACTTATCGCACTCGACATTATATTGTCTAAAGAGCATCACAAAATCCAAGCAGAAATTAGCACAAATTACGAAGGTGCGCGTATATCGGTAAAAGGGGAAAACGAAGTTATGTACCCGGCGATTGCAAGCGCAGCTAAAAAACTCGATGCAGCACTAAAACATCGAAAAGGGCAAATAAAAGCAAATTTACACGAAAAGCCTGTAAGCACAACGCCAGAAATAGCGCACGAAATCATCCAAGAGATGGAACTAAAATAAGATTTAGTCCCAAAGTACTATAAAAAAGAGCCTTACGGCTCTTTTTTATTGCCTTTAATTTAGGTAAGTTATGCAGCCTTCGGTGTTATTAATTATTAAAATTAATAACCAGAGCGAATAACACACATAATTTGAGAAATTAATGCAGCAAACACACACCTCTTGGAAATCTCGATTGGGCGCACTAGGCCCTGGTATCTTAATGGCAACCGCAGCAATTGGCGGCTCTCACTTAGTTGCATCTACTCAAGCTGGCGCGCTATTTGGATGGCAACTGTTTTGGCTAATTCTCGTTGTTAACGTATTAAAGTACCCGTTTTTTCGCTTTGGTATGGAATACACCCTAGCAACCAAAAACAGTTTAGTAGAAGGCTATAAAAATAAAGGCCCTGTCTATTTTTATAGCTTTATTGGCTTAAATATATTGGCCGCCATAGTTAATACCGCAGGGGTGTTATTACTGACTGCAAGCTTGCTGCATTATGCACTGCCAATAGTGATAGAAGTCACGCTACTGTGTTGGATATTATTGGCCGTGTGTTTAGCTATTTTATTACTTGGGCACTTTAAAGCGCTCGACAGCGTTGCTAAAGGCATTATGGGGCTATTAACGTTAGCTACTGTTATTGCACTGGTTATCGCGTTTAGTAACGGCCCAATGGCTCCTGCTGACTATATTGGCCCATCACCTTACGAGTTGGCTATGCTGAGCTTTATGGTCGCGTTAATGGGCTGGATGCCAGCACCCATAGAAATATCAGCGCTTAGTTCGCTTTGGCTCAAAGAAAAACAAACTCAGCAAACGGTTACTAAAAGCCAAGGCTTATTCGATTTTAACGTAGGCTATTGGCTAACAGCCTGTTTAGCATTGGTATTTTTTAGCTTAGGTGTGCTGGTGCAATATGGGCAAAGCAGCAGTATTGAGCTTGGCGGTGTTGCCTTTGCTAAACAGCTTATTGATATGTACGCACTGACTATTGGCGAGTGGGCAAGGCCACTTGTATCAGCCATTGCTTTTTTATGTATGTTTGGCACTACACTCACCGTGCTTGATGGCTACGCCCGTACACTTAACGAGTCACATAAATTACTTGGTTTTAAGCAATCTAAACACAGTTTAAATAGTTGGTTAGTACTGCAGGCCTTTGCCGGTATGGCCGTTATTTTATTTTTTAAATCGGCCCTGGGACCAATGCTTACCTTTGCCATGACACTTGCTTTTGTAACCACCCCCGTTTTTGCATGGCTTAACTTTAGTTTAGTGCGCTCAGAGCCGGCCATTAAACACAGCGTACTATTGCGCAGCTTAACGTGGTTAGGCTTAGTGTACTTAGTTGGTTTTGCTGTTGCGTTTGTGGTGTGGAAGCTAGCAGCCTAAAAATAGCTGTTTATTTTAGGGCTTTAATTAAAGCCCTAAAGCATTAAATTCAAAGATTAAATGGGGTGTAAATGGATATTAGAACAGGCGAGCTTTCAAACCCACACATTATAAAGTTACTACAAGCGCATCATAACGATATGCTAAAACACTCACCTGTTGAAAGCGTACATGCGCTGGATGTAACTAAACTCACAAAGCCCGATATAACTTTTTATAGCTTATGGATTGATAATAATTTAGCGGGTGTTGGCGCATTAAAAGCGTTAAATACAACGCATGGCGAAATTAAATCAATGCGCACCTCAAGCAATTATTTACGCCAAGGCATAGCCGCTAAGTTACTCACGCATATTATTGAGCAAGCAACACTGCGAGGGTATAAAAAGTTAAGTTTAGAAACAGGCACTGCAAAGGCGTTTTTACCCGCGCAAAAGCTTTACACTCAGTTTGGTTTTAAAAAATGCGAACCATTTGGGAATTATGAGCAAGATCCGTATAGCTTGTTTATGAGTAAAGTGCTTTAGCTAAAGCAAAAGATACCAGCTGCCGCCCATTTAAAATCTTTAATTGAATTTGTACGCTATCTGCGTATACTTCTATGTATGAAAAGCCTATTTGTTGAATCAAGCATATTTGAAAAGTACCGAGAGCTGTACTTGAGTGATGACGAATATCGTTTATTTCAAGCAGACCTCATGGTTAACCCAAAACAGGGCGATGTGATTCAAGGAACAGGCGGCTTACGTAAAGTTCGAGTTGCGAGCAAAGGAAAAGGTAAGCGTGGCGGTTCAAGAGTTATATATTATTACTTGGACGACAAAAGACGTTTTTATCTACTCACTATTTACAGTAAAAACGAAGTAACCGATTTAACAGCAGATCAGAAAAAGCAATTAAAAGAATTCTTAGAGGTATGGCGCAATGAGCAAACGTGATTTATTTTCAGAATTAACGACAGCACTTGATGATGCTAAAGCGCATTCACAAGGAAAGCTTACGTTACGTACTCATGCGGTAAATGATATTAACGATCTTGCTATTTCACCCGATGAAATAGTAAATATTCGAGAAACATTTAATATGTCGCGCGGTGTATTTGCAAACATTCTACATACATCAGCAAGAACACTCGAAAACTGGGAGCAAGGGCGTAGTGCACCGAATGGGCAAGCAATTACCTTGTTAAAGCTTGTGCAGCGACATCCTGAAACATTGAATCATATAGCTGAATTGTAGGGCTTTGACTCTGTAATACGATTTTTATTATGTTTTAAAATGAATAAAGCGCAGTTGAGCTACAAGGTATAATGTAGAAGTATAAAAAGAATCCTTTCTTTTTATCAGTTAATTAATTATCACATAAAGTTATTGATGATTAACAAGATTGGAGAAACTGAAGTAACTAACCTTACTAAATCAGCTAAAAACTTCTCACTAATTTTAATCGTGATTTGCATGATGCACCTCTCGGTCAAATGGTTTAAATTAATTGACCATTTTACCGTGCTAATGCTAACCTTTAGTTCTCACGCAAAAGGGTATGGCATTAGCAATTTACAAATGGTCAATACCTAAAGAAAGCCTAAGTTGATTTATAATCGCTTAGGCTTTTTTGTTATAACCATATTCCTTTTGGTTATATGTTTATATTATAACCTTATATAGAAGAGTGCAAATAATAATTTATAGGATAAGGGTAGGTATCATTATTTAGCCTTTCCTTGCTTGAAATTTCAACAGCTCATATTTAGCGCAGTAAGTCGGGTTGTTTCTAGTTAATTCATCATTATCGTCGGATGGCGTGGCTTCGCCACTTATCCGACCTACGTCAAAGGTAGGTTGGTTAAGCCAAAGGCGCCACCCAACAAAGTTACAGGTTCACGCCTGAAGCTCAGCTGCTAGCGCTGAGCTGAGGTAAATTAATATCTAACTCAGCTCTTTTATCGCGCTACTTATTCCATCTAAACTCAGCGGGTACATTCTGTTATCCATCAGCTGCTTAATAAAATCAATTGATTGATAGTAAGGCCAGTGTTCAACAGGTTGTGGGTTGAGCCAGGCGACTTTATCAAAGTGGTTTGTTATACGTTGCAACCATGCACTGCCAGGCTCTTCGTTGTAATGTTCTACTGAGCCGCCAGGGTAGGCTATTTCGTATGGGCCCATAGTGGCGTCACCAACAAATATTACTTTGTAGTCGCTGGTAAATTTATTAATCAGCGTCATGGTGTCGATGATGTTTGAATGGCGCCGCGCATTGTCTTGCCAAACGTGCTCGTATAAACAGTTATGAAAGTAGTAAAACTCTAAATGTTTAAACTCGCTGTGGGCGGCGCTAAATAGCTCTTCGCAGGTATGAATGTAGTCATCCATTGAGCCGCCAATATCAAACAGCATTAATACTTTAACGGCATTGTGGCGCTCGGGTGCCATTTTTACATCCAGCATGCCGCCTTGTTTGGCGGTAGCGCGAATGGTCTCGTTTAAATCAAGGGTGTCACTTGCGCCTGTGCGGGCAAATTTACGTAATTTTTTAAGGGCAAGTTTTATGGTGCGTGAGCCTATTTCACGATCTGAATCTAAATTACGGTATTCACGTTTATCCCACACTTTTACCGCTTGGCGATTACGGTTACCCTCTTGCCCTATACGCACGCCCTCTGGGTTATACCCATATGCACCAAAAGGTGATGTACCACCAGTGCCTACCCATTTATTGCCGCCAGCGTGGCGTTTTTGTTGCTCTTGTAAACGCTCTTTTAGGGTTTTCATTAGCTCGTCGAGCCCGCCCATGGCTTTTAGCTGGGCTTTTTCTTCATCGCTTAGGTGTTTTTCAAACTCTTTGCGCAACCAGTCTTTAGGTAAGCTGTGCTGTTGTTTTAAACTTTCGAGCAAATCAAGGTCGGCAATACCGCTAAAATAGTCGCTGAAGGCTTTGTCGAACCGGTCAAAATGGGTTTCGTCTTTTACCATTATGGTGCGCGCTAAATGGTAAAAGCCATCTACATCGGCAAATATAACGCCTTTTTTTAAGGCGTTTATTAAATCGAGTAGCTCGCGCAGGCTTACCGGTAAGCGGTATTTGCGCAGCGTGAAAAAAAACTGTACTAGCATGTTAGCGACGACTCATAAACGCAAGTTTTTCGATGAGGCTTATGTCTTGCTCATTTTTAAGCAGTGCGCCAAACATCGGCATTAAGCCGCCTTTTTGGGCTTTATCGTGCAGTGTTTTAGCATCTATATCTTCTGCCATTAAAAGCTTTAACCAATCCAGCAGTTCGCTGGTGGAAGGTTTCTTTTTAAGACCGTTGGCTTCACGTAAGTTAAAAAATACTTCGAGTGCTTGGCGAACTAAATCTTGTTTAACGTTAGGGTAGTGCACATCAACGATTTGCTGCATTTCTTCGCTGCTTGGAAAATCAATATAGTGAAAAAAGCAGCGGCGTAAAAAGGCATCTGGTAGTTCTTTTTCGTTGTTTGAGGTGATGATCACAATAGGGCGTTCTTTCGCTACAATGCGCTCGTTAGTTTCGTAAACATGAAACTCCATTTTATCAAGTTCGAGCAGTAAGTCGTTTGGGAACTCGATGTCGGCTTTGTCTATTTCGTCGATTAAAAGCACTGGGCGTTTTCCGTTAAGTTCAGCGTAGTTAAACGCTTGCCACAGCTTACCTTTAACAATGTAGTTGCCAATGTTATGTACGCGCTCATCGCCTAATTGGCTGTCGCGTAGGCGTGATACCGCGTCGTATTCGTACAAGCCCTGTTGTGCTTTAGTGGTTGATTTAATGTGCCACTGAATAAGCTCGGTATCTAAGCTTTTAGCAAGCTCTTCAGCTAGCATGGTTTTACCTGTACCTGGCTCACCTTTAATTAATAAGGGCTTTTCAAGCATAATAGCGGCATTTACAGCCTGTTTAAGTGAGCTGCTAGCGATGTAGTTGTCGGTAGAATTAAATTGCACGGGTTCCCCTTGCCTGGTCTGAGCAGTGTTGTATGTGATTATAATGCCATAGTTAATCTGCAGCTCCAAGGTAGGCAAAGCGTGGAATAGTGTGTCCATCTTTTTCAACGGTTTCTAAAAACATACTTAGTGGACGTGCCCACATGCCGTACTCGCCATACAGGGCTTGATATATAACTAGTTGCTCGTCGGTTTCACTGTGTGTTGCTACGTAAAATACTTTGTATTGTGGGCCTTTGTAGTGTTGATATATGCCTGGTTTGAGGGAAAGCGGTTTTATTGCTGTAGTCATGTTTTGATCTCTTGTATAATTGCGTTTGCTTTTTATTATGCCAAAGAATACACCAACACTATGAATTATATTTCGCTCGATGATCACAAAAAAGCCTGGGTTTTTCGTCATAAAGACCTCCCTGTATCTGAAGAAGACGCTGCGCGTATTAAGCCAATGACCAGCGAACGTGCTGCGGTGCTTTGGAGCACTATGGTGAGCCGCGAGTTCGACCACCCCGATTTTTTTGATAAAACCGATTGGTGCGGTAAAGAAGAAAGCTTTAGCGATGAAGTAAATTGGGAAGATGCGTGGGAAAATGGCGACGAAAGCTTACCGCAAGCTATTTTGGATCATTTAGATTGGCAGGCTAATACCACTGTTTATTTTTGTATGGCACGCGATAACGTTATAGAAACCACCTTTGATGTATTTAAACGTAATTGGCAAAACTTTATGTTTTTAGCTGATGGCAGTTTATTAATTGGTAAAAAGCGTAATACCGTGGTGCAATTTTTAGAAAGCGGCATTGCTAAATTAGGCGAAAAGCCAAGTGCTTAAATTGCCAAGTGCGCTTAAAAAATAGCCGCTATTGTGCTATAAAACAGCTACCTAATTGTTTTTTGAGTATAACTATTGGTAGCGAAGAGTCAGCCACTTGCAGCTCAGCAGCAAGAAATATGGCAAAGTGATGCGCAAAAAGTGCTGTATGCACAATTGTGCAATGCGTTTTATCAGCGAGAGGTACAGCGCTTAGTTGCTGAGCCTAATGCTGATAAACTACGCCGCCAATTAAAAAGCTTACCGTATTATATAGAGCGGGCGGCGACTTTGGTTGCCAATGGGAGTTCGCCGTTTACGCTCGACTCACAAAATGGCTCTTGGCTTGAAAAACAAAAGCCAACACCGCCAGAGGTTAACGCTCAGGCAAATGAACTTTTTTATAAAAAATATGCCCAAGTGGGGCTAATAGTGCCGGTGTTAATAAATAGCCATGATCAAGTGAGGCTAAGAATAGACAGCATAGACCAAGTAAGCGACAATAAACTGCACTGTAATGAACTAGGCTGGTTTGATTTTTTTGGCAAGGGCCTAGAGCAAGCAAATGCGCAGTTGGTAAAACCCAGTAAAATGAGTTTAACAGCGGCGTGTTGCGGGCATCAGTGGCAATTTTCAAAACGCTGCGCACCTAGGTTGCTTTCACTTAGAGAAATGCTATTAGCGGGTAATATTAATTGGCGTAACATAAAACGCCCACGAGCCTAATTTTATTTAAAAACGAATAGGGAGTGTTAAATGCGGTTTTTTCAGCTTGGCCTGTTGTGCTTAGCACTGTTTATACAATACCGACTTTGGTTTGGTCATAACGGGGTGCAAGACTATACGCGATTAAAAGCAGCCGTGGCTTCTCATCAACAAACTAATGAAAAACTAATTAAGCGCAATAAAGTACTTACCGCCGACATAGAAGATTTAAAGCTTGGTCAAGAAGGCATAGAAGAGCGCGCTCGTAACGAATTAGGAATGATTAAACCGGATGAAACATTTATACGTGTTTTACCGGGCAAACAATATGAAAAATAATAATTCAATAGCTGCCATTGTACCCGCTGCCGGCGTAGGCAGCAGAATGCAGCACAGTGCACCTAAGCAGTATATTAAATTGGCAGGAAAAACTATTTTAGAGCACACGCTCTGTAAGCTTTCGCAATTACAAAGCTTAAGCCAAATAGTTGTAGCCGTTAGTCAAACCGACCCTTATTTTGACTCGCTTGCGCACATAGACTCGCGAATTTTACGCGCCAGCGGCGGGCAAGAGCGAGCAGATTCAGTGCTTAATAGCCTATTATTTTTAGAAAATAACCCTCCTGAATGGGTGCTGGTGCACGACGCAGCCCGCCCTTTAGTCACTATTAACGATATTGAAACCTTAATAGCGCATTGCATAGCCGACGACGAAGGCGGTATTTTAGCAAGCAAGGTAAAAGACACCATAAAGCGTGGAAACACGCATAGCGAGCAAACCGTGCCTCGTGATGATTTATGGCAAGCGCTTACACCGCAGTTTTTTAAATATGACGAGCTTAAAAATGCGTTGCAACGTGCGCTTTGTGAAGGCGTAACTATTACCGATGAAGCCAGTGCCATTGAGTGGGCAAATAAACCCGTTAAGCTAATTGCAGGGCGCAGCGACAATATTAAAATAACCACGCCGGAGGATTTAGACCTAGCGGGGTTTTTATTAAACAAACAACAAAACGAGCAAGCATTATGATTCGAATTGGCCATGGTTTTGACGTACACAAATTTGGTGGCGAAGGCCCAATAACAATTTGCGGCGAAAAAATAGATTACCCGCAGGGCTTTTTAGCACACTCAGATGGCGATGTTGCTATTCATGCATTATGCGATGCTATTTTAGGCGCGTTGGCAATGGGCGATATTGGTAAGCATTTTCCGGATACGGCGAGCGAGTATGAAAATATAGATAGCCGTATTTTACTTCGCCATGTTGTAGGCCTTGCCAAAGAGCAAGGTTATGTACTGGGCAATGGCGATGTCACTATTGTGGCGCAGGCTCCTAAAATGTTGCCACACATCCAAGCTATGCGCTCTAATTTAGCCAGCGATTTAAATTGCGAGCTTTCACAAATCAATGTTAAAGCGACCACCACCGAAAAGCTCGGCTTTGAAGGGCGTAAAGAAGGTATTTCTAGCCATGCGGTGGTTATTATGAGCAAAGCGCCTGAGAGTACAGCAAGCGCATGAGCGATTTAAATTATCTATACGGTGCACCCCTTTCAAAAGCAGACTTTAAAACCGTTGCTGAAGATTTTATGGTTGATGAAGACCTCGGCATAGAATTTACCAGCAGTGGTGAGCATGTATGCTTACAGGTCGTTAAAAAAGGTGAAAACACGCAATACGTGGCTAAGTTAATTGCACAAAAGGCTGGAGTGTCACCGCGCGAAGTAAGCTACGCCGGCATGAAAGACCGCCACGGCGTGTGTAGCCAATGGTTTAGCGTAAAAGTACCTATTAAAAAGCACATTGATTTTAGTGAACTCAATAGCGACAGCATTTTTGTGGTTTCGCAACAGCGCCACGAACGTAAATTACGCACCGGTTGCCACAAAGGAAACCGATTCACTATTACGCTTCGTAATGTAACCCAGCCGCTTGATATTTTATGCCGCATTAATGCCGTGCGTGCGGGTGTGCCTAACTACTTTGGCGAGCAGCGCTTTGGCCGCGACGGGCATAATTTAGTTATGGCCGAAAAAATGTTTGCCGGCGAGCGCATTCGCGATAAAAAACTACGCGGTATTATTATCTCCGCTGCCCGTTCACATGTATTTAATCAAATAGTGAGCTTACGTGTTAAAGAGCATGGGTTAGCTAAAACCATGCACCGTGAAGTATTTATGCTAAGCGGTAGTAACGCATTTTTTGAAGATGCAATAAGCGATGAAAACATAGCGCGTTTAGCCTCTGGCGATATTATGATGTCGGCTCCTATGGTTGGTAAAAGCGAAAAGGGCTTAACTGATCAAGAAAAATTATGGCTAAAACCATACCAAGCATGGTGTGAGGGCTTAGGCGAATTAGGCCTTAAAAATGAGCGCCGTATGCTGCGTCTCATTCCGCAAGATTTAACCATAGAAACACTAGACGAAACGACTTTAAAATTAAGCTTTGGATTGCCTAAAGGGTGTTTTGCTACCGCACTTTTACGTGAGCTGGTGGATTACACCGATGCAAGCCCTAATGAGCGAAAAGAAAAGGACAGTCAAAATGAAGATACTGCTAAGTAACGACGACGGTGTAAACGCTAAAGGGATTGCTGTTTTATACCAGGCTCTTACGCAAATTGCCGATGTAACCCTTGTAGCCCCTGATCGTAACTGTAGTGGTGCCAGTAACTCGTTAACGTTAATAAATCCACTGCGCTCTACCACGCTTGAAAACGGCTTTATATCGGTTAATGGCACACCTACTGATTGTGTTCATTTAGGGGTTAATCAGTTAGTAGATGAAACGCCTGATTTAGTCGTAGCAGGTATTAACCACGGCGCTAATTTGGGCGATGATACATTGTATTCAGGCACTGTGGCTGCGGCGACCGAAGGGCGCCATTTAGGCTTGCCTGCTATTGCCGTGTCGCTTTGCTCGCACCATGGTGAGCACTTTGAAACCGCAGCAGCTGTGACCGTTAACATAATTAAAGGGCTGGCATCGCACCCACTGCCTAAAGATCAAATTATCAACGTAAATGTACCCGATATTCCTCTAAGTGAGCTAAAAGGGGTGCAAGTTACGCGTTTAGGCGCTCGACATAAAGCCGAAACCATGACCAAACAAACGGACCCATGGGGGCGTGATATTTTTTGGTATGGCTCGCTTGGTATTGAAAGCGATGCCGGTGAGGGCACTGATTTTTACGCTGTTAATAATGGCTATGCTTCAGTTACACCGTTAAGTGTTGATATGACAGCAAAAGAAAGTATTGAAGCGGTTGGGCAGTGGTTAGCTGAAATGGAGATAAACCGTGCTGGCTAATTACTCGCGCAGTGCTATTGCGCTTTCTAAGCTATTAGAGCAAGAAGGGGTAGAAGACAAACAGGTATTAAAAGCCATTGCAGATATACCTCGTCATGCCTTTATTGATGATGTACTAAAACACAAGGCGTACGAAAACACGGCGTTGCCAATAGGGCAAGGGCAAACTATTTCGCAGCCTTATATTGTGGCGCGTATGACCGAGCTGCTTCATTTGGCTGGCGTACGCGACAAAGTGTTAGAAATTGGCACAGGCTCTGGTTATCAAACCGCAGTGTTAGCCAAGTGTTTTAATAAGGTGTATTCGGTCGAGCGTATAAAAGCACTGCAATGGCAGGCTAAACGCCGTTTACAGCAACTTGATTTATATAATGTAACCATGAAACACGCAGATGGCTGGCAAGGCTGGCAATCGCAGGCCCCGTTTAATGGTATTATAGTTACCGCGGCCGCATCAAAAGTACCTCAAGACTTACTTGCACAACTAGCTGATGGCGGTGTACTCCTTGCTCCCATTGGTGAGCAAGAACAAAAATTAACCATGGTTATTCGCCAAGGCGATAGCTTCACAGAGCATGTTATTGCACCAGTACGGTTTGTCCCTCTCGTCCCTGGTGATATTGAATAGGAATTCACGTTGAAATTGTTTACTAAGTTATACGATATGGCCCTAGTGTGGGCAAAACACCGCTTTGCTGAGCGCTATTTAGCAGCCATGAGCTTTGCTGAGTCTGTTTTTTTTCCGGTACCACCGGATGTAATGCTTGCTCCTATGTCGCTTGCTCAGCCAAGTAAAGCGTGGCGCTTTGCAAGCTTTGCAACAGTTGCTTCAGTACTTGGGGGGATTGTAGGTTACTTTTTAGGTTACTGGTTATTTGAGCCTGTTGTAGAGCCCTTTATTGAGCAGATGCACTGGCAAGAAAAGTTTGAAACAGCGCTTACATGGTTTAAAGAGTATGGCGTGTGGGTGGTATTTTTAGCGGGCTTTTCACCTATCCCTTATAAGGTATTTACTATTGGTGCAGGGGTATTACAAATGGCATTTTTACCATTTTTAATAGCGTCTGCCGTTGGCCGCGGTGCGCGTTTCTTTTTAGTTTCTGCTTTAATGAAGTGGGGCGGGGTTAAAATGGAGCAAAAATTACGTCAATATGTTGAAGTACTTGGCTGGGGTTTAGTTATATTAATAGCGGTTGCTTACTTTTCATTACGCTAACAAGCAAAAGTAGTACTTTTTAAATTTCGGAGCAAGACACCTTGAATAGTCAGTACGCATTATATGTAATTGTATTTATTGTTGTTTTGCTTTCGGGGTGTTCATCTCGCCATATTCCTGCTCCTGTTAGCAGTCTCAATACTAATGTTAATGATTTCCAAAAAGGCATTAACATTAATGGCAATAAATACACAGTACAAAAGGGTGATACTTTATATTCCATTGCCTTTAGTGCAGGCAAAGATTTTAGAACACTTGCAAAAAACAACTCAATTCCATCACCTTATGTTATTTATCCTGGGCAAGTTATTTCGCTTGTAGCCACCAGTAGTCATGCGATTGCTAGCAATTCACCCGTTAAACAAAAAATAACATCTACTAAAATAAAACAAAAAACTAACAAAAAATTAAAGAAAAATCTTGATCAGCCGAAACAACGAGAGTATGTTCAAAAACAAGCCAATAAAATAGTTAGTAATGCTAAACCTTCGTCGAGCAGTAAAGTAAAGTGGTTTTGGCCTGCAAAGGGCAAAGTGACTAAACGCTTTTCTAATAAGGAAAACGGTTACAAGGGTTTACAGATTGCTAACCGTACAGGGGCTTCAGTTTTAGCCGCAGCACAAGGAACGGTGGTGTATGCGGGTAATGCGCTTCGAGGGTATGGTAATTTAATCATTTTGAAACATAATGATGATTACCTAAGTGCTTATGCACATAACTCGAAACTACTTGTTAGAGAAAAGCAGAAAGTTAAGGCAGGACAAAAAATAGCAGAAATGGGCAAGTCAGAATCTTCGGTCACTGCGCTTCGTTTTGAAATTCGCTACCGTGGGCAAGCTGTCAATCCTGCTAAATACCTACCCTAATTTTTAGGTATTGATAATTGCTCGGGAGAAGGCTTATGGCTAACGCAGCAAAACTTGACAAAAACACCACCGACGAAAAATTTGATGACACCGCAGTAGCAGAAACTGCAGCATTACTTGAAGAGGTTGATAACGAAGAAGAGATATTTGCAAAAGAGGAAGTAACTAAAAACCTTGATGCAACCCAACTTTATTTAGGAGAAATTGGTTTTTCTCCCCTACTTAGCGCTGAAGAAGAAGTCTTTTTTGCCCGCAAATCGCTACGTGGATGTGAAGCATCTCGCAAGCGTATGATTGAAAGTAACCTACGTTTAGTTGTAAAAATTGCCCGCCGTTATAACAACCGAGGATTAGCACTTCTAGATTTAATTGAAGAAGGTAACCTAGGTTTAATTCGCGCTGTTGAAAAGTTTGACCCAGAGCGCGGTTTTAGATTTTCGACTTATGCAACGTGGTGGATACGCCAAACAATTGAACGCGCCATTATGAATCAAACGCGTACAATTCGCCTGCCAATACATGTAGTTAAAGAATTAAATGTTTACTTGCGTACAGCACGCGAGCTGACACAAAAGCTAGACCATGAGCCAACTGCTGAAGAAATTGCTGAAAGCCTAGGTAGACCCGTAGAAGACGTAACTAAAATGCTACGCTTAAACGAGAAAATTGCCTCAGTTGATATGCCAATTGGCGGTGAGAACGACAGCGCACTGTTAGACATTATTGCCGATGAAAAAAGCGCAGGCCCTGAGGGCGAAGTTCAAAACAACGATATTAACAAACATATTGTTGATTGGTTAGGTGAGTTAAACCCTAAACAACGTGAAGTATTAGCGCGTCGCTTTGGTTTACTTGGCTATGAGCCATCAACACTTGAAGATGTTGGCCGTGAAATTGGTTTAACGCGAGAGCGCGTAAGACAAATTCAGGTAGAAGCATTACGTCGTTTAAAAGATATTTTACAACAAGAAGGGTTAAGCACAGAAAGTTTGTTTGACCAGTTCTCTTAACTCCCTTTTATACTGTCTATGTGTTTAAAAGCTGAAGGATAAAACCTTCAGCTTTTTTTATGTCTTACGACCCCCAAGAAATACTATTTACAGTGTTATCAGCCTCTTAACCACCGCTCAAGTTACCTATATTCAAAGTAGTGCTTTTAATTTATAAAGAAGTTCGTGTGCTTGACGCGGCGATAGATTATCAGGGTCAATGGCACTGAGCTGCTCCTCAACCTCTGAAGGCTCAGGCGCAGGTAACTCATTAGCAAATGAAAACGCCTGTTGCTCAGCATTAGGCGCTGTTACACTTTGGTGGTTTTCGAGCAGTTTAAGCTTTTGTTTTGCTTGGGCTATCACGGCTTTAGGCACGCCGGCAAGCGCTGCGACCTGTAAGCCAAAGCTTTTACTTGCTGCACCATCAAGCACAGTATGCATAAATGCAATGGTGTCGTTGTGCTCTATGGCATCTAAGTGCACATTCACCAGCCCAGTTTTTTGCTCGGCAAGTTCCGTTAATTCAAAGTAGTGCGTAGCAAATAATGTTTTAGCAGATATTTTTTGTGCCAGATGATCAGCCGTTGCATAGGCAAGTGACAAGCCATCGTAGGTACTGGTGCCTCTGCCTATTTCATCCATTAATACCAAAGATTGCGCAGTTGCATTATTTAAAATTGTGGCAGTTTCGGTCATTTCTACCATAAAAGTAGAGCGACCAGAGGCTAAATCGTCGCTTGCACCAATGCGTGTAAATATACGGTCAATATTACCAATTTTTGCACTATCAGCAGGGACATAACAGCCAATATGCGCCATCAATACGATAAGTGCTGTTTGGCGCATATAGGTTGATTTACCACCCATGTTTGGACCGGTGATAATCAACATTTTACGCTGGCTATTTAGCTCCACAGGGTTGGCAATAAAAGGTTCTTTCATTACTTGCTCTACCACAGGGTGGCGACCTTGTTTAATACTTATATTGTCATCATCGCATAGCTGTGGTTTAGCATAGTTAAGCGTTTGGGCTCGCTCTGCTAAGTTATTCAATACATCTAAATCAGCTAATGCGCCAGCCATCATTTGAAGCTGTTCAATATGCGGGGCTATAAACTCAAATAGCTCTTCATATAATTGTTTTTCAAGCGCAAGAGCTTTTGATTGGCTGCCAAGCACTTTATCTTCGTGCTCTTTTAGTTCAGGTATTATGTAGCGTTCATTATTTTTAAGCGTTTGGCGGCGAATATAATCAGCAGGTACTAAGTGTGAATTTGCACGACTTACCTCGATAAAAAAGCCATGCACCTTGTTATAGCCAATTTTTAATGTGTTGATCCCGGTGCGCTCGCGCTCTCTAAGCTCTAGTTGCTCAAGTATATCGGTAGCGCCTTTACTCAAGTTTCGCCATTCATCGAGTTCGCTGTTGTAGCCTGGTGCAATAACGCCCCCATCGCGAATTAGTACCGGTGGGTTATCAATAACAGCACGCTCAAGTAAAGCTTGTAGTTCAGGCAGCTCTGGAGAATGGCGAACAATGCTAGCGATACGCTCATCATTAGCATCGTTTAATAAAGCATGCAGTGGTGCGAGTGCTTGTAGGGCACTGCGCAGTCGGGTCAAATCGCGCGGGCGTGCGGTGCATAAAGCAAGTCGTGCTATTACGCGTTCTATGTCACCAATTTCTTTTAATGAATCGTGTAACTCGCCATATAACTGCACATCTAAAATAGCGCTAATGGCATTTAAACGTGAGTTAAGCTCATTTTTATTACGCACAGGTGTATGAATGCGGCGTTTAAGTAAACGCGACCCCATGGCCGTGGCGGTTTTATCAAGTACCTGCGCTAAGGTGTTTTCAAAGCCGCCCGATAAATTAACGGTTAGTTCTAAATTTTTGCGCGTTGCCGCATCTAATATAACTGCGTGCTCATTATGCTCAAGCGTAATAGCGCGAATGTGAGGTAGGGCAATACGCTGTGTATCTTTTACGTATTGCATTAAACAACCCGCAGCGACCAAAGCAGCATGGGCTTTATCTACACCAAAACCAACTAAATCTTTGGTGCCAAACTGCTCGCACAGTAAGTGTTGCGCGGTGTCTAGGTCAAACTCCCACTCAGGGCGTCGCCGTGCCCCTTTTATATGCTCAATTAAGTGTGTGTTTTCAAAGCTTTCACAGTATAAAAGCTCAGCGGGTGCTAAGCGCTGTAGGGTTGAAGTAAATGCTTCGTCGGTGTTAACTTCAACTACGTTGAAACGCCCTGAATTTATATCAAGGTAGGCAATACCGTATAGCCCTTTTTTATTTTGCCATACGCTAGTGAGTAAGTTATCTTGGCGTTCTTGCAATAGCGCTTCATCTGAAATAGTACCCGGTGTAACGATACGTACGACTTTGCGCTCTACTGGCCCTTTACTGGTTGCAGGATCGCCAACTTGCTCACATATAGCAACCGATTCGCCCATTTGCACTAAACGAGCTAAATAGTTTTCTACTGCATGATAAGGGACACCCGCCATAGGGATAGGATCGCCGCCGGCTTTACCGCGATGCGTTTGCGAAATATCGAGTAGTTGGGCCGCGCGTTTAGCGTCGTCAAAAAAGAGTTCATAAAAATCCCCCATACGATAAAACAATAAAATATCGCGATGCTCTGATTTTATTTTTAGATACTGCTGCATCATAGGGGTTTGTTGTTTTATAGTGTGCGGTGCATAAAGATCAAACGACATGTATTTACCCAAAGGCTGAATATGGAATTACATCAAGAGATTAAAACACTTGCTGCGCAATTGGGCGTTATTTTAACGGATAAACGCTTATGGATCACTACCGCTGAATCATGTACTGGTGGCGGAGTGAGTTATGCGCTTACAGATACGCCAGGTAGCTCAGGTTATTTGGGCCGCGCATTTGTTACTTATAGTAATGAAGCTAAGCATGAACTGCTTAATGTGGCCAATACTACGCTAGAGCAATTTGGTGCGGTGAGTGAGCAAACAGTAAAAGAGATGGCTTTTGGTGCCGCAAGCGTTGCCAAAGCTGATGTTGCAGTGGCGATTTCGGGCATTGCAGGGCCAGGTGGCGCTACGTCCGATAAACCAGTTGGCTTTGTGTGGTTTTGCATACAAATTGCCAATGAACAATTTACGTTTAAGCAAATATTTAACGGCGATAGAGCACAAGTTCGAATGCAAGCTATTGAATTTGCATTGAAAAGCACTATCGAGAAGATAAAATTATAAATTTCACTTGATACTGTGATTTCATACAGTATACTTGTTCGCATTAGCCGGATTTGGAGAACAGAATGAACGATAATAAACAAAAAGCGCTGGACGCTGCACTATCACAAATTGAGCGTCAATTTGGTAAAGGATCAATTATGAAACTGGGCGATAACAAAGCCCTAAACATTGATGCTGTATCTACAGGCTCACTTGGAATTGATATTGCTTTAGGCATAGGTGGTTTGCCTATGGGGCGTATTGTTGAAGTGTATGGCCCTGAGTCTTCAGGTAAAACAACGCTTACTTTGCAAGTTATCGCGCAGGCTCAAAAAGAAGGCAAAACATGTGCCTTTGTTGATGCTGAGCATGCTCTTGATCCGGTATACGCACAAAAGTTAGGTGTTAACATTGATGAGCTGTTAGTGTCTCAGCCAGATACCGGTGAGCAAGCGCTAGAAATTTGTGACATGTTAGTACGTTCAAGTGCTGTAGATGTTGTTATTGTCGATTCTGTTGCAGCGCTTACACCAAAAGCTGAAATTGAAGGCGACATGGGCGACTCGCACATGGGCTTACAAGCACGTTTAATGTCGCAAGCACTACGTAAGCTTACAGGTAATATTAAACGCTCAAATACGCTATGTATTTTCATTAACCAAATTCGTATGAAAATTGGTGTAATGTTTGGTAACCCTGAAACAACAACAGGTGGTAATGCACTTAAGTTTTACGCATCAGTGCGTATTGATATTCGTCGTATTGGCTCTGTTAAAGAAGGCGATGAGGTAGTCGGTAACGAAACCCGCGTTAAAGTAGTTAAAAACAAAGTTGCACCACCGTTTAAACAAGCTGAATTCATCATTATGTATGGTGAAGGTATTTCTAAACAAGGTGAGTTAATAGATTTAGGTGTTAAGCACAAAATTGTTGAAAAAGCAGGTGCTTGGTACAGCTACAACGGCAATAAAGTAGGCCAAGGTAAATCAAACTCTATTAAGTTTTTGAAAGAAAACGTAGAAATTGCAGATGAAATTGAAGGTAAGTTACGTGATATGTTGCTATTAAAAGCAACGGTTGAGCCAGAAGATGGCGAAGACGTATTAGGCGCTGAGTCTGACCTTTAAGTGTAAACGTTCTCTAAGCTTGATTTGACCCGAGCTTTAAAAGGCGCTAACCAGCAATGGTTAGCGCCTTTTTGTGTTTAAAGCACGCTAAAACGATAACCTTACAGGCTTTAACAGATGCAGTTTATATAGCGCTTAGCCATATTTATAGTGAGGCTGGCTAACAAGTTCGCGTTTTAATTGAGGCGCGTAATAAAAGATGGTATTGCTAGTACTTTGCATAAGGTAGATAGCGCAAGGAGGGGGGATATGCGCTTTAACTTAAAGGGGCTTAAAACAAAAACGGCACTAAAAAGTGCCGTTTAATTTTAAAAGCCGTACTTTAAAAAAGCGACTTATAGCTGCCAGTTTACAGATAGCGCGTAGTTACGCGGCGCACCGTAATAACCTTGAGCCCAGTATAGGCTGTGTAGGTATTTTTCATCTGTGGTGTTATTGACGTTAAAAGTAACCCCAACGTTTTCTGTAATTTTGTAGTTAGCCATTAAATCAAGAATACCGTAAGCATCTTGGTTCGTGGTTACAAGTGCAGCGCCGGTTGCATCTTCAACTTGTACGCGGCTAACCGAGTCTTGCCAACGATAATTTGCACCAAAAGTTAAGCCTTCAACAAATGGTACTTGGTAAGTTGCAGCCAGTTTTAGCTGATTCTCTGGTGTGTAATCTTCAACTAAATCATCACCATCAATACTTAAATTACTAAAGCTGATGCTTGCACTTAAATCGTCGGTTACTTTACCACTTAGCTCAATTTCAAAACCGTCACTGTTAATACCATCAGCGGCGTAGTAACGAGAATTTGGTGCTGTGTTTGCTATTTCAACGGCAAGTCCTTCCTGTTTTGCATCAAAGTATGCAAAGGTGACAAATACTTGATCGTCTAAAAGCTGTGCTTTTAAACCAATTTCGCTACTTTTACCTGTTATTGGTGCAAGCTGCTCATTGTTGATATCTAGTTCTTTTTGCGGCACAAACGTTTCAGTGTAACTTGCGTAGGCTGAAAGCGATTCATTAAAGTCATACACAGCCCCAACATACGGAATAACTTCACTGTCGTTACGTGTTTGTTCTACACCATAAGCACTACCAGAAGTTTCCCAATCAGTGTAACGTACACCTGCTAATACGCTTAGCGGAGCGCTTAATTTAATGCGAGTAGACATATAAGCTGATTGCTGTTTGTTTTCTATGTCACTGCCATTTAAGCCATCAGCAAGGGTTGCTTCAGGTACTACGCCATCCCACGTATCAAGCGAAGGCATGGCTGGGAAGCCGTTGCCCGTGGTGTAATCGTAAAGCGACTGCTCGTTGTAATCCATTTTTGCTTGGCTAACACCAAATGACAGGTCGTGTTCTTGGCCAAATAAATCAAATTTACCGCTGGCGTATAAATCAAATAAATCGTGCTTATCTTCGTAGTCGTAACGGCTTGCGTAACCGGTTAAACCAAGGCCAGTTTCGCTATCTGGTGTGCCATATACGTAAAATAGTTCTGAGTCTTGCTCGTTTTCTATGTGTGCGTAACGCGCTGTTGCAACCCACGTAGCCGATAGGTTTTGCTCAAGTGTTACATATACTTGCTCAGCGCTGTTATCCCAGTAAGACCAATCAGATGCCGTACTTGTAGAGGCGTCGTAGTTTGTTGCTGTGCCATCGGTGTAATAAAGAGGGAGTGCGCCCCAAAGTGGGCTATCGGCATCTTTTTGTTGGTTAACATAGTTGATGCTTAATGTCGTGTCATCAGTTAGCTTGCCTTCGTAAGCAAGATAAGCAATTGTTTTATCTGTTTCGTAACGATCTAGGTATGACTCCGCTTTTTGCTTGGTAAATACGGCGCGCACAGCGTGGTCGTCGTTAATTGGCGTTGAAACATCTACTTCTAAACGCTTGTTGTTCCATGAACCATACGATGCAGATGCATGCGCTTGAGTAATGTAAGTTGGTTTTTTTAATACCATATTTACGGTTGCAGATGGGTTACCTGCGCCAGTCATAAGGCCGTTTGCACCACGTACAATTTCTACACGGTCGTAAATAGACGTATCTAAAGTGCCCTGAATAGAGCCTGAGCTTTGTGGGATGCCTAAACCATCAACCTGAAAGTTTGTTATTTCAAAGCCACGGGCTTTAAAATAAGTACGGTCAGTTTCTATTTGTTCTACAGTTACACCGGGGGTGCTCTCTAGCACTGAGTTAATATCATCTAGTGAAAAATCATCCATTAAAGCGCGAGAAACAACAGAAATACTTTGTGGGGTTTCTTTGATTGTTAGGCCTAATTTTGTAGCAGATTGCGCATCTTCTGTGATGTAGTTTTTATGATGCTGGCCATACACTGCTATTTTTTCTAATGAGTCATCTGTATTTGTTGTAGTTTCTTGTGCAAATGCATGACCAGATAAAACAAGTGAAGTAATAAGGCTTAGCTTAGATAAACGCAAAATTTGTTGGGACGACATGTGTTTTTCCAATAGGTTCAAAAAAGAAGTGCATAACATAATCTAAATGAGAGTGATTTTCAATAACATGTTTGTTGTTTGTGCAAAATAATTAATAGTTATCCGAAATTGTGGGAATTTAGTGGATTTTAGCAACTAAATAGCCACTTAGTTTAGCGCTAAGGTAATATCCCTTAATCGCAAAGAGGGTGCTATTTCTGTGCAAACTTTTATCTGAGCTCTTCCAAATGCTGCTATTTAAGCTTGTTTAAACGCTAACCGTGTTTAATTTATTGAAAATCTCAGACAAAAAAGCATTCTTAAATACCATTACTATCATAGTACTATTAAACCTTTTAAACAGAGTTCAAGTTGTATAGCTAAAAAAAGCGGCCTGAGCCGCTTTATTGTGATCACTATGTTTAATTAAAAATTGTATTTTACAGAAAATTGTAAGCGCTCTAAATCACCGTCAATACCACTTTCTGTTTCGCGCTCGGCATGTTTAAACTCTGCACCAAATGTTAAACGCTTAACCGGTGAGTATAAAATGTTTGCACTAAAGCTTTGGCTTGATTCAACAGGGTCGCCTGATATTGTTAATAGATCGGTGTTGTTGTCAGCACTAAAGAAAGAATATAAGAAGGTTGAGCGCCACTGGCTTGTCCATTTATGCTGATAAGCAACAAAACCTGATGTTGAGTCTATTGCATCAAGCTCATCGCCATTAAGCACTGCACCATGGGCAACATTTAAGCCCACGTAACGACCAAGGCCTTTACCTTGAGTAAGCATAAATTTAAGGTAATCTTCGCCAAAATTTACACGGCCCGAAGCGCTAATACCAAACGAGGTTTCATCAGCGTCAACATCGCCTACTTTATAAGTCAGTTGGCGAGCAAGTGCTGCAACTACAAAGTTACCCCAATCGGCATTGTGTGTGTAGCGCGCAGTAAAATCAGGAAGTGACGCATCATCTGTTTCTACACGAGCGCCACCTTGTGTGGTAATTGTGCTTTCTGGGTTTTCTAGTGAGAACGACCAAGCACCGGTTGTGTACTTAATTTGCGTTTGGCGAACAAAAACAGTGCCTTCAGCAGGGCCTACAAAATCAAGTGTTTCTGCAAGTGCACCCACGTTTTGAAAGTTTGACCATGTTTGACCAAATAACCAGCCATCGTAAGTTACAAATGCATGGCGAATACGTGGTGCATAAGAGTTTGATACGCGCTCGTTACCGCCAGGGGCCGATGCTAAAAAGTCTAACTCAATTTTAGTTTTAACTGTTTTACCGTTATCCATTAACGTTGACGTACCAAAGTTAAAACGTGACTCACGTGCATGCATATCAAATACGGCATCCGAATCATCGTCATTGCCTACTGGCAGTGTACTTGGTACGTAAAAATCACGCCCTACATTTGAGCCATCAGGAGCGCCTGCAGAGTAATCACTCCACATTGTATCTAGCTTAATGTATCCGCCGTAAGTAAATTCGGTGTTACCTACTTTAGCTGCAGTTGCCGCATAAGCCGTGCTTGTTAAAGCACATAATACAGCACTCGCTGCAAGAGTTTTTAATGGGGTAAATTTCATTGTGGTGTCCTTTAAAGGCTACTTGTTGTTTGTTGCTTTTTAAACGTCAAATGTATTACTTGCTACAGGTATTACTTACGAATAAAAATTTATTTATCTTGCATCACGCTACGAGTTCGTTAAATAAGTGTTTAACTTGCATGGCTGCATCATTATTTTAATGTCCGAAAACCACTTTTAAATATGTGCAAAATTTACTCAATTACCTATTGGTCTATAAGACGAAGGTTTAAGAGTAATTCAATGGCCACTTACTTATATTTAACATACTGTATTTCTATGTAAAAAAGTCATGAGCGGCGAGATTATAAACCACAAAATGTTAATTAGAAGGGTTGTACAACTAAGGTCTAATACTTAATAAAGTACTGCTGAGTAATCCTTTAATCATGGCAAGTTATTAAAATGGAGACTGAGATGTCACAAAGTATCTATCCTGTTCCTGCACATATTGAAAAAACGACGTTAGTTGATAACGAAAAATATAATACACTCTACAAACAGTCGATTGATGACCCACAAGGGTTTTGGCGTGAACATGGCCAGCGCTTAGATTGGTTTACTCCGTATACTAAAGTAAAAAACACCTCATTTGATAAAGGCCATATTGATATAAAATGGTACGAAGATGGCGTTTTAAATGCCTCTTATAACTGTATTGACCGCCATTTAAAAACCAAAGCCGATAAAGTTGCGCTTATTTGGGAAGGAGACAACCCAAACCAAAGTGAAAACATTACCTACCAACAATTACATGATGAAGTGGCGCGCTTTGCTAATGGTTTAAAAAAACTGGGCGTACAAAAAGGTGACCGAGTTGCTATTTATATGCCGATGACGCCGCAAGCCATTTACGCCATGCAGGCCTGTGCACGTATAGGTGCTATTCACTCGGTTGTATTTGGTGGTTTTTCTCCCTCAGCCATTGCAGATCGAATTAAAGATTCAGGCGCTAAAGTGGTGATCACATCCGATGAAGGCCGCCGAGCTGGTAATTGTGTTCCTTTAAAAGCGAATGTTGATGAAGCCGTAGCACAAGAGTCGGTGACAAGCATTGAACACGTTATTGTACATCAGCTAACCGGTGGCGAAGTTGATTGGAACGAGCACGATATTTGGTGGCATGAGCTTGTAGCCGACCAACCGGCGCAGTGCGAACCGGAGCCAATGAATGCAGAAGATCCACTCTTTATTTTATATACTTCGGGCTCTACTGGCCAACCAAAAGGGGTTGTGCATACTACAGGGGGTTACTTAGTTTACTCATCAATGACCCACGAATACGTATTTGATTTACAAGAGGACGACGTATATTGGTGTAGCGCCGATGTAGGTTGGATCACCGGCCACAGCTATATTGCTTATGGCCCACTGGTTAATGGCTGTACGCAAGTGGTATTTGAAGGTGTGCCTACCTACCCAACCGCAGGGCGCATGGGTGAGGTGATTGATAAGCACGGCGTAACCATTTTATATACTGCACCAACCGCTATTCGAGCGTTAATGGCTAAAGGCGATGAGCCAACCGCGTCATCTAATCGTCAAAGTTTACGCATTTTAGGTTCGGTGGGAGAACCCATCAACCCTGAAGCATGGACGTGGTATTACGAAAATATTGGTAATGCTAATTGCCCAATCGTAGATACGTGGTGGCAAACCGAAACGGGCGGCATTATGATCACCCCACTGCCTGGTGCCACCCAAACTAAGCCAGGTTCAGCAACGCATCCGTTTTTTGGTATTGCGCCGGCTCTATTTGATGCAGAGGGTAATACACTAGAAGGTGCCGTTGACGGTAATTTAGTGATATTAGATAGCTGGCCTTCACAAGCGCGTACTGTTTATGGCGACCACGAACGTTTTGAACAAACCTATTTTAGTGCTTATCCCGGTGTTTACTTTACAGGTGACGGCTGTCGTCGTGATGAAGATGGCTATTACTGGATCACAGGGCGTGTTGATGACGTGCTTAATGTATCAGGGCATCGCTTAGGTACCGCTGAAATAGAAAGCGCGCTGGTTGCTCACGAAGCTGTAGCAGAGGCCGCCGTAGTAGGTTATCCGCATGATATTAAAGGCCAAGGTATTTATGTTTACATTACGCCAAATGAAGGCGTTACTGTAAGTGATGAGCTGACAACTCAAGTCCGTAATTGGGTACGTAAAGAACTAAGTCCAATAGCTTCCCCTGATATGATTCAATGGTCGCCTGGCCTACCAAAAACGCGTTCAGGTAAGATTATGCGTCGAATTTTACGTAAAATAGCCGCAAATGAACACCAACAGCTAGGGGACACATCAACACTTGCAGACCCAACCGTGGTAGATGAGCTCATAGAAAACCGATTAAATCGTTAAATGCGCGTTAAAAACTTGATTACAAGTTGATTCTAAACGTAGTATATCGGCTGTCAGTAAGTACTTTATACCTTATTGGCAGCCGAATTTATTAGGAGCGAACCATGAGTCAGTTTTTAATAGCGGATGATCATCCGTTATTTCGCGAGGCACTAAAAGGAGCATTAAGTGCTAAGTTTGACGATTTAGAGGTATTTGAATCATCAGATTTTGACAGCACACTGCAAGTACTTAGCGAACAAGAAGATCTTGATATATTACTGCTAGATTTACACATGCCAGGTAATGGCGATTTATATGGCCTGATCCGCATTCGCGAAGACTACCCAAGCTTACCCATAGCGGTTGTCTCAGGAAGTGAAGACATAAACATAGTGTCTAAGGTAATGGGTTATGGCGCAATGGGCTTTATTCCTAAGTCATCATCTTCAGATGATATTGCTAATGCTATAAACCAAATACTAGAAGGCGATACGTGGCTTCCAAAAGAGTTAAAGAATAAAGTAGCCGAAATAGAAGGAGAAGACAGAGAAATTGCCGCGCAGGTTGCATCGTTAACGCCGCAGCAATATCGTGTATTGCAATACCTTCATGAAGGGTTACTAAACAAACAAATAGCGTACGAACTACATATTTCTGAGGCAACAGTCAAAGCACACATTACCGCAATTTTTAGAAAACTTGGCGTTTATAACCGTACCCAAGCCGTTCTTATTGCAGCTAAATTACAGCTAGAACCAATAGAGCAAGCTTAAAATATTAAAAGCGCTAAAATCTGTTTATCGTTTAAAAATAAATTTACAGCCGTATGTTTGGTGTTTAGGCAAAGCCGTGCCTAGCTAATGTGCTTATTGCCTGTTAATAGGTGATAAGCGCTTACAAATACCAGATATGCGCTGCTCTGGGTGATATGGCAAGACTGAAAAAACTTCAATCCACAAAAGCCAATACACTCAAGCAGCGCTTTTTAAACTTAAAACCTACACGTCATTTACCTTTTATACATGATCTCTTTTGCAAACAATGCTAGGTTAGCGCAATTTTGTAATTTATAGAGCCAAGTATGACAGACTCCACACACTCACCTAATAATCAACCTAAAGACAATAACGGCTTATTTAATCGCTTTTTAGCAACCGTTGAGTTTTTAGGAAATATGCTTCCTCATCCCATTACTTTATTTGCGATATTTGCGGTTTCAATTGTGCTAATAAGTGGTATTGCCGATTGGTTTGGGCTAAGCGCAATTGACCCAAGACCGATTGGGGCAGCAGGGCGTGCGCCTGATGGAGTAATTGAAGTTGTTAGTTTACTCAGTGCTGAGGGGCTACAGCGTATTATGGCTGGCTTGGTTACTAACTTTACCGGTTTTGCGCCTTTAGGCACTGTTTTAGTGGCACTACTTGGGGTAAGTGTTGCAGAGCATTCAGGGTTACTCTCTGCTGCTATGCGTGGCATGGTTATGGGCGCGTCAAAGCGTTTAGTTACCTTTATGGTGGTATTTGCGGCCATAATGTCTAACACAGCTTCTGAGCTTGGCTATGTGGTGTTAATTCCGCTTGCAGCCATGATATTTCATAGTTTGGGGCGCCACCCTTTAGCTGGCTTAGCGGCTGCCTTTGCCGGTGTTTCTGGCGGCTATAGCGCTAATTTACTACTTGGCACAATAGACCCATTATTAGCAGGTATAACTACGCCTGCAGCACAAATGATTGACCCAACGTACGAGGTTGGCGCCGAGGCTAACTGGTATTTCATGATGATATCAGTATTACTTATTGCCGCACTGGGTACACTCGTAACCGAAAAAATAGTAGAGCCGCGTTTAGGTAAATATAACCCCGATGAAGCCAGTATCGACTTGTCACAAAACAATATTGATACACTTACCGCGTTAGAAAAAACCGGTCTAAAATGGGCGGGTGTTGCTCTATTAGTGGTGCTGTCGTTATTTGCTTGGACGATTATTCCTGCCGATGGTATTTTACGCCACCCAGAAACAGGCCAAGTGGCAGGCTCGCCTTTTTTAAAAGGAATAGTCGCAATTATATTTGTAACTTTTAGTGTGCCAGGCTTTGTTTACGGGCGTGTTGTTGGCAGCATGAAAAACGATAAAGACATTATTAACGCAATGAGCAAAAGCATGAGCTCAATGGGTTTATATATAGTATTAGTATTTTTTGCAGCCCAGTTTGTGGCCTTTTTTAAATGGACTAATTTAGGCACTATTTTGGCAATTAATGGTGCAGCACTATTACAAGCGTTAAACCTTACTGGCCCAGAAGTATTTGTATTGTTTATATTAATGTGTGCAATGGTTAACTTGAGTTTAGGATCGTCATCGGCGCAGTGGGCGATTACAGCCCCTATTTTTGTGCCTATGCTTATGCTTATTGGTTACGCGCCAGAAACCATTCAAGCGGCGTATCGTATTGGTGACTCTGTGACTAACTTAATCACCCCAATGATGAGCTATTTTGGCTTAATTTTAGCGGTGGCAGTTAAATATAAAAAAGACATGGGTATAGGAACGTTAGTGGCCACCATGCTGCCATACAGTATTGTGTTTTTTATCGGTTGGGTCATTTTATTTTACGTATGGGTGTTTGCTTTAGGCTTGCCAGTAGGGCCTGAGTCACCTATTTATTACACACCTTAATGGTGGATGCCAATTTACAATTAAATACGGTGTCGGATAAAACACAGCTACAGCTAATATCTGACTCTAATTAAGCTGTGAGGCATAAAAAAGCCAGCAAAAGGGGTACACCCTATTGCTGGCTTTATAGTATGTAAAAAGGGGTCTTAGCTAAATACCACGGTTTTATTACCGTTAATAAATAGTTTGTGTTCAGAAGCTAGTTGTAAGGCTTTACTAAACACGGTTTTTTCTACGTCTTTACCCATTTTTGCCATCATTTCAGCGGTATTAGCGTGTGTTACGCTGGTGACGTCTTGTAAAATAATAGGGCCTTCATCTAGCTCATTATTTACAAAGTGAGCCGTAGCACCAATAATTTTTACGCCGCGCTCAAATGCTTGATGATACGGTTTAGCGCCAATAAAGGCCGGTAAAAACGAGTGGTGAATATTAATAATTTTGTTCTCAAAGCGACCCACAAACTCAGGACTTAGTATGCGCATGTATTTTGCTAAGCCAATAATGTCAGGGTTATAAGAGGCAATTAAATCACCTACTTTTTCATCATGCTCGGCGCGACTTAGGCCTACGTGCGAGACAACATGAAAAGGCACATCAAAGCCTTTTGCTAATGGCTCTAAATCTGGGTAGTTGGCAATCACAGCTAATACTTCAATATTTAACGCTTGCTCAAACTGTTTAAGTAATACAGACCCTAAGCAATGTGCTTCTTTTGTTGCAAGTAGTACCACTTTAGTTTTTGTATCATCATGTAGAGCAAGTTGTGCACCCTCAGGTAATAAAGCGCGTAATTGCGATAAAAAGTCACTTTGTGGCTCGCCGGTTAGTTCAGTGCGCATAAAAAAGCGCTTGGCGTCTTTATCTACAAATTCGTTATTACGTGTAATATTTAAATTGTGCGCGTGGCAAAGCCCTGTAATTTTGGCAATTAGGCCTACATCGTCGGCACATTGGGTGGTTAGTATATAGCTCATTTTCCTCATTCTTACCCAGTTTATAATTGCTTCATTATTTGGTTTTTAACGCATAAAGCAAGGGGTTTATGCGTAAATTTAGAATTAATCGGTCAAATAGGTATAAATGATTCAATAAAGTGAAGGGCAGTTAAAAATACGTTAATAATAAGGCAGATAAACACCATAAATTTTAACAAGCTGGTATTTAAAAAAGGTTTAGCGGTAAGTATTTAGTGCGCGCACGGTTTGTAACCTAGTTGCCTAGATTACAAACCGCGGCGCAGTTTAGCTTTTACAAATATAGCAAAGCGATTATTAAGCTTTAGGCTCTGGTGTTAAGTTCTCTTCTTGCCTTAGGTAACCAGCGGCCTCTTCATCCTCTTTTGTTATTGCTTGCTGAGTAGGTATTGCACGGGTTTGTTGGTTTAATTGATGTATTTGCGATGCATTGCCTAAATCGCGCTCACTGGTAATTGAGGCAATCGATTCGCGGTCTTTTAGAAAGGCAATTACATCATTTTTAATGGCTTGTAATTGACCTTCATCTTTGTGCATTTCCATTATATGGCGAGGATGCTCAAGGTTTTTCATACCGGTGGCAGCAAACGTGCTCGTAATAACACGAGAGACAATGACCCATGGCGTGATACTGCTGCGCACTAAGGTGTTTTCTGAGCGAGTGCTGTCGTGAATACCTGTACCCGTTGAAATTTTAGATTCGGTAAATGTACCTTCGCACTTAAAGTACACAAGTAATGATTCAAACTGCATTTCGGCAAAAAATAAATGAGCACAGTTAGCCAGTAAACGAGCAAAGGCTTTAATAATCACTGCTATTATTAAAATATGAAAACTGCTCATTAGTAAACTACTAAACTGTATAACGTTTTGATTATTAAACGCTTGTTGTAAATTATTAATATTAGTACTATCTATGTAGTAATAAATATCTATTAATGAATAGGCTAACAACACCGTTAATACTAATGCCACAATATAAAGTAAATTAGCACTTATTAGCGCAACTAATCTGGCTAGGGTAAAGTTTTTACCTAGCTCCATAGCGTGTAGTTTAGGCTGAACCTCTTGAATCATTTCGCCCTTAAAACCGCCTTTACCCTCTATTTGCTCTTGCAGTTTTGGGTCTAGCTCGCGGTAAACTCTATTAGGCACTTCTTTGTAGCGTCTATTTGCCATGACAAGATTATCAAGGTTTATAAATACTTCATCAGGGTGAACAGACTCTTGCCAGTTTTCACGTAATTCTGACACTTCGGCGGTAGGGGTCACTGCGTTTAAGCGTGCTTTGATCATTGTAAATACTAATGCGCAGCTTAACGTTGCTAATATAATAATGGCAATGAGGTATATGCCAGCATGCAAGTTTGGCAGTTGTGCCATCCACGCGTCTATTTCTTGTTTGCTGATATGTTGCTCTTGCATTAGCCACGACATAGAAAGGCCAATAACAATAGGCAAAATAAATGACAACGAAATAATTTTAGCTAATGTACCGCCTCCCAGCGATTCAATGTTTCTTTCAGCATTGCGAGAGATAGGTTTGCTGCTGGAGCGCCAAGAAAAAAGCACATAAAACATTAAAATAGCACTGTAAACCGGAAAGGCTAATTCGCCAGCTTCCCCAGTAAAGCCCGACAGCGAAACAAACGCTACAAGCCCATAAGCAATTAAGGCAACAAGCGTGCTCACCCATGAGCCAAATAATCGCTGCGCAACATTTCGAATTGGGTAAGGTAAAAATAACAGTTTGGGAATTAAGCTGTGTAACAAACGAGATAAAAATCCGTTAGGCTCTTTAAAGGTACTGTTTTTACGACCAACCAGCATTTCTTCGAGTGATTGGGCGTTATAGGCTACTTCTTTTTTTTCTTCTTGCGCGGTAGAGCTCTCAGACTTACTAAAATTATACGCAAGCGACGTGGGGTGGTTTCTGCCTACAAAGTACTTTAAGGTGGCATAAATACCTGACGATAAAGAGCGAATACCCAGCGCTAAAATAAACATGCCAAATAGCATTAAAATCCAGCCTGCGGTGGTACTTTCTTTCACCGAGCTTGCAGCTATAACAAGTAAACTTACGCCTGCTACCGACTCAATAATACCTCTTAGCGCGGTTACTTTACCTTCCAACTTAAAGGGGTTTTTTAACCCAAGATCAATAGAACCATAATCAAATGCCATTGTATGCTCCTTGTAAACAGCACATTATTTAAGGGGGGTTACCAGTTTTGCAATAATACTTAATCATTTGCGGGGGCAAACCTAGTGTTAGCTATGTTTTTCCGGGCTCAAATAGACTAATTAATTAAGCGAGTTGGTATTATTATCCGTGTATATTTTGGCCAAAATGAGCATAGCTAAACGGTACCAAAAGGTGCAGTTTATATACTTAAGCAGGTAATTAAACTAAACGGATTTTTATATTATTGTTCAATTTTTGATTATATATCAATAACGTTGTTCAGTTTAAGGTTATTTTACAGTGATACCTTTATTGATGATGGTTTAAGTTGCTAGGAGCATAAATGAAACTAATCTACGTCGATGATAATTTACCCGGTATAACCCGTAAGCGTAAAAACAAAACGTGGCTGTACTTTGACCCAATAGGAAAGCAGATTACCGATCAAAAAGTGATTGATCGTTTAAATGCGTTAGCGTTTCCGCCCGCCTACAAAAATGCTTGGTTTTGCCCTGAAGAAAATGGCCATATTTTAGCAACGGGGATTGATAGTAAAGGCCGTAAGCAATACCGTTACCATGAAGATTTTAGAGCCCAACAAGAGGCGAAAAAATACCAAGCCTGTGGGGTGTTTGGCAATAAGCTGCCATTACTGCGTGCCCGTTTAGAAAACGATTTACAAGGGGATGAGCTCAGCGTAGAGCACACATTAGCTGCGGTAGTTAGGCTTATGGACTTAGGTGCATTGCGGGTAGGTAACGAGCGAAATGTAAAGCAAAACAAAAGTTTTGGCGCCACAACCCTGCGCAATCGCCATGCTAAGCTTACGGGTAAAAATATACAGCTACGGTATCGGGCTAAATCGGGCAAAGAGCGCGAGGTAAACATAACCGACAGAGTGCTTAGCCATGTAATTAAAGACCTACAAGATTTACCCGGTCAGCATTTGTTTCAATATATAAGCGATGGAGAGCGCACAAACGTAACCTCTAGTGAAATTAACCATTATATTAAACAAATAATGGGTGAGGACTTTAGCGCTAAGCACTTTAGAACCTGGCGAGCCAGTGTTATTGCCTTTAAGCAACTTGTAAAAGCAAAAGGCGCACTTAGTTTAAAAAGTATGCTCGAGAGCGTGTCTGAGCAGCTAGGTAATACGCCCGCTATTGCCCGTAAATCGTATGTTCACCCGGATTTAATTGCCTTGTGTAAAGAGGATGAACAAACCCAAACAGCGTGGCGAGAGTCGCTTTCTTTACCGCGAAAAACAAAATACTTGAGTCGTTATGAGCGTGGCTTTTTGGCCTTTTTAAAAGACTAATTGCTATAGCAACTTTACACACTACAGCAACCAAATTACATAATTGCGTAGTTGAAGTGTTTTTTAATTACCATGTAAAAGTTTAAAAAGTTATTAAATTTCAGTGTGTTGTATTTTTATTTTATTTTGGCACCTGCATTGCACCTTCAAATTACTGTTAAGCAGTAAGTACAAAAGCATTTATCAATGATATTTAGCGAGGAGGTACAAAGTGAAGGGGTTATTTTCAAAGGCATTGTCTACAAAGGTAAAGCACATTACGTTACACGCTACGCTTGCAGGCTGCGTTAGCGCCATGCTAACAGGGCAAGCGCTAGGCAGTGCAGATCTTGAAAGTGTGGCACTTGCCAACTCTTCATTAACCACTTACAACTCGCAACAACAATTGCAAAATGGCGATTATTATTTTGATCAAAATGCAGCACAGTTAATCGCGCGCACCGAAAAAGCAATTAACTGGTACACAGAAATAGTTAACAGTGGCGGGTTTACCCCTTTATACACTAATGAGTTGCTTGAACTTGGCAGCACTAGTAAAGCGGTGAGTCAGTTGGCGCTGCGTTTGTATCAAGAGCGTGACTTAACCAGCAATGTATGTGACACCGCAATGTGCACATTTGATAAAACCATTGAGCAGGCTGTGCAACAGTTTCAGCGTCGCCACGGTTTAAAGGTTGATGGGCGAGTAGGAAAGCGCACCTTAGCTAAGCTTAATGTACCCGCTAAGAAAAAATTGGCTAAATTAAAGCTTAACTTTTACCGCATAACTAACTTCGCAGGCTCAAGTGATTCGCAGTATGTGTATGTAAACATACCTGAGTACACATTGCGTTATGTAAAAGCAGGCGAAGTAAAACTACAAAATAACGTTATTGTGGGTAAGCCGAGTTGGGAAACACCTGCCTTTAGTGACGAAATCGAAAAATTTGTAGTAAACCCTGAGTGGCGCATACCAACCTCTATTGCAACCAAAGAAATAGCACCAAAGGTGGCAAAAGATCCTCAGTACCTTGCTAAAAATAATATCGAAGTTAGAAAAAACAGCTACCTAGATTCTAAAACAGTTAACCCCAGTAATATTGATTGGCAGGCTATTAAGCCCTATCAGTTTGATCACTTTTTAGTTAAGCGTGCAGGGGATGAAAACCCACTTGGCGAAGTGAAATATCTGTTTCCAAATCCTGAAGCCATTTATGTTCACGATACGCCAGCAAAGCAGCGTTTTAACCAAGCGCAGCGTGCGTTATCACATGGTTGTATAAGGGTTGAAGAGCCATTTTCATTGGCGCGTGAAATAATTAAGCACCAAGGTGAAGAGCGCACTCTTAAGCAAGTGGATAAAGCCAGAGATACCGATACCACTCAAACTTTTTATTTAAATGAGCCCTTACCTATTCATTTAGTGTATTGGACGGCGTGGGTTGATGAAGACATGCTCGTTAATTTTAGAGACGATATTTATCAACATGACGCAAAAGCATTACTTAAAAACGAAGATCAGTCAGTCATTGCTGCATTGATAAAATAGACTATGAGAGGATTTATGCCGTTTATACCGAGTATTTTAGGGGGCGTATTAGCGCTTTGCGTAAGCGTAGGTAGTTATGCCGCCGAGCCCGTGAAAAAAGCACACCCAAGCGTTGATATTCAAAATAAAGCAAATTTTGAAGATGCAGAGTTTAGCCTAAAAATTAACGACATAGTAATGCCGTATTCGGTGTTTTCTGTATTTGTGATGCCTAATGAGGCCGTTGAATTTGAAGTGCTTTACGCACAATCAAAACGACCCTATTCATTACTTAATAACCATAGCAACGCCACCTTAACGGATACAAACCGCTGGCAGTGGCAGGCGCCTAAAAAGCCTGGCTTAACACGGGTAATTATTGAATCCCCCGACAAAAAGCAACGTATGACAATTAATGTGTTTGTTAAAGTACCTGCAGATGAAGTACAAGGTGGAAAGCTTAAATATTACCACATTGGCCATTACCCAACGCCCTCACAAATTAAAGATAGTAAGCATTACATAGTGCCCGATGGTTTTGTAAAGGTGACCCCAGAGAACGAAAATATAAAAATATCACCGCATTTTTCTCTTAAAGAATTTGTGAGTAAGCAACGAAGTAAGCACCCTAAATACTTATTCTTACAAAACAAGTTGTTACTTAAACTTGAAAAAATACGCAAAGAGCTGATTTTAGAAAACATACCGGTTAAAAATATGGTGGTAATGAGCGGTTACCGCACCCCTTATTACAACAAAGCCATTGGTAACGTAAAGCTTAGCCGCCATGTGTTTGGCGACGCTGCCGATATATTTATAGATAACGACGGCGACTACCGTATGGATGATATAAACAAAGACGGCAAGCACTCTATTGGTGATGCACAAGCTATGGCTAGTATAGTGGAGTCGCTCGCTAAGCGAGAATCATTTAAAGGCTTACTTGGCGGTTTAGGTGTTTACGAGCCAAAATCGCATCGCGGTGCATTTATACATGTTGATACGCGTGGTTTTAAAGCGCGCTGGGTGAGTAAGTAATATATGTTTCATGGTTAGTAATCACGTTAGCATAAAAAGTATTGGCAATTTTTTTGCCAATACTAAGCAGGTCATTGTTAAATATTGATTACCTTTTACCTTTTACCTTTTACCTTTTACCTTTTACCTTTTTTTACCTTTTACTCAAAATTTAAGAGCAAAGATTTAACTCAATAACAGCCATGTTATTAAAACACATAAGGTATAAGACTCGTTCAAACCAATTAAGCGAAGGTTGAAGATGTCTGAAATTAAACGGTTCCAAACTTCTTTAAATAGTGCCGACAAAATACAGGCGCTTATAATCCACATTGCTAGCAGTAGCACCATTTTTACTGTGAATGTTTGTATATAAATATCAATAAGGCTATTCCTTTGATATGCATTCCCTACATCAAACGTCATTAACGTATACAACAAGCTAATAGCCCACAAAGCTATGGTTGCAAAGATATTAAAGCGCGTGGTTATTCCTTTTTTCATTAAAGATAAGTCCTTTTTAATTAAAGTTAGCTTTACTTTTGTAAGTTACCATTAATGGTACGGCGGTGCTACTGCAGCATAAAAGTTTCGTACTCAAGCTCTTCAAATTGTTTTGATAGCCAATAAAGACCAATTACAGATGTAATTATGGTCGAGAGCGCAAAACCGTAACCATAAAACTGTGGCCCTAATGCAATTGAGGCAATCGTAAATACGATATTGATAAACAAAAACAGCCCAGATAAAAATAATACGGTGGCACGCTTATCTAAGTAAAATAAAATATTTAAGATAGACAAAAATATAACCTGTACACCTACACCCACCACATCAATAAACAGCAGTGTTTTATAGTTAGGGTCTATGCCTATAAAGGTCAGTATTTGCTCGCCCCACAGTAATAAGCACGCAACGGTTATACCTTGGATTTTAAATATATCGTAAAGGCCGCCTTGCGCTGTTTGCACCATTTTATCTTTTAGGTAAAAAATTTCTTCGAGCGATGAGCCGCCTCTAATGGCGGTATAAAAACGGTCGTATTGTTCTACAAAGTCGGTTTCCATTCTGACTAAAAATACCGCCATTCCAGGAATAATGGTTAAATAGGCTAAAAATATAGGTAAGTCGTAAATAGGGCTTGCTCTTAATGTGCCTATAATTTGAATAGAGGTAGCGGGGGAGTACCAAAAAATAATTTTATCGGCCCACACGCCTATGTTGTAAAAAAGCCCACAAAAAAATAGGCTGTAATACACTTTTTTATTGTTTAAAAAATCAAAACTAATGAGTTTACCGCCAGGGTAGCGACGAATAATCATAAACAAAAAGCTAAAAAAGAGCAGTGCTTCACCGGCAAAAAAAGCAAAAAACAACCCGTCTATTTGCCAGTCGCGCAGTAAAAATGCCAGTAACACCATAAAGCTGTAACCGCTTAACATGGTTACTAAAATAAGCCGGTACTCCTTCATTCCCGACAAAAATATAGCGCCAAGCCATTGGTTACATAAGCTTACAAACGCCCCTAATATTATTATTTTAGTCACAACAGGTAGCGGTAGTATTGGCCATACAGCTAAGCCAATCAGTAATGCGGCAAGGGTGGTAACAAGCTGCGCGCCAAGTAAATTAGGCAGTACCTGCTCGTCCTTTTTTTGAAAAAACAGATCGGCAACAAAACGCGTTAATAATAGCTGCAGACCGCCGGTCAATATAAGGGACGCTGCCATCATATACGTAATAAGCGTTAAAAACTGAATAATTAATACTTTTGGCAGCACGACACCTAGGCTTAAAATACCAATTAGCATGAGCGCAATGATAGAAAGCAGCCAAGGGCCTGAGCCTATTAATCCCGCATAACCGTATGCTTCAAAAACAGAGAGTAGGGTGTTTTTTTTGAGAATTTTACGTATCTCAAAACCTATTCCGGCCATGCGATTGTATCCTTGTAAAGTTTATCGTAGCGGGCAAACATATGGCTCTCGTCGTAGTATGTTTTAACACGGTTGAGGCCGTTTTGTTGGTACTGATACCATGTTTGCTCATTTTCCAATAGGGTGATTATTTGCTGTGCGGTTTCGCTGGGTGAGGCAATAGAAACTACTTCGCCAGCTTTACCAAGGGCCCTATCTTCCTCGCTTGCCCCTTCTATTATTTCTCGGCACGAGCCCACGTCACTTGCAAGTACAGGTACGCCTGCTGCCATTGCTTCAAGCAGCACTAATGGTTGAGCTTCAGAAATTGAAGTCAACGCAATAATACCTAGCTTTGGGAGTATTTCGACGATGTTTTTCATGCCGGTAAACGTAATGTTTTTGTCTAAATCTAGGCTGCTTACTAGTAGCTGGCACTCTTTGTAATACTGTGGGTCTTCCTCAAAAGGGCCTATGATCCAGCCTTCTATGTCTGGCAGCTCGGCTTGGGCCTCTTTAATGGCACGAATAAAGGTTTTAATATCTTTAATTGGCACTACACGGCCAATTAACCCAACCACCATAGGGACCGATTTAGGTCTCGCGTTAAGCGCATCCACAAAGCGCTTTGTTTTTATACCATTAGGCACTACCGAGGCTTTACTTTCGCTGGCACCATCTTTAATTTGCCTTTGTCTATTCCCTTCATAAAGCGAGATGATTTTGTCGGCTTGATGATAAGTAGTGCGGCCAATTTGCTCAAAAAAGCTGATCCACATTCGGCGAATAAAGCCCATTTCAGTATTTAGGTTTTTACCTAGGCTTTGTTCAGACTCTTTTATCCAGCTGGCCTGTATTAAATCTATTTTACGCTCTTTAGTATAAATACCGTGCTCGGTAAGCAAAAATGGCGTGTTGTGTATAACGCTTGCACCTGCGCCCAATATGCCAGCATAGCCTGTCGAAATAGAATGAATAAGTTTAACATCGGGGAGTGAACGGGCTATTTCGGCTATTTTAAACAGTGGTTTATACAAATTTCTGTACGACCAAAAAAAGTCGATAAATGACGATTCATCGCAATAGGTTAAATAATAGTTTGCCAGCACCTGCCACGACGACTCGCTGTATAAAAAATCGGCTTCGTTGATACCGTTTTTTTTAGCTAGATTTTCAAAGGCAAACTTTAAAAGCTCCGTCGGTATTGGGTCTTTACAGTCACGGAAATACCCTTGCAATTGCTGCCAAAAATCAAACAGTTCTTTTTTATATTTAACGCCATGTTTCGCTTTTATTTTTGTACTGTGTTGCGTAACTAAATAATGCACATGCAGCTTAGTTACATTACTCGGTAACGTGTACTGAATGTCGCCATAGTGTTCGGGTGCGCCACCGACAAACACTAATTCAAAGTTATAGTGAGGCAGGCCTTCTATAATTTGGTGTACCCAGCTCGATACGCCGCCCCGTACATAAGGGTAAGTGCCTTCAAGTAAGAGTAAAATGTCGGCTTTTTTTTCACTCATGCCAATACTCCTGTAAATGGCGTAACTCAGAGCCTTTAGGCTGTAGTGCTAGCTCTTCAAGATAGCGCTGACAGTCTGTGTAATTGTGTAATCCAAAGGCGACTTCGGCTTTATAAGGTAATACGTGGCGCCTAGCCATGCCTAATTGCGTGGCTAAATTTAAGCTTTGCTGCGCCTCATTTAATTTACCGAGCGCAAGTTGAATTCGCCCTAAAAACACATAGCTAGCTGGCTGCGGGTTAAACTTTATACTTGTTAAGGTTAGTGCTTCTGCTTTTTCTAGTACGTACTTTTTTAGTGCGCCTTGTGCTAAGCCTAAGTAACTCAGCTCCCAATAAAGCTCGGCTTGTTGGCGTTGCAGATTGCTCAATTTAGGTTGTTGCGTGGTATTGGCTATAGTGTGCTGGCATTGGCTTATTTTTTCGTTCAGTTTAGTTTCTTTGCTATCAAGAGTTGAATAGGCAAGTAAGCGAATATCATCTTCTAAGTCTTTTAATGCCAGTTTGAGTATAGGAATAGCTTGGGCATCGCTCATGTGCCGTGCAGCCATTACTGCACTTAGGCGTTTATTTGGCTCACTGGCGTGTTTTAAAATAGCCTTTAGTCCACCCATTGAGTAAATAGGCGTTGCTGAGACACTTCTTGCTTCAAAGGGCAGGGCAGGAACCTTGTGCTCTACAATATCAATATCGTTGTTTTTAAGCGGTTTACTAAGGGCAAAAGTAATGGCAAATACCACCCCTAAAATACCAAATACAGGCAAGGTAAATAGCAGTAAAAATAACAGCGCTGAGCCACTTTTTAAGGTGGTTTTGTATTTGTTAGGAATAAACGCATGGCTTACAAAGGTAAAGCACAGGCTAGCAATGCCATGTAATAAAACAATTAACAGCCAGTTAGGCGCATCTAAAATATGCGCAAAAGCAAAGTATTCACATAAACAGCCAATAAAAGCGGCAACGATAATTTTAATCATGGGATGCAACTAACTTAGCGATGTGTTCGCTGCTTATAGGCAATGCCATTTGTTCTTCTATTTTAATTTGCAGTTGCTCAACGGTTTTACCAAAGTGCTCGATACACCAAGTATTAATTCGCGATATAAAGCCACTTTTGTCCAGTTCACTTGCCATTGGCATAAGCAGTAAAAGTGTGTGGTTTTGACTATCGTAAAGATAAATATCTAAACCTCTGCGAGCTTCACTTAAATACTCTAATAATTGGCGCGACTCTTCACTTGTTTGCATTGCTTTGAGTTTAAGCAGCTGCGAGGGAATATTATAGCGTTTAGCTTCTTTATTCGCCCTGCGTAGTTGCCTTACAAAATAAGGGGTTTCTTGTGGGGTCATTACCGGGTTGGTAATTTCATGACGCAGCAAATCGCCAATGTTACCGGCCATAACGGCTAGCAAAGTAAGCGTGGTGTTTTTAAGGGCAAAAAATTGAATGCTTTGTACTAAAATTACCCCGTAAATAGTGTTATTAATATCAACCAGTGGGATAGCAATATGGTATTGGCTAAATTTATTTTTAACCTCTTTTATAGAAACCAGCTCGCGCTCTTCAAACATGGCTTTAATAAGGGGATCTTCCCTATTTAGCTCGCCCATAGCACCTATGCTTGCTAATGGTTGCTCTATTATGGTGTTGTTTTCTACTTTATAAAGCGCTGCTTTTTCAAGGGAACCATATTCAACAAATAAGTTTAAAATGCTATTTGCCGCACTGTCTAAGCGTCTTTGTGTTAGTTGCCCTATAACGGCCCGTACCGCTTGGAGCGATTCGCGCAGGCTAAGAGTATGACCTGCTAACATTTGCTCAATCCGGTCGTGGGATGAGTTTATTAAATGGTATTGGCGGGTAAAGGTTTCTAATCGGTTAGTTACATATTCAAGCTCAATACTTTGCTGTTGATTAGTGCGCTCCCATACATCTCTGAATTCGCCAGCAATCATAATTACAATTAAATAACCAATCATGGTGTTAATATTAAATTCGTTAGGTTGCGCTAATACTTCGCTTTTGCTTAACAGTAATTGCCCGGCTAATAAACATAATATGCTTATAAAGCCTTTTGAAAAACCATAGCGCAAAGCCACTAACAGCGGCCCAAGTACCGGCCACGAAAACCCATTTTCCGTCCAAAAGGGGTCTTCGGCGTTAAATATAACCGGCAGCACAATTGCAAGCGCGGTAAATACAATTACCTCAGCCCAAATTTGTAGCTCAGGGACCTCTCTTGGTCGAAAAAAATGTGTTTTCACTCACTAACCTCAATGTACGAAATTAAATCGGCGATGACATCTTGTGCAGTCGCGGCAATACTGTCGCGCCCCCAGCCACTTTTTGCGATAGTGCCCGTCCAAAGTGGGGTTGTTTGACCTTTAGCCGTTAAGCTAAGTGTAAGTGCGACTACCGGCTCGCCATCTAGGCCCGCTTTATAACGCCATTCTTCTATGCTACCTGATAACACATAGTCTGTTTGCTGTGTGCTTAACCACTGCATGGCGTTATCAAGACGGTATTGATCGTCAAGTGGCGGAAGGTCTTTAGTGTTACTGCGCGGTGCACGTAATAACGTAGGAAGCTTATTTTGCTGCCAAATACTTGCCAGTATATCTTCTGCACGTTCACCAGCTAAGGGGGTTTGCGCATGATTTACCAAAGGCATTAAGGCCACGGTAGTTGATGGACCTAGCTCTACATCATCAGCCACACGGCTGGTGGTACATGCACTGAGCACTAATACCAAACACGGTATGATTAAACGAAACATATTCTCTCCTAACATTAAAAATGTACGTAATAGCCTAATTGTAATTGTGTATCTGAGTTACCCACTTTATTACTACTTTGATAACCCAGCTGTAATTTAAATAAATCATCCCCTAGCACTGACCAGCCCGCACCACTTGATACTGAAATGTCGAGGGTATCGTTTAACGTTTGATAACCCGTACTTATGTCGAATAACCACGAGGGGCTTTCGCCTAAATATGGGGGGGCTAAGTTTGAGTTTGACGAAAGCGAAGTGCCCAGAGCAAAGCGCCTAAAAGGTTGTATATCAATAAGCAGCGGTCGCGCTCTTTGATCTATGCCTAAAGGGGCTAATGTGCGTTCAAAGTCTTGCCATTGAGCACTAAAATAAGTACTCCAAATAGGGCGGTCTTTTAAAATAGTGTATTGATAACGGGCGTTATATTCTTGCCCGCTGACAAGCGTTGAGCTATCACTGCGGCGCTTAAATGCCATGGCGGCTGCCGAGAACTGCACGTTTTGACGCCCATCAATAGCGTAATTTATATAAGCCGTGGTTTTATTTAATTTGGCAAAGCTAAGTAAGGTTTCTGATTGGCGGTTTTCAACGTTGTGCTCAAGTTTTACACCTACCTGCGTGCGCGAGTCCCACTGGTAACGCGCATCTAGGCTCAAGCCTTGGCGGCTCATTAAATTGCCCTGATGAGAGTCTACTTTTGCATCAAAGTACCAACGACCCCATGTCATTTTATCTTCTATGGCAAACAGTAACCCGTTGTTATTTAAGTTTTGTTGATTGCTAATGCTAAGTTTCCATTGCCCTTTAGCATACGGAAAATAAACATTTACATCGTACTGGCTAGTGTTTAAACCGGCCTCGGGAGATAGGTTAATCTCTAATGCTCTAAAGTAGCTGGTGCGGGCATTACGTAATAAAGACGTTTCGGCTTGTGTTGGCTCTTGTATTAATTCCTCATACCAACGCTGCATAGTTGCATAAGGCTGCCTTAAATAGAGCAAAGCACTTAGCTCATCTATTTTGCCTAACGTTTGCGTATTTACCAGTGCCTTTACTTTATTAAACTCGCCGTTGCCCATAGCCAATTGTAGCTTTTGCCATGGCTCAAGCTTTTGTGCTGCGCGTCTGGCTAACCACCAGTTGGCGGTTGCGTTGTTTATAGCCTCAGGCGCTATGTCATCTAAGCTGCTAAATTGGCGTAAGTGGGGCACGGCCATTGCGCCGGCCCATTGGATCATTAAACCTCGGTATGCGTATTTGTCTTTTGGTAAATGGTTTAATAAATAATGTTTAAGTTCGCTGGCATTAGCGTAGTAGCCTAACTGGTTCATAACATCGGCTAAATTTACTAAAGTAGTTAAATCTCGAGGGTTACTAATGGCTAATTGGCGCAGATAAAAATAAGCACTATTAAAGGCTTTTTGATGAATAGATAAACTCGCCAGTAATTGTGCCCACTCTCGGCTGGGTTCATTGCTTGAGTAGTTGGCTAAAATACGCTTAATCATAATGGTGTCGTGCATTTGCAATGCAAGCCAGCCTTGCGCTAGTACCACATCGGGATTGTATTCACTTAGTTTTGCTGCGCGGTTAAGTGTTGTGTATGCGTAATTTAAGTCACTTTGATTTTGGTACCAGTTTGATAATATTAACCATGCAGGGTAAAGCGCTTTATTATAACGTTGTTTTTCAAGAGCCTGATGAGCACGAGTAACGTGTTCTTCATCGCCAATTTGCGTGCTTAATAAGGTAATTTGGATTAACTGTCTATCAGTGAGTGCGGTTTGTTGCCATAGGTAATTTAATAACCCTTGTGGGTTGTCGGCAAATTTTAGCTGCTGATAATGCAGCATATCACCTACACTCAGTGGGCTAATGTTTTTTAATTGCTCTAAAGCGTACAGCTCTTCTTTTTTATCATTTACACGCAAAGCCATATCAACGCGGGCACCCCAAAACTCATCATCGTTACTATGTGCTTTTTGCTTTAAAATGGCCAAAGCGGTTGTAAAGTCATCGTTTAACCAATGCGCTCTTGCAAGCCAAAGTAAGTCTTCTTCGTTTTTTGGCCCTGCGTAGTGAGGCCACAAAGCTCTCAGTCCAGCTAAATTACCGGTATCGTGTAACACCTTGGCTTTCCAATATTGTGAAAGAGGTGTTTTTCCATTTATTCGCTCATAGCGCTCAATATGATTAAGCTCTTGTTTTGCGTTACCAATAAATTCGTTGGTTTGCATCCAATTTGCAAATCCGTTGCCTTTAAGCTGTCGGTTTTGCGCTTTATATTCGTAAATGTCGTTGGCATCTTGATATAAGTACAAGGCATTCGCATCATTAATGCTGTCGGTCAGCATAGCTACATCAACGGCTTTATGGGCCATTAACCATTTAAATTCTTTAAGCGCCTGTTTAGGCTTATTTTGCCAGCGCATAATTTTCCAATTTAAAAGCCTCAGCGCTTTATCATTGGGTGTTTTAAGTAATAACTTTGCGATTAATTGTTCAGCTGCGTTTGCATTGCCATTGGCTAAGTTTAAATGCATGGCTTTGGTTAAATATTCGCTGTTATTAGGCTGAGTTTTTAATAATGTTTCTACTGCTTTTAAGGCTTCTTTATTATCACCCGCTAAGCTTGCAAAATATAATGTACGCTCGGTATTAGCGGTATCACCGTATTTTTTCCACCATGTGTAAGCTTGTTTTGGATTGTTAGCACCCAGTGCGGTTTCAATGGCTTTTTGGGCTACATCGGCATTAATGTGGGTTTTATAAATAGCGAGCGCTTTGCCAGGCTCACCTGCGCCTAACCAAAAATCAGCGGCTAATAATGGCTGTGCGTGTTGCTCATAATATTGCGCTACGTTTGCATTGAGCCCCGTGGCTTTAGCTATATTTAATAACTGGTTATCCCAGTGTTTAAATGCCGCAAGTTTAAGTGTTAGTTCTTCAAAACGGTCATCTTTATTTGCGCCACTATCAACCCACAATGCGTATAAAAGTTTTATTTCTAATTCAGTTTTTGTATCGCTCTTAGGGAGTTTTTCAAGCTCGTTAGTCGCTTGCGAATACTCATTTAAGCCCAGGTGAATGGCTATTTTTTTGGCGCGTAGTTTTTCATTATTAGGGTCGCTACTTAATGCGGCATTTAAGTAGGTTTTTTCAAAGGTATAATCTTGCGATAGCGAGTCGTCTTCAAAAAATAAGGTGTGCGGAAACAGCGCGTAAAGTGAAAAACAACTAACCGCTAATATAATTAAAATGGTTTTAACTGATACTAAGTGAGGGCGCTTTTTGTTATTCATTATTGAGCCCTTGTTGCGCAGTTTAAATAGCCATAAAATTCGCCAGCAGGTAATGTAAACTGCGCTGTATTGCCAAAGGTTTTTCCGCTAAAGCGCTTTCCCATATGCGAAATGAATTGACAATTGCGAGCATTTTTAAGCTCAATTTTAGCCTCAATCCACGCTTTAAAGCTGACAGGGCCGTTTACCTGCCAATTACTAAACGCGACATTAGCAGAGAGCAAATAAGGTTGGTTATCTGGCGTTGTATGATCAAAGTTAATTGTGGCTATTTCATCGCCTACGTGAATATAGTTTCCTTGCGCGGTTACCCCTAAAATACCCTGGCTGTTAGTCATATTGGGCACATCAAAAATAGCAGGCAAGCGCAGCGTTTTTATATATTTAGAACTAAATAGCCATTCGCCACGCGTATTTTTAGCAAGCGCAGAAAAATAAAAGTCTTTGGCAATGCGTGCATATTGACTTAAATGCACCGGGGTATTTTCTTTGGCTAATACGTAATCAATATTGTAATGCAGCGCATCAAGCCCTGCTGGCACTTCGCCAGAGTAAAAATGAAAGTAAATTGTGTAAGGCTTTAACCTGTATGGTTTTTCGGTTATTTCAAATGTTTCTACTAAGCGTTTAAAACCATAGTAAGGGCCGTGCCATAAATTGGTGTAAACATTTTCGTTTAAAATGGGCGCGTATATTTGATACAGCAAATCTCGCTCAGGACGGCCAATAGGTGATATATGCGACAAGCTTGGATTGTCGGCATTTACATTGGTATTTCCTCCATTAACGTTAATTACACCGGCATCTCGCGCAAGTTCGAGGGCTTTTGGGCCTGGGGTTGCATCACCTGACCATAGCATCATCACGGTTTTTTTATTTTTTGGTGCGAGTCGCTCATTAATGTAATTTATTGACCCCGTTATTTCTTTATTTAAATCGATGGCGTCATATCCGGGTACATCTAAATGAAACCCGTAGTCGGTGTCGTCTTTATTTATTTCTTTTCTACCTGATAAGGCTGTCCAAAAATAGGGGTGGCTGTACGTGTGTGATGCCACTTCGACATAAGGAAGCGCAAAAATTTCTTTGGCTATTTTTTCAAGTTTTGGGCTGTCAGCGCCATGCAATCCGTTAGGCTCAATATCGGCTTGGATAATTGAGGAGGTCAGTGGTAGCTTGTATTTTTTTATAACTTCATCGCGCACAACTTCTGCTGCGTAAGGTTTACCTGCAAAGTGCGCAATGCTCGTAAAGCCGTCGCCATCAATATGAAGGGTTAGCATACGCCGACCGCTTAATGTAGTTGTATCTGGGGCAAGTATAGGCGCAAGCCCCATTGCCTTAGTTAACACGGCTTTGGGGTCTACAACCCAGTTACTGCCCTCCATAGGCAATGTATCTATAAGCCAAGGTGCAGCGATAAGTGCGCCGTACTTAGTTTTACTTCCTTGGGTTAGGGTGGTGCCATCTTCAGCGTGTATTGATATTAATGATTGCGCATTCTCTGCAAGTGTTAATAAATAGGGCTTTACAATAGCGGGCGCAGTGGTTGACTCACCTTTGAGCCAAGATGCCATAGCCGCGAGTTTATAAGGCCCATTTGAAGGCAAATTAAAAGGCTCTACTCCTAAGCTTTTAAGTAACTTATTAGAAGGAGGGAGCTCGCCAAGTACCAGTTGCGGTACCACGCCTAAGTTACTTTCGAGCCACTCAATAACCTGTGCATTATAAAATTGATCGCTCGTCGTCCAAGAGATAATGCCAGCATGAAGGCTGGTATCTACTTTAGGTAAAGGCGTGTTAGCCATGTCTATGTAATCAGGTATGTAGCCTAAATACTCAATCATTGTGGCAAGCTTTAAGTGAACCGTGGTGTATATAAGTGGCTTTACATTACTGTTGTATGGAATAAGTATGCGCCTAGGCACAGGCTGTATATTTGATGTCCCCCAAGTTTGAAGGTGCCCATCAGTAACCCAAGGAGCATAACCTTGGGCAATAATCTGCTTAGCCATCGCAAGGCGCTGCTGTGGTTTAGCGTAATCAATTACCTGTACGTTAAAGCCCAGTGATTGTGCTTTATGGAGCTTTTCATTTAACCAAGCTTGATCGTTCTCAGTGGTAAGTTTGTAGCTGTTATTTACTGGATTAAAGTGGCTAAATAGCCCCTCTGCAACTAAATCAGAGGCGTAATCATTAAGCTGTGGCAGTAGCTCAAACCCTCTGTTTAAAATTAAATGTTTGTTAAATGTGCTCGACAAACCTTTAATTATATTCACAAGCCCCACTTGTTGAGCCGCTTTATCGTAATCGGGTTTTAATAATTGGTAGCTGTCGAGCGTATCTAAAAATAAACCGTTAAAGCCTCGTTTTTGTAATTCACGTGCTTGTTTTTGCAGGTGTTGTTGCCAATGCTCAGCGGTTAAATCAGCAATATGGCTATTCCAGTGTGGATTTTTTGCTACTGAGGATTCATTTTCAGTAAACGATTCTCCCACACTTAAATAAGCGAATACGCTAATGTTGCGCTCTTTAAGCCAATTAAGTTCGTGTGGAGTGATGCTTTGCGGCTGCACAACAACCCGTGAATAAAAGGTCATTTCAGCCAGCGGCATGGGGGATGAGTAATAAAAGGCAATGCTCTTGTTAGCAGGTTGAGCGCACACGTTTAAACAAATCAACAACGTTAGACATAAGAAGTACTTCATTATTATTTTTAAAAACCACAGCCTAAGTTAACGTTGAACATTGTCCCGCTTTTTGTATAAGTATTTATTATTAGAATTGTGATGATTATATGTTAAATAAAAATGCCTGGCTACCTTAATGTGAGGTGAATAGTGGTGGAATTGCTTGAGTGTTAACTAAGTAAAAGGTAATGAAAACGCCTTACTGCACAGTGTTTTCGATAAAAAATTGCGACTAATGTCGAGTAATAATGTATATCTAAAGCGCTGTAATCTAATTATAATGCGCCCACCTTGCCAGCCCTTGGCAACCCCCTGCGCTATTTATAAATTGATATAAATAGTGACATATTAAATGCTTACTTTATTGCGTTAATTACTGCAAAGCAGACAGTGATAACGTGCATACCTATTTGTGGAGATTTAATGAGTAACTTAAGCTTGAGAAATAAACTTTTATTACTGGCTATTTTACCGTTGAGCTTGTTATTAATTAGCTTAATGGCCAGCTCGTACTATTTAGAATCACAAAACCAGCAACAAAATTTTGAAACAATTAAATCTAAACTCATTAAAGACAAACACACGTTACTTGCCACTGAAGTGGAAATAGCAAGCAAGTTGGTACGCCATCAGTTGGATAACGGATCAACACAAAGTGTTAAAAATGTCCTTAGGGAGCTTACTTTTGGTGACGACGGTTACTTTTTTATTTACGACACACGCGGCGTTAGTGTGTTCCATGCCTTGTTAGGAAGTGCTATTGAGGGGCAAAATAAAATAGGGATGACAGACCCAAATGGTAAAAAAATAATTGTTGGATTATTAGAGCAAGCACGTAAAGGTGGCGGGGCATTTAATTACCATTTTCAAAAGCCAAATACCAACGGGTTAGTAGAGAAAATAGGCTATGCCGTAATGATACCAGGTACCGATTGGATGATTGGTACGGGTGCCTATATGGATGATATACAAACAGAGCTTGCAAATTATAAACAAACTATGCAATCGCATACTCGCGAAAAAATAACCACCTTGTTATTAATTGCCTTATTTTGGGTTGTGGTTAGCGTAGTGGGCGCACTTTTAGCTTCTAACGCTATGGTTAAACCTATCCAAATAATGGGCCAAAGCTTAGATGATATTGCTAAAGGTGAAGGCGACTTAACAAAACGCCTAGCTATACATACGCACGATGAAATAGGGCAGTTGGGCGAATCGTTTAATGTGTTTGTTAGCAAGCTGCAAAGCATTATAAGTAATGTGGCTGATGTTACTAATGATGTAAAAAATGCCTCAAGCGATATTAATTCGCAAACAAAACTGTTTGAAAATAAACTGCTTAATCATAACCACGAAACAGATTTAGTTGCCACAGCGATTACCGAAATGTCGGCTACTTCTCACGAAGTGGCTAAAAATACCACGCAAGTTGCTGAGTCTACTCATACGGCAACGCTAGAAGTGGCAAAAGCGCAAGAGTGCGTAGATATTTCACTAAGTGAAGTTTCCAACCTTATGGGCGAAATTAACCTAGCTGCTGATCAGGTAAATTCTTTAAGTGAGCAATCTAAAAAAATAGACAGTGTACTTAGTGTAATAGGTGGCATTGCCGAGCAAACTAACTTGCTTGCACTTAACGCCGCCATAGAAGCCGCACGTGCCGGCGAGCAGGGTAGGGGTTTTGCCGTGGTGGCTGATGAAGTAAGGAGCTTAGCGAGTCGTACACAACTTAGTACCCATGAAATTAGTGAAATGCTAAGTGAATTACATAACTTAGTGGGCGCCGCGGTAAATGCCATGCAGGCGAGCCAAGCAAGTTGTAATCGCTCAGTTGAGTCATCGCGCGATATATCGCAAAGTTTAGGTGCTGTGACTACGTCGGTTACCACCATTAACGACATGAGTACGCAAATTGCAACCGCTGCAACAGAGCAAAGCTCAGTGACAGAAGAGATAAACCGTAATGTGTTTGCCATTCAAGAAATTGTTAATGAACTAACCCAAGCAAGTAAGGCCACCTCTGAGGTTAGCCAGCATTTAGCAGGGCGCGGTGAAAACTTAGGACAGTTAATAGGGCAGTTTAAGGTTTAAAATTTAAAACGGCATTGCATAAACCACTACTAGCCGCAACTTATGTTGCGGCTTTTTATTTTAAATACAAAATGGTTTAGGGGGAGTTTACTTTTTGAAGTTGAATTTTTAGCAACGTACTTTTATTTGGTAAAGCTGTGCTGATATTTTAAGGTTGCTGCAAAGGCATAGGCGTATTAACGCCAAACATGTCAGACCCTAGCTAGAACAAATTTTTATTTTTGAAAGTTCGCTAACCCTAGGGAATTTTATTAATTATGTGTAGTCTATTACACGCATTTTGAATAAACAGAGTAACCCTAATATGCAACAAAGTATGCCTTCAGTACAAAACGCTGACCCCGAAACGCTCGTAGCAGAGCAAGACCTAGGCCGGTTGATATCGTTTTTACGTTCAAAAATTGCCACACACATCGATGCCCAACTCGATTGTATGGACTTAACCTCTGCGCAATATATTGTGGTAGTGCTATTAGCGCGTGGCTCAGTAAACACATTAGCCGGACTGAGCGATCATATGGTGTACGATAAAGGGGCGATGAGCCGTTTGTTAAAGCGTTTAGAAGAAAAAGACTTAATTGAAAAAACACAATGTGAGTTTGATAAACGCTCTACACTTTTAAGTTTAAGTGATAAAGGCAAAGCGCTTTATCCGCAAATAATGCCCTTAGTAAATCAAGTGTACGAAAAAGCACTTAGCGGTTTTTCTGAAAATGAAAAACACAGCGTTATGGACTTACTAAACCGAGCAATAAACAACCTAGATACACCTTCTTAAATCTCTAAAAAAGATTATCAACATTTTAGCGATACTGTTTCAATAAAAACTTAGCCTGCTAAGTACTAGATCTAATTGTGCGGCAAATCCAACTTTGCTAATATAGTTGCCTAGGCAATTAAAGTTATCATCTTGTTAGGTTTGTTATGATTGAAAATAAGTTGTTATCACAATTACAGCAGCAGTTTCCTGAACATGTATTTATGCAACAGTATTTAAGTGTTGTTCATAAAGGGCGTTTTGCGAACGCAATTGTATACAGGTACAAAGATGATACGTTTGACTTAATAGTAAAAGACTTTAGCCAAAGCCCGTGGTTTATTCGTAAAACCTTTGCCAAGCTTTCTGTAAATCAAGAATTTAAAGGGTTGAGCCGCTTAGCACAGCTTGATGCAGTTGCTAATCGGTTTAGCCGTTTATCGCCGATAGCGGTGGCGTATGACTACATAGAAGGCACGCCGCTTAGGAGCTTAATACACCAGGGTGAGACGTTGCCTGTTGAATTTTTTATTGAGCTTGAACGCCAAGTTGCAAAAATGCACCGCCTAGGCATTGTGCATTTAGATTTACGTAATATGGGCAATATATTATGTGGTAGCGATGGCAAGCCTTATATCATTGATTTTCAGTCAACCATTAGCTTTTCGCGCTTTGCGCGTTGGTTGCAACGTTTTATGCGCGGCTCTGACATGTCGGGCGTATATAAAGCGTGGGATAAGCTAAGTAGTACACCTTTGCCGCGTGCTAAGCAGCAGTATTTACAGCGTTTTAACCATGTTCGTAAACGCTGGATATTTAAAGGCTACCCAATACAACGTGCATATGCATGGGGTGCTGCAATGGTCACGCAGTTTGTAGACTCTGACCTAATACGTAACTTAACCGATAGATTTTAATTCCCCTTTTTTCATTGTGTGACTTTGCCCATAACAGCTTAGCGTTATGGGCTTTTTTTTGGCTAAAAATAAGGCCAAAAATTTCTTTTTTAATTTTTAAAATAAACAGTAGTATCGCTGGTGTTTTTACCCCTACAATGCGCAAAAATAATGAGCGCAGTTTCAACCATCAAAGCTTAAAGCGTCTTAATAAGTTTAGGTTTTTTCTGCAATTTTTTATTGTTCAAGTAAACTATAAGCAATGTGCATTTTTAAATTTAAGGTTTCAAGATGATTGAGTATCCAGTCGACCAACTACCGCAGCTAATAAACGATTTATTACAATGCGAAACACACACGCAAAAAAGCCAGCTTTTAGCCGATGCACAGCTTAATTTATCTACTGAGCACCTATCGCTACTTTTTGAAGCCATCCCAAAAGAACAGCGTCTAGAAATTTGGCAGCTATTAGATAAAGACACGCAGCATGAAATATTTGTCACCCTGAGCGATGACAGCTGCTTATGGTTACTACAAACCTTAGATGATAGCGAGGCATACGCGCTATTAGATGAAGTGAATGTTGAAGAATTACTTGAGCTTGAAGAGGTTATTCCTGAGCGCTTTGTTGATTATGCTAAAAAGCAACTCGATGAAGCACAAACGAAACAATACGATCTTGCTCAGCAGTATCCGCCTGAGCAATTAGGTCACTGGGTTGGTTTCGACTTTCTAAAAATAACTGAAAAAGCAACAATTGCAGGCGTTAAAAAATTACTGCACAAAGGTTTGCCGCAATACAGCGAAGTTGTGTATTTAGTTAGCCGCCAAGGCAGCCTAATAGGTGAACTTGCAGTAAATGATTTAATAAAAGCCGATGAAGGCGATAACCTATTGGCGCTGGCAAACTATGATTTTTCATCATTACATGCTGATGATGATTTATACGAAGCGGCAGAAGTGGTTATTCACAGTGAAAAAATGGCCATGCCGGTGGTTAATACCGATAACAAATTAGTCGGGCGTTTAACCATTAGCTCGGCATACGAACTACGCCAAGAAATTGCCGACGAAGCTGCGGCCAAAGCTGGTGGTTTACGCGAAGACGAAGACCTGTTTGCCAGTGTAAGAAAAAGTGCTAAAAACCGGGGAATTTGGCTGGGTATAAATTTAGCCACTGCGTTTTTAGCATCTTGGTTTATTGGCTTATTTGGCGCAACAATAGAGCAGGTTGTGGCACTGGCGGTACTTATGCCTGTGGTGGCCTCTATGGGCGGAATCGCCGGGAGTCAAACTTTAACGGTAATAGTGCGCGGTTTAGCGCTTGGCCAGGTAACCGACTCTAACCGCAATGCACTTTTAAAAAAGGAGCTACGGGTAGGGGCGGTGAACGGCTTAGTGTGGGCATTAGTGATTGGCGCGCTCACCTTTGTTTGGTTTAGCGACATAATGCTAAGCATTACAATTACCGTTGCTATATTGCTTAACTTAGTGGCTGCGTCGTTAGCTGGGGTTGTTATACCGTCTATTTTAGACAAAATGAAAATAGACCCTGCGCTTTCTGGCTCGGTAATATTAACCACGGTTACCGATATAGTTGGGTTTGTGACCTTTTTAGGGTTAGGCAGTTTATTACTGCTTTAAGCTATAAAACAACAAAGCCGCATTAAGCGGCTTTGTTTTTTATTAAGAAAGGTCGCGTTCTTTAATAGTAACCACCCGCTGCGGAAAGGGTATTTCTATCTCAGCGCTATTAATGGCTTTATAAACGCCTGCGTTAATAACAAGTTTGGTTTCTATTATTTTGGTTGTAGGCACCCAATAGCGATAACTAATGGTTACGCCGCTATCGGCAAAGCGCTCTATGCCTACTTGAAAAATAGGGTTTTGAGCCACCTGATCATGAGCCTTTAATACTTCTTCAATAAGGCTAACAGCGGTATCAGCGCAGGCAGTATAGGCTATGTCTATTTCTCCTTTAACTAACGAGTAGCTAAACGAGTTGTGAATAATTTCACCCACTATGTGCTTGTTAGGAATAGTGATTTCTACTTTTTCTTCATCAATTAAAATGGTGTAACCCAGCTCAATTGTTTTTACTTGGCCGCTGACCCCTTTTACTTCAATGGTATCGCCTACCACAAAAGGGCGCGTGGCAATAATAGCAAGGCCAGCGCCATAGTTTGAAAGCATCCCTTGTAAGGCCAAACCCGCACCTAAAGAGGCTGCACCTATAGCCGCTACAAAGGGGGTAACACTAATGCCTATTTTGCCAAGCGCTATCACTACAGCCATCACAATAAGCAATACTTTTACCACGTTACTGACAAAGCTGGTAAGCGTGATATCGACATTATGACGAGCCATCAATTTAGCGACTAAATTTGAGAGTTTTTTAGCAACCCACAAACCCAGTATAAGAATAAAAACGGCACCCACAATTTGCATGCTGTAGGTAACTAAATACTCAGTGAGCATGGTGTAGTATTTTTCAAATTGTTCTATTTCAGAACTGATCATAGTGGGCTCTTTATATTGCGTAATTATTTTTTGCTAACTATAGCAAAGTGTTGACTAAAAAAGGATATAGCACGGGGACTATTATGGCGGTTAATAATGCGCTTAAAGCCATAGCAACCGAGGAAAACGCGCCTATTTTTGGGTGCTCGTCCAGTGCTGCTGCGGTGCCTATAGCATGGCACGCAGTTCCCATTGCTATTCCTTGAGCTTGGTGGTTTTTAACACCTATCCACTTAATGAGCATTAACCCAAAGAGCGCACCTAGTAAGCCAATAAATATAACTAATGCTGCGGCAAGGGAGCTAATCCCCCCTAAAGACTCAGTAACTATTAACGAAATAGGCGTAGTTACACTTAATGCTGCTACGGAGGCGCTTAAATTGGCGGGTACATCAAATAAAATACTTAAAATAAAAGCCACCACTGTGGCGTTAATAATGCCTAAGCTACAGGTGCTTACTATTAACAGTAGATTTTTTCTGACATGTATAAACTGCTGATACAAAGGTAAGGCCAGTGCCACTATAGCAGGCTCTAATAGCCAACTAAGTAGTTGGCTATGCCTAGAAAAATCAGCATAAGGTAATTTTAAATTAACAAGTACTAAGGCAATAATCGCAATACTTAAAAACACTGGGTTGGTGAGCGACTTTACTATGCTGTGCTGCCAGTGTTTATTAAACGCTCTTAATAATAAAAACAGCAAAATAATAGCGGGAGTTGTTAAGTACCATAGCGTAAGGTGCAGCTCAGTCATTGTTATTTTTACCTTTAACATAGCCAACAACGCTGCTTACCAGTAAAAGCGTACTGGCAGGGACGAGCAAAATAACCAAAACCAAATAGGGCCAATGCAGCTTAATAAGTGCAATGTGCTCGATAAATCCTACCCCCGCGGGTATAAAAAATATCGGCATAATATTTAAAATAGGGGAGGCCGAGGGTTTAATATGGTGCTCTTTCACTACACCTAACAGTAATAAACTCAGTAAAATAACCATGCCAAGGAGCGGTGCAGGGAAGCTGCCACCAATTAAGTGCATTATTAATTTAGCACACCCTAAGCACAGTAAAATAATTGCACTGCTAAGCAAGTACTTCATGATAATGGCTCATTAATATAGAAAGAAATTAACGTTAGCAAATACGCACTATTATTAAATGCTAATTTAGTCTTACCAGCGCTTTGAATTTGCATAGCTTATATCTGTTTTCCCTTTTGCTTTGGCAATTGCTTTTTTAGTATTAGGATTGAGTAACAAGCGAATTTGGCTAAACGTTTCTTTAGCTAAAATTTGTCGTTGGTTTGTTGTGTAGCTTTGTTGAGTAACGCGCTTTATCGCTGCCAGTGTATCGGGGGAGCGTTCACGTAATATATTTAACATGCGCTGTGTGGCCTGTTCGGTATTGTCTGTAAGCTCTGTGACTAACCCCAGCTTGTAGGCCGTGTGAGCACTAATAGGGTTGGCGTGGCTTGCCAGCCACAGCGCTTGGTCGCGCTTTAATAAACCAGCAAGCACTACATTAGCGCCCATATCGGGGCATAGCCCCCAACGCGCTTCCATAATGGCTAGTTTTGCGTGGGTATCAACAATTCTATAGTCGGCGCCCAATGCTATTTGTAGCCCACCCCCTAAACAATTTCCGTTTATTTGCGCAATCACAGGTACGCTTAACGATTGCCAGCCCAGTACCACTTTTTGCGCTAGGTTTTGATTGCCAGGTAGCCATTTTAGCAACAGCCTAACAATGTTTAATGGTGAAGCCATCACTGCAGCCACATCAAGCCCAGAGCAAAAATGCTCACCATCACCTTTTATCACTACGGCGCGAACACTTTTATCTTTTTTTATACGTTTAATAGTACTGTTTAATTGCAAGAACATACCAAAGCTAAGTGCATTTTGTTTTTCTGCGCGGCTTAAAATAACGTTAGCAATGCCTTGTTGTATTTCTAGTTTTATCATTGCGCTCTCCTATTATTATGTGTTTGAGCTTATGATGTACGCCGTACTAAGTAAAGTAACGGTTTGTTTTATAATAAAAAATAAATTGAATTATTTTTAACTTTTTTAGTCAAAGCACTTTGAATCTTATTTAAGCTTAACCGCGCATGAGCTGGTAACAAAAAAGTCATTATTTTTAGCTGTTTTTTCTCAAAACACAGATGAGTTTTGATATTATGTGCGCACTTAAAATGCATTGAGGTTTTACCCATGTCAGGCCCACGTTTATATAGCGAAGAAGAAGTTACCCATCAAGCGTACGATATTTTTTTAGAGCTGGCGCCAAATAATCTTAGCGAACAAGATGTTGAAGACTTTAACGAATACCGAGAAGAGCTTGGGTTTATTGAAGAGGGCGAGCCTGATGAGCAATGGCAAAACTTTGTTGCACTTGAAATAGAGCCGGAGTTATTTGTGCAAGTGCTAGTGGGGTTAGAGTTTGAAAACGAAGATGTGTTATTTGCAAAAATTTTAATTAGCCGTGATAAAGACGCGCCGTTTTGTCATATTTTGTGGAAAGAAACAGAGCACGCTGAGTAAGCAGTTTTGTTTGTATGTGCAAGAGAGTTTACCGTGCATAAGTATTTACTATTCGTGTTTTTAATAATGAGCAGCCGGTGTTGGGCTGTTGATCCATTTGAAGACTTTCATGAATATGGACAACTCTCTGATGAAGAAATTCACGAGCTACATAAAGGCGAAATGCTCTATGGCGATACTGAATTTGGCTTGATTTTAAGTAAGGGTAATACTAACTCTACCAGCTTTAAGTTTAGAGGGAATTTATACCAAGACTTCGAAAATTGGCGTAACCAATTTAAATTAGACACCTTGTATAAACGAGATCAAAACGAAGATACAGGGCAAACCGATGTAACGGCAGACCGTATTTTTGTCTCTGCACAGGGTAACTACAAAGTGGGCGTTAAAAACTCTTCATTTTTTATTTACGGTGACTACGAAGAAGATAAATTTAGCGGCCTAGATTACAAAAGTACGGTGGCTACAGGCTATGGTGCCAGAGTTTACCAAGGTGTAAAAAATAAAGTAGATATTGATATTGGCCCAGGCTTATATCGCTCTGTCGCTGATGATGAATCAGAGGTAAGCGAAGAAGATGAAAACAAAACTGGTTATTTAGTACGTATTGCAATGCAGTGGGAGCGTTTGGTATCAAAGCGCACGCGCTTTAATCAAGATGTGAGTATTGAGCAGTCTTTGTCGGGGTTAAATTCGCGTTTGAAGTCAGAAACCGCTTTGATTAGCCAAGTTATAGGTGCGGTATCGTTAAAGTTTGCCTATATGTATCGTTATAATTCAAAACCTGAAGACGATAACCTTAAATACGACTCAGAATTAAGCGCCACGTTGGTGTACAGTTTTTAATAATAAAGAGAGCGTTATGTATCAGCATAAACAATATGCGGTGTTTATATTTTTTGTTTTAGCATGGATAGGCGGCTTTGTAGCCTTAGCCTGGAACTTAATGGGCGCCGATGTGCCATTAATGGTATTTGCCGGTGTATTGGTTTTAGTCGGCTTTTTGTTTCATGGTTTAACTGTAAAAGTTGACGAGCAAACAATTAGTTGGGCTTTTGGCCCTGGCGTTGCGGGGCAACGATTAGCACTTGCGGACATAGTGGAGGCTAAAGCGGTGCAAAACTCTTACCGCCATGGTATTGGTATTCGTATTACGCATGATGGGTGGGTGTATTCTGTATCCGGGTTTAGTGCGCTACAGTTAACCTTAAAAGACGGTACTAAGTACCGAGTGGGAACAAATGATCAGCAAGGCTTATTACGTGCGCTTGAGGGTAAAATAACACCCAGTGAAACCCCTTTAGAGGAACCGGCGCCAATAAAAACCGCGACCTACAACAATATGTTATAAAAAAAGCGCCTTAGGCGCTTTTTTTATAAACGGCGGTATGATTAGTGATCGTGACCACAACCGCCTTCACCGTGCACGTGGCCGTGCGCAAGCTCTTCTTCGGTTGCTTCGCGCACCTCTAAAATTTCTACATCAAAATTAAGGGTAATACCCGAAAGCGGGTGGTTGCCATCAACTATAACGTCTTCATCTTGAATCTCGATAATCATCACAGATTGATCACCATCATCAGTTGACGCTCTAAATTGCATACCCACTTCAATCTCCATGCCATCAAACATCGACTTAGGCACCGCTTGCATTAGGTTATCGTGACGTTCGCCGTAGCCTTCTTCAGGTTCTACTTTTACATTTAATGTATCACCGGCTTGCTTGCCTTGGAGTGCATTTTCAAGCCCTGGGATTAAGTAGCCTGTGCCAATAATAAAAACCAGTGGCTCGCCATCAAAAGAGTTATCAATGGTATTGCCATCGTTATCCAGTACTGAATAATGCATTTTTACTACTGTGTTTGGTGCAACGATCATAGTCATTCCTATTTATTCATCTTCAAGAGAGTAAGGTAGAGGCAGAATGCTTAGCTCTACCTGAGGGGTGTGCTTTGCACGAAGTACGTGTGTACTTGGTGTATCGTTTGGCAGCACAACAAGGCCAAATAAGGTTTGGCTATTTTCGTTATAGCTTTGGGCAATTAATTTACCAGCGCGGCGCCAGTTTTCGCCCACTTGGGTTTCAAGCTCTGGCTCTTCAAGTAGGCCATCGCTTTTACCTGTAACAATATACATAGCGCGTTTGTTTTTACCTAGGTACTTCATACGGGCAACCGTTTCTTGGCCGGTGTAACAGCCTTTTTTAAAACTAATGCCGTTAATCGCTTGAAGGTTTACCATTTGTGGTACGTATTCGCCAATGGCGTCACTATTTAATTGTGGCTCGCCCGCTTTTATTGCGGCTTCTTGCCATAGTGCGCAGTTATCTAATGTAGACACATCATCTGGCATACTAAATTGGCTATCAACCATTAGTAAAACGCGATTTGGCGCTAACTTAAGGGCTTTACCACTTGGGAAATCACAGGCCGTTTGGTCATCAGAAAAACGAATATCAAGTTTTTCTAGTACTGGGGTTAAATCGTCACTGATCAACCCGATTAATCTGTTCGTAGAAACATCAATATCGACTTTGGCAAACACAGCGTATTTTTTTAGCTCACTGAGCGACTTCTCTACCTCAGGCTGTGAACCTGCTAAGTAGTAGCTATCTTGGTGAGAAAATAATTTAAACACACCCCACAACTTGCCTTTGGCACTGCAGTGACCAGCCCATAAATAATTGCTGTTAGATAGTTTATTGAGATCTTGAGTGATTTGTCCGTGAAGATAAGACAATTTATCCGCACCGGTTAGGCTAATAAGTTGGTGAGATAACGGACATGCATAAACGCTCGACATAAAAACCTTCTGTGCAATACAAATGAGTAGACATAATAACGCAGTTATAACCTAGGGTACAGCAACGAAGGCGGGCAGTTTTTTATTATTTGAACACAGATTAATAGCTGCTAATTAGGCGGGTATTTGTTAAACTCGGGACAATTAAGTATGAGGTTTAAAATGACTGAAATTCATAGTAAAGCACGTATACGCTGGGCTTGTCGCCGCGGCATGTTAGAGTTAGATGTTTTGTTTATGCCATTTGTAGAGCAGGCGTATGATTCGTTAAATGCACAGCAGCAGGCTGTATTTCAGCGTTTGCTAACCCAAGAAGACCCTGATTTATTTGCATGGTTTATGGGCCATGAAGAATGTAAAGATGCTGAGCTTAATACCATGGTATCGCTAATTTTAGACCGAGTTCGTGTATAGGTTTACGGTAGTAAATAATAAAGCAGAACAGCGGCCTGTGGTGCTGTTTTTCTGCTTATTAAGTGTAATATTAGGGCTTTATTTAAGCTCTTTTTTTAGCATTGTTGTTTGTATAACTGTAAATGCAATTGCGCTTTGCTGGATATGGCAAAAAGTAGTGGCTATTCACCCTGAAAGTGGCGTTATTATTTTAGAGCCTAAGCAAATACGCTTCGAAAACGAAAGTTTAAAAGTTCAGGGGCAAATAACCCCTAAAACAAAAATATTAAATACCAGTGTGTGGTTACACATTAAAGGTTTTAATAAACGCCAATGGCTTATTATTTCAGCTAATGGCGTAAATAAGCAAAGCTACGCACGTTTAAAGCGCGCAGCATTGATTGCCATTAATGGCGAGGTGGAATCAAAATAGTGGGTGTTGGGTTTTCATTTTGCTCAGGGTAGTCAATTGTATAGTGAAGGCCACGGCTTTCTTTACGCTGCATTGCACTTCTAATTATTAGCTCGGCTACTTGTACTAAATTACGAAGCTCCAATAAGTTATTACTTACTCTAAAGTTTGCGTAATAATCATGTATTTCTTGTTGTAATAACTCAACACGGTGCAGTGCTCGTTCTAGGCGTTTAGTTGAGCGCACAATGCCTACATAATCCCACATAAATAACCGCAGTTCGTGCCAGTTATGGGTAATAACAATTTCTTCATCAGAATTACTGACTCGGCTTTCATCCCAACTTGGCAGCGCAAGTGGTGCTGGCGCATGCTCAAGTTTACTTAAAATATCTTTTGCGGCAGCGTGAGCAAATACAATGCACTCTAATAATGAATTGCTCGCCATACGGTTAGCGCCGTGCAAACCTGTGTAGGCGACTTCGCCTACAGCGTATAAGTTATCTAAATCGGTTTTACCGTTAAAGTCGCTCATTACACCGCCACACGTATAATGCGCGGCAGGAACAACCGGGATGGCTTCTTTGGTTATATCAAGCCCTACACTTAAACACTTTGCGTAAATAGTAGGGAAGTGCTCAATAATAAAGTCTTTATCTTTGTGGCTAATATCTAGGTATACACAATTTGCACCTAAACGCTTCATTTCAAAATCGATAGCACGGGCTACTATGTCGCGCGGTGCCAGCTCTTCTCTATCATCAAAGTCTTTCATAAAGCGAGTGCCGTCGGGGCGCTTTAAATACGCTCCTTCACCGCGCATAGCTTCGGTAATTAAGAAGTTTTGTAGCTCAGGATGATAAAGGCTAGTGGGGTGAAATTGGTTAAATTCCATATTGGCTACCCTACAGCCTGCACGCCACGCCATGGCAATACCGTCACCGCTAGATACATCAGGGTTTGAAGTGTACAAATACACCTTGCTTGCCCCCCCTGTTGCGAGCGCTACAAATTTAGCGGAAATAGTTTCTACTTTTTTTGCTTTTTTATTCCACACGTACATGCCATGAATATGCGAACCCGGCTTACCTAAGCTTTTATCACTAATCAAGTCGATGGCATTGTATTGCTCGAGCAAGGTAATGTTTTTATGCGCTTTAACTTGGCTAATTAACGTGGTTTGTACGGCCTTACCAGTGGCATCAGCTGCATGTAAAATACGGCGATGGCTGTGTCCGCCTTCGCGGGTTAAATGAAAGCGCTCTTTTCCTTTGCTATCAAACTCCATATCAAAAGGAACGCCTTGCTCAATGAGCCATTGTAAACACTGATGCGCATTACTTGCAGTATAATGCACAGCTTCTCGGTCACATAAACCACCGCCGGCATCAAGGGTATCTTCAACATGTGATTCTATGCTGTCGTTTTTTTTATCAAATACTGCGGCAATCCCGCCTTGTGCATACAGTGTAGAGCCTTCGGTGAGGGCACCTTTACTGATCACAGTAACATTACAGTAGTTAGCTAAAGACAATGCAAGAGATAAGCCCGCCGCGCCGCTACCGATAATAGCGACATCAGCAATATGATGTTTATTTTGGTTCATGTCAGAGGTACTTTGCGGTTACAATGCTCAAATTAGAGCAATATTTGTTTTTAATAATGTAGTTGTATCATATTTGTCATATTACTACGTAGTGATTTTAATGGCTTAGCGCCGTTATTTACGACTATTTTATAAAAAAATAATATTAAGCAGAACTTTTTATTCATAAAGAGGTCAGAGTATTTGTGAACAATGGCGACACTATGAATAACCAGCAAGAATCAAACAGAGGAGTACCGGCTCGAATGAGCGAGCAGGAATTAGATTTAGCGCTTGTAAAAAGGGTCCAGCAAGGAGATAAAAACGCCTTCAACCTATTAGTAAAGAAGTATCAGAACAAAATTGCAGGGTTAATTTCACGTTATGTGTCTAACCAAGGCGATATTGCAGATGTAGCACAAGAGGCATTTATTAAGGCCTACCGTGCACTTCCAAACTTTAGAGGTGATAGTGCCTTTTATACGTGGTTATACCGTATTGCCGTTAATTGTGCTAAAAATTATTTAGTAGCTCAGGGCCGTAAACCGCCAGCAAACGATATAGACGCTGAAGATGCCGAGTTTTATGACGGTGCGGATTCGATGCGTTCAAACGCATCGCCTGAAAACTTACTGTTAAGCGACGAAGTACGCGCTGTTATTTTTAATACGATTGATAGTTTGCCTGAAGACCTTAAAACCGCGATTACCCTAAGAGAAATCGAAGGGATGAGCTATGAAGAAATAGCCGTGGTAATGGATTGCCCTGTTGGGACAGTACGTTCGCGTATTTTTAGAGCCCGAGAAGCAATAGATAATAAATTAAACCCATTAATAGGCGAGTCTTAGTATGACAAAAGCACACGTTAACAAGTTGGATAGCGAAACGTTATCAGCATTACTTGACGGCGAACAACACCTTGCAGAGGGTAAAATTTCTGATCAGGATGTTGCTACGTTTGGTCGATATGCGCTAATTGGTGATGCGATGCGTGCTCAAAAAAATAACAACGACATACACATCGATATAAGCGATAACATCGCCTTAGCACTTGAAAGTGAGCCTGTGTATGCCGATTTCACCCAATCGACAGCAAACAAAGCGCCTGATACCGAGCACAGTGAAGCGCAGCAAGATAACAAAGTAGTGGCGTTTAATTGGCGCAAGCCGGTTGCACAACTTGCTATTGCTGCAAGCGTAGCTATGTTTGCCATTGTTGGCGTAAATACCTTGCCGCAAGGTGCGGGCGAGCAAGAAAGCGAAATTCCGCTTTTACAAACTACCCCATTAACAGGTATGGCGTCGCCGGTGAGTTATTCATCAGAACCTGCTCTTGAAAACGCTGAGCAAGGTTTACGCGAATTACAGCAACAACGCATTGGCGCGTTAGTTTTAGAGCATCAACGTCAAGCACGTGTTGCACACTCTTTGCAAACAGCGCAAAATAGTGACAAAGCGCAAGAGGAAAAAAACTAATTAAATGAAAGTAATCACTTTTGTTCTGTCGTTAGTATTAAGTTTTAATGTTTTTGCTAACGACACAAATCCCGCCAAAGATTTATTACTAAACATGGCGAATGCAGTGCATACCCGTAATTTTGACGCCTCTTTTGTGGTGGTAAAGGGTAAAGCCATGGAACCTTACCGTTGGGTGCATGCAAAGCAAGGTGAAACAGAGCTTGAGCATTTAAGTTTACTTAATGGCGCGGGCTTAGAAATGGTGAGAATTAACGACCAAGTAACCTACTTTGAACCGCAATCGCAGCCATATTCTATAAATACAGACTCCATTGCTGGGCCAATACCTGAAGTATTATTTAAAGATATTGAAGCGCTAAGCAGCCAATATGATTTTGTGCTAGGTGGTAAAGGCCGTATTGCAGGGCGAGCGGCGCAACTGGTGAGAATAGAATCAAAAGATGAATACAAATATAACTATTGGATATGGCTTGATACAGAGTCATCGCTGTTATTAAAAGCCGCTTATGTTAACCACCAAGGTGAAGCATTAGAGCAGCTACAGTTAACCCATATTAGCGTAACAGAGCAACCAGCACCGATGATTTTAGAAGTGCTCAACCGTAATTTTCCAACGCCGTTACCAGGTAACGCACTGGAAGGTGAAAAAAGTAATGCCACAAACTGGCGCATTGGTTGGTTACCTAATGGCTTTAAATTACTAAAATCAGACCGCCATAAACTTGATTTAAATAACGAACTTACTGACTATTATTTATATTCTGATGGGTTTGTTGAAATTTCAGTTTTTGTACAGCGCCCCTTACCAGGTCGCCGCTTAAGCGGATCATTAACTTCTGGCGCAACGACAATTTATGTGCATAATGGCGGAAACTTTGATGTATCCGTTGTTGGTAATGTGCCAAGCCAAACCGCAAAGGCAATTGCTGAGTCAGTGACTCGCGCATTATAAACAATTCGTAAGGGTTGTTATGATTGAACAAACACTTACAGTGGTTGCCCTAGATGGCACCACTGCCCACTTAGAAGCCCAGCAAAAAAAAGCCTGCGAAGGGTGTAATGGCCGCTGTGGCTCGCAAGTCTTTGCCAAACTCTTTGGTAGCGATAAAAAAACCTTTCCATATCAATTTGATACTCCTGTAGAAGTGGGCCAAAAAGTAACGCTTTCATTAGATGATTCGCATTTAGTCAAACATGCTTTTGCTGTATACATGCTGCCTTTATTTTTAGGATTAACGCTTGCATTTATTAGTGCCGAATTACTACTTTTAGCGCAGGGATGGCAAATATTATTCGCCGCTTTGGGCGGTGTAGGCGGTTACTTTTTAGCTAAAAGCAAAGTGAAAACACTCAGGCATGATGTAAAAGTGATAAAAATTCATCCAATTAGCCTTCCTTTAACGCAAATAGATGGTGATTAAGACCAATTAAATGTAAAATTGCTGTTTTATACCAGAGTAACTTGGAAATACAGGGTAAAAAGGCAATCAAAATTTGATTATCTAAAGCGCATTTAGCCACTTATATAGCACTTATACCCAATAAGTATTTTCAAGTCACTCAGGTGTTCGTACTTAGCCTATTAAAATAGAAGTTTAGAATCCAGTTTATGAAGCATATCCGTAATTTTTCGATCATCGCCCATATTGACCATGGTAAATCGACCCTTTCAGATCGTTTGATCCAGGTTTGTGGTGGCTTAACAGACCGCGAAATGCAAAAGCAAGTGTTAGATTCAATGGACATCGAGCGTGAGCGTGGTATTACCATTAAAGCGCAAAGTGTAACGCTTAACTACACAGCTAACGATGGTGAAACCTACCAACTTAACTTTATCGATACACCAGGGCACGTTGACTTTACTTATGAAGTTTCTCGCTCTTTAGCGGCATGTGAAGGTGCGCTTTTAGTTGTTGATGCCGGACAAGGTGTTGAAGCACAAACGCTGGCAAACTGTTATACCGCCATTGAGATGGATTTAGAAGTAATCCCTGTTTTAAATAAAATAGATTTACCGCAAGCCGAGCCGCTTCGTGTAGCAGAAGAAATTGAAGACATTATTGGTATTGATGCCCTAGACGCTGTGCAATGCAGTGCAAAAACAGGTGTCGGTATTGCTGAAGTACTTGAAATGATTGTAAAGGATATCCCACCACCGGTAGGTGAAAAAGATCAACCTTTACAGGCGCTTATTATTGACTCGTGGTTTGACCCATACCAAGGTGTTGTATCACTAGTGCGTATTAAGCACGGTGAACTACGTGCCGGCGACAAAATAAAAATAATGTCGAACGAGCAAGTACATACAGCTGATCACGTGGGTATTTTTACCCCTAAACAAACCAACACGGGTATTTTACGTACCGGCGAAGTAGGGTTTGTTATTGCCGGTATTAAAGAAATACACGGCGCCCCAGTGGGCGATACGATTACGCATCAAAAAAATGCGGCACCAGTGCGTTTACCAGGCTTTCAAAAAATTAAGCCGCAAGTATATGCAGGTATGTTCCCAATTGCCTCTGATGATTATGAATCGTTCCGCGATGCGCTTAATAAACTAAGCTTAAATGATGCGTCGTTATTTTTTGAACCTGAAAATTCAACAGCACTGGGTTTTGGCTTCCGCTGTGGCTTTTTAGGTATGCTACACATGGAAATTATTCAAGAGCGTTTAGAGCGTGAATACGATATTGATTTAATTACCACGGCACCTACTGTAATCTACGAAGTAGTAACCAAAGAAGGTACGAGTCAAATTGATAACCCGTCTGACCTACCAGCGGTTAATGATATTGTTGAAATCCGCGAACCAGTAGTAGAGGCAAACATACTTGTACCGCAAGAGTTTTTAGGTAGCGTTATTACTCTGTGTGTAGAAAAGCGTGGTATGCAAACTAAAATGAGTTATCACGGCAAGCAAGTCGCTGTAACTTATGAACTACCTATGGCTGAAGTGGTTATGGACTTTTTTGATAAATTAAAGTCAACCAGTCGTGGTTTTGCATCGCTTGATTACAACTTTAAGCACTTTCAAACATCAGACATGGTACGTGTTGATATACTTATTAATGGTGAACGTGTTGATGCGCTCGCTATAATTGTTCACCGCGACAGTGCACAATCACGTGGCCGCCAACTTGCTGATGCGTTAAAAGAGCTTATTCCGCGTCAAATGTTTGATATTGCGATTCAAGCTGCAATAGGACAACATGTTATTGCGCGTACCACGGTTAAGCAATTACGTAAAAATGTAATCGCTAAGTGTTACGGTGGTGATGTGAGTCGTAAGAAAAAGCTACTGCAAAAGCAAAAAGATGGTAAAAAACGAATGAAGCAATTGGGTAACGTAGAAGTACCGCAAGAAGCGTTTCTAGCTATTTTGAAAGTTGGTAAATAAAAACAAAGGATTATAGATGGCTGGTTATTTCTCAGTTTTATTGGTGTTATTAACGTTAGGCTCAGGTTTAATATGGTTAATTGACCACCTAATGTATGCGCCAAAAAGGCAAGAGCGTTTGGCGCTTGCCCAAACATCTGCCGGTGGCCAGCTTGATGAAGAAACAGCGGCGTTAATAGCACCTGAGCCGGCAATTACAGAAACTGCAAAGTCGATTTTTCCGATGATTGCAGCTATTACTATTTTTAGGTCGTTTATTTTTGAGCCTTTTCAAATACCGTCAGGTTCAATGATGCCAACCCTGTTGGTGGGCGACTTTATTTTAGTACAAAAGTACTCGTACGGGATTAAAGACCCAGTATGGCGTAGCCAGCTTGTAGATGTAGGCGAGCCTGAACGCGGCGATATTGTTGTTTTTAAATACCCGTTAGATGAGCGAGTAGATTATATAAAACGTGCTATTGGTTTACCAGGCGATAAAATTGTTTATCGTGATAAGCGTTTATATATTCAACCTAATTGTAAAGAAGGCGAGACCCAGCAGGGTGACCTACTTTGTAATGAGTTTAATAAAATTGATTTTAAATTAATTAACGATAATGAGTTTAAACAAGGCCAAATGTCGCTTGCCCGAGTAAATGAAGATTTAACGACACTCAAGCACGACATTTTAATCAACCCACGCGCTCCTGAACGTAAAGGGCGTTACTATCAGCAACCAGGGACTCCTTCGGATGAATGGACTGTACCAGCTGATCATTATTTTATGATGGGTGATAACCGCGACAACAGCCAAGATAGTCGCTTTTGGGGCTTTGTACCAAAAGAAAACTTGGTGGGTAAAGCTGTCTTTATATGGATGAGTTTTGAATTTGAGAATGGCCCAGATGATGTTTTACCAGGATGGGTTCCAACTGGTGTTCGTTTTGAACGCCTAGGTAATATTCAGTAACAATGAAAAAAAATGTAACAGAATTATATAAACGAATTGGCTACGAATTTGCTGATCAAGGTTTACTTGAGCAGGCAATGACGCACCGCAGTCATAAAGGTCAACACAACGAACGCTTAGAGTTTTTAGGCGATTCAATTTTGAGCTTTGTTATTGCCAATGCTTTGTACGACAAATTTCCAAAAGCGCGTGAAGGCGATTTAAGCCGTATGCGCTCTACGCTTGTGCGTGGCCAAACACTTGCTGAATTTGGGCTAGAGTTTGGTTTAGGTGACTACTTGCGCCTTGGGCCGGGTGAATTAAAAAGCGGTGGTTTTCGTCGTGAATCAACATTAGCTGATGCTGTAGAAGCCATTATAGGGGCTGTGTTTTTAGACTCAAACATAGACCGCTGTGGCGAGCTGATTTTAGCGTGGTACGAATCTCGACTTGATGCTATTTCACCAGGGCTTAATCAAAAAGATCCTAAGACCTTGCTGCAAGAGTATCTACAAGCGCGTAAGTTATCTTTACCGGGCTACACCGTTGTTGATACCAAAGGTCAAGCGCACAATCAAACGTTCACGGTTGAATGTATAGTTGAAGGTATGGATAGCATTATTTCTGTTGGTAGCTCGCGCCGTAAAGCCGAACAAAAAGCTGCTGAAAAAGCATTGAAGATACTAAAAAATGAATCTTGATACCTTAATACAGCCTCATGAAGGTGATATTGATACGTTTTGTGGCATGGTTGCCATTGTTGGCCGCCCTAATGTAGGTAAATCAACATTGCTTAATGAAATCATTGAGCAAAAAGTAAGTATTACCTCGCGCAAGCCACAAACAACTCGCCACCGTATTATGGGTATTCATACAGAAGGGCAACACCAAGCTGTTTATATTGATACGCCGGGCTTACACGTTGAAGAAAAGCGCGCTATTAACCGCTTAATGAACCGTGCTGCATCGAGTTCAATTGGTGATGTAGAGCTTATTATTTTTGTTGTTGAGGGCACTCACTGGAATGCCGATGACGAAATGGTACTTAATAAAGTATCGCAAAGTGGTAAGCCCGTTTTACTTGTTATTAATAAAATAGACCAAGTAAAAGACCGCGATTTAGTATTACCGCATATGAAGATGCTTGGCGACAAATTTGATTTTGTGGGCATTATGCCGGTATCGGCAACGCAAGGTAAAAACGTTGATTTAATTAAAGCCGAAGTGACTAAACGCTTACCACCGTGCGAATTTTACTTTCCTGATGACTATGTAACCGACCGCTCAATGCGTTTTATGGCGGCAGAAGTTATTCGTGAAAAGCTAATGCGCTTTATGGGCGAAGAGCTGCCGTATTCTGTTACTGTAGAAATTGAGCAGTTTAAATGGCAAGAAAACGGTGTTTGGCATATCAACGGGTTAATTCTTGTTGAGCGTGAAACCCAAAAACGCATGGTAATAGGTAACAAAGGCGAAAAGCTTAAAGTGATTGGCCGTGAAGCCCGTAAAGACCTTGAAGAAATGCTCGATAACAAAGTGTTTTTAGAGCTTTGGGTTAAAGTTAAATCGGGTTGGGCAGATGATGAACGTGCCTTAAGAAGTTTAGGCTATGGCGAAGATTAACCTGCATTTAACCAACTAATATGGATAGCGACTTCTACACAGCGTACCTATTACATCGGCGTCCTTATAGCGACTCCCAAGTAATGCTCGATATGCTGGTAGAAGGCGTAGGCCAGCTTAGAATGCTAGCCAGAGTGAGTGGTCGCCAGGCCACTAAACACAAAGCACAATTACAGCCTTTTCAGGCACTGCTTGTTCATTACAGTGGCAAGTACGATTTAAAATACATTAATAAATTTGAGCTACATGGTAATCCTTTATATTTAACAAAGGATAAGCTTTACTGTGGCTTTTATTTAAATGAGCTGACTAACCGCATTGTGCCGGTAAACGAGCCACTTGAACAAGTGTTTGAGCTCTACAAAACTCACCTAGAGAACTTAAATAGCGATGTCGATTTACAATCGGTGCTGCGCTCATACGAATTTCAACTATTAGAGTTGTTGGGCTATGGCGTCGACTTTAGCTTTGATGCCAGTGGTGAGCCAATTGATGAAAGACAAACGTATAGTTACTTTCCTGAGTTGGGTTTTTTGATGCAACAAGATACGCGCTCAGGGTTTAGCGGCGCGCAGCTCAAAGCGATTGCTAATCATGATTTTAGCCAAAGCGATGTACTCTATATGGCAAAACAATTAAGCCGTTATTTACTAAAACCTTTACTGGGTAATAAACCATTAAAAAGCCGTGAATTATTTATGGCCTCTCAATAAACATATTTTACAGGTAACAAAATGAAAGACATTCTTTTAGGCGTAAACGTTGATCATATTGCAACGCTTCGCCAAGCGCGTGGTACATCATACCCAGACCCAGCACATGCGGCCAGTGTGGCAGAGCAGGCCGGTGCAGATGGTATTACTATTCATTTGCGTGAAGACCGCCGCCATATTCAAGACCGCGATGTATACGTAATGGCTAAAACGATTCAAACGCGTATGAATCTTGAAACAGCGGTTACAGATGAAATGATTAACATTGCACTTGAAGTACAGCCTGAGTACGTATGTTTAGTACCTGAAAAACGTGAAGAGCTTACGACCGAAGGCGGCCTAGATGTGGCTGGTAACGTAGATAAAATTAAAGCGGCCACTAAAACACTAACTGATGCGGGTATTAAAGTATCATTATTTATTGATGCCGATAAAGCACAGTTAGATGCAGCTAAAGCGTGTGGTGCACCGTATGTAGAAATTCATACCGGCGCGTATGCAGATGCCACTAATGATGAAGATTTACACAAAGAGCTTGAGCACATACGAGAGGGTGTAAAATACGCGGCGAGCTTAGGCTTAATTGTAAATGCAGGGCATGGTCTTCATTATCATAACGTAAAACCAATTGCTGCAATGCCTGAAATTTATGAGCTTAACATTGGCCACGCTATTATTGCGCGCGCAGCTATTGATGGCCTTGAAAAAGCAGTACGCGACATGAAACGCCTCATGATTGAGGCAAGGTTATAAATTTAACCCCATGGTGGCACCATTTCATAGAAATACTTAATTAAGTAAAATGGTATTAAAACCTGTTAAAAGCGCATTGTCTGCGCTTTTTTATTACGTGTTTTTTAGCGTTGATGCTCGGTAGCACTTGCATCTGCCATGAGGTTTTCCAGCTCATCCTGAAGCTCAAATAGTTCAGGCTCAACGTTATCTAGCACGCAATCACTTTTAAGTGAGGTTTCTATGGTTTCTGCCAGTGATTTAAGCTTAGGCACACCGGTATAACAGCACGCGCCATGGAATTTGTGGATAACACTTAATACCGTTTGGCAATCGTTTTGCTCAATAGCCTCGTTGAGCTGCGAGAGTGTCTCTGGCACACTTTGTAATAGCATATTGAGCATTTCCAGCGCCAGCTCACCTTTACCCCCTGCACGTTGTAGCGCAAGCGACCAATCTAAGCAGTTACTTTCAAATGGAGCAGGGCTTTGTGACGTTACACTTTTAATTTTGTCGCGGCTTACGGGCGATTGCGGACTATGATCGCAAATAATTTGGCTCAGCATGTCCTCATCAATAGGCTTAGTTAAATAGCCTTTAAAGCCATCTTTTAATAGCTGCTCTTTTTCACTGTGCAGAGCATGCGCGGTTACCGCAATAATAGGTGTGTCTTCGTTTAAAGAAGACTCCTTAATAAGTTTACACGCGGTAATGCCATCCATAATCGGCATTTGTATGTCCATAAATATAACATCGTACTTATGGCTTTTACTTAAGCTGTAGGCTTGCGAGCCATTATAAGCGGTGTCTATAAATTCAACTTGCTCTTTTAACAAGGTGCAAATAAGTTTTAAGTTTGCATCATTGTCATCTACCACCAGTACTTTTAATGGCAATAATGTTTGTTCGCTTGGCTCAATATTTAAGGTTGGATGATCAAGGCGATAAGGCGCAGCCAGTACTTCACATAATTTACGATGATTAAGCGGCTTACTTAAGCACGCATCGGCGCCGCTGCCAATAAACGCTTCGCGCATATTATGCGAAACAGTATTGAGCATAAGGTATAAATAATCGCACGACTCGCGAACCATATTCACATAGCTCTTAAGTCGCTGCATATCATCTACCGATGCCATATCACCAATAATACAAATATCGTACTTAAACATTTTATGTTTGATGGCGTCTAAAAACGCTGCTTCATTAAAACAGGCGGTTACAACCGCTTCCCACTCGTTTAATACAGAAAGCACAGAGTGGTGCGTATGCTCGTGTGGCTCTAGGTATAATATGCGTTTACCAATAAGTGATTTAGAAGGTAAGTCGTTACTAAAGGTATGATCAGGCAACCTAAACACACCATTAAAGGTAAAACAGGTGCCGCTTCCCGGGGCTGAATTTAGCGTTATTCGGCCATTCATAGCCTCTACAATGTGTTTGGTAATAATGAGACCTAAACCAGTGCCGCCAAATTTACGGGTGATGGATGAATCTGCTTGGCCAAATGCAGTAAATAACGCATCTTGCTTATCCATTGGAATACCCACACCGGTATCGGTTACTGATACTAAAATAGAGGCGCGGTCTTCATCTAATAAGCGGTAGCTTATATCAACTTTTATAGAGCCTTTTTCAGTAAACTTAATGGCATTACTTAACAAGTTAATGAGTACTTGTTTAAGGCGAGTGGGGTCACCGGTTAAATCATCAGGCACTTGTGGGTTGATATAAATAGATAGCTCAAGTTGTTTTTCATGCGCCGAGGGAGCTAATAATGTCATAACCTCGTTTACGCTATCGCGCAGTTGAAACTGGATTGATTCAAGCTCCATTGCGCCTGCTTCAAGTTTAGAAAAATCTAAAATGTCGCTAATAATTGTCAATAAACTATTGGCAGAAAGCTCTATGGTATCGAGGTAGTCTTTTTGATGTTTATTTAAAGGTGTTTTATACAATTGGCGCGTAAAGCCAATAACCCCATTAAGTGGGGTGCGTAACTCGTGACTCATTTTAGCTAAAAAGTCGGACTTAACGCGGTTAGCATCTTGCGCCTCTTTTTTGGCCATAGTTAGCTGAATATTTGAGGTTTCGTATTGCTCTAGGGTTTCGCGGTAATCACTCGTGGCTTGATCAATATTTTTCTGCATTTCGTCTTTTTGCATAACCATAGTGTGGGCAATGGTATTAAGCCCTTCACGCAAAAGTTCAAATTCGCCCATCATGGTGTCGTTTAAACCCGTGTCTCTTTTACCTTCAACTAGTTTGTCGGTGGCAAGTACTAACTTATTAAGCGGGTTCATAAACATACGGCTAAGCTTAAGCGCTAAAATAGATGCCAATATTATTGAAAATAAAATAACAATGCCGCTAATTAAAACCGCTCGCTGCTGGCCTATAATCGCTTGGTCTTTATTAAGTTGTAAAATAACGGTGCCAAGCGGGGTTTGAAAATCATTAATATCCCATTTTGATACCGGCGCAGAATGATTAAAAATAGGGGTGTAGAACGTGATTAACTCTTCTGATTTATTAATTTTTGTTGTGTGAAGATTTTCAATTTGTTCTTTTTGAGTTAGTTCATCAAACGAGCGATGATAGTTGCTGGTCATAATAAGCTGATTGCTGGTATCAAAAATAGCAATCGATTTAATGGTTGGGGAGTGCTTATTGTGTGTGTAACTAATCAGACGGTTGAGCAGCTTTTTATTTTTTTCAAGTAAAGGCTGCTCTAAAGCAATTGCTAAGGGTTCAGATATTGAGCTGCCTTGCTGATATAAAATTTCATCAAGCTCAATGTAACGATTTATTGTAAAATAGCCGCCAAGTAACAAACCAATGATCACTGTGGGGATCAAGGTTAAGGTTAAAACAGAATCACGTAAGCCTAATTTGGTCATAATGGAAGCGTTATTATCATTATTAGTATGGATCGAGTATATACGGTTCATCGGCTATTCTCAAAGCATCTGATTTGCTTATACGTAATACAAAATTTAAGGTAATGCCGCATGGCGCAAATTTTTAAAGCAAAGAAAAAACCACTTAAACAGCAAACACTCACACTTAATATTACGGCCATGGATCATCAAGGGCGAGGCGTTGCCAAACACAATAACAAAGTGTGCTTTGTAAGCGGCGCTTTAATGAATGAAAAAGTAACGGCAAGCCTAATTGAAGATAAAGCCAAATACAGTAGTGCAAAGCTGGTTAAGGTTATTAATCCAAGCGATGCACGCACGCAGCCTTTTTGTCAGCATTATAATCACTGTGGTGGTTGCCAGTTGCAGCACCTAGAAATAAATCAGCAAGTGGTTGAAAAGCAAAATGCAGTGACGCAACTGTTTCAAAAATTTGCCAAATTAAGCGACTTAAATTGGCAAGCGCCTCTTTTAAGTAAGCCCACTCATTACAGACGCAGTGCGCGTATTGCCGTAATGTATGATAAAGCCGCTAAAAAAATGCGAGTTGGGTATCGTGCGCCTAGCTCTAAAAATGTGATTAGTATTGAGCAATGTGATGTGCTTAGTAAGGCATTTACTAACGTATTTAGTATTTTTGAAACGCTTATTAATCAATACAAAGCGCTACACAGTATAAGTCATTTGCAGTTGTGCCAAAACGAAGCTGGGAACTTTATTGTTATTCGCCATACTAAAGCGATACCAGATGAAGCCAAAAGCTACATACAAGAAGCAGCAAACGCACAGCAATGGTTAATTACCTGGCAAGACAACAGTGATGTTATAGAGCAGGCTCATTTGCCTACGCCGTATTATTTTTTAGAAAAGTTTAATTTAAAATTCGAATTTGGCCTTGGTAATTTTATTCAAGTAAATGATGAAGTTAACCAAGCTATGTTAGCTCAGTCGGTAAATTGGCTTAACTTGCAAGGAAACGAGCAAGTATTGGATTTATTTTGTGGTATTGGTAACTTTTCATTAGTGCTAGCCCAGCATGCTAAATCGGTTATTGGAGTAGAAGGGGTTGCATCGGCGGTTGCAATGGCGACGCAAAATGCGCAAACTAACTCTATCACTAATGCGCACTTTCATTGTTTTGATTTAACGCAAAAAATTGAAACAGCACAATGGTTTAATAAGGCGCTAGACGTATTAGTATTAGACCCTTCTCGTACAGGTGCTATGGCTGTTTTAGAGCAACTACCTTTAAAGCAGTTTAAAACCATTTTATACGTCTCTTGCGATCCTGTTACTTTAGCCCGTGACAGTGCAATTATTTCGCAAGCAGGCTTTGAAGTTACTAAAATTGGGCTAATGAATATGTTTCCACATACAGGACACATAGAAACAATGGCGTTATTTCAACGGAGGTAAAGCGTTTTATGGTCGCTACACGTCAATCACATCAACAGGACGACACAGGTGACTTTGCTACTAGCCTAAAACAGTTAGCGTTATCGCAAGAGAAAATAACGCTACTAAACAAAGCGCAAGCATTGTGTGTTACATGTGACAACCAAGCACGGCAAAACACGGCCATAGAAATGGTCGAGATTTTAGCCGAGCTAAATTTAGATGCAGAATCTCTCGCAACCGCGTATCTCACGCATTACTACTTAAATGACTTAGTAGACCTTGAAACCGTAGAAGCACAACTTGGCAAAAATGTAGCCATGCTTTTAACAGGGGTTGCGCAAATGGCTGCTATTAGTACTTTATCGCACCAAGGTAAAGGCACTATGCAGGTAGATAACATTCGTAAAATGTTACTTACCATGGTTGAAGATGTGCGCGCTGTGGTGATTAAACTTGCTGAGCAAGTGTGCCATTTACGCAATGTAAAAAATGGCGATGAAGAAGAGCGTGTTATTGCCGCTAAAGAAACCGCAGATATTTTTGCCCCGTTAGCAAACAGGTTAGGTATAGGCCAGCTTAAGTGGGAACTAGAAGATTTATCGTTTAGGTATTTACACCCCGACACCTATAAAAGCATTGCTAAACAACTTGATGACAAGCGCCTTGCCCGCGAAGCCTATATGGAAGATATGGTTGCGCAAGTAAAAGCTCGCCTAAGCGAAGCCGGTATTGAGGCGCAAGTGTATGGCCGCCCTAAGCACATTTACAGCATTTATAAAAAAATGCAGCAAAAAAACTACGAGTTTGATCAGCTGTTTGATATTAGAGCAATGCGAATTGTTGTAGAGCGCCTGCAAGATTGTTACGGCGCGCTAGGTATTGTGCACACTAATTGGCGCCACCTTAATAAAGAGTTTGACGACTACGTTGCTACACCCAAACAAAATGGCTATCAATCAATTCATACCGTGGTATTTGGCCCTGAAGGGAAAACCGTTGAAATACAAATACGCACCAGCGAAATGCACCAAGATGCAGAGCTAGGCGTAGCCGCGCACTGGATGTACAAAGAAGGCGCTTTACCTGGGCGTGGCTCAGGCTATGAGCAAAAAATTAGCTGGTTGCGCAAATTACTGCAATGGCAAGAAGAAGTGGTTGATGGGGGCGATTTAGCCGAAGAGCTTAAAAACCAAGTTGTAGAAGACCGCGTTTATATATTTACCCCAAGCGGCGATATTATCGATTTACCTGTTGGCGCTACACCGCTTGATTTTGCTTACTACATCCACTCAAATGTAGGGCACCGCTGTATAGGGGCTAAAGTATTTGGCAAAATAGTGCCGTTTACACATCAGCTATCAACGGGCGATCAGGTAGAAATTCTCACGCAAAAGCAGCCTAATCCAAGCCGCGATTGGCTAAATCCATCGCTTGGTTATATTAAATCGTCGCGTGCAAGGGCTAAAATCCATCATTGGTTTAAACAGCTCGACCGCGATAAAAACTTAAGCGCCGGTAAAGAGATTCTTGATAACGAACTGCAAAAGCTAGATTTAACCTACAAAGATTTAGACCCAGCCATTAAGCGCTTTAATTTTAAAGAACTAGATGACTTAATGGTTGCCATAGGTGCCGGCGATGTTCGCTTAAACCAAATGCTTAACTTTGTCAGTGATCGTACTGAAGAAGAACCCGTAATTCGTTTTAAAGCGCCAAGTAAAGTAACTGGCGATAAAAACGGCATTGTGGTTGATGGTGTAGGCAGTTTAATGAGCCACGTTGCTAAGTGTTGTCGCCCAGTACCTGGCGATAAAATAATTGGCTATATTACACAAGGCCGTGGCATTGGGGTGCACCGCGAAGATTGCGATTCATTTAACAACTTAAAAGAGCAACACCCAGAGCGTGTAATATCGGTTAGTTGGTCAGATGAAATAAACGGCTCTTATGCGCTAAGTATAAAAATAGAAGCAAGCGATCGCTCAGGTTTAATTCGCGATATTAGCTCTGTACTGGCTAACGAAAAAGTAAATGTGATCAACATGAACGTTAATACTGTTGGGGCTGATCAGTTAGCGGTATTTACTATGCAAATAGAAGTGCATGATTTATCGGGCACAAACCGGGTTTTGTCTAAACTGCATCAAATTGAAGGTGTTCACAGTGCCAAGCGAAACCAATAAAATGGCAAACAGTAACGCCCTTGAGCAACTCCTCGATATTATGGCGTTGCTTCGCGATCCTACCGACGGTTGCCCGTGGGATCGCAAGCAAAATTTTAAATCGATTGTACCGCACACACTAGAAGAAGCCTTTGAAGTGGCCGATTGCATAGAGTCGGGTAATTTAAACGAGCTTAAAAATGAGCTGGGTGATTTACTGTTTCAAATCGTTTTTTACGCACAACTTGCTAAAGAGCAGGACATGTTTGATTTTAACGACGTGGTTAGTGAGCTAAATAGTAAACTTACCCGCCGTCACCCTCATGTTTTTAACACTAAGCAAGCATTAACCGACGAGCAATTAGCAAAGCAATGGCAAGCAATTAAAGCACAAGAGCGTGTAGCAAAAGTACAGCCAAGCAAAGCCTCACTTTGGCAAGATATACCCACCAATATGCCAAGCCTAACTAAAGCTAAAAAAATTCAGCAGCGTGTTGCCGCACTTGGTTTTGATTGGCCAAGCTACCACGGGGTACTTGATAAAGTAAGTGAAGAAGTACTTGAAGTAAAAGAAGCGCTTGAGCACGACCCTTCATCCGATCATACAGCAGAAGAAATAGGCGACTTATTATTTGCCACAGTAAATGTGGCTCGCCATGTTAAACGCGACCCAGAGCAACTACTCAGACAAGCCAACGATAAGTTCTCGGCGCGCTTTGAAAAAGTGCAAGGTTATTTAATTGCAAAAGGTAAAAGTTTAGAGCGCGCAACGCTTGACGAAATGGAAGAAGCATGGGAAGCCATTAAAAAAGCGAAATAAGATTAGCTCAGTACAACCTAATGTTAATCAACGAACATTTTTTGTGCGCGTAAACGCTATTTTTAGCTGGATTGCTCAACGCTGTTTTGGTACAATTTCGCCCCGTCTTGATGATATACCCAGAGTCTCTTTCTCGGGTGTTATATTCCTTTTAATTCCTGATATTCTAGGGTTCGCATGAGTACAAAATTTATCTTCGTTACTGGCGGGGTTGTTTCTTCGTTGGGTAAAGGTATTGCAGCAGCGTCATTGGCAGCTATTTTAGAGGCCCGCGGTTTAGATGTTACCATTTTAAAGCTGGATCCTTACATAAACGTTGACCCAGGCACAATGAGCCCAATTCAACACGGTGAAGTATACGTTACAGAAGACGGCGCCGAAACGGATCTTGATTTAGGTCACTACGAGCGTTTTATTCGCACCAAAATGACCAGCCGCAACAACTTTACACAAGGGCGAGTGTACGAAGATGTACTACGTCGTGAGCGCCGTGGTGAATACTTAGGTGCAACCATTCAGGTTATTCCACACATCACAAATGACATTAAGCAACGTGTATACGACGGTGCTGAAGGTCATGATATTGCGATTGTAGAAATTGGTGGCACAGTAGGTGATATTGAATCACAACCATTTATTGAAGCAATTCGTCAGTTAGGTACAGAAATTGGCCGCGAACGCGCGCTATTTATTCACCTAACGCTAGTGCCATTCTTAGGCCCTGCAGGCGAAGTAAAAACTAAACCAACACAGCACTCAGTTAAAGAGTTACGCTCTGTAGGTATTCAGCCAGATATTCTTATTTGTCGCTCAGACCGTAAATTGCCTAACAACGAACGTGCAAAAATTGCATTGTTCACAAACGTTGAAGAAAAAGCGGTTATTTCGCTTCCTGACGTAGACAGCATTTACAAAATTCCTGCACTATTAAAATCACAAGAGCTAGATAACTTTGTATGTCGTCGTTTCCACCTTGACGCACCAGAAGCTGATTTAGTTGAATGGGAACAAGTACTTTATCAAGAGTCTAACCCGACTGGCGAAGTAACGATTGGTATGGTTGGTAAGTACATTGAACTACCAGATGCATACAAATCAGTTAACGAAGCACTTAAGCATGCAGGTCTTAAAAACCGTTTAACCATTAATATTGAATACGTTGACTCGCAAGACTTAGAAAGCAAAGGGGTAGAACTGCTTTCTCATCTAGACGCTATTTTAGTACCAGGTGGTTTTGGCGGCCGTGGTGTTGAAGGTAAAATTTTAGCTGCTAAGTATGCCCGTGAAAACAAAGTACCTTACCTAGGCATTTGTTTAGGTATGCAAGTAGCGCTTATTGAATATGCACGTAATGTTGCAGGTTTAACCGACGCTAACTCAACTGAGTTTAATATTCACTCAAAAGCGCCAGTGGTGGGCTTAATTACAGAGTGGTTAGATGCTGAGGGTAACATTGAGATACGTGATGAAAAATCTGATTTAGGTGGCACCATGCGTTTAGGCGCACAAAAATGTCACTTAACGCCGGGTTCTAAGGTGCACGAAGTGTACGGCAATACAGAAATTATTGAACGTCACCGTCATCGCTACGAAGTAAACAACAACTTTGTAGAGCAATTAGAGCAAGCAGGCTTAAGCTTTACCGGTTTATCAGAAGATAAAAAACTAGTAGAGATCATCGAAAATAAAGATCACCCATGGTTTATTGCCGCGCAATTCCACCCGGAATTTACGTCAACACCACGTGATGGTCACCCGTTATTTGAAGGGTTTGTAGCAGCTGCTCATACTCATCAAAAAACGTCTTCGTAATTAAAAAAAGCCGTGCATATTGCACGGCTTTTTTGTCTAAAGGGCTGACTAAAAGATATAAAACGTAGTAAAGTTAGCTGAACTCACCATTTTGGGAATATAGAGGAATCAAGATGTCAGAAATCGTAAAAGTAATTGGTCGCGAAATTATGGACTCGCGTGGTAACCCTACTGTTGAAGCTGATGTATATTTAGCTGATGGTTCTTGGGGCCGCGCTGCCGCTCCTTCAGGTGCATCAACAGGTACTCGCGAAGCACTAGAGCTACGTGATGGTGACAAAGCCCGTTACTTAGGTAAAGGCGTATTAAACGCAGTTGGTTTTATTAACAACGAAATTGCGGATGCGCTAAAAGGCCAAAATGCATTAGAACAAAGTGCTGTAGATAAAGTAATGCTAGATTTAGATGGCACCGAAAATAAAGAAAAACTAGGTGCAAATGCTATCTTAGCGGTATCACTAGCAACTGCAAAAGCCGCTGCACAATTTAAAAAAGTTGAGCTTTACGAGCACATCGCAGACTTAAACGGTACACCAGGTGTTTACTCAATGCCGTTACCTATGATGAACATCATCAACGGTGGTGAACACGCAGATAACTCTGTAGATATTCAAGAATTTATGATCCAACCAGTTGGCGCTGAAAACTTCCGCGAAGGCCTACGTATGGGCGCTGAAGTATTCCACAGCCTTGCTAAAGTATTAAAAGCAGACGGCCACTCTACAGCAGTAGGTGATGAAGGTGGTTTTGCACCAAACCTTGCATCTAACGAAGCGGCACTTGCAGCTATTAAAACAGCTGTAGCAAACGCAGGTTACGAGCTAGGTAAAGATATTACACTGGCTATGGACTGTGCAGCCTCTGAGTTTTACGACAAAGAAGCAAACATTTACGATCTGAAAGGTGAAGGCAAAAAGTTCACTTCAGAAGAGTTTAACTACTTCTTAAAAGATCTAACTGAGCAATACCCAATTGTATCTATTGAAGATGGCTTAGATGAGTCAGATTGGGATGGCTTTGCACACCAAACTAAATTAATGGGCGATAAAATCCAATTAGTAGGCGATGATTTATTCGTAACTAACACAAAGATTTTAAAACGCGGTATTGATAACGGTATTGCTAACTCAATCCTAATTAAATTTAACCAAATTGGTTCACTAACTGAAACGTTAGCAGCAATCAAAATGGCTAAAGATGCAGGCTTTACAGTTGTTATTTCGCACCGTTCTGGCGAAACAGAAGATGCAACTATTGCTGATTTAGCGGTAGGTACTGCTGCAGGCCAAATTAAAACAGGTTCATTGAGCCGTTCTGACCGTGTTGCTAAGTACAACCAACTTCTTCGCATTGAAGAAGCGCTAGGTTCTAAAGCACCTTACAACGGTCTTAAAGAAGTTAAAGGTCAGTAATTCTATTCTATATAGAATCTTATTTTTAATTTTAGATGATAAAATCCTCGCTAATGCGGGGATTTTTTATGCCTGATAATTTATCAAAGAGATGAGAATGCTTTGTAGGCGTTAAGCTTGCTAACGCGCGCACGCAGTGCGAAAAAGGATTTGCTTAACTCATAATATTTTCTGTACAGCTCAGAGCTGAAACTGCTGCTTTAAAATAGCCCCTGTAAAACTGGTTTTTAAATAAAAACCACGCGGTAAGGTTTTTATTGTTTGCCCATTTGGGCCAATAGCATCGGTAACCACTTTGCTATTAGCGGCTTTTGGCCTAATTTGAATGGCATCCCCTAAATGGCCTGATATTTCATCAACTCGCCCAAGCGCTATTAACTCCATTTGCTCTTCCCAATCACGTTGTAGCAATGCATCTTGCTCAGGCGTAGGCTGCCATAAAAAACCACTGCCTATGGTTCTATCAAAAGGCGCAATATCGCGCTCACTCAATATAGGCAGCCATAAAACATGATTGAGTTTTTTACGCACAGCGCTTGTATGCCACGTCATGCCGGTTACGTTTATAAGGGGGGTAACCGACACAAAAGTGGTTTCTAAGGGTTTTCCTTTATACGAAATAGGCAGTGTTTTTAATTCAACGCCTAAATCTTCAAAGTCGGGGAGGGGTTTTGAGCCTGCAGTAGCGCCTAACACGTATTCAATAAGTTGCCCGGTCCAGCCTTTTTCACGTAATAGGTCGTCAGGGGTTTTAAAGCTGTATTGAGAGGCTAATTGCCCTAATGTTAAACCGGCAATAGCGTTTACGCGTTGCATTAAGTCATTAATTGAATGGGGTTTTGTTGGTCGCATGCTACTCATTTATCTTGAATAATTAACAGCGCCATGATAGCAAAACCCCTGTAAGGTGGATATCTTTGCTTTTGGTTGTTTTTTATACGTACTGTGTTTGGCGTAATTTTGCTCACCCCAAAAAGTCACAGTTTAACTGTAAGTGACTGACTAGCTTTAATATTTTCAATTAACTCATTCAGCTTTAATTAAGTTAGCAAATTCTATATGGGATAAATACAACTATATAAACATGTTTATCCACAGAATCTGTGGAGAAAGCGAGTTTTTAGATCTGCTATTGTGGACTTGTTTGCAAAATAGCCTTGTTTATCAAAAGTTATACACAAGCTGTGAGTAAATAGCACGAAACATAATAATCAAGGCATAGCTTAGCTTTTTTTGCTAAAAGTTGCGTCAATTAAGGGTTATTTTATCCTTGTAATTACTCAGTGCTCATTTAAGGTTAAGTCGTTATGCACAGCGTAAATAGTAAACGTGCGATTAGGGCGTGATGACTTTGGGGATAATAGTGTTTGCCGAATTGCAGCTAATGTGGAACAATCATTAAAAATCGACTTACAAATGAGGCACTAAGGTGATTGATGCCGAAGGTTTTCGTGCCAATGTCGGAATTGTAATTTGCAATAATCAGGGGCAGGTTTTTTGGGCTAGACGTTACGGTCAACATTCTTGGCAATTTCCCCAAGGCGGTGTTGATGACGGAGAAACACCCGAACAAACCATGTACCGTGAATTACACGAAGAAGTAGGTTTGCGACCAGAAGATGTAGAAATAGTTGCAAGCTCAAAACATTGGTTACGCTATAAATTACCCAAGCGATTAATTCGCCGCGACTCTAGTCCGGTGTGTATTGGGCAAAAACAAAAATGGTTTTTATTAAAACTGCGTTGCAAAGATGAAGATGTAAACTTGCTTAAAACACATCATCCCGAGTTTGATGATTGGCGCTGGGTGAGTTATTGGTACCCAGTAAGGCAAGTGGTATCGTTTAAACGCGATGTATACAGACGGGTGATGAAAGAGTTTGCACCGTTTGCAATGCCTTTTAATAAAAGAGAACATCATAAAGAACAGTGGCGACACAAAAGGTAGTAGCATAATTATAAAATAAGGAGCAGGTAATGCTGGCAACACTTAGAACTATTGCTGAGTCTGTTTCGCAACAAGCGAATTTAGACAGTGCCTTAGTGTGCTTTGTGAAAATGGTTAAAGAGGCCATGAAAACCCAGTGCTGCTCTATTTATTTTGCCGACTACAGCCAAGATAACTTTGTACTTATGGCAACCGAAGGCCTTAACCCCGACGCCGTAGGTAAGTTTAGAATTGGTTTTACCGAAGGGCTTGTAGGTTTAGTGGCCCAGCGTGAAGAGCCTATTAATATTGCTTTTGCAAAATCTCATCCGCGTTTTAAGCTCTCCCCCGAAGTAAACGAAGAAGGTTACAATGCCTTTTTGTCTGTACCTGTGGTGCATCAAAAAAAGGTATTGGGCGTTATTGTTGTACAACAAAAAATGGCGCGGGTTTTTAGCCAAGACGAAGAGTCGTTTTTAATTACCCTTTCAGCGCAGCTAGCCTCGCAACTTGCGCATGCTGAAATAAAAGAGCTTTTACGCCAAGACGAATCATCACACCAAACCTCAGTGCTCAAAGGGGTCTCGAGTGCCCCAGGTATTGGGATTGGCCAAGCCTTTGTGGTACTGCCCAAGCTTGATTTTAAATCTATAGAGCTAAAAAAAGATCCCGATAGCGCCGAGCAGCGCCGTTTGTTTACACAAGCCGTTGCTGCCACCCGCAAAGAATTTAATACCCTGTCTATGACCTTGAGTGACTCAATCCCACGTGAAGCACTCGCGGTATTTGATGTATACCAACAATTACTTGATGCGAAAAGTTTAGGCCACAACGTTGAGGTACAGTTACAAGAGGGTTGGTGTGCAAAAAGCGCCTTAAAAATTGTTATTGAGCGGCTTATTTCGCAGTTTAATGCCATGCAAGACCCCTACATTAAAGAGCGCGCAGTTGATGTAAAAGACATAGGTTTAAGGGTATTACACCACCTTGTAAACACAGAGCACGCAGTAAAAGATTACCCACCCAATACCATATTAATTGCGAATACCTTGACGCCCGCCATGCTGGCTGAAGTACCCAACGGGCATTTAGCCGGTGTAGTGAGTGTGAATGGCTCAGCCAATAGCCATGCCTCTATATTAACCCGAGCGATGGGAATACCGGCTATTTGGGGTATTGAAGATTTACCCTTATTGCAATTTGATGCTAAACCAATGATTTTAGATGCCTTTGCTGGGCGTTTATATATTTCTCCTTCGCAAGTGTTACTCGATGAATACGCACAGTTAAAGCACCAAGATAAACTACTCAATAATCGCTTTTTAGCAGAGCAAAGTGCACAGTCGGTTACCTTAGATGGTGAGCAAATAAATTTAATGCTAAATGCAGGGCTTGAGCTTAATACCGAGCAAAGCAGTGCGCATATTTGCGATGGGGTAGGGCTTTATCGTACCGAAGCATGGTTTATGCAAAAGGGGCAATTTCCATCGCAAGCTGAGCAAGAAAACTGGTATAGGGAGGTGCTAAAAAGTTACCACCCAGCGCCAGTGGTTATGCGAACCCTAGATATTGGTGGCGACAAGGTTTTAGATTACTTTAATATCACCGAAGAAAATCCCTTTTTAGGGTGGCGCGGCATACGCATAAGCCTTGACCATCCAGAGCTGTTTTTAGATCAGCTCAAAGCTATGTTAAAAGCAAACATGGGCTTAGGTAATTTAAAAATAATGCTGCCTATGATCAGCGGTACAGAAGAGGTAGACGAAGCGCTCGCGTTATTTGAACAAGCTTACTTTGAACTGGCAGAAAAACACCCAGAGCAAAACTTGGAGCGCCCAGAAGTGGGCATTATGCTTGAAGTACCCTCAAGTATATTTATGCTCGACGAGTGGGCTAAAAAAGTAGATTTTTGCTCAGTAGGCAGTAACGATTTAACGCAATACTTACTTGCTGTCGATAGAGCAAATGCGCGCGTGGCTCAGTTATTTAACCCATACCACCCCGGTGTGTTAAGGGTATTAAATAAAGTAGCGAATGAATGTAATAAACACCGTTTACCCTTTAGTTTATGTGGCGAGCTAGGCGGCGAGCCAGAGGGCGCTATTTTACTCATTGCCATGGGCTATAGGCATTTAAGTATGAACATGTCGTCGTTAACTAAAGTAAAGTGGATTTTAAGGCGCTTAAATATTAACGATATGCAGCAATTACTCGCAGAGTGTTTAGTGCAATCGAACGCTAAACAGGTACTGCGCTTAACGCGCAATTTTATGATTGAACACCAATTAGGCGATCTATTCTATACCGCCAAATAATGCAGCGCTTAAAGATGCTATTAACTTTATAATCCTTTAATATAGGCGCACGAAAAGGTATTTGAGAACACTATGTATGACTTAGCTTTACTCGTGTCCAGTTGTGCGCTACTTGGCTGTGTAGTTGGCTTTTTAGCTGGGCTATTAGGGATAGGCGGCGGTTTAATTATTGTGCCTGTTTTAAGTAGCTTATTACTGATGTTTGACGTTACTTCACCTGAACACGTATTAGTTATTTCTATTGCAACATCGCTTGCCTCTATTTTATTCACTTCTACTTCTTCAGTCTTGGCTCATCATAAAAATGATAATGTGCCGTGGCAAATTGCACCGTGGGTTATGTCGGGTGTAGGCTTAGGCGCGTTAATAAGTGGCTTTGCCGCAAGTTTAATACCCGAACAAGCATTACGCAGCGTGTTTGCAATAAGTGTTGTATTTATTGCAGGCAGAATGGTGTTGGCATCACGTAGTAAATCGCTTAAAGAAAAACCGCTACCAAAAGGGATTATTTTAGGGAGCATTTCTGCTCTTATGGGCGCGCTTTCTGGTTTAATAGGTATTGGTGGCGGCGCACTTATTGCCCCTATGCTTAATTACTTTTCAGTTGATATGAAAAAAGCGATAGGCTGTGCATCAGCGAGCGGCATTGTTATCGCACTATTTGGCTCTATTGGTTATATAAGCGCAGGCTGGCAGGTAACCGATTTAGCCCATGGGTTCGCAGGGTTTGTATACTTACCTGCATTATTTGGTATTGTAATAACATCGTGGTTTGTGGCGCCCTTAGGGGCTAAAGCAACTCATTATTTACCTGTTAATATAATAAAGAAAATTTTCGCGGTGTTGCTTGTGCTCATCGCACTTAAAATGGTTTTTAGCTAAAGGTTTATTTATGGCACTTGAGTTTCCTCAAATCGATCCAATAATTTTTTCTGTTGGACCGCTAAGCGTACGTTGGTACGGTTTAATGTATTTAATTGGTTTTGCATTTGCGATGTGGTTTGCTAATCGTCAAGCCGAAAAACCAAACTCTGGCTGGACTAAAGAGCAAGTTAGCGACTTGCTTTTTTACGGCATGCTAGGGGTTATTTTAGGCGGCAGAATTGGCTATGTATTGTTTTATCAGTTTAGCTACTTTTTAGAAAATCCATTATATTTATTTAGAATTGACCAAGGCGGTATGTCGTTCCACGGCGGAACATTAGGGGTTATTACCGCTATTATACTATTTGCCAAAACCCGCAAAAAATCACTATTCGCAGTGGGAGATTTTGTGGTGCCGCTGGTTCCGGTGGGCTTATTAGCAGGGCGTATTGGTAACTTTATAAATGGCGAGTTATGGGGCCGTGTAAGCGATGTGCCATGGGCAATGGTATTTCCAACGGGTGGGCCGCTTGCGCGTCACCCATCGCAGTTATACGAAGCCTTTTTTGAAGGGCTAGTCCTGTTTTTAATTTTATTATGGTTTATTAAAAAGCCTCGCCCTGCAGGCAGTGTAGCCGGTGTGTTTTTATTAGGGTACGGCGTATTTAGATTTTGTATTGAATATTTCCGCCAACCAGATGCGCAGCTTGGTCTATTTGCCGATTTTATCTCAATGGGTCAAATACTCTCGTTACCTATGATAATTGGTGGCCTAGGGCTATTAATTTGGGCGTACAAAAAACCGCAACCTGTAACCGCAGCAAAGGCATAGTAAGAACAGATCATGAAACAATATTTAAAATTATGTCAGCGCATCGTTGACGAAGGTGTATGGGTAGAAAACAAACGCACAGGCACGCGTTGCTTAACCGTTATTAATGCCGACTTAGAATACGATGTAGGTAATAATAAATTTCCTATGATCACCACTCGTAAAAGTTACTACAAAGCCGCTATAGCAGAGCTTTTAGGTTATTTACGAGGGTACGATAGCGCAGCGCAATTTCGCGATATAGGCTGTAAAACTTGGGATGCAAACGCAAACGACAATAACGCATGGCTAAATAACCCTAACCGCAAAGGCGAGGACGACATGGGCCGCGTTTATGGCGTGCAAGGGCGCAATTGGCAACGCCCAGATGGCTCAACGCTCGATCAGCTTGCTAAAGTAATAAATAACTTAAAAAACGGGATTGATGACAGAGGTGAAATAATTACCTTTTATAATCCAGGTGAGTTTGAGCTTGGTTGCTTGCGCCCATGTATGCACACGCATACGTTTTCGCTGCTTGGCGACACGCTGTATTTAACATCGTATCAGCGCAGTTGCGATGTGCCGCTGGGCCTTAATTTTAATCAAATTCAGTGCTTTGTATTACTGGCATTGGTAGCGCAAATTACCGGCCATAAAGCAGGTAAGGCGTATCATAAAATTGCTAACGCGCATATTTACGAAAACCAGTTACCGTTAATGCGCGATGTGCAGTTAACACGTGAGCCATTTGACTCACCGCAATTAAATATTAACCCAAACATAAAATCACTAGAAGATATAGAAACATGGGTAACACGAGACGATTTTGAAGTAGTAGGCTATCAATGCCACGAACCAATCCAATATCCGTTTTCAGTATAATAAGATTAAGGAGAACAAGATGAAAGCAGTGATCCCCGTAGCAGGCCTTGGAACGCGTATGTTACCTGCCACAAAAGCTATCCCTAAAGAGATGCTCCCTGTGGTAGACCGCCCGCTTATTCAATATGTAGTAAATGAAGCGGTAGCAGCAGGCGTTAAAGAGATTGTACTTGTAACGCACTCAAGTAAAAACTCTATCGAAAACCATTTTGATACCAGCTTTGAACTAGAAGCCACGCTTGAAAAACGCGTAAAGCGGCAATTACTTGCCGAAGTACAGGCAATTTGCCCTAAAGATGTGACCATTATTCACGTACGCCAAGGCGAAGCCAAAGGCTTAGGCCACGCAATTAACTGTGCAGCGCCAATTATTGGCAACGAACCTTTTGTGGTTATTTTGCCAGATGTAATTGTTGATGACGTAGAGAGCGACCTTAAAAAAGACAACCTAGCAGAGATGATCGCCCGTTTTGAAGAAACTAAGCACAGCCAAATTATGGTTGAGCCAGTATCAATGGACGAAGTAGACAAATTTGGTGTTGTTGATTTAGGTGACGTAGAGCTTCACCAAGGTGAAAGCTCGCCAATTATAAACATGGTAGAAAAACCGCCAGTAGATGAAGCACCTTCAAACCTATCTGTAGTAGGGCGTTATGTATTGAGCGAAAACATTTGGCCACTTCTTGCTAAAACGCCGCAAGGGGCTGGCAACGAAATTCAACTTACAGATGCAATTGCCATGCTAATGCAGCAAGAAAAAGTAGACGCGTACGCAATGAAAGGCCGCAGCCACGATTGTGGTAGTAAAATAGGCTACTTAAAAGCAACGATAGAGTTTGCTCTGCGCCGCGACGAGTTTGCAGATGATTTAAAAACATTTATTAAATCGTTAATTTAGGTTTTATTAAATTACCCACCAAGGCGCCTGTTTAGGCGCCTTTTTTAGTGCTAAATTATTAATACAAAAATAGGTATGGGTTTACTTAATTTTAACGCCGCCAGTAATAAAGATGGTCTACGCTTAATTATGTTCTGAATTTGACTTGCGTTATATAGCAACATAACGTAATTTATATTGTAAAGTTTATGTTAATTGGCATCAAAGTTGTATTAAAAGCCAAACTCACGGAAGGGTCATGTTAATTTTATCTAAGCAGGTAAATTAGCGTGCGGGAGCAAAAATCGCTCATTGTTTAAATTGCTAAGTTAAACGCTTTCTTGTGAGAATGTTTAACTGAAATGTAAGTGCACAGGCACTGCTTTCAGGATAACGGGTACATGCTTAAATTAAAAAAATACTATAAACACTTTTTTGTATGCCTTTTTACGCTTACGTTTGGCACGGCGTGCTCTATTACGCCTACCGCTAAACCTGCTGTTGATAATGAAATACCTAACACCACGCCCGATTACGTATCGATAACTGCACTAGAGCTTGCGCAATTAAAAGATGCCGCAATGCAATGGCAGCAAGCACGCGCCGGTATAGAGCGTATTTTAAAGCTTGAAAAAGAAATTACTTACCTGGTTAATCATATAGATATAATAAACTCTAAAGCTATTGCACAATCTAATGCAAGCCCTGCCTACAGTAGCCGTTACACTCGCACGCCTTCACGTACAACCATCAACAAGCCGCGTCGTCAGCAAACTTACAAAGCTGCTAACAATAACCAAAAGCAAACTATAAAGCTTAATACCCCTAAACATGTATTTGCATTACAAGTTGCCTCGGTTGATTCTAAGCAGGATGTAGCCAAAGCTTGGCAAGAACTAAATACCAAAGCAGCGCCACTATTTAGAGATAAAATATTAACCAACGTAGAAACCGCAAAAATAAATGATAAAACCTTTTATCGCTTAAAGCTTGGCTCTTATAAAAACCTTAAAAATGCCAAAGCCGACTGTGAAGTATTTAAAATGTATAAGCTCGACTGCATTGTAAGTAACTACACCGATAAGCCAATTAAACTTTAATAGTGATACTAACCCGCAATAATAAATAATTATTTTACGGGGCTAATCGTGTTGCGTTCTGCGTTAATAAATCTCGTTTAGAGCAACTAAATAGCGAATTTTTTTACCTAGCTATCAATACGTTTTACTATCCTCATAATAGATTACTTAATTAAGCTAATTGGTATAAAAGCGTAATAGGTCCTAGCACGCGTGACTTGCTAAGCGTTGATTGGCTGTTAAAATAGCGCCCACTCTTACCCATATTAACAACATACTTATGCTGCACTACAAGGATTTTTTAGCCACATTAGTTTTAGGCTTTGCATTAGCAAACAGTGCTCACGCACTCGCAACGGCCCAAAAGCAGGCGGTGCTCATTAAAAAAGATGATTTAGCCGTACTCAAAGAGTCAGCGCAGCAGTGGCAACAAACCAAGCCTCAACTAGAAAGACTGTTAAAGCTAGAAAGTGAATTACAGCGCACAGTAGATAAATTAAAACAACTTAACGCGCAGCCAAAACCGCAGCAAACTAACCACTTAGCTGTTGTGAATACAAATGCGCTGTTTGCTGTGCAAGTGGGGGCGTATAAAAATAAAGCGGTACTTGAAGCTGCTATAAAGCAATTTCAATCACCCTCAAATAAGCTTGAAGTAAATACCGAGCAAGTACTGATTGACCAGCACACCTTTTATAGATTAAAGCTTGGTGCGTTTAAAACAAAAGAAGCAGCAAAGGATGCATGTAAGTCATTAATAAACAATAATACTTGCTTTGTAACCTACTACGTCAAAACGCCTCAAAGTTAATTAACCTGAACTCTGGTTAAGAGCCTTACTAGCATATTGAACTATCTTGATACTTAAATTTATTATCTCTGGCTAGAGATAGGTTTATTATCCAGAGTTTAGGTTAATTAGGCATAATAATTGCTTTATCCTCGGTATGTTTTAAAGAGGACGGCAACTATGCGCCTTTTATTGCCTTTAGTATTGTTAAATTTAACTGCTTGCAACTTGGTTCCGCCCCCAGAGCCGAGTGTGCCTACTGACGCGCCAAAAGCAGCAATGGCACCCTATACCGTTAACGAGTATGTAGCAAATCTAACCTCGCAGCTTAACCATGTAAATGGCGCTTTAAATGCCAATGCGCGCATTGGTGTGAGTAGCTTTTTTTATGCAGATGCTTTAGATACTAAGCTAGTAGCAGGGCAGGCCTCGGGTTTGAGCTTACAAATTCAAGAAAGCTTATTAACGCAATTTACCCAGCTTGGCTATCATACCGTTGAGTACCGCCTAGGTAATAACCTTATATTAGCGCAAAACGCAGACAGCATATTAAGCCGCGACTTAAGTAAATTACGCAATCGCCAAAATATTGACTTAGTCATCACCGGCACTGTAACGCGCCAACAGCATGCTTACATAGTTAATGCACGACTCGTTAATATTGAAAACAAGCAAGTACTGTCGGCAGGCAGCACAGAGATCCCTATAAATGTAATGTGGGGAAACGAAAAAATTCAGCAGCGTGACGGCTCTTTGTACCGCAGCGAATATTAATCAGGAGCACACCATGAGAAACCTATTAATTACCCTATGTTTGCCATTAGGCTTTGGCTGTTCGCAAATGTTAAATTCGCTACATTCAGAGCCAGAGCAGGTTGAGCAAGACAATGCAGCCCAGCTTGTTTCAGAGCAACGTGCGGTAAAAGCACCTGCACCAAATGAAGCGTTATTTCAGTCTAATTTAAACAAGCAAAGTAACTACACCAAAAGTGCCCCTGCAAAACGCAAAAATATAAACCATTATGTGCGCGGTATAATGCAAGACATGGTCGAAAACCTGCAATACGTAAACGACAAAACGCCACTTGCCGTTTCTAGCTTTGTATTTTTAGATGATGACTACAGCGATGGAAGCCTGTTAGGTAACCAAATAGCCGAAAGCTTTATGCACGAACTGCATAGTTTTGGAGTACCGGTTATCGATTTTAAAACCACCGATTATATGCGAGTAACCCCGGCAGGCGACTTTGTATTTAGCCGCGACTACCTAGAGCTAAACCAAGATCAAAACTTTAATTACGTTTTAGCAGGAACACTTGTGAGCCACCAAGGTGGCGTACTGGTAAATGCACGAATAGTGGGCATTAAAAGTAAAGCGGTAGTGGGCAGTGCGCAAGGGTTTATCCCTCAATCAGTGGTTGATGCGCTAAACAGTAGCTATCGCACAGACGGAATTATGCTTAAACAAGCCAGCGAGTGAGGTTGACCATGTTTTACAAACTATCTGCTATAGCGGGGCTAACGGCAACGTTAGCATTAACTGGCTGTTCAATAACGCAAAATAATGAGCATAACGAAAGCATAAACACGCGCTCAGACTACACCGTGGTAACGCAAAGTAGCCAACCAACGCCTTTGTATGCCAACCAATCTGTGCAGCAGCAAAGTGAGTACGACACAGCAAGGCAGTTTACACCGCTTAAACACCACAAAACGCTGGCAAACTATGTAGAGCAAATGGCGCTGGATTTAGTCGATACGCTTGAAGCCGAAGCGCCCGATAACAACAGCATCAACATAGCGGTTACCACCATTGTAGATTTAGACGCATCGCTTAATAAAAGTAATCAGTTGGGTAATCAATTAGCAGAGACGTTTATTCATCAGCTGCAAAAATTTGGCTACGGCGTGGTAGATTTTAAAACCATGGACAACATTGATGTATCAAACAGAGGCGACTTCGTGTTATCTCGCGATATAGAAAAGCTAAGCGAAAGCAGCATGGCTAACTATGTATTAGCAGGTACGTTAATTTACCGCCCAAATGGCGTAGCAGTAAATACCCGCGTTATAAATGTTCACAGCAAACATATTGTAGCAAGCAGCCGTAAACTCATACCGCTGTACGTGTTAAACAAAGAAGATATATATTTATCAAGCAATTAAGTTAATTTTAGCTTGATATGAAAAACAAGATGCCGTTATAATTTTTGTAAGCTGTAAGCTGTAAGCTGTAAGCTGTAAGCTGTAAGCTGCTGTAAGCTCGATGCGGCCTCTTAGTTAAATGGATATAACGGCCCCCTCCTAAGGGGCAGTTGCAGGTTCGATTCCTGCAGGGGCTACCAACCAAAAACCTAATGCAATATTAGTAACTCTTTTGTGCCTGCGTAGGTCGGATAAGCGAAGCGCCATCCGACACAGTAAAATACCTTACCAATTATTATCAATATTTTATGTTGCCGAGTGGCTGGGTAGTGCCAATAACAGCCATTAGTTAGTCTGATAGTAAAAACTGCTATCAGAAACTTTTTGAACAATATCGAATTCCAAACCTATATGGCTATAATCACCAGAAGTTGGAATAGTTGATTTATGGTTAATTACGATTCCCCAATGGTTATCGCTTATACCTCCAAAGATTATGTTGAGACTCTCTTCGTTTACTCTCGTGATTGCAGCAACATTATACTTAGCCATCACCTCTCTCAGAGCCTTAGTAACTTCAGATAATGCCAACATTTTGGGAGCTTTTTCAGGCTTGGATAGCCTATAGTCACCTGACGGGATAAATCCTGCTTGTTTGGATGGGTAGTAGGTAATAAGCTGCGTTGGACTATAAAACGTGTTATTTATGCGAAAAACATGTGGTGCCGTTTGCTGGACAATATAAAGATTTGTATTTTGTCTCAACATTTCAACTTCACTCTTTGAATCCACTAAAAACTGCTTTATCAGCTCAATTCGTTCTTTTTTACATTTTTGCTCCTTGCATATTGAGATGCTTGGCAAATTAGAAAGTTGCTTCTTATTAATATTCAGGAACCTACTTCCTAATACCCCAAAATTAAAATTTGCAAAGGCTTGCTTGTCATTATTATTTACGAAATTCGTTGGGCGAACATCCAACAGACTAAATGGAAAGAATGAAGGAAGGTATGCTAGCTGTTTATCCGTTTGAGGAAGCATCTTGTCCGCATGTTTAAGCAGCTCTCTGTACTCGCTATCAATGTCTTCGTTGAAATAGGATGGCATATTTCCATAAGCAGACGTCGCAATGATTAAACTGCAACACAATAAAAAAGTTCTCATCATTTGTTATTTCAAATCCCTATAAAATAAAGAGTCATTATAATGGTATAGCATAATATTATTTAACAATGAAGATTAGCTCAATGTCCGTAATTCGCTCTTTGTCGAAGTTCGGCCCAGTGCCATTTCCGGACGTTCGTAACAACTCGTTAGAAGCCAACTGTTTTTGTCCTTTTAAACGACTTCTTAGCAGTTGACTTTACCTAGGTTCGCCTGCCTTTATTAACGTGTACCGCTCATCTGTCCATGAGAATTCCGATAGAGCAAGAAAAACAGCATTGTACTTTTTTAATTTTTCAACAGATTCTAATGAAAAACAGCCTCCAACAACTATTAAAGTATCTTGGCTCGGCTCTCCAAACTTTTTTAATGCTTTTTCTGTAAGGTTACTTTTTATCACATCTTTTCTATCATGTGGAAAAGTAATCAAAGTACATTTTTCAGAAAACTGAGATTCACAAGCTGCCGCTAAGCTCTTGTACTCAGTTGGTACACGATCTTTAATAATATGTGCTTCAATGCTTCTAATTATGCGAAATTTCATATCGACTGCTAACGCCCGCATAAACTGCGGAACATGTTGGACGCTTTTTTGCGTCATTTTCTTTTAAGAAAAAAATCGGACAATGTGGGGCGTCAGATTTAATGCGCTGTTAAACTTATAATCGGGTTTGCTCATCTTTCGCTGTTAGTTTCTCAGAATGCTTGATCATTTCTGTGGGAAGTCCAGTGGTGCAGTACAAAAGCCTAACAAACAGAAATCCACATACTTTGCCTAATTTGACAGTAACGTATTAGACCATCAGATCTAACACGTTTCTGTCTAACAACGAGTTTACCCGATCGTCCGCTTATAGCTCAAAGCCGCTCTTAAAAAATCTAAGATACCAATAACTACTGAGTTGAAGTGTTAGTAAAACAGTAATTAGTATAACTACGTATAAAAAAGCGAGTAAATATAAATCTACTCGCTTTATAATTTCGACAGCTTACAGCTTACAGCTTACAGCTCAACCATCACTCGTAATCGTATCAATCAGCTCATCAAGCACTGCTTCGGCTTTGCTGGTTTCTACTTGGCAGGTACCGGCGTTTAAGTGGCCGCCACCGCCGTGTTTAAGGCATAACTCGCCCACATTGGTGTTTGAGCTGCGGTTGGTGATTGATTTACCTATGGCAAATACTACGTTTTGTTTTTTAAGGCCCCACATTTTGTGAATTGATATATTGCAGTCGGGGTACATGGCGTAAATAACAAAGCGGTTGGTGGCGTAAATAGTTTCCTCTTGAGTTAAATCTAGCACCACGAGGTTTTTATGCACGGTTGCGCATTGTGCTATTTGCTCTTTGGCCTTTTCGTTATGCTCGTTATAAAGCGCAACACGTTCGGCTACGTCTTCCATTTTTAAAATATCTTCAATGCTTTGATCTTTACAGGCATCAATTAGCTTCATCATTAATTGGTAGTTTGAAATTTTAAACTCGCGGAATCGGCCAAGGCCTGTGCGTGCATCCATGATAAAGTTCATTAATACCCAGTCTGTTGGGTTGAGTATTTCGTCTTTTGAAAACTGCGCTGCATCGCCTTTATCTACGGCTTCCATCATGTCTGTGCTGATGTTTGGAAATTTTTCTGCGCCGCCATAATAATCATAAACAACGCGTGCAGCAGAAGGGGCTTTAGGGTCAATTACGTGGTTTTTAATATCGCTTGCGTTACGTACGGTTTCGCTTAAGTGATGGTCAAATGCAATATGACAGCCAGCAACGTAGGGTAGGTTAGTGGTAATGTCGTTTGCAGTTATGTCTATTTTGCCATCTTGCATGTCTTTTGGGTGTACAAATAAAATGTCATCAATTAGGTCTAAGTCTTTGAGCAGTACGGCACATACTAAGCCGTCGAAATCGCTGCGGGTGACTAGTCTAAATTTATTATTGGGCATAGCTTTTCCATCTTGTTGTGATTGAGTAATCAAATAAGTGTAACAGCTAAAATAATTTTTGAGAGGTTATAGCAATCGAATTAAAAATTTAGTCATTCTGGCGTGCTAAATAAAGCGTAAACGGCGTTATAAATTTTAAAGTAGAGCAGTTGCCTATCGAAAATTATGCCTTTGTATGTACTCTGTTTATCTGTTGCTATAAATACCTCATAATTTAATACAATGGGTATTAGCGTTAAAAAAGCGCATAAAAAAGCCAAAACGACTGTTTTGGCTTTTTGTTAGCAAGTATGTATTTGTTTTATTACTGTATAAAAGTTAAGCGCCTGGTCCGCATTCCATACAGCTGTTAATAATATCTGGGCCAAATTTAAGTCTGGCATTTAAATCGCGTAGGGCAGTGCGTAAACCTTCTTCAATTACTGGGTGGTAAAATGGCATATCCAGCATTTCTGGTACTGTCATTTTGTTTTGCACAGCCCATGCTAATAAATGAGCAAGGTGTTCGGCTTGTGGGCCAATAAATTCTGCACCTAAAAATAAGCCTGTGCCTTGCTCTGCGTAAACGCGCATGTGGCCTTTATTTTTAAGCATTACTCGGCTGCGGCCTTGGTTTTCAAAGCTCACTTCGCCTACTTCAAAGCAACCACATTCACCTAGGCGGTCTGTAATTTGTTTGTAGCTGTCGCCTACCATTGCTATTTGTGGGTCACTAAACACTGCGGCAATTTTTGCGCGGCGAAGGCCAATGCGTACATCGGGGAAGCGCCCAGCATTTTGACCGGCAATGGTGCCTTGATCAGATGCTTCGTGTAGCAGGGGGATCATATTGCTGGCATCGCCCGCTATAAATATATTTGAGTTACCACATTGCATTGTGTGCGGGTCGGCGTGTGGCACACCGCGCTCATCAAGCTCTATGCCGGTATTCTCTAAACCTAGCTTGTCTACGTTGGGTACTCGGCCTGTGGCTGCAAGTACGTAGTCAAATTGCTCGGTGTGTTTAGCACCGTCTTTATCGGTGTAAGTAAGCTGAGCTTTATCGCCAACTTGCATCATGTCAGATACGTTTGAGTCGGTATCTACAAAAAATTCTTCAGCAAAAACAGTGTTTGCATAGTCTTTAATTACTGGGTCGGTAAGTGGGCCAATTGCGCCGCCAACACCAAATAATTTTACGTTTACGCCTAAGCGACTAAGTGCTTGGCCAATTTCTAGGCCTATTACGCCTGGGCCAAATACAGCCACTGACTCTGGTAGGTCGTCCCAGTTAAATACATCGTCGTTTATAATAAGTTTGTCACCAAAGTTATTAAACACGCCTGGGTATGATGGGCGCGAACCGGTGGCAATTACAAAGCGTTTAGCAGTAATAATGATGTCATCGTCAATTTGTACGCGGTTGGCGTCTAAAAACTTAGCGTAGCCACGAATTTTATCTTCATCAGGAATGTCGTCTACGGCTTCTACTACGAATCCTGCAAAGCGATCTCGTTCGCTTTTAACACGTGCCATAACTGCTTTGCCGTCTATTCGTGGCTTTGAGCTATGTACACCAAATGCAGGTGCCATTTCAATTGAATGCGCGGCTTCGGCTGCGGCAATAAGTAATTTACTTGGCATACAACCAACGCGTGCACAGGTAGTACCGTACGGGCCTGATTCAATCATTAAAACGTTAGGGGTGAATTGTTTTGCGTTACGGTATGCGCTTAAGCCTGCAGTACCTGCACCTATAACAACAACATCGGTTTGTAATTCTTTCATAGTGGTATCCTTTATTATTTTCAATCTGTGCGATGAGATTGATATAGAGGGGCGCGTACGCCCCTGCTATTTTTTTACTTAATTAAGCAAAGTATTTTTCTAAATCGTCTGAGCCGCCAATGTGTTGTCCACCAATAAATATTTGTGGAACAGTGTCACGGCCAGAAATTGCTTTAAGGCTTGTTAATGTAGCGCCTGCACCCATAACAACTTCTTCAAATGCGTAGCCTTTTTCTGTTAGTAGCTCTTTTGCTTTTTTACAGAAAGGGCAACCAGGCTTAGTAAATACGGTTACTGGCTCTGGCTTAGTTTGTTTTGGGTTGATGTAGTCAAGCATTGTGTCTGCATCAGAAACTTCAAACGGGTCGCCTGGTAAATCTGGTTCGATGAACATTTTGTCGATAACGCCATCTTTAACTAGCATAGAGTATCTCCAGCTGCGCTTACCAAAGCCTAAATCGTTTTTATCTACTAACATGCCCATGCCGTCAGTAAATTCGCCGTTGCCATCAGGTAATAATGTGATGTTTTGCGCTTCTTGATGCTCTGCCCATGCGTTCATTACAAATGTATCGTTTACTGATACACATACAATTTCATCAACGCCATTTTGCTTAAGTACACCGGCTAACTCGTTGTAGCGTGGTAAGTGAGTTGATGAACAGGTTGGTGTAAATGCGCCCGGTAGTGAAAACACAACAACGGTTCTGCCTGTAAAAATTTCGTCTGTGGTTACTGATTTCCATTCGTCGTTTTGACGTGTTGCAAATGTAACGTTTGGGATTGTTTGACCTTCAATATTCTTTAACATAGTTTGTTCCTCTTGATTTGTTGGAGCCATTATGGCGAGAATTTAAATATAGTTCCAATCGTTTGTTTGTATTAAACTAATAGGTATAGCCTATCAGGTGGAGATGAATTTGAACTTAAAAGATTTAGAGTATGTAAAAGCAATAGCGCACCACAAGCATTTTCGCAAAGCGGCCGATGCCTGTTTTGTTAGCCAGCCTACACTAAGTGGGCAAGTAAAAAAGCTTGAGCAAGAGCTTAATGCTGTTTTATTTGACCGCTCAACTAAGCAAGTTACATTAACAGCGCAAGGTGAACGTTTGTTGACACAAATAAACGTTATTTTAGAGCAAACAGAAATCTTAAAAGAGCTGGCGGCTACTTCAAACGGGCCGCTACAAGGTAAGCTAAGGATTGGTATTATTCCTACTATTGCGCCGTACTTACTCAGCGCTTTACTGACCTCTATGAAAGCGGCGTTTAGCGAGAGCCACTTTTCGTTTATAGAAATGCAAACAGCGACTATGCTAGAGGCGCTTGATAACGGCGAGCTCGACTTTGCAATTTTGGCCGATGTTCCCGAGCTTAAAAACTACCATACGGTTAACGTGTACAAAGAAGACTTTATGGTTGCTGTTTCAACCGATAATCCGTTATCTAAGCGTAAAAAAGTAGCGCTAAGCGATTTACAAAGTTGTAGCCTATTAATGTTAAGTGATGGTCATTGCTTTAAAGATCAAGCCCAAAAGTTTTGTTTTGCTGCGGGAGTGGATGTATCAAACCAATATCAGGGCAATAGTTTAGAGACTTTATTGGCGCTGGTGGCGATAGATGACGGGGTGACATTTGTGCCCAAGCTTGCGTGTACACAGCGTGTAGGGATTGATTATTTAGCTATTTTTCCTAATCAGCAACGTAATGTGGTACTTGCTTGCAGAAAACACTACCCGCGTTTGGCGGGCGTTGAGCAATTAGCCCAGTGGTTGGTAGAGCACCCAAATTTAAAGCGGGCGCTTATTTAGCGTTCTTGGCTTGCAACTTCTACTACATCGTTTATTTGTACCCCAGGCAAAGGCTTGTCGTTAAGGCTTACAGCAATGGCGCTTTGTTTATAAAGTTGCTCAACCACAATGGTGTTAAGCGTGGTAATGGTATGCGGCATAGTATTGCCTTGTGCATCGGTTAAGTAGTTATGGTGCGCAATGCTTAATAGTTGGCCTTTTTTAAGGCCATGATCTTTGCCTAGGTTTATCACCAATTTATTGTTTTCCATGTGCATTATTTTTCCTTTAGTAGGAAAACACGCCATAGCCGCTTGTATATCGTAACTGACCGTTTGATTTATATCGCTAATACTTTGCCCAAAAGGTGATTGCCAAAACCTATCACTATTTACATCAACTATGGCTGTTTTTTCAAATGGCCATACAGCTTGGGTATGATAGCTGTTTTGCCATAATTGTTCGTACGTGGTGCCATCAAACAACATAAACTCAATAGCGTAGCTGCGCTGGTAGGTTTCGTCTTGCCAAAAGGCGTAGTCGCTGTTGAGTTTATCGCTTGGCGCTAAATTGGTTATTTGACTTAATAAAACATATTGCGCGTTGCTTCTGGCTGAAAGCTCTTCTAGTTGTGTATTTGAGTAGTCGTGCTGCTGATTAAAGTAATTGTCTACATTAATTGCTTTATTGTAGTAAGCAACGGGCAGGGCGCTCATTTTTGTGCTTTGCAAAGCGCTAAATAACTTTTTACTAATGGCTTTATTTACGTCAAATATTTGACCCATTAATGCATGTTCACGATGAACAAGCTGGCTTTGGGTTACAGCAACAAATTTATTAAAGCTACTTTGTGGGCATTGCTCTGTTTGGGCAAATACATCAAGCCTAAGCGTAATGGCAAATTGTTGATTTTGGCGTTGCTCGCTCACCAGCTCTATTTTTTGTATTTCGCCGTGGCTACTAATTTTTAGCTGATCTTGCGTTAGCACGCCATCTACCAAGGTTTGTACCGAGCTAACCCGGGCGCCAGAAAACACTAATGCTTGTGTAATCGCATCTTTAATCGCGGCCGATTTAGCGCTGCTTATGTCGCCATTTTGTATTTGTGCATGGCCGGTAGATTCAAACCATTGTGCGTAAGTACTGGCAGAAAACGTTAATAATGCAGCGCTAGTGACACCTGCAAATAGTGATGATAAAAACGTGTTCATACTGGTACTCCACATAAAATTAGTTAATTACGCTTTAGCTAAGCAAGGACTGCACCAATATGAGGACTTTATAACAAATGGCATTAAACCTGCATTTATTTGCGCAATTAGTTTAAAGGGTGCAAATAAATGCGTGCAATTATATTACTTACTTTAGCAAGCCTTAGCCTTGCCGGTTGCAGCAACGTGTTTGATAAACATGTTGAGTACAAATATGTAGAGCCAAATAATTATCCCATACTTAAAGCGGTTGGTTATGCACCTATTAGCTTGCAGCAAGGGGCTAATAAATCACAAAAGCAATTAATGGCAATTAAGGCCTCTAAGCTTGAGGCGTACCGTGAACTGACAGAGCAAGTTTATGGGCAAAAAATTACAGCGGGCACGTCTGTAGCAGGTGCTATTGCTCAAAACGATTACATGGAAAGTAAAGTGCAGGGCATAATTAAAGGTGCGCAAATTATTAAAACTTACTCAGTTGACGATGTATACGTTACCGAGCTTGAGCTAAACATGAAGCGCGTGCACGACTTATACATAGGTGAAATTAAGCCGCGTGAAGTTAAAAAAGTGACCTACTACTAAGTAACTGGCCAGTACTTTAAATAGTAAAGCTAGATTAAGCTGCTATTTTAGCAGCTGGTTTTAGTGTTAAACGCGTGGAATATACTCGTACAGCAATACATTACTTTGCTACTTACGGGAGCGTTTTTCTGTAAATCTAGGGTTTGATAAATCAGCTTTAAATACAACGATGATTCAATACGTTAGTTAATGTATTAAGCAAAGTTGAAATGACCGAGTTAAAATTTAAATCTAGTAAAAAAACACATACAAAATATCTCATCCTTTTATATTGAGTGCTATGCTGTTGTTACGAATAATATTTGAACAAGTAGTGTAGCGTTTGGTATATGTTTTTAATTTTTCTTTTTTTGGGCTATGAATGACACTTAGGCCCACTCTTTCCTCAAATAAGCTATTTTTTTGGTGCAAAAGCAATTTGCGCTATTTACTGCTATTTTTTTTACTTTCAAGCGGCGTGTTTGCGAGCCGTTTAACTATTCAATTTAATACCTTTATAGAATTAATGGGGCAAAAATATGGCCCTGCGCGAGTCACTGTAGCGCGTAATTGGCAAACTATGCTGGTGCGCACCCAAAATAAACCAGAACAACAACAAATTTTAATTGTTAACGACTTTTTTGCACGCAATCTTCGATACCAAACCGATATACAGCTTTGGAAGCAAAACGACTATTGGGCTACGCCATTAGAAACCCTTGGCCGTGGTTTAGGTGATTGTGAAGATTATGCCATTGCTAAATACATTAGTTTACGCGCCTTAGGCGTAAGCGACGACAAGCTTAGGCTTATATATGTAAAAGCTAAGCTTGCTGGTACAAACAAAACACAAGCACACATGGTATTAGGCTACTTTGCTACGCCTAATGCTCAGCCGCTTATTTTAGATAGTTTAATAACAAAAGTGTTACCTGCAGCAAAACGCGTTGATTTAAGCCCGGTATTTAGTTTTAACAGCCAAGGTTTATGGGCAAATAACTCGACTAAAAGTGTAGCCAGCCCGACAGCAAGGCTATCGCGTTGGCGTAAAATTTTGGAGCAGACATCACAAGAAGGGGTTATGTGGTAATGGCGTCATTTTCCTTATTTAAGTTTTTCAAAAAAAGAAAAATCACTCTTAGACAAGAGCTGTGGATCACCTTGCTGGTGGTGATTTTTGTTGGCTTTATAAGTAGCGTGTTAATAAGTACTAACTCTGCTAGAAACTATTTTTCTACGCAGCTGTATTTAAAAAATGTTGATAATGCTAGCTCTTTGGCGCTGATGATTAGTCAGCTTGAAAAAGACCCTGTAGAGCTTGAGCTGTTAGTATCGGCCACTTTTGATACCGGTCACTACAAACGCATAGAATTGCAAGACCCAAATGGTGAGGTTATTGTAAAGCGCGTATTTACCGACACGTTAGAAAATACCGCACCAGCTTGGTTTAGAGCGGTATATGGGCTTAATGTACAGCCAGGTGTAGGGCAGGTTAACAACGGTTGGCAGCAATTTGGCACTTTATTTGTTGAAAGCCACAGCCAATATGCTGAGCAAGCATTGTGGGAAAGCGCCCTTAAACTGTTTTTTAGCTTTTTAGTGGTGGCCTTTTTTGCCTGTGCCATAAGTGCGTATTTATTACGTAGAATTTTAACGCCACTTGATGATGTGGTGTACCAAGCTAACGCCTTTGGCGATAAGCGCTTTATTAAATCAAAAGTGCCAAAAACCTTTGAGTTTGCACGCCTTGTGCAGTCGATGAATTTATTATCGACACGGTTTAGTCGCATTATAAAAGAAGATAATAAACGCTTAGAGGAGTTGCGTTTTAAAGCCCAGCACGATGAGCTAACAGGGCTTGCCAATCGAGAGTATTTTAGTGCCACATTAGAGGCTCATTTACAAAAAGTGAAAGATCATGCCCATGGTGCTTTGTTTTTATTTAGGGTGGTTAATTTAGATAAAATAAGTGAATCGATTAGCCGTGTAGAAATGGTTAACTTTTTACGCCGTTTTTCTCAGGTGTTAACACAGTTTTTAGAGTCGAATCAGGCGCACTTTTCAGAAAACTATATTGCGCGTATATCACATACCGACTTTACTGTGTTGTTTAGCGATACTGATGATATTCAAGCGCTTAGCGAGCAAATAACCGCATTGCATAAATCGATTGTTGATGAATACAAAAATATTGATTTGGCCATAGTACACAGTTGTACCTACATAGAGAAAAACGACACCCGCTTTGATTTATTACGCCGTGTAGATGGTTTATTAAAAACAGCAGGTAACAAACCTGGGGTGCAAGCAAAAGTCATTGATAATAAACAAAAGAGTGAAATTTTTGATGACTCTACTGGCTGGCAAAAGGCTATTGAGGATGCACTTGAGCAAAAAACTATACAGTTAAATTGTTTAGAGGTTATGGGTTTTAACGACACCTTGTTACAGCACCAGCTTAGTTTAAGTTTAGAATTTGGCGGCCAACATTATAAATCAAGCTACTACTATCAATGGGCTAATCGCTTAAACCTATTAGCACGTTTGGATTGGAGTTTAATCAAGCAAATTGTTAAACAGTACGGTGAAGCGCCGCCAAATGAATTGATTGCTGTAGAGCTTTCGGCGCAAACATTAATGGATGATACCGCGCTTGCCTCGGTATTAACCTATGTATCTGCCTTTCCTGATTTGGCAAAAAATATCTGTTTTGATATACGCGAAAACATTGTCGTAAACGAAAAGGATATATTTAAGGAATTTTGTGAGCAGGTGCGTTGTATGGGCGCTAAAGTGGCACTTAAACGTGTGGGACCTGAATTTACTAAGATTAAGAACATTCAAGAATTTGGCTTAGAAATGCTTAAAATAGACAGCATTTACGCGCATAACATTAGTTACAGCCAAGACAATCAAACCTTCTTACGCGGTGTTTGCACATTAGCGCATTCCATTGGTATTAAAGTGGTCGCACAGGGCGTAACAAGCCAAGACGATATAGATACACTGGTTAATCTTGGCTTTGATGGAGTTATTAAAGAGTCGTAAAGCGACTCTTTAATTAAAGGGGAGTGGTTTAATAATGGCGGTGAATAGGTAAATGCAATTAAGTATTTAACCTATAAGCCTTTGTTTATTAGGTTAACTATAACTGGCGAAGGTTTTATTATTTCAGCTTAAGCTAGTTACCTTTAACTGCTAACATAAGTTGTATACGGTCGCGCACTTTTAACTTAGTGAAAATTGAGCTCATGTGCTCTTTAATTGTCCGCTCTGTAATATTTAGTGACTCAGCGGCTTGTTTATTGGTTGCCCCTGTTATAACTATATCAACAACTTGGCGTTCGCGTTTAGTTAAGCTTTGAATATCGCAGGCTTGGGTGTAATTTATTTGCTGCTGACTTAGTGCCCCAACAATATTAGATAGTAGCTGCCCAGGTAACCACAGGCCGCCTGAGCAAATAGTCTCAAGTACCTGTTGTAATATTACTTTAGATGCAAGTGCTTCTACATAGCCTCTTGCGCCCGCTTGCAGGGCTGCTCTAAGTTCCTCTATTTCTAGATTTGTGGTCATTACAATAACTGGCAAGCGTTTTTGGGCATATTTTTTTACCAGTTCAAGCCATCCCGAAGTGCCCGCCAGAACCCATATAATACTTGATGCATTAATTTGTTTTGGTTCTTTGGTGCATATTACACAACCTGCAAACGCACTTCGCCAGTGGCTCGATTCAAGTTCGGGTTGTGTAATAAATATACTTTGACGCATTAATTTACTCCAATAAATTCAGTTTAGCGTTCTGTCATTGCTTGCGATGTAGCTCTGAGTACGGGTTTAAGTAAATATTCCAAGACGGTTTTTTTACCAGTAATAATATCCACTTGTGTGGTCATTCCTGGAATTATAGTCAACTCTTCTGAAAAGTTATTTTTAGTGGTTTTTAATTGCACTAAATAAAAAGTATTTTCTCTGTCGTCGGTAATTGTATCTGCACTTATATGCAGTACCTCGGCTTCTAGTCCGCCGTATACCGCAAAATCATAGGCGCTAAATTTAATCATGGCGGGCTGCCCTGGGCGTAAAAAGGCAATATCTTTCGGCGGTATTTTTGCCTCAACAATAAGTTGATCGTCTAAAGGGACTATTTCTAAAACGTCACTGCCGGGTTGTAAAATGCCGCCTACGGTATTAACCAATAAACGTTGTACCGTGCCTTTAACCGGTGATTTGATCTCAGTTTGGGCCACTTTGTCGGCAAGCCCTGATTCGGTTTCTTTTATCGACTCTAAACGCAGCAATGCCTCCGAAAGCTCGTTGTTCCAGCGGTTGATCATCGCAAGTTCGACTTCTGTTACTTTGTTTTTAGCTTCGTTGATAGCCGATAAACTCCGGTTAATTACTGCTTTAGTACGGTTTATTTCGCCGTTTAAATCAACTATTTCACGTTCTAACCTAATGATGTCTATATCAGATACAGCACCGGTTCTTAACAGTGGGCGTGTTACTTGCAGCTCACGATTACTTAGCCTTAGAGCGCTAGTGTGTTGTTGCAAAGCGGCTTTTGCTTCAATGTGATCTTGTCTGCGTTGCTCTAGCTGGCGTTTATGAATTGCCACTTGCTGCTCTAATTCTTGGCGATTACTTAAATATATTGAGCGCTCATGAGCGACCGCCTCGGGTACTTGCTTAACAAGCTCATCAGGAAAAACGAGATCTTCTTTTCTGGTAAGGGCTTGTAACCTGGCTACTTTTGCAGTGAGTGATTGCACTTTAGATTGGTTTTCTCTAAAGCTTGAAATAAACCGAGTAGGGTCGATTTTTATTAATACGTCACCTTCTTCAACAATTTGCCCTTCTCGAATGTTTATTTTTTCTACCATACCGCCATCATAAGATTGCACTAACTGTAATTTATTTGATGGGATAACGCGTCCTTCACCACGGGCTACCTCATCGAGTGGCGCAAAGCCTGCCCAAATTGTAAGTAAAATAAATGCAATACAAATGAGGTATAACAAAAAACGTGCGCTGGCAGGCTCTTGCTGCATTTTTTCCCACTGCGCATCGACTACCCAATCTTGTGATTCAGGAGGCGAAAGCCAGCCTTTAAATAAGCGATTAAAGATTGAAGGCTTACCTTTTTTACGTGCTTCTATTGCTTTACTTACCGATTCAAAAGAGCGCTGCTCTAGTGGCTTTTTATTGTCACTCATGATGCTTGCTCCACTGTTTGGTTATTCAGTGCGGCAATTACTTTTTGTTTAGGCCCATCGGCAACTATTTTTCCGTTATCGAGCACGATGATGCGATCGACCAACGAAAGTAAAGACGAGCGGTGAGTAACTACAATTAAGGTTTTGTCTTGGGTGGCGGTTTTTAAATTTTGAATAATTTTATTTTCACTATTGTGATCAAGCGATGAGGTAGGCTCATCTAACAGCATAATAGGAGGGTCGTTTATTAATGCACGCGCGATACCTATTGCTTGTTTTTGGCCGCCAGATAGCAAGCGACCTTGCTCACCAACTTGTAGGTCAAACCCATCGGGGTGAGAGTTTATTAACTCGAATAACTGGCTTTTTTCGCATGCGCTAATTATTTGCTCATCTTTAGCATGCCATGCGCTAATAGTGAGGTTGTCTTTTAAACTACCAAAAAACAACGCTATATTTTGGGGTACGTACCCTATGTTATGACGAAGTTCTGCGGGGTCTATTTGTTGTATATTGTTGTTATCGACCATTACGGAGCCTGCGGTTGGGTCGTAAAGGCCTAAAATAAGTTTTTCGAGGGTGCTTTTACCCGAACCATTGCGCCCCAAAATAGCCACTTTTTCGCCCGCTTTTATTTTAAAACTAATATTACTAAGCGCATCGGCCGCGTCGTCTTCATACTTAAAGCATACGTCTTTAAATTCTATTTCGCCGTTTAATACGGGGTGGCTTAACCAATGTTTATTTGGCGGGCGCTCAACGTCTTTCTCCATTATTTCGTTAAGCGATTGCATAGCAATTGCAGCATGATGATATTGCGCAAGTACGGCGGCGCATTGCCCAAGCGGCCCCATTGCCCGTGATGAAAGTAAGTAAGCGGCTATTAATCCCCCTTGCGTGAGCTCGCCTTCAATAACTAAATGAACACCGATGATCATAATGATCACGCCAACACATTGTTGTATCCACGCTGCGCTATTAGAGATTGAGCTTGAGATTAAGCGACTTTGCGCATTAACCTGAGCAATATAAATAGTTGATTTTTCCCATGTTGATTGGGTTTTGCATTCGCTGTGAAAACTTTTTACATCTTCAATGTTGGTTAAGCTTTCTACAAGTATGGAGTTGCGCATTGAGCTTGCTTTCATGGTTTGCTCTGACAGCGCTTCAAGTTTTCTGTGGGCTGCTATGCCATAACTTAAAAGTATTAGGGCACCTGCGATAATGGGTAGGCTTAGCGGTACACCTATTATTGCAATAACAATTAGGTATATAGCAACAAAGGGTAAATCAACCAGCGCAACCAAGGTTATTGAACTAAAAAAGTTACGTACGGCTTCAAACGATTGTATGTTACTCGCAAATGACCCCGCTGATGAGGGCCTATTTTTAAGCTTCATACCAAGTACGCGCTCCATAATAACCGCAGACACTTTTACATCTATACGACTTGCCGCAAGCTCTACAAAGTAGCTGCGTACTAAGCGCAGTACAAAGTCGGCGGTCAGTGCCATTAAAATACCGATGGCTAAAACCCAGAGGGTTTCTGTTGCATGATTAGGAACTACGCGGTCATATACATTCATTACAAATAAAGGCATGGCAACAGACAAAACGCCTAATGCAATGGCGGAAATTATGACGTCTTTGTACAGTGCGCGGCATTCTTTTATTACGCCCCAAAACCAGCCGTCTTTAGAGAGCTTTTCAAGCACCGGGGAGCGCTCATCAAACATAAACTCTGGATGAGCATAAATAATTAAACCTGTTGATTTTTCAATTAACTGTTCTAGGTCTTCTTCTACAACAGACTCAGTTAGCTCGGGGTAAGTAACTTGCGCTGTTTGTTTTTGGTTATCAATAGCGGTTACCACGCACGCTTGGTTATTATTTAAAATAATAATAGCGGGTAATAAAGCAGTATTAATTTGATTAAGAGGCTTATTTACAACTTTTGATTTAAAGCCCACACGTTTTGCAGCACGTGCAAAACCTGAAGGCGTTAAGTTTCCATCTGTTAGTGGGAGGCCATTTAATAAGGCCTCCCTTGAAAAATCTTTATCATGAAAACGGCACAATACTGCAAGGCAATCTACCAGTGCGCCGCCATGATCAAGTACATCATTTAATTCCATATACCATCCAATGTTATGTAAAACATTTTAAATTTATTTGTTTTAAGCACCTCTTAACTATCGGTAATAACCGCCTCAATACGGCGGTTTGCCGCATTAGCACGTACCGAAATTTCATTAACGCGTGGCTGATCAATACCATAACCAAATGATTGAACACGATTAGGCGCTATACCAAATTGCTCAATAAGTAATTGTGCTACGGCAAAGGCGCGTTGCTCTGAAAGTTTGCGGTTGTATTTTCTATCGCCATCTAATGAGGCGTGACCTTGGATCTCTACCTTTTTGTCAGGGTTATTTTTTAAAAACTCCGCGAGCTTTTCTACCTCTTGCAAGTACTCTGGGCGCACTTGGCTTGAGTCGGCTGAAAAGGGAATGCCTATTTCAACTGAGTCGGTCGCTTGGTCATACAAAGTACACCCAGACAGGTCTACATTTGTTCCCGCTGGCGTGCTTGGGCAGGTGTCTTGCTCGTTAGGTACGCCGTCGTTATCGTCATCTGCAAAACTCGATGCGCTAGGGGTTTCTGGTGGCATTTCTAAATACCTAGGCATAGCTGTAACGCTCATGTAGGCGTTATCTTGCTTGGCTTTTTTTTGTAAAAAAGCTTTGCGCTTAAAGGTGGCAGCTACATCGTAACTTGGGCATATACTTTGTGCGTTATGCACGATTGGGTCATCTGTTAACTCTGTTAATGTTGGGTACTTGTCAGACATAACATTTAGAGCTGGCAATAGTTTACCCATTTCGTTAAGCATAGTTAAAATGGCTGTTTGTCTATCGTATTGAGCAACAATGTACGAGCGGTTAGATTGAAATGCTTCGTTTTCAGCGTCAAGTACATCAAGCAAGGTGCGTTGGCCAATATCAAATTGGTCTCGGTAGGCTATTTTTACTCTGTTTGACGAGTTTTTATAGCTTTCAAGCGTGGGTAGCTTTTGCTCTATATTGTTCACATTATGATAGGCAATTTGTAGGCTTTGACGAATATCAACACAAGCTTGATCGCGTTGATACTTGGCAATATTTACATCTTGGTATGCTTGTTCAAGGTTGGCGCTATCTAGGCCCCCGTTGTACAGGTTATAGGTTATGTCTATACCTACCCGTGCTTCGGTTCTTGTTTCATTTAAACCTAGCTCGTCTCTGTCTTGTGTGCCGTAACGGGCAGATAAGTCTACGTTTGGATGAAACGCTGCCTTTTGTGCCTGAGCATTGGCTTCTTGCGCCTCTATATTATAAAGCGATGCGTAAAAAGCAGGGCTGTTTTTATAGGCTATATCAAGCGCTTGGTTAATAGAAATGGGCACGTTTTGCTCATCTAATTTGGCTTGTTTTATATCATTAACGGGTAGCTCGCCAACAACTCTTAAATAACGCGCGGTTACATCGTGCAGGTTAGCGTACTCGGTTAGCACATTAGATTGCGCTAGCGATAAGCGCCCGCTAATTTGCTCTAGATCTGCTGCTCGGGCAACACCGGCTCCTACACTTTGTTCAATTTGTTGGTATACAGACTCGTGTTCTTGCAGGTTTTCTTCAGCGAGTGTCACAAGTTCTTTAAATTTTTGCACATCTAAAAATGCAATAGATGCATCTAATGCAGTTTGCTCTGTTTGTGAGAGTAATTCAAAATACCGAATGAGCTGAATACGCTCAAACCTTTCAACGGTGTTAGATGTTCTGAACCCGTCGTAAAGCATTTGAGTAACACTAAGCTCTGCAGTGTTGCGGTTGTATTCGTCTTCTATACCGTAGTTTCGGCGCTCATAACCTGCGCTGGCAGATACATTAACGCTAGGTAAGTAGCCTGAGCGGGCTGCATCTACGCCATAAATTGAGGATTTAAATGTATGCCATGCTTGTTGTACCTCTGGATTATTTTCAATTGCTTTACTGGTGACGTATGTAAGCGGTGCCACAGAGCTGTCATCGGCTTTTACCACGTTAGTTGCGCCAAGCGCACTTAGCGTTAAACCTATAAGCAGCTTTCCTTTTTGCTTTAGTAAAGTATTTTTTGTAATCATTTCTTCCTCTTAGGGGTTACTTGGGCTATCAATACCTACCCTATGGTTTAGTCAATAAATTCATTTTTCGCAAATAATCGTTTTGGCTAGCATAAAATTTATTATCTACCACTTTTTTATTTTTAATGTTTTTTTAAAAACTGTACTTGAGTACAGTATCTAATGCGTTTTGCTGTTCTACATTTTAATTAGTAGTTTTAATTCTTATGTTTGAGGTAAGTAAAATGGAATCTAATCAATTATTAGTAATAGACTTAAAAGGGTCTGCTGGTGTTGTTTTAGAAGATGGCACAATTAAGCCACTTGAAGTGGGCGATACTATTACTGTGGGCGATTTAGTGGTTACCGCCGATAATTCATCGCTAACAATTGATGTGCAAGGAGAAACACTGTCGATTCCTGCTAATCAAAACGTAAAGATCACCCCTGATTTATTAGCACAAGAAACCCGCGATAGCAGCGAAACCACCGTGTTTGACGAAAGTCTAGATGCGGCCATTGCAAGCTTAGAACAAACTGATAATAACGATGGCCAAACGGCGGCTAATTCTGATGTTACTGACTTTTTAGATGCCTTAGAGGGCGATGGTGATATTTTAGATAATTTAGAAGCAACGGCCGCCGGTGGTGCTGGTGGTGCGGGCTCTGGTGGAGGAAGCTCATTTGTTCAGCTTACACGTATTGCGGAGGGGGTTAACCCTAATAGCGTTGCATTTGATTCAAGCTTTGATCCTGATTCTACAGAGGCGCTAAATATTCGCGATACCTCTGATGGGGTAGTTCCTGATGATGGCACTGCGTCTATATCATTAAATGAAGTAGGTTTAACTAATTCATCTCAGCCAACAATTAGTGGAACAAGTGAAAACTTAGTGGGTGAAACAGTAAATATTACTGTGACAGATGAAAATGGTAACTCTCAAGTAGTAAGCGCGGTTATTGGCCCAGATGGCACGTTTGAAATTACATTGCCTAACCCGATAGCCGATGGACCCGTGAGCGTAGTTGTAGAAGCCACCGACCCAGATGGTAATGCGTTTAACGATGCTATTTCTATTGAAATAGACACCACCGCGCCAGTAATTAATATTGACCCAGTTGCAGACTCTGCATCTCAGACAGTAACGGTTACGGGGTCGGTAGCGGGTTTGAATACTGGCGACAACGTCTCTGTAACTCTTACCGATAGCACAGGCACACAACAAACAATTGTTACACAAGTTGATGCGCAAGGTAATTGGAGTATTACCACTACATCGCCTTTAGCAGAAGGGGAGTTTAATGTTAACGCAGTAGCAGTTGATGCCGCTGGTAATCAAGCAATTGACCAAGCTGTTGCGAGTATTGATTTAACCGCTCCAGAAATTACAGTTACAGTAGCGGGTGAAACTAATAATGCTACGCCACCATTAACTGGTACTACAACCGGTGTGCCACAAGGTACTGAAGTAACAATCACAGTAACCGACAGTGCAGGCGAAGTGCAGCTTTTAACAGCCATTACCGGTGAAGATGGTAGTTGGGCTGTTGATGTGGGTGTGGCACTACCAGAAGGTGATTTTACTGTTGATGCGCAGGTGAGTGATAGCGTAGGCAACCAAGCACTTGCAAGTGATGCTGGAGTTATTGACTTAACGGCGCCAATTGTAGAAATTAATGCGATTGCCGATACGCAAGATACAACCCCTGTTATTACTGGCTTTGCGCAAGATGTGGCAGCAGGCTCGGTAATTACCGTGGTTATTACCGATATTAATGGGCAAGTTCAAACGCTGTTAACGCAAACAAATGATGATGGCAGCTGGTCTGTAAGTGTTTCTACCCCTTTAGCACAAGGTGAGTTTGAAGTTAATGCAACTGTGACCGACACTGCAGGTAATGAAGCACAAGCTATAGAGCAAGGGTTAGTTGATTTAACTAGCCCTGAAATAACGGTTACGGCCATTGCAGACACTAATGACACAACCCCTACTTTTGTAGGCCGTGTTGAAGGGGCACCTGAAGGCTCTGTAATTACTGTTTTAGTAACCGATAGCGACGGTAATATACAAACCTTAACAACGACACTTGAGGCTGATGGCACGTGGAGTGTTGAATCGCCCAACGCTATCCCTGGTGGAGAGTTTAGTGTTACCGCGACAGTGAGTGACCCTGCGGGTAACGAAGCATCCGCGCAAACAAGTGGTGAAGTTACATTTGCCCCTATTTCTATTCAAATTGACTCTATTGCAGATACAAACGATACCACGCCATTTTTAAGTGGTAATACCGGTAACGTGCCTGCTGGTACCACTATAACCCTAACGATTACCGCAAGTGATGGCAGTACTTTTAATCTTTTAGCGGTCACGCAAGAAGATGGTTCTTGGAGCGCTCAAGTTACAGAGCCTCTGCCTGAAGGGGATTTTACCGTAGTTGCAGCCGTTATAGACGATGCAGGCAATGAGGCACAAGCAAGTACGGTCGGTAATGTAGATTTAACCGTAAGTATTAATTTTATTATTGATACTAATGATACCACTCCAACAATTAGTGGTACTACGCAAGATGTTGACGCAGGTGCGGTTGTTACTGTTACCTTTACAGGCAGCGATGGCGCAACAGAAACTGTGCAAGTAACCACAAATGCTGATGGGTCGTGGTCAATCGAAGCAACCGATGAGTTGGTAGAGGGTCAATTTACGGTTGTTGCAACAGTAACCGATGCTGCTGGCAATACTGCCTCTGCTACTGAAGTAGGGGAAATTGATCTAACTGATCCTGCGATTACTATTAACCCAATTACAGATACAAACGATACAACACCGAGTGTGACAGGTAGCGTAGTAGATGTACCTCAAGGTACTGAGGTTACCTTATTAATAACCGATAGTGACGGTAATCAACAAACTATTACAGCGATTACTAATGCCGATGGAAGCTATAGCGCCGATATACTTAATGAGCTTAGCGAAGGTGACTTTACAGTTACTGCAAGTGTAAGTGACGAAGCAGGCAATAGCAGTACAGCAACGGTTACTGGCACCATAGATTTAACCGCACCTACCGTAACTATAGATAATATTGGTGATACAAACGATACAACGCCTACTATAAGCGGCTCTACTCAAGGTTTAGCTGCAGGTAGTGTGGTTACAGTGATTGTGACTGATAATGCTGGCGCTGAGCAGCAATTTGTCACTGCTATAAATGGTGATGGCACATGGAGTATAGATGTCCCACAAACATTAGCTGAGGGTGAGTTTAGTGTGGTGGCAAATGTAAGTGATAGTGCTGGTAATAGCGCGCAAGACTCACAAACTGGCTCTATAGATTTAACCGCACCAACTATTAGTGTAAATGACTTTACTGACTCTAACGATTCAACACCTGTATTTAGTGGTACCACAACTGATGTAGAGCCAGGTAGCTTGATCACTGTATCAGTAACAGACTCTAATGGTGATTCGCAAACCTTAACGGCAGTTGTCGCTGAAGATGGTTCTTGGCAAGTAGGTGCAACGACTGCAATTGCTGAGGGGGAGTTTACAATCACGGCCACAGCCACTGATGCAGCTGGAAATGAAGCCTCAGCCACAACTACAGGCGTTATAGATACCGCAGCGCCTACAGTAGTAATAGATCCGGTGGGTGATACAAACGACACCACACCCACTATTTCAGGGTCTGCCACGGGCGAGCCTGAGGGCACAGTTGTTACGATCACCGTGACGGATGAAGCGGGTAACCCACAAACCATTACTACCGAAGTGCAAGCTGATGGCACCTTTAGTGTGGATGTACCGAATGAGCTAAGTGAAGGTGAATTTACCGTTGAGGTATCGGTAACCGATAACGCAGGTAATGAAACCACGGCCACTACCACAGGTGAGGTTGATACAACAGCGCCGGTTGTGACAATAAATGCGCTAGGTGATATAAGTGATACTACACCAACTCTATCAGGTACGGTAAGCGGGGAACCTACAGGCTCAACTGTTACTTTAACTGTAACGGACGCAAATGGTGCAGTGCAAACAATCACCGCACAAGTCATTGCAGATGGAAGTTGGACAGTTGAAGTACCCGTAGCTTTAGCTGAAGGTAGCTATACTGTTGATGCTATTGTTAGCGATAACGCTGGCAATGAAGGTACTGCAAGCGCCTCTGGTACTATTGATACAAGTGCGTTAACTATCACTATAGATGTCATTGGTGAAACCAACGACCAAACCCCACAAATAAGCGGTGATACATTTAATGCAGAAGTAGGTTCGTCTGTTGAAGTTCAGATCACAGACTCTACAGGTGCGACTATTACCTTAACTACGGTTGTTGATGCAAACGGACAGTGGAGTGTTACTCCGCCAGCCGATTTACCTGAGGGAAATGTATCAATCAGTGCAACAGTAACTGATTTAGGCGGTGGTTCAGCCATAGCAGAACTTGATGCTGTAATTGATATTACGCCGCCAACCATACAAATTAACGATCTAGAAACCAGTAATGATACAACACCAATTATTGCTGGTAATACTACAGGCGTTGTATCTGGCACTGTAATAAGCTTGACTGTTACAGATTCACAAGGAGTTGTTCGCTCGTTTAATACGACAACGGATGCACAAGGGAATTGGAGTGTAGAGCTTTCTCAAGAGTTAGCTTCAGGGGATTATACTGTACAGGCAGAGGTTTCTGATGCTGCAGGCAATAGTGCTTTAGATACAGCAACCGGTAATATTGATACTGCGGGGCCAAGTTTAACCGTTGATTTTGATGCTGTAACCAATGATACAACACCGACTATTTCAGGTACGAGTGATGCTGATGTAGGTACAACGATTACTGTAGTGATCACTGATGAAAACGGTGTTGAACATACACTAACAACCACAGTAGATGCCAATGGAAGTTGGGAAGTAACCCCTCAAACAGACTTGAATGAAGGTGATAACACCATCGAAGTGAGCGTGTCTGATGAAGCAGGAAACACAACAACAGTAACCGATACAATTACTTTAGATACGCAAGCGCCCACATTAACCATGCAAACCGTGGGTGATGTAAATGACTTAACCCCGACATTACAAGGCACCAGTAACCGAAATTGGCGGCACTGTAACACTCACCGTGACTGACAGTGATGGCGCTGTGCAAACCATTACCACCACCGTTGGTACGGATGGGCATTGGGATATTGAAGTGCCAAGTGCCCTGGCACAAGGTGACTTTACTGTAACGGCCAGTATTACTGATGCCGCCGGCAATGAGAGCACCGCCAACAGCAGTGGCAATGTAGATACTATTACCCCGGTTGTAACCGTGGATGCACTGGGACTTGGTAACGACAGTACTCCACTTATTAGTGGTACTTCAACTGAGCCAGAAGGCACGGTGGTGACGATTGTTATCACCGACAGTAATGGCGATGAAACACCACTCACCGCCACCGTTGATGTCAACGGCAACTGGCAAGCAATCAGCCCAGAATTAC